>CAWHLV010000001.1:0-3799 GCA_963830095.1 uncultured Alphaproteobacteria bacterium
AGCGCCCGGTGACGGGCGCTTTCTTTGTTTGAGCTTATTGCCTTACCGGCCCGGCGCTTTGGCGCCTGTCGGTCGCTGGACGCGGTCGACACTTGGCATAACCACTACGCTTGAAAACAGATGATTGGCGCCCGCGGGGCGCCAAAACCATCATCATCTGACGGCCTTCCATCTTCGGATACTGTTCCAGTTTCGCGAAGATTTCCGTGTCCTTCTGCACCCGGTTCAGCAGGTCCATGCCCAGGTGCTGGTGGGCCATTTCGCGGCCGCGGAAACGCAGCGTGACCTTCACCTTGTCGCCTTCATCGAAGAAGCGCTTCATCGCCCGCATCTTCACGTCATAGTCGTGATCGTCGATGGTCGGGCGCATCTTGATCTCCTTGATCTCGATGACCTTCTGCTTCTTGCGGGCCTCGGCAGCCTTTTTCTGCTGTTCGTATTTGAACTTGCCATAGTCCATCAACTTGCAGACCGGCGGCTTGTTGTCGGGCGACACCTCAACCACGTCAAAACCCTTTTCGTCGCCCAGCGCGAGCGCCTCATCGAGGCCGATCTCGCCATACTTGTGGCCGTCATCGCCGATCAGGAGGATGGTTTTGGAAGTGATTTCGTCATTGATGCGCGGGCCATCCTTGGCCGGCGGGGGGGCGTTACCCTGAAAACGTCTCGGAACTATGACTCTCTCCTTTGAACAGCCGTGCGCCACCGCGTCTCGCTGGTCCGTAGGTTCCAGGCGAAACGAGGGTCTCGATCATGGACGCAAACGGGAAACCTTTCGGCGGGGCGCCGGGCTGGCGCATCCGGCAGCCACTGCCGGAACTCGAGCCCCAAGATAGGCATTCTCCCTGCCTTCGGAAAGGGCTATTCGGCCACATCCCGCCGGGATTCCGCCTCGTTTTTGATGCGGGAAATGAAAGTTTCCAGCGGCATGGCCCCCAGATCCTTGCCCGAGCGCAGCCGGACGGCGACTTTGCCCCTGGGCTTCCCGCTCGCCCACCACCAGCATGTAGGGGATTTTCTGGAGCTGGGCGTCGCGGATCTTCTTCTGCATCCGCTCGTTGGAGGTGTCGATGTCTACCCTCAGGCCCGCAGTGCCATTGACCACCGGGGCGCCAAACAGGGCATCCACGACTTTCTGGGCATAGTCGCCGACCTTCTCGGAAATCGGGATCACTCGCGCCTGGATCGGCGCCAGCCAGACCGGGAAGGCCCCGGCATAATGCTCGATCAGGAAGGCGGTGAAGCGCTCATGGGTGCCCAAGGGCGCGCGATGGATGACATAGACCGGATGGTCCGCGCCATCCTCGCCGATATATTTCAGGTCGAAGGTCTGGGTCGCCAGGAAGTCGAGCTGGTTGGTCGAGATGGTGTATTCGGTGCCGATCGCCGACTTGATCAGGAAGTCGATCTTGGGGCCGTAGAAGGCGGCCTCGCCCTTGCCTTCGACATATTTCGGCCGGATTCATCCATCGCCTGGCGGATGATGGCCAGCGCATCCAGCCACTTCTGCGGCTCGTCGACATACTTGTCGAGCTTGGCCATGTCGGGCAGCGACAGCCGCATGTAATAGTCTTTGATGTCCAGCAGGTCGTAATAGCGGGCATGCAGCTTCATCACCCGGATGAATTCATCCTTGGCTTGGTCGTAGCGGCAATAGATATGCGCGTCGTTCATGCAGAAGCCGCGCACCCGCATCAGGCCCGACAGGCCGCCTGACGCTTCATAGCGATAGTCCTGGCCATATTCGGCGATGCGCAGCGGCAGCTCGCGATAGGAATGCCGCGTCGCCCCATAGATCAGATGATGGTGCGGGCAGTTCATCGGACGCAGGCGGTAATTCTCGCCGTCAATGTCCAGCGGCGCATACATGCCTTCGCCGTAATAGGGCAGGTGGCGCGAACGGTAATACAGCGCTTCCTTGGCGATGTGCGGCGTCGCCACCCGGCGATAGCCGTCCTTGCGCTCTTCGTTCAGGGCTAAAAATTCCAGCTCCTGGCGGATGACCATGCCATTGGGCATCCACAAGGGCAGGCCGGCGCCGACATCGGGCGCGAAGGTGAACAGCTCCAGCTCGCGGCCCAGTTTGCGATGGTCGCGCTTCTCGGCCTCTTCCAGCCGGGAGATATCCTCCAGTTCTTTCTTGTCGCGCCAGGCGGTGCCGTAGATGCGCTGGAGCTGGGCGTTCTTGGAGTCGCCGCGCCAATAGGCGCCGGCGATTTTGGTCAGCTTGAAGGCATCGCCGATCTCGGCGGTGGTGCGAAAATGCGGGCCCCGGCACAGGTCGTGCCAGTCGCCATGCCAGTAGATCGAGACATCTTCATTGGCGGGAATGCTCTGGATCAGTTCGGCCTTGTAGCTTTCGCCGATGCCCTTGAAATGCGCCACCGCCTGGTCGCGCGGCCACACCTCGCGGCGGGTGGGAAGGCCCGCCTTGATGATCTTGCGCATCTCGTCTTCGATTTTGGGCAGGTCTTCGGGCGTGAACGGCTCGGCGCGGGCGAAGTCGTAATAGAAGCCGTCGTCGATCGCCGGACCGATGGTGACCTGGGTGCCGGGATAAAGCGCCTGCACCGCCATGGCCAGAACATGCGCCATGTCGTGGCGGATCAGTTCCAGCGCCTCGGGATCCTTCTTGGTGATGATGCGGATTGCGCGTCCTGTTCGATGGGGCGGAACAGGTCATATTCCTGGCCATTGACCATGATGATCAGCGCCGCCTTGGCCAGGCCCGGGCCGATCGCGGCGGCGATTTCCCCACCGGTCACGCCCCGGGTGAAGGTCATGGCCTTGCCGTCGGGCAGGGTCATGGTCACCTGATCGGGCTGGCGGACACGGGGATTCTCCAAAGAAAACAGTGGGAGCGGACCATTGGCCCCTCCCGTTGCGCCCGTCAAGTGGCTGACCCTCAAGGCTAATTTATGACAGACGTAGTAGCTATTGCGGGCCCCCGGGGACAGGCAGATAATCGCCGTCAGGGAAGGGCATAATGGAGAAAGTCATGAAAACACTTGTGATGGCGCTGATGATGGCATCGGCGGGTCTGGTCAGCGCTGTCGCCCCCGCTTTGGCGGACCATGTCTGCCTCGATGTTCGCAACATGGTGTCCAGCAAGTCCACCGACGGCAAGACCATGGTGTTCAAGATGAAGGACGGCACCACCTATGTGAACCACCTGCAGGGCTACTGTCCGGACCTGAAGTATGAAGGGTTTTCCTGGGCGCTGCGCTCGGGCGACACGATGGTGTGCGAGAATGCCCAGCCCTTTTACGTAAACCATTCGGGGCAGATCTGCACGCTCGGCAAGTTCGACGCGCCCATGATGGAAAAGCACGCCTCGAACTGACGCACGCCAAACGCAAAAGGGCCGAAGCGGTGCTTCGGCCCTTTGCATGTTTTCAGGACAGTGGCGGATCAGCTTTCGCCGCCGCTCAGATAGTCAGGCTTGCCCAGCTTCACACCCAGATTGCGCAGGATGCCGTAGGCGATCGTGATGTGGAAATAGACATTGGGCAGTACGAACTTGTTGACGTAATCTCCGCCCTTGTACTCCAGCGTCGCGTTGGGGAACTTCAGCACGATGTCCTTGTTCTCGGCGCCCGCAAAGCTCTTGCGGTCCAAGGTCTTGAGAAAGGCGATGGTCTTGGCCACGCGCGCCTTCAGTTCGGGAAAGCTGGTTTCGACGTCTTCGAACTTGGGGATCTCCACGCCGGCCAGCCGCGCACCGCAGCCCTTGGCGCCGTCGGTGGCGATATAGACCTGGTTCTTCAGCGGTAGCATGTCGGGGGCCAGCCGCGCCTCA
>CAWHLV010000002.1:0-5808 GCA_963830095.1 uncultured Alphaproteobacteria bacterium
GATGTATTGCTAAGATCGCCATTGTCGTGGGCGGCCTGGGCATGTCGGCTTTGGCCACCAAGAGCTGCGCTGGATGCGCTGCCGTCGGGCGTCACTCTGGGCTTTGCCCCCTATGCCAGCGATGTCGGGCGATGGGTCGCCCAGGCGCGCTCACGCGGCCACGAAGTGCTGCTGGAAATTCCCATGGAGCCCTTCGACTTCCCCGACAGCGATCCGGGTCCGCACACCTTGCGCGCCGGCCAGGAAGAAGACGCCAACATACAGCGCCTGAACTGGGCGCTCAGCCGCTTCACCGGTTATGCCGGGGTGACAAATCTTCTGGGCCAGCGCTTCCTGTCCGACACCGAGGCGCTGTCGCCGGTCCTGACCTCACTCAATCGCCGCGGGCTCTATTTCTTCGACAATGGCGCGGCCAGCCAGTCTGTGCTGCCCACGGTCGCATCCCAGCTCGGTATGCCGGCGGCGCAGAGCGGGGCTGCGCTCGACACCATCCAGACTGCGCTGGAAATCGACCATCGCCTGTCGGAACTGGAAACCCAGGCCCGCGCCAATGGCAGCGCGGTGGGTTCGGCCTTCCTTTATCCGGTTTCCATCGCGCGCATCGCCGAATGGGCGCGCGGACTGGAATTGCGGGGCTTTGTATTGGTCCCCGTATCCGCCATAGTTACTCAGCCAAAATAAAAGCGCGGATCTTTTGCGCCCTGAGTTCGTCGCGCGTGCTCACGTGCTATAAGCACGCGTCCCACGCGACGCTCCTGCTCAGGCCGCAAAATCTCTCGCGCCTAAATTGAGATAGACCCAGAGAACAAAATGTCATCTGATCTACCCTACCGGCCGTGCGTCGGCATCATGCTGCTGAACCGCGCGGGCAAGGTTTTTGTCGGCAAGCGCATCGACCAGACCGTGGAAGGCTGGCAGATGCCCCAGGGCGGCATCGACAAGGGCGAGACCCCCAAACAGGCCGCGTTGCGCGAGTTGCAGGAAGAAGTCGGCACCGGCAAGGCCGAGGTCATCGCCGAAATGGATGACTGGGTGACTTATGACCTGCCCCAGCATCTGATCGGCGTGGCTTTCCATGGCAAGTACAAAGGCCAGAAGCAAAAATGGTTCGCGCTGCGCTTTACCGGTGAGGATGCCGACATCAATCTCACCACCCATGAGCCGGAATTTTCCTACATTCCAGTGGGTGGACATGGACAAGCTGCCACGGCCTGATCGTGCCCTTCAAGCGCGACACCTACAGAGAGGTCATCGCGGCCTTCAAAAACCTGGCATGACGTCTTCTGACGGGCCGCCCCGGCTCGCGCCCACGCTCCAAACCACCGATACTGATGATCCATGGCGCCTTCTGTGGGCCCTGGTCTTTGGAAGGTCTGAAGAAAAAATTCGAACCGCCGGTTACCGCGTCAGCGCACCAGCCTTGCGCTTTCACGATGGCGCCGCCCACCCGCCGCGCTGGGCACCACCGGTCTGGCCGATTATGCCTCCGATTTGGAAGACGAAATGGGAGCGCTGGGCGAGGCGCCCATTCTGGTTGGCCACTCCATGGGCGGGCTTGCTCGCCCAGATCCTGGCGGCACGGCACAAGGTTGCCGCGCTGATCCTGCTGGCGCCGTCCGCGCCCTGGGGCACGCCGCCCACCACTTTGTTTGAGATCAGCGCTGCCCAGTCCCTGCACATGCATCCCGGCTACTGGAACATGGTGCTGGAGCCCAATCGCGATGTGGCGCTGGCCCATTCGCTCGACCAGCTGCCGCGCCACATGCGCGATGAGGTGTTCGGCCGCTTTATGCCGGAATTCGGGCTGCGCCACCTTCGAGATCATGAACTGGGGCTGGACCTCAACCGCGCCAGCGAAGTGGATGCCGATGCCGTGACCGCACCGCTGCTGTTTTTGACCGGCAGCGAGGACCGCATCAATCCGCCTTCGACGGTTGCGCGCAATGCCGCGCTCTATAAGGACCGCGCCACCCATGAGGTGCTGGACGGCATGGGCCACTGGCTGATCGGTGAGCCGGGCTGGGAAAAAATTTCAAAGCGCGCCCTGCGCTGGCTTGAGAAGAACGAAAAAACGCTTTAGCTCTTCGCGCCGGTCTTGTGGCTGGAGAAATCCTTCATGAAGGATATCCAGCGTGTCCACCGAGGCAATCCTGGCGGCGGCGTCGCGGAAGGCCAGGCCATGCTGGTCGATGTCGGATGACAGCACCGCGAACATGTTGGCGTCGGGCGTGCCGTTCATCTTGGACGCGAAGTGGGCGCGCAGGCGCGCCAGCGACGCCTGGTCATTGGCCAGGCTGTAGGCGACGGCGGCGCGCATCAGCCCGCCGCGTTCGGCGTCGGTCAAAGGCGTTGAATTGCTCCAGCGCATATCCAGCATCTCTTCGGCCTTCTGGCCGGCGACCGCCCAATTGCCCGATTCCCAATAGATGTCGGCGCGCAGCCGCTTGGTGTCTTCGCTCTGGTCCACCGCGATCAGATCCAGCGCATTGTCCCATTGCTTGAGGGCGGCAAAGGCGCGCGCTTCCAGGATCAGGCGGTTGTGAATTTCATCATCGGGCAGGCCGGTGATCTGGGAATCGCGGATGGTGGCCACCGCTTTGTCAGCCTTGTGGTCCATCAGATAGACGCCCGCCAGCCGGGTCGCAACCTGTGCCTTGGCGATGCCGTCAAGCCGCTTGTCCACCTGATAGGCGAGCAGGTTCTCGGCCGGGGACAAAAGATCGACCTGCACCAGCCGGTCGGACATCCGGCGGATCATTTCGTCACCATCCGGCCCGATCGGGGTCAGATCCAGATTGTCATAGAACAGCGCCAGCGCATCCACCGGCTTCATCTTGTCGGCGCCGCCCTTGAGGAACAGATTCACGAAAGCGCCGCGCATGTCGTCCTGGGCGACGCGGGCGGCATCTTCGCCGCCGAAATTCTGGGTCGCGACGTGCAGGGTCCTGAGGCCATCGCGCCACTGGCCGCGGCCAAAGTACAGCGAAGCCAACTTGCGCAGGGTCTTTAGCTCCAGCGCGTCGCCGCGCCAGCGGAAGCGCAGGCGCTCCAGCTGTTCGATAGCCTGGGGGGCGGTGATGGCGCCGGCGTTCAAGGCCGCAGTGGTGTGATAGAAAATCGCCTGCACCGCGAGTTTTTCGTCGCCGCTCTTTTCCACGGCGGTGAAATGCGAAGCGGCATCGGAATAGCGGCTTTCCGCCGCCATCAGCCGGGCCTGATCCAGATCGGCCTGCAGTGCCTGGCGGGCGTCGAGGTTCTTGGGCAGGCGCTGAAGTGCGGCGTCGGCCAGATCCAGCCGCCCCAGGCCCAGCGCGGATTCGGTATCGGCCAAGGTTGCGGCCGCCTGCCACGCCACCGGATAACGGTTCAACACCGGTGTGGCCTGATCCAGATGGGCGTGGGCGTCCTTCCAGTCTTCCATCGCCGCTTCGGTCAAGCCGCGCCACAGCGAGGCATGACGGTCGGCGTCGAAGGAGGGCGAACCCAGATCGTTATGGGCGTCGCGATAGCGGCCCATCATGTAATCGGCGGCCGCGCGCATCGTGGCCAGCTGCGCATCGCCGCTGAGCGAGGGATCGTTCTGCTGCACCAGATTGAGCAGGCCCAGCGCTTCGGAGGCAAAGCCGTTGGCGAGATAGAAGCGCGCCAGATTGAGCCGTGCCAGGCCCGCGACTTCGGGGCTGGCATGGGCGGATGCCTGGGTCAGCTTGCGCTCGGTGGCCAGGAAGCTGCCGCCCGAGGCTTCACCCCAGTGATTGAAATCAAGATAGGACGGGCCGTCGCCAAAGCGCGCCAGCGCCGACGGCGACATCGCCACCGGCATTTGCGGCGGGGTCAGCGCGAGGCCGGTGGGGCGCGAGATCGAGACCCGCGACATGTCCACATTGACCTGCAGGTCGTCGGAATAGGGCGTGATGATCAGGCCACTGGCGCTGGGCAGGGCGGCGAAATCGGCGAAATTGCGTGCGGCGGGCAGTCCCTGGCCGGTCTGGGCCGGGATCACGGTCAGCTGATCGCCACCCGACGGATCCTGAAATCTTGAAGGCATGGTCGGCGGCCGGCAGCAGGGTGGACAGCGAGGCGCGGCGCGGATCGCTCTGGTTGCGGGCAAAGCCAATTGTTGTGGGCGCGGGCGCGACATTGGGCGCGATCTCGACCTGCAGGGTGGGGCCCAACTGCGGGCCGCGATCTGGGCCGGCGCTTTCAGCGTGATGCGCAGAATGCCCAGGCCATTGGCGGACGACGCCTCGACACCGGCGGCGAAATCGCCCAGCGCTGGCTTCAGATTGCCGGATCAAACGCCGGCGCATTTTCAAGAATGATCCAGGCGGTAAGTCCGCGCACAAACACGGCGGCGGGCAAGGGGCCGGCGCCTTTGAAATTGATGATGGCGCCGTCGCGGGTGCGCCGCGCCTCGGCGACCGGGATGGCCGCCGCGGTGGGTGCTGCGGCTGTCTGCACCGGCTGTGCGGGCACGGGCTGCTTCTTGGGGTCAGCGGGCTTGGCGTCTGCGGTTTTCGTTTCCGGCTTGGCGGCTGCCTGCTTGGGATCGGCAGGCTTTGCATCCGGCTTTGCCGGTGCGGGCTTTGTGGAAAGCTGTTGCGAGGCCTGTGCGATCACTTGTGTCTGGGCCTGGCTGGCGCCGGGCTTTGATGCGATCACCGGTGCGGGCACGGGCGTCATCGCTGTCACGGTGGGTTTGGCGACGCCGGGCGGTGTGTAGGCCGCGCCATCGGTCTTCGGCGCCAGGATGTCCAGCACGACATGGGTGCCGTCCTTGAAATCATGATAGCCGGAATCGGAGTCGGTCTCGAACTCCACGACGGTGGATTGTCCGTCGATGCGCCAGGCCGCGTTCTTCACCCAGGGCGGCGCGAAACGCGCGATGGCCGATACATCGGTGCGCGCCGGTGTGTCGAACTTGATCGTCATTTTCCCGGCGCCGGGAAACACATGATAGGAAACGTCTTTGGGCCAGTCGAACACCAGCCGGGTGAATTTCTCATAAGCGCCCGTGCGCAGCTTGATCTCCGGCAGTGCGGCGACATCCATGGGCTTGACGACGGGCTTCGCGGGCGCCACCAGATCGGGCATGGCGCCGTTGAAATCGGTGGTGGCCAGATCGACGACGGCGCGATTGCCGATCTGGCTGACATGCAGCTTGACCGGCTGGGTCAGCACAAAGCGCAACGACTTGCCGTCCGCATCGGCATGGCCGCTGGTGATGGCGCGCGGCATCGCCGCCACGATCGCAGCGGGATCGATGTCGGTCTTGGCGCTGAAGCTGATGGCCAGCACACCGTCGGTGGTGGTGGCGCTGATCCTGGACGCGGTGGTGAAGGACAGCCGGCCATAGCCGTTCTGCAAAGACCCGCTGACACTGTCCGCATGCGCGGGGACGCTGGCGCCAAGCACCAGTGCCAGTCCCAGAAAATGCGCGCGTTGGATCACTAGGTTTCCCCTTCTGACGGCATACTGGCGGGGCGGTATTAACCTCGGGTTAAGCACGATCGAAAGAGTTGGCAGATTTTAAAGAATTCTACCAAATCATTGATTTAATTAGTTTTACTGTGATGCCGCGGCCGCCGGAGCGGCTTGCGGGGCAGTCATGGCCGCAGGCGGAGCGGCAGCCGGAGCAGGGGCGGTCGCCGGGGTGGCGGATGCCGTCATATCAGCAGCCGGACGGGGTTTGCGGACCCGCTTTTTCACCGGGGCAGGCTGGTCGGCGACAGGCGCGGCAGCGGCGGCCGGCGCCGGGGTCAGGGCGGCGACCGGGCCGGGCGCGGCGGGTGCCGCTTGCGGCGCGAT
>CAWHLV010000003.1:0-8879 GCA_963830095.1 uncultured Alphaproteobacteria bacterium
CGATTGCGCCCGCGGCGGCTCCGAGCCAAGTCGCGGCGCTGACGCCGGCCCCTGCCACCACTCCGCCTCCGGCGACTCAGCCGCCGCGACCGCGCCGGCCGATCAGCCCGCGCCGGTCAAAAAGCGGGCCCGCAAGCCCCGTCCCGCTGCCGATATGACGGCCTCGGCCACGCCCGCAGCGACCCCTGCGCCAGCGGCTGCCGCTGCCCCGGCCACAGCTGCCCCGCAGGCCAGACCGGCTGCCCCGGCGGCACAGTAAATTTAATGAAATCAATGACTTGGTAGATTCTTTAAAATCTGCCGAATCTTTCGATCGTGCTTAACCCGAGGTTAATACCGCCCCGCCAGTATGCCGTCAGAAGGGGAGACCTGGTGATCCAACGCGCGCATTTTCTGGGACTGGCACTGGTGCTTGGCGCCAGCGTGCTTGATTCCGGGTTTTCGGCGCATGCGGACAGTGTCAGCGGGTCCTTGCAGAACGGCTATGGCCGGCTGTCCTTCACCACGGCATCCAAAATCAGCGCCACCACCACCGGCGGCGTGCTGGCGATCAACTTCAGCGCCAAGACCGACATCGATCCCGCCGCCATCGTGGCGGCGATGCCGCGCGCCATCACCAGCGGCCATGCCGATCCCGACGGCAAGTCGTTGCGCTTTGTGCTGACCCAGCCCGTCAAGCTGCATGTCAGCCAGGTCGGCAATCGCGCCGTCGTCGATCTGGCCACCACCGATTTCGCCGGCGCCATGCCCGATCTGGTGGCGCCGCCAAAACCTGTTGCCAAGCCGGTCGATGTTGCTTCGCTGCCGGAGATCAAGCTGCGCACGGGCGCGTATGAGAAATTCACCCGGCTGGTGTTCGACTGGCCCAAAGACGTTTCCTATCACGTGTTTCCCGGCGCCGGGAAAATGACGGTCAAGTTCGACACAGCGACGCGCACCGATGTGTCGGCCATCGCGCGTTTCGCGCCGCCCTGGGTGAAGAATGCATCCTGGCGCATCGACGGCGGGTCTACCGTCGTGGAGTTCGAGACCGACTCCGATTCCGGCTATCATGATTTCAAGGACGGCACCCATGTGGTGCTGGACATCCTGGCGCCCAAGACCGATGGCGCGTCCTACACACCGCCCGGCGTCGCCAAGCCCACCGTCACGGCGATGACGCCCGTGCCCGCGCCGGTGATCGCAACAAAGCCCGGCGCCAGCCAGGCCCAGGCGCAAGTGATCGCGCAGGCCTCGCAACAGCTTTCCGCAAAGCCCGCAGCCGCAAAGCCGGATGCAAAGCCTGCCGATCCCAAGCAGGCAGCCGCCAAGCCGGAAACGAAAACCGCGGACGCCAAGCCCGTTGATCCCAGGCAGCAGCCCGCGCCCGCACAGCCGGTACAGACCGCGACTGCGCCCACCGCGCCCGCGATTCCCGTCGCTGACGCCCGGCGCACCAAGGACGGCGCCATCATCAATTTCAAAGGCGCTGGCCCCACGCCTGCCGCCGTGTTCGTGCGCGGTCTGACCGCCTGGATCATTCTTGAAAATGCGCCGGCATTTGATCCCGGCAATCTCAAGCCCGCGCTGGGCGATTTCGCCGCCGGTGTCGAGGCGTCGTCCGCCAATGGCCTGGGCATTCTACGCATCACCCTGAAAGCCCCGGCGCAGATCGCGGCCCGCAGCCTTGGCACCACCCTGCAGGTCGAGATCGCGCCCAATGTCGCGCCCGCGCCCACGGTGATCAATTTCGCCCGCAACCAAAGCGATCCGCGCCGCGCCTCGCTGTCCACCTTGTTGCCGGCTGCCGATCATGCTTTCAAGATCGCCGATCCCTCCGGCGGCGACCAGTTGACCGTGATCCCGGCCCAGGCCGGCCAGGGCCTGCCCGCCATACGCAACTTCGCCGATTTCGCCGCGCTGCCCAGCGCCAGCGGCTTGATCATCACGCCCTGGGCCGAGGATCTGTCGGTCACCGTCGACATGTCGCGCGTCTCGATCTCCAGGCCCGCCGGCCTGGCGCTGACCCCGCCGCAGATGCCGGTGGCGATGTCGCCATCGGCCCTGGCGCGCTTCGGCGATGGCCCGTCCTATCTGGATTTCAATCACTGGGGCGAAGCCTCGGGCGGCAGCTTCCTTGCCACCGAGCGCAAGCTGACCCAGGCAACCGCCCATGCAAGCCCCGAAGTCGCAGGCCTCGCACGGCTCAATCTGGCGCGCTTCTATCTTGCCAACGGCTTTGCTTCCGAAGCACTGGGTCTGCTCAATCTGGTGCAGCAGAACGATCCCTCGCTCAGCGGCGATGCACAGCTGGTCACAATGCGCGCGGCCGCCGATTACATGATGGGCCGCTATCGCGACGCCCATAACGATCTGGCTTCGCCCTCCTTCGACGCCGATCGTCATGCTTCGCTGTGGCGCGGCTTGACCGAAGCGGCGATGGAAGACTTCAAGGACGCCCACGCCCATCTGGATCAGGCCACGCCGGTGTTGAACCGTTATCCGGTGGCGTGGCAGGCGGCCGCAACCCTGGCCGATACCAAATCCGCGCTAGGCCTGGGACGGCTGGATCTGGCCGATGCCGCGCTTCAGCGCCTGCCCAAGAATCTCGACGCCCGCCAGGCGCTTCAGGCCGATCTGGACCAGGCCCGGCTGATGGCGGCGGAAAGCCGTTATTCCGATGCCGCATCGCATTTCACGGCCGTGGAAAAAAGCGGCGATGAAAAGCTCGCAGCCCAGGCGATTTTCTATCACACCACAGCGGCCTTGAACGCCGGCGCCATCACCGCGCCCCAGGCCATCGAACAGCTTGAAAGATTGCGCTTCCGCTGGCGCGGCGACAGCCTGGAGCTGAAGACCCTGCGCAAGCTGGCTTCGCTGTACTTTGGCCGCGGCCAGTGGCGCGATGGTCTGAGGACCTTGCGCGTCGCGACCCAGAATTTCGGCGGCGAAGACGCCGCCCGCGTCGCCCAGGACGATATGCGCGGCGCTTTTGTAAATCTGTTCCTCAAGGGCGGCGCCGACAAGATGAAGCCGGTGGATGCGCTGGCCCTGTTCTACGACAATCTGGATCTGACCCCAATCGGGCCGGACGGTGACGAAATGATCCGCCGCATGTCCGACCGGCTGGTGCAGGTGGATCTTCTGTCGCCGGCTGAGAACCTGCTCGCCTATCAGGTGGACAAGCGGCTTGACGGCATCGCCAAGGCGCAGGTCGCGACCCGGCTGGCGGGCGTCTATCTGATGGACCACAAGGCCGACAAGGCGGTGGCCACTATCCGCAATTCCCAGATCACCGGCCTGCCCGATGATGAAATGCACAACCGTCTGATCCTGGAAGCGCGCGCTTTTGCGGCTCTCAAGCAATGGGACAATGCGCTGGATCTGATCGCGGTGGACCAGAGCGACGACACCAAGCGGCTGCGCGCCGACATCTATTGGGAATCGGGCAACTGGGCGGTCGCCGGCCAGAAGGCTGAAGAGATGCTGGATACACGCTGGAGCGATGCGACGCCTTTGACTGACGCCGAGCGCGGCGGGTTGATGCGCGCCGCCGTTGCCTACAGCCTGGCCAATGACCAGGCCTCGCTGGCGCGCCTGCGCGCCCACTTCGCGCCCAAGATGAGGGGCACGCCCGACGCCAACCTGTTCGCGGTGCTGTCATCGGACATCGACCAGCATGGCCTGGCCTTCCGCGACGCCGCCGCCAGGATTGCCTCGGTGGACACGCTGGAATCCTTCATGAAAGATTTCTCCAGCCACAAGACCGGCGCGAAGAGCTAGAGCGGAGCGTCGGCGAAAGCCGGAGCGACCATCAGATAACCTTCTCAAGCCACTTCAGCGCGCGTTCCGCCAGCTTTTCCCAGCCCGGCTCGCCGATCAGCCAATGGCCCATGCCATCCAGCACTTCATTGGTGGCGCGGTCCTTGTAAAGTGCTGCGTTGCGCGCAACCGTCGAAGGCGGATTGATGCGGTCCTCGCTGCCGGTGAGAAACAGCAGCGGCGCGGTCACGGCATCGGCATCCACTTCGCTGGCGCGGTTGAGGTCCAGCCCCCAGTTCATGATCTCGAAAGTGGCGCGGCCCGATTCCGGCACAAAGCGGCCGAACACCTCATCGCGCATGTGGCGCGGCAGCTGTTCGAGCGAATGGGCCAGCGCCACATCGCGATTGGGCTCCAGCACCATGTTCCAATAGCCGGGATGCATGTGCAGGGACTGGGCGGCGCCAATTTCGAACAGGGTGGTGGGCGGCGTGCCCCAGGGCGCGGAGGGCGCCAGAAGAATCAGCGCGGCCACTTTGTGGCGCGCCGCCAGTATCTGGGCCAGAAGCCCACCCATGGAATGGCCGACCAGAATCGGGGCCTCGCCCAAGGTTTTTATCTCGTCTTCCAGATCGGCGGCGTAATCGTTGAGGCCGGTGGTGCCCAGCGCGGCGGGTGGGCGGCTGCCATCGTGGAAGCGCAAGGCCGGTGCGCTGACACGATACCCGGCGGCTTCGAATTTTTTCTTCAGACCCTCCATGGACCATGGCCCGCAGAACGCGCCATGGATCATCAGTATCGGTGGTTTGGAGCGTGGGCGTGAGCCGGAGCGGCTCTCAGAAGACGTCATGCCAGATTTTTGAAGGCCGCGATGACCTGTCTGTAAGTGTCGCGCTTGAAGGGCACGATCAAGCCGGGCAGCTTGTCCATGTCCACCCACTGGTATGTGGAAAATTCCGGCTCATGGGTTGTGAGATTGATGTCGGCGTCCTCGCCGGTAAAGCGCAGCGCGAACCATTTCTGCTTCTGGCCTTTGTATTTGCCGTGGAAGGCCACGCCGATCAGATGCTGGGGCAGGTCATAAGTCACCCAGTCATCCATTTCGGCGATGACCTCCGCCCTGGCTGTGCCGACTTCTTCCTGCAGCTCGCGCAACACGGCCTGTTTGGGTGTCTCACCCTTGTCGATGCCGCCTTGGGGCATCTGCCAGCCTTCCACGGTCTGGTCGATGCGCTTGCCGACAAAAACCTTGCCGTCGCGGTTGAGCAGCATGATGCCGACGCACGGCCGGTAGGGCAGATCAGATGACATGGGATCTCGGCGCTTGTCTCGGGCTTAGGCGCGTAAGCCCGCGCCAGTTACTTTGGTTGCGTAACTATGGCCGATACCGGGACCAATACAAAGCCCCGCGATTCCAGCCCGCGCGCCCATTCGGCGATGCGCGCGATGGAAACCGGATAAAGGAAAGCCGAACCCACCGCGCTGCCATTGGCGCGGGCCTGGGTTTCCAGTTCCGACAGGCGATGGTCGATTTCCAGTGCGGTCTGGATAGTGTCGAGCGCGGCTCCGCTCTGCGCCGCCGGCATACCAAGCTGGGAAGCGACCGTGGGCAGCACAGACTGGCTGGCCGCGCCATTGTCGAAGAAATAGAGCCCGCGGCGATTGAGTGAGGTCAGGACAGGCGACAGCGCCTCGGTGTCGGACAGGAAGCGCTGGCCCAGAAGATTTGTCACCCCGGCATAACCGGTAAAGCGGCTGAGCGCCCAGTTCAGGCGCTGCATGTTGGCGTCTTCTTCCTGGCCGGCGCGCAAGGTGTGCGGGCCCGGATCGCTGTCGGGGAAGTCGAAAGGCTCCATGGGAATTTCCAGCAGCACTTCATGGCCGCGTGCGCGCGCCTGGGCGACCCATTGGCCGACATCGCTGGCATAGGGGGCAAAGCCCAGGGTGACGCCGGAGGGCAGCGAATCCAGCGCCGTCTTGGTGGCCAAGGCCGACATGCCCAGGCCGCCCACGACAATGGCAATCCTGAACTTCTTGGCGGTGGACGCGGGCGCGGCATAGGCCGTCATGGGCTTCCTGCCATCCTCGGCGATGCGTGGGAGGGGCCCCTGATTGGTGTTTTCGGTGAGCGCGGGATCGGCCAGCAGCGCCTTGCCGGCATAGATGGGCTTGGTCACCGCCCCCGTCACGGCGCCGTCGTCCACGCCGCTGGGGGCGGCAGGGGCGACGGTTTTGGCCTTGGGCAGCAGGCTTTCGGGCAAGTCCAGGGTGATGGAGGCCCCGTGCGGGCGGCCCAGAAGGGTAATAGCCAGGGCGCCGGCTGCCAGCAGACAGACCGTAAAGGAGGAGGCAAAGGCCAGCGCGCGCCCGCTCTTGGACACGATCATGCTTTCCGCGGATGAGGCAGCAGCAGCCATGCTGCTATTAGGGGTTACTATGGTTACGCCCCGGTTAACACTTATGAATTTAACCCCTCCTGTCACAACTCAGGTCGGCGTTTCGCGTTCGGGCGACTTGGTTGCCGCCCTCACCTTCGCTGCGACACCCTCCCCTCGCGGGCGCTTATGCGCACGAAGGGGGTTCGCATGGCAGCCAAGCCATGCGAACGGCCGGTATTTCGGGGTGAACCCTACTGGGCGGCCTGTTTGCCGTCGGCCGGGGCCGTGGCCGAGGCCACCGTCATTTTCCCGTGCAGCAGGTCCAGGGCATAGGACAGCTGGAAGTCATCATACTTCTTGCCGGGCGCCGGCTTGATGATGGGCGCATTGGCCCGCTTGGGCGGGATCGGCTCGCCCACCAGATGCCCGCGCAGGTCGGCTTCGGAAGGACGCGCCAGCTTGGGAACATTGGCTTCGTCGCCCTGGGCAACCTGGATGTCGGGGACAATGCCCTCGGCCTGGATGGAATGGCCCGACGGTGTGTAATAGCGCGCCGTGGTCAGGCGCAGCGCGCCACGGCCTTCACCCAGCGGAATGATGGTCTGCACCGAGCCTTTGCCGAAGCTGGTCATGCCGATGATGGTGGCGCGCTTGTGGTCCTGCAGCGCGCCGCGACGATTTCAGAGGCGCTGGCGGTGCCGCCGTTGATCAGCACCACCACCGGCTTGCCGTCGGTGACGTCGCCGCCCTTGGCGTCATAGCGCTGGGTGTCTTCGGGATGACGGCCGCGGGTGGAAACGATCTCGCCCGAGTTGAGGAAATCGTCCGACACCTGGATCGCCTGATCGAGCAAGCCGCCCGGATTGTTGCGCAGGTCCAGCACATAGCCCCGGATGCCGGGACCGATCTGTTTCTTGAGGTCGCGCACGGCCTTTTCCATGCCGTCGGCGGTCTGTTCGTTGAAGCCCGGCAGGCGGATATAGCCGATATCGCCTTCGCGGTGATATGACGCCGAATCCACCGACACAATCGCGCGCACCAGGGTCACATCGAACGGCTTCTTCTCGCCTTCGCGCAGGATGGTGAGCGTGATCTTGCTGCCGGCGGCGCCGCGCATCTTGTCGATGGCTTCGTTCAGCGGCAGGCCGGCAATGGAACTGCCGTCGATGCCGGCGATGCGGTCGCCGGTCTTGATGCCGGCGCGGCGGCGGGCGTGCCGTCGATCGGCGAGATCACCTTGATCAACCCGCCTTCATCCTGCGTCACCTCGATGCCGACGCCGCCGAACTGGCCCTTGGTGGTGATCTGCATGTCGCCATACATCTTGGTGTCCATGTAGCTGGAATGCGGATCCAGATTGGACACCATGCCCTGGATGGCGGCGTCGATCAGCTCGCTGTCCTTGACCGGGCGCACATAGTTGGCGCGCACGCGCTCGAAGGCGTCGCTGAACAGATCGAGCTGGCTATAGGCGCTGGCATCGTTGGCGCCGCGCGCCTCGGGCAATGCGAACATCGCCGCGGAGAAGCCGCCCACCAGACCCAAGCCAAGCAACGCAATCTTTTTCATGTACCGTTCGCCTTCCAAAACTGGAACGCAAATTCAATTTGAGCCACGGCGCGGGAGACTGACCATGGCCGCCATGGCGCAGCTCAAAATAAAGCCTGTCATCGGCTGCATCGGGGGGCATCGTTCCTACCGGCTCACCCGCCAGCAACTGATCATTCGGCTTAATCGTCACGCGTCCCAATCCCGCCAGAACCACATCGTAGCCGGTGGTTATCTCCAGGATCAACACCTGTCCGCTCTTATGGTAAGGCCCGGCATAAAGAACCTTGCCGTCAGCGGGGGCAATGACCTGGGCGCCGGGCTGGGTTGCATAGGAAAGCCCGGGATTGGCGCTGTCGGTGGTTCCCACCACCGCGCCGACCACCGGTTCCAGCAGGGAATTCTCTCCCCAGACCGCCCAGAGAACCTGAATTTTCCGCCGTAACCGTGACCACGCTGGGCTTCGGGCGGCGCCCTGCTGGCGCAACGCCTTGACCCGGGCCAGCAGCGCCTGGAAGTCGGCAGCCTGGCGGGCGACCTGTTCCAGCCGGGTCTTCAGGTTCCCGTAAGTTTCCGCGGCGCCGGCTGGCTTCCTTCTCTTTCTGCGCCAGGAGTTCATCCAGATCGCTGCGGGCGACCGTCAGTCTGGCCGTGGTGTCAGCGGCCTGGGCCTGCTGTTGTTCCAGCGCCTGGCGGGTGTGCTTGAGGGCGTCGATCCGGCGCGACAGCGACGCCGCCTGGGCATAGACCGGCGGCAGCGACGCCCCGATCAGCATGGAACCGCGCGCCGCGGCCAGCGCGTCATCGGGCCGCATCGCCAGCGCCGGCGGCATGTCGTGCTGCAGTCTTTCCAGCACACCCAAAAGTTTGGTCACCGCGATGCGGTCGTTGGCGAAGCCGGCGCTGAGCCTGGTGTCTTCCGCCGTCAACTGCACGATGCGTGCATCGGCATCACCCTGTTGCCGCTCCAGCACTTCGATGCGGGCGGCGGTGGCGATCAGCTTCTGGCGCAAGCTGGCGGCCTCGGCCGCAAGCTGGTCGCTCCTTTCCTTGGCCGTGGCGAGCTGTGGGGTTTCCTGTTTCAGCTCCGAGGACAGGCTTTTGAGCTGCTGGGCACTGGAGGGAAGTTTTGCCAGCGCCTTGCCGGGAAGCGCGTGACTCAAGATCCATCGGCGGTTCCAGCGTCTGTGGCGCAGGCAGCGATGGCCGTGG
>CAWHLV010000004.1:0-5871 GCA_963830095.1 uncultured Alphaproteobacteria bacterium
TGGAGACGCTCCTCGGTCGTGATGGCGCTTGCGGTTGTCCGGGGTGCACGATCCCGGTGTTGTTGAAGATGATGTCGAGCTTGCCTATATGTACACCCCCCCCCCAACACACACACACACACACACATATTCTTTCGTTCTAGTAATGAAGATGGACTATGGCGAGGTGAGGCAGGCACGAACCAAACTCCTTCTCGGCAAAGGCCACCATTCCCGCGACCTCGTGCTCCTTGGAGACGTCGCACTTGAACGGCTTGGCCTGGTGGGACGCGATCAGGCACACACACCTTCACAAGAAAAAGAGAGGTGGGAGAGGTGGGAGGGGGAAGACGTACATGACCACCCTTGGCCGTGACCAGGGCAGCGGTCTCCTCGGCGGCCTTGAGGTTGACGTCGGCGCAAACGACACTGGCGCCTTCACGTGCAAAAATCAACGAGGACTCGCGACCGATGCCGCTAATAAAAAGAGAAGGGAAAAAAAGGGTCAGTAGTTCCCATAGAGAGAAAGAAAGAGGAGCGGGGGGGGGGGGGGAATACGAACTGGCCGGCACCCGTGATAATCGCAACCTTTCCAGCAAGACGCGGCATTGTTGTTTTTTGTTTTTGTGGCAACGTGCGTGCGTGCGTGTGTGCAGGAGCGGAAGATTTTTATTCCAGCGGTTTGGTCAGATTCGGCACGTTTTGTGACTCACACGACTTCGGTTTGAGTTGTGAAGAACGCATGACGACTGTGACAGAGATTGAGGAGCTCCTCAAGGACGACGACAAGGTTTGGCCGTCTTCGTAGTGCGCCCACAGACTGGCTGGCTGACTGACTGACTGACTGACGGTGGGGGACGGGAGCACAGGTCCAGGTTGCTGGTACGGATGCGGATGGATTTTTCGTGGCAAGATCATGAAAAAAGTCCAAGTTCCTGTCGTCGCTCAAGGACGGTTTCGGTGCGCCTTCGTGTGCATTGGCTTTTCTTTATTTTTTTCTTCTTCTTTTTTGGCGTCGGGTGTTCTTACGCGTGTCTTGGGTGGGCTATATGCAGCCTTTTGCGGTGTGATTTTTGGCTGGGACATGCACGACCGCGTCTACACCCACAGCCAGTTCAGCACGGCGGAAACGGGTGGGGATATCTTCCCTCCTGCGTCCCCTGCTCTACTT
Source organism: uncultured Alphaproteobacteria bacterium (assembly GCA_963830095.1). Classification (GTDB taxonomy): domain Bacteria; phylum Pseudomonadota; class Alphaproteobacteria; order Micropepsales; family Micropepsaceae; genus Rhizomicrobium. The sequence continues at coordinate 1,151 of CAWHLV010000004.1, forward strand.
CCTCTAACTCTGCCCCCCCCCCCCCCCCCGCCTCCCCCTTGCATCCAGGCTTTGAGGACATCATTGCCCGCATCGACCCGAGTAGAAGCCCAGGCCCATCATCATCGCCGAGCACACCGCCACCGGGGTGCCGAAACCGGCCGCGCCCTCGAAGAAGGCGCCGAAGCAGAAACAGATCAGCAGAATTTGCAGCCGGCGGTCGGCGGTGATCCGGCCCAGCGAATGCTGGAAGACTCGAACAGACCTTTTTCCTTCGTCAGCGATAAAGGAACAGACGTTCAAGATGATCCAGCCGATCTTCCAGAATCCATCGACCGCGCCCAGGCCCGCCGATTTGGCGCCATCTCCGCCGGCATGGTGAAGACATAGACCGCCACCACGAATGGTCAGGACCAGCGCGATGGCGCCGCCCAGTAGGTCTTCACCTTGTTGGGGCGATCATCAGCAGCAACAGGATCGGCACCGCCGCCACCACCGTGGACAGCAATCGATTGTTCAGCGGGTCGTAGTCCTGATGCCCAGATTAACATGCGCATCCCCCACTTCGGCCCCAAAGCCCGGCATCCCCTTTGCGTGGGCGGACCTTAGAGCAGGAAATCCCCGCTGTCATGCGGTCGGAGAGGCTTTTTGTGAAGAAAGTCCGGGAGTTAGCTGTTGCAGCGCAGCATGGCCTTAGCGGTCACACATTCCAGGTGGAGGCGACGTGCTCGGGGTCTTCCTGTGAATTCCGCTCCGACATCAGGAAGCTGTAATAGCCGCAACCGCCCCCCGGATATTCCCGGCAGATCGTCGGGCGGGCCTTGTAGATGGTGCAGCACCGTTTTCGGTGTCGAAGAAACGGCAGATCTTGCCGAAATGGGGTCGGCTTTGCGCCGCATGGCGATAGGGCTCGTCGCCGTCCACCTTGGTGAACTTCTTGCGTGCAGCTTCGAAGCTCAGGCCGAAATGATCGGCCAGCCGCTGCACATCTCGCTTCTTGAGCGGGATCAAGGATAGGAGCAGCAATAGCCCGGACATTTCGCACAATTATAAGACGCCACGTACTCCCGCCTGAAGAGCTGTAAAGCCTCTGTTAGCATGAACGCGTGACGTGCCATATGGCTCCGGGCGATGGCGACGCCGTGACGCGCAACACCGGGCCGTCGCGCCCGAAGGCCCCTGTCACACAATGCCGGTATCGGTCCGCATTGTATCAAAAGGCGATGGCCAACAAGCCGATATTCTTTGATGACTCCGGGCGCCGCGCCGCCCGTATCAGGGTTTTGGCCTGGGCGGTCGGCATTTCCGTCCTGTTGATTTCGGTGGGCTTCATCACCAGCCTCGTGCTGTCGCCCCGGTTGACGGGCTTGACCTTCCCGGGCGGGTCGCGTCCGCCACCCGCCCAGCCTGGACAAGCGCGCCCAGAAGCCCGGCCTGCTTGCCCGCGCCGAGCGGCTGGCGGCAGGCGGCCCGCAAGCGCCGGCTGGAGGAAATCGCCCGGCTGCGCCATGCGCAGGGCGCACTGCCCAACCGGGCATTGCCCGCCATCCTCAAGCCGCAAGCTGGCCGGCCGTTGGCGATCGGCTTTTATACCAACTGGGCCGGCCAGGATGATCCCACCTGGCCCTCCCTCAAGCGCTCGCTCAAAATCTGGACTGGGTGGTGCCGGGCTGGATGGAGCTGAACGGTCCGGACCTTCATTTCAGACCAGGCTGGACCAGCCGGGCACTGGATTTCATCCGTACCAACAAGCCCGGCGTCGCCATCCTGCCCATGATCCAGAACGCCCCTGGGCAAATTGGATGGTCCGGGGCTGGCCAGGCTTCTGGCCGACCGCGCCCGCGTGACAGGCTGCTGGATCAGATCGTCCGCTTCGTCGCCGACAACAAGCTGCAAGGCGTCACCATCGATTTCGAGGAAGTGCCCAGGGCGCACATAAGGATCTGGAGGACTTTCTGTCCCGCATGTCGGCGGCATTCGCGCCGCATGACTGGATCATCGCCCAGGCCGCGCCCTTTGATGACGACCAGTGGCCCTATCAGACCTATGCCAACATCGTCGACTATACGATGCTGATGGCCTACGACCAGGTGGACGACCAAGGGCCGCCGGGCTCACTCGCGGGCCAAGACTGGTACGAAAAGACGCTGGACAAGCGCATGCGCCAGTTGCCGGCCGATTCCACCATCGTGTGTTCGGCTCCTGGGCCTATGACTGGGCCGACAACAATCCCGCCACGCCCAGAGTTTCGAAGACACGATGGCAATGGCGCGCGACAACGGCGCCGACCGTCCTGTTTGATCCCGCCACCAACAATCCCCATTTCAACTATAGGACGATAACGACACCCGGCATCAGGTCTGGTTCCTGGACGGCGTCACGGCCTTCAACCAGATCCATGCCGCCGATCCCTATCGCCCGGCCGGCTATGCGCTGTGGCGGCTGGGTTGGAGGATCCCAGCATCCTGCCGCTGATGGGCCGCCCCTATAACCAGCCCGCGCCCGAAAGCCTGAGGCACATCGCCAACAATATCGAAAACCCGACTATGACGGCGAAGGCGAGATCCTGCAGGTGGAAGCCGATCCTGCCGTGGGCGTGCGTTCCTCACCATCGAGGCTTACCGGCGACATAGTCGACGAACGCTATGACAGCCTGCCCACCAGTTATGTGATCCGCCAGGTGGGCGCCTTATCCGGAAAACTGGCGATCACCTTTGACGATGGGCCCGATCCGGAATGGACGCCTGCGATTCTTGCCATCCTCAAGAAAAGAAAGTGCCCGCCACCTTCTTCATGATCGGCTCCAGATGGAGGCCCATCCCGGTCTGGTGCAAGGGTGCTGGAGGAAGGCCATGAGATCGGCAACCACACTTATACCCATCCCAATCTGGCCGATACGCCGCCTGCGGCCGTGCGGCTGGAACTGAACGCGACCCAGCGGCTGTTCCAGGCGCTCACGGGGCGTTCGATGCGCTTTTTCCGCCCGCCTTATCTGGACGGACGCCAATCCCTCTGACGCCGATGAGATCGAACCGATCGAGCAGGCGCAGAGCTGGGCTATATCGAAGTCGGCGCCAATCTGGACACGCTGGACTGGAACAGTTGTCGGTGACCAGATGATGCAGCTGGTGCAGGAAGCTCAAAACTCCCAATCCCTACTGCGCGGCAATGTCGTCCTGATGCATGATTCCGGCGGCGACCGCTCGCGACTTGGCGCTCCTGCCCAAGCTGATCGATGCCTTCGGGCCAAAGGCTACACCTTTGTGCCGCTCTCGGAACTGGGCGGCTTCAAACGCGATGAGGTGATGCCGCACCTGCCTCTCGATTTCGCTTTATGCCGATCGGGCGGTGTTTTTGACCATCAGCTATGTCTCGCAATTCCTCTATTACTGTTTTCTGGCGCCATCGTGCTTGGCGTGGCGCGTCTGTTGGTGTTGGTCGGTCTGGCGCTGTGGAAGCGGGCAAGGGACGGGCACACCTACGCCCGGCATCGGCGCGCCCCCGCGCGGTGACGGTGCTGATTCCCGGCCTTCAATGAAGAGAAGGTCATCGTCACCACCATCGAGCGCATCCTGGCCAGCGACTATCCCAACATGGAAGTGCTGGTGATCGATGATGGCTCCAAGGATCACACCGCCTATATCGCGCGTTCCCATTTCATGAGCGAGCCGCGGGTGGGGGTGATCTCATTCCCAATGGCGGCAAGGCCAATGCGCTGAATGTCGGGTTGGCCAATGCCCGCAGCGACGTGGTCGTGGCGCTGGATGCCGACACCCAGTTCGAAATCACCACCATTTCGCGTCTGGTGCGCTGGTTCAGCGATCCCTCGATCGGCGCGGTCGCGGGCAACGCCAAAGTCGGCAACCGCATCAACATGATCACCCGCTGGCAGGCGCTGGAATATATCGTGGCGCAAAATCTGGAGCGCCGCGCGCTGTCGGCGCTGGATACGCTGACCGTGGTGCCCGGGGCGGTCGGCGCGTGGCGTCGCGATGTGCTGCTCGGATCGGCGGTTTCCCCGTGGATACGCTGGCGGAAGATCAGGATCTCACCATCGCCATCCAGACCAGGGCTACCGGGTGCATTTGATCCCGACGCCGTCGCCTGGACCGAAGCGCCTGCCACGGTGGGGCTTGGCCAAGCAGCGCTTCCGCTGGGCCTATGGCACGCTGCAATGCCTGTGGAAGTATCGCAGCATCACCTTCGATCCCGAATATGGCGAGCTGGGTCTGGTGGCGCTGCCGCAGGTCTGGCTGTTTCAGATCCTGCTCACCACCTTGGCGCCGGTGGCGGATCTGTTGCTGGTGTGGCAGCTGGGGGCGGAATACATCAACTACACCCAGCATGTCGGCACCTATACGGGCGACAATCTGCGCATCGTCGGCATCTATTATATCGTCTTCATCTTTGTCGATGTGCTGGCGGCGATGGCCGGCTTTGTCATGGAAAAAGGCGAGGACTGGCGGCTCTTGTGGTGGCTGCCGTTGCAGCGGTTCGGCTATCGCCAGATCATGTATTACGTGGTCGTGCGCTCGCTGTGGACGGCGCTGCGCGGCCCCTTTGTCGGCTGGGGCAAGCTGGAGCGGCACGGCACCGTCAAGGCGCGAGCCTAACGCGGTACCATGAACGTGCCGTTGTCGTCGCTGTGATCGGCGCGGTAGTTCTTTTCGATGGCGCCGCGCACATCCGGGCCAAAACCATCCCTGTCGATAAGCTGGATTGTGGCGAAGGCACGATCATTG
>CAWHLV010000005.1:0-16913 GCA_963830095.1 uncultured Alphaproteobacteria bacterium
CGGGCAACCGCGCGCTGGTGGTGATCGACAAGCAGCGCAAACAGTATGTGCTGAACTTCACCACCATCTGTGGCAGCCTGCAGCCGCAGGCCAATCTGGGCTTCAGCACCTTCAATCCCAGCCAGTATTCCTGCCTGGCGCGGGGCGACAGCGTCTATTCGGCCAATGACGTTGGCGCCCACCGCCTTTGCCGTATCCAGAGCATCGAATATTTCAATGAAGCGCCGTCCGACCCAGGCCCCACCATCATCATCACCGGCGTCCGCGCTCGGGGCTGAATTTTGGGCATCTTGCGGTGGGTGGCTTTTCGGGCGAAACTTGGCACGAAATTCGCTTAACGCCGCCGTAATCTGGGCCGGGTTAAGCTGCGTGCGGGAAGTTTCTCGCTATAACAAAGGCTTGTATGGCGACCTCCAAGGCCCCGTTGCATACCCTGTCGGGCGACACCGCCAGCGCCGATTTGGCCGCTGCCCGCCGAGTGCTGACCACGGCCAGTGAGGCTCTGACCCTGCTCGCCGACGCCCTGAACGGGGATTTCAGCCATGCCGTCGGCCTGATGCTGGCGGCCAAGGGCCGGATCATCGTCAGCGGCATGGGCAAGTCCGGTCATGTGGCGCGCAAGACCGCCGCCACTTTGTCTTCGACCGGCACGCCCGCCTATTTCGTCCATCCCGCCGAGGCCAGCCATGGCGACATGGGCGCCATCACCCGCCAGGACGTGCTCTTGCTGTTGTCCTGGGGCGGGGAGACAGCGGAACTGTCCGACCTCATCACCTATGCCAAGCGCCACCGCATTCCCATCATCGCCATCGGCGCCAATCCGGACTCCACCCTGGTCAAGGCGGCCGATGTGAAGCTGATCTTGCCGCACGCGCCGGAAGCCTGCCCCATGGGCATGGCGCCCACCACCTCCACCACCATGATGCTGAGCTTGGGCGATGCGCTGGCCGTGGCGCTGATGGAGCGCAAGGGCTTTTCGCCGGACCAGTATCGCGACTTTCATCCCGGCGGCAGCCTGGGGCGCGCCCTGATCCGCGTCAGCGACCTCATGCACAGCGGCGACGCGGTTCCCCTGGCCCGGTCCGACACGCCGATGCGCGATCTGCTGCTGACCATGGCGTCCGGCCGGCTGGGCTGTGTCGGTATTGTTGACGCCGATGGCGCGCTGGCCGGCATTGTCACCGACGGCGATATCCGCCGCCATGTCGCCGGCATCGAGACCCGCAAAGCTGGGGAAGTGATGACGGCCAATCCCAAGATCGCACGCCCCGACCAGCTGGCGGCCGAAGCGCTGGCGCTGATGACCGAAAACAAGATCACCCAGCTTTTCGTCCTGCGTGAGGACGATCCCAGGCCTTTGGGCGTGATCCATATCCATGACTGCCTGCGTGCGGGAATTGCATGAGCATGGCGTCTGACCGCGATCCTTCCACGGGCTATGACTGGTCGGCGCGCGTGCGCACCACCACCGTAGAGGCGCTGCGCTATTCCCGCTTTGTCGTGCTGATGAAACGCGTCCTGATGCTGGGGGCCTTCACGATCATCGCCGCGGTCTTGGCCTTCTTCTTCGTCCAGCGCATGCCGCGACAGCTGCAGATGTCCTATGAGCGGCTGGGCAAGGTGAAGAACGACCTCACCATGATGAAGCCGCGCCTGGCGGGCACCGACTCCAAGGGCAATCCCTATGTCATCACCGCCGACCGTGCGGTGCAGGATGCCCACAATCCCAAGAGGGCGACCTTGCAGAATCTGGAAGCCGATCTCACCCTCGACAAGGCCAGTTGGGTCAACGCACGCGCCCATACCGGCCTGGTGGACATGACCACCGGCCAGCTTGAATTGTACAACGGGATCGATGTCTTCACCGCCAATGGCTATGAGCTGCATTCCGCCAGCGCCTCGGCCAATCTGAGGCAGAGCGTGATCCATGGCCATGAAACCGTGACGGGACAGGGCCCCGACGGAACCCTGCGCGCCGACGAGTTCCACGCCGACCGCAACACCGACATTCTCACGCTCAGTGGTCATGTCCAGATGACGCTCTTTGGAAGCAAATGATGAAACGCGCTCTCGTTCTTGCCGCCTCTGTCGCCGTTCTGACTTCTGCCGCGCATGCCGCACCAGCTTCGAAACCCATCACCGGCAATCATGACAACAACGCGCCCATCAATATCTCGTCTGACAATTTCCAGGCCGATCTCAATGGCAAGAGCGGCACCTGGACCGGCAATGTGCTCATGGTCCAAGGCGACACAAAAATGCGCTCCAACCAGGTGCGCGTTTCAACCGTCAATGGCAAAGCCGATAAAGTCTACGCCAGGGCAATGTGGTGGTGGATTCGCCCACCTCCGGCATCGCGACCGGTGACAATGGCGTCTATTCGGTAGGGCCGCGTGTGGTGGTGATGACCGGACAATGTCGTGCTCAAGAAGGGCAAGAATGTGATGCGCGGCTCGCAGCTCACCGTCAATCTGGTGACCGGCCAGATGGTGACTGGGCGGCGGCGCAAGGGCGCAAGCAATCCCGATGGCCGGGTGCAGGGCGTGTTCGCGCCCAATTCACAAACCCAATGAGGCCCGCGGCCATGGATTTTCATCGTTCCTTAAACACAAACAGGCATGGTTTTTGCCAATGAGCGAGAAAAGCACAGAAACTGCCGAAAATATGGGCGAAAGCGCCCAGGACGCCCTGCGCATTGTCGAAGGCGGCAAGGGGCTGGTGGTTTCGCGCATCGGCAAGAGCTTCAACAAGCGTCCGGTGGTGCGTTCCGTTAGTCTTTCGTTAAAGCGCGGCGAGGCGGTGGGGCTGCTCGGCCCCAACGGCGCCGGCAAGACCACCTGTTTTTATATGATCACCGGTCTGATCCCGGCCGATACCGGCTCGATCGAGGTCGACGGCCATGACGTGACCAAGCTGCCGATGTATCGCCGTGCGCGGCTGGGCATCGGCTACCTGCCGCAGGAAGCCTCGATCTTTCGCGGCCTGACCGCCGAACAGAATATCCGCGCCACCGCCGAACTGCTGGAACCCGATGGCGCCCGGCTGGAAGCCATGGTGGAAGCGCTGCTGGCGGAATTCGGCATCACCCATATCCGCAACACCCCGGCCGTAGCACTGTCGGGTGGCGAGCGCCGCCGCGTCGAGATCGCGCGCTGCCTGGCGACGCATCCCTCCTACATTCTGCTGGACGAACCCTTTGCCGGCATCGATCCCATCGCGGTGGGCGAAATCCGCGATCTGGTCAAGCATCTGAAGGACCGCGGCATCGGTGTTTTGATCACCGATCACAATGTTCGCGATGCGCTCGATGTCATCGACCGTGGCTATATCCTTCATGATGGGCAAGTGATGAAGGAAGGCACTCCAACCGAGATTGTCGCCGACCGCGATGTGCGGCGCGTCTATCTCGGGGAAAAATTCTCGCTGTAGGGCGCCATGGCTGGGGTTGGTCAAAGACTCGAGATGCGGCAGGGCCAGTCTCTGGTCATGACGCCGCAATTGCAGCAGGCGATCAAGCTGCTGCAGCTGTCGAATATCGAGCTGGCCGAATATTGCGAACAGGAGCTGGAACGCAACCCGCTTCTGGAACGCGACGACCGCGAAGCCGCTCTTGTCAGCGATGGGCCCGCCGCAGCTGCAGAGAATACAGTCGGCGAACGCGCCGACGAGGCCCTGTCCCGCGAGGACTTTTCCAAGACCTCCGATCTGGACGAGGCCGCACGTGACAACATGTATGATGCCGACGAACCGCGCGCCAAGCTCGCCGAAGGTCCGCAGACCAGTTCGCTGACCGACTGGACCACGGTAAAGTCGGGCAACACCTATGAAGGCGAAGACGGCCTGGAAGCTTCCATTACGGCGGAAGCCTCGCTCAAGGATCATCTGGAGAATCAGCTTTCCATCGCCGCCCTGCTGCCGGAGGATCGCATGATCCTGATGGCGCTGATCGATGCGGTGGACGAGGCCGGCTATTTGCGCGCCGATCTGATGGAAGTGGCAAACCGCCTGGGCTGTGAACTGGAAGACATCCAGGCGGTCCTGGGCGTTCTGCACGGCTTTGATCCCGTGGGCGTGGGCGCCCGCGATCTGGCGGAATGCCTGGCGCTGCAGTTGAAGGCTTTGGACCGGCTGGACCCGGCGATGGAGGCCTTGCTCACCCGTCTGGATCTGGTGGCGCGCCGCGATATCAGCCAGCTCACCGCCCTGTGCAGCGTCGACGCCGAAGACATCGCCGACATGATTTCCGAGATCCGCCAGCTCAATCCCAAGCCAGGCCTGGCCTTCGGCAGCGAGCCGGTGACCCCGGTGGTGCCCGACGTGTTTGTGCGGGAAAGCCCCGACGGCAGCTGGCTGGTGGAACTCAATTCCGACACTCTGCCGCGCCTTCTGGTCAACAACCAGTATTACGGCACCGTCTCGCGTACGGCGCGCGACAAGGACAGCAAGAACTATCTGGCCGACTGCCTCAACAATGCCAACTGGCTGGTGAAGAGCCTGGACCAGCGCGCCAAGACCATCATGAAGGTGGCCAGCGAGATCGTGCGCCACCAGGACGCCTTCCTCACCCATGGCGTGCGCCATTTGCGGCCGCTGAACCTGCGAATCATCGCCGACGCGATCTCGATGCACGAATCCACCGTCAGCCGCGTCACCTCCAACAAATATATCTCCACCCCGCGCGGGCTGTTCGAGCTCAAATATTTCTTCACCGCCTCGATCCAGGCGATGAATGGTGCCGAATCGCACAGTGCGGAAGCGGTGCGCGACCGCATCCGGGAAATGATCGAGAATGAGGAACCCCGCGAAATCCTCTCCGATGACCGCATTGTTTCGCTGCTCACCGCCGATGGCGTGAACATCGCGCGCCGCACCGTGGCCAAGTATCGCGAGGCCTTGCGCATCCCCTCCTCGGTGGAACGCCGCCGCCTCAAGGCCGGCGGCAGCCCGGCCTACGCGTCCCGTTAAGTACGGCCTTTAAGTCAAGATTGACTTTGCCGGGGCAGCGGCCTATGAACCCGCCGCTTTTGGGCAGAGCCCCCCGGACCGGGGCGAACCGAACTTCCGCTCACCACCGGGATTCTTTGATGAACATCGCCGATCTGCTCGCGCCCGATGCCGTCCTTTCAGGCCTGAAGGCGCAGTCCAAGAAGCAGCTTTTGCAGGAACTGTCATCGCGCGCCCATGCGCTGACCAGGATTTCCGAACGCCGCATTTTCGAGACCCTGGTGGAGCGTGAACGGCTGGGCACCACCGGCGTGGGCGCCGGCATCGCCATTCCCCATGGCCGCATGGCGGAATCCAAGACCATCACCGGCATCTTCGCGCGCCTGGAAAACCCGATCGATTACGAAGCGGTGGACAGCCAGCCGGTCGACCTGGTGTTCATGCTGCTGGCCCCCGAAAATGCCGGCGCCGATCATCTCAAGGCGCTGGCGCGGGTGTCGCGCCTGCTGCGCGACAAGGCGGTATGCGAAAAGCTGCGCGCCGCGAAATCGTCGGAAGCGCTTTATGCGATTCTGATCGGCGATAAGAATGGCGCCGGCATAGGCGCTTTCTTTTGTGTCCGGTTCGTCGCTCGTCGCTCACGGGCGTTTTGGCCCGCATCGCTCCTCGCTCCTGCGCAGGCCGCAAAACTCCACGCGCCTATTTCAGTATGATGACTTTCTTCACGATGACCGGTGTCACCGGCGCCTGACCGGGCATGGGACCATTGTCGCCGACCGGCACATTGCCGATCGCATCCACCACATCCATGCCGGACGCAACTTCGCCGAACACGGCATAGCCGGTGGTGTTGCCCGGATCATCCGCCTTGTGGTCCAGCGGCGTATTGTCCGCCAGGTTGATATAAAACTCCGCCGTGGCGCTGTCGGGCGCATCGGCCCGGCCCATCGCCACCGATCCGCGCAGGTTGGAGAGGCCATTGTTGGCCTCCAGCGGCAGGCCGCCCGGATGAATGCCGCGACCTTTCCATTGGCATCGAAGCTGCCCATCTGGATCACAAAGCCTTTGGCGACCCGGTAGAAGGCGGTGTTGTCATAATGCTTCTCTTTCACATAGCGCAGCATGTTGGCGACGCTCTTGGGCGCGCGCACCGAATCCAGCTGCAGGGTGATGTCGCCCATGGAGGTGGAGATCAGCACCCGGGGACCGGTCATGGGCGGGTTGGTGGGCGCGGGTGCCGGAGCCTGGCGGCTGCCGGTGCGGTCGGTACGTGTCGCTGCCGAACCGGACGGCGGAGGCGCCACAGGCGGCTGGGCCGTATTCGCGTCCTGTGCAAAGGCAGCGGTGGCGGAAAAGCAGAGGGCGAGGGCGGCGAGTGTGTGGCGCATGGCGCCAGCATAAACAAAAAAGCCGCGGGCCGTCACGCCCGCGGCTTTGCGGTTTCGGGTTCGGCCGTCCTAGTGGAGGCTGACCGGGGTCAGCTCATTCTGCACCGCTGCGCCATAGGCGGATGCATAGCCGTCGGTGAAGCCAAGCACGCTGCCGTCCTCGGCATGCAGGACATAGAGCTTCACGCCATCGGGCAGATCGATATTGGCGGGGATCAGGCCCAGACGATGCGCTTCTTCGCTGCCCGTGGGCTTGATGTAGGCGATGCGGCCGGCCACAAATTTGCCGTCTTCCAACTCGTCGCTCTCAAATCTGTCCGTCATGTCAACCTCCAGTCCTGATATCTATCACCCGCACACTTGGCTGGACTTGCTTGCGGGCCAAATCGATCTTCAACAATCCATTTGCCAACGCGGCAGCGGTGACTTCGATGCCATCGGCCAGGACGAAGCTGCGCAAAAATTGTCGCGCCGCAATGCCCCGGTGAAGGAACGTTTTGCCGTTTGCTTCCGCCTGGCGCCCGCGAACCACCAGCTGGCGGTCCTCTTCGATGACGCTGAGTTCTTCCTGTGAAAAACCGGCCACCGCGAGCGTGATGCGGATGCCATCCTCTTCCAGCTCTTCGATATTGTAGGGCGGATAGGATTTGCCTGCCGTGCGGGCGGTGCGCTCCAAGCAGCCTTTCCAGATGGTCGAAGCCCAGGAGATAGGGGCTTCCAAAGATCGTTTGTCTGTTCACGTCCAGCCCTCCTTTGAGCGGCTGTCCGGCCCCCAGAATGGGCAGCCGGTAGAACAAAAATGGGGTGCCGGAACCGGCTTTCAAGGCATGGCTGGCCTGCTGGAACAATCCCCGGTTGTTCCGGTTCCAGCGGTTGAACCGGGGACGGCGGGCAGGCAAAACCATGCCCATGCTGGTCATTCTGGACGACGGTCACCGACGGGTCTTTTCCGCAGCCCTGGAGGTGATCCGGGCCGATACCGCTGCCCAGGTGCCAGGCGCCCTGGCGGCCGTGGCGGCGGCCTTGGGCCAGGGCCGCCATGTGGCGGGCTGGCTGGGATATGAGCTGGGCTACGCCCTGGAACCACGGCTGGGAGCGCCGCCGGCCGGGCCCCTGTTGCGGCTGGGGGTGTTCGATGCGCCCCGGTCGCAAGCCCCGGTTCCCGCCGGCCGCGCCTATGCCGGCCCGCTCAGGTGCGAATGGGACGAGGCGGCCTATGGCGCGCGGTTCGCCCGGGTGAAGGACTATATCGCCGCCGGCGACATCTATCAGGCCAACCTCAGCTTACGCGCCGGTTTTGCTTTTCTGGGCGATGCGCTGGCGCTGTACGAACATCTGCGCGCCGCCAGTGCCGCGCCACATTGCGGTTTCGTAGACGACGATGAACGCCAAATCGTTAGCCTGTCGCCGGAGCTGTTCTTCGATCTGCAAGCGGGTGGTGCAATCACGGTGCGGCCGATGAAAGGCACGCTGATGCGCGGCGGCGATGATGCGGCGGAGCGGTCCCGGCTCGCGGCCAGCGCCAAGGACCGCGCCGAAAATCTGATGATCGTCGATTTGATCCGCAACGATCTCAGCCGCATCGCCGAGGGCGGCAGCGTCGAGGTCACCGATCTGTTCAAGGTCGAAACCTATCCCACCCTGCACACCATGGTCTCCACCGTGCGCGCCAGGAAACGCGCCGATGCCGGGATCGCCGACATCTTGCGCGCGCTGTTTCCCTGCGGTTCGGTGACCGGCGCGCCTAAGATTCGCGCCATGGAAATCCTGCGCGAACTGGAAAGCTCGCCGCGCGGCGCCTATTGCGGAGCGGTCGGGCATTTTCGCGCCGGATGGTAGCGCGCGTTTTAATGTCGCGATCCGCACTTTGACGATGGAGGACGGGCAGGGCGAATTGGGAATCGGCGGCGGCGTGGTGCAGGATTCCAATGCGGCAGAGCGAATATGCCGAATGTCTGGTTAAGGCGCGCTTTTTTGAGGTCAACCGCAAGCCGCTGATACTGATCGAGACACTGCGGCATGAGGGCGGCTTCGTCCGTCAGGCGCAGCATCTGGCGCGGATGCGGGCGTCCGCAGTAGCGCTTGGTTTTTCACATGATGAAGCCGCCGCACATACCGCGCTGGCCGCCGCCGTTCAAGGACGCACTGGCGCTCTGCGGGTTCGGCTTAACCTGGATGAGGCCGGACTGTTCCAGGCCACGGCCCATGACTTGCCGCCCAATCCGCCACACTGGACTTATGGGATTTCGCCAGAACGCACCCAGAGCAATGACCTTTTGCTGCGCCATAAGACCAGCTGGCGCGAACTTTATGACCACGATCATCCCGGTTGCGACGAGACGCTGTTCTGCAATGAGCGCGGCGAGCTGACCGAAGGCGCGCGCAGCAGTATCTTCGTGCGCCGGGATGGTGTCCTGCTGACCCCGCCGCTTACGGCCGGGGTGTTGCCGGGCATTCTGCGCGCCACGTTGATTGCGCGCGGCGAGGCACGCGAAGCCATGCTGACGCCTGACGATCTCAAAGGCGAAGTCTTTCTGGGCAACTCGCTGCGCGGACTGATCGCGGCGAAACCGGCCTAGACTTTGGCCGCCAGCACGCAGAGCTGCGCCAGCGTCTGCGGCAACAGCCAGCCGTCCACTTCCACCAGGCGTCCGGCGGCAATGTCGGCATTGACGGCGGTTGCCAGATCGCGGCCTTGCAGCGACGCGCGCAGCCGCGCCGCCTGGCTTTGTGCGTCGGAGGTGAGGGGCGCATTTGCGCCCAGCTTTGCCGCCTGTTCGCGGTCGGTCAGTTGCCCCAGAAGATCGTCATAGGGCGTGGGCGGATAATGCCTCACGAACAGGTCGGTGAAGCGGTAAAGCCTGCAACCAGCGCCACGCCGGCCGCAGCCACGCCAGCGATGAAATCTCGCCGCTTCATGCCATCACCTTTTTCAGGTGGTCGCCCAGCCGCAAGGTCAGAGCCAGCAGATTCAGGGTGGGGTTGGAGGCGCTGTAGGTGGGAAACACCGAACTGCCGGCGATATGGAGATTTTCCACGCCATGCACCTTGCCGTCGGCATCGACCACGCCCTGCTTTGGGATCATTGCTCATGCGGGTGGTGCCCAGATGGTGATTGCCCCAGTCCATGGTCTTCATCCAGTCGCCGCGGTGATCGAAGTTCAGCCGCAGCATCCCGGCGCGCGACGCCAGCAGTTGGCGCCCGAACTCCGCCAGGGTCTTGCGATAGAGCGCGAAATCGGAATCGGCAATGCGCATGTCCAGCTTCAGGCGCGGCAGGCCCAGCGCGTCCTTCTCGCCCGTCAGGGTCAGGCGCCGGTCGGGATCGGGCGCCAGTTCCATGCCGCAGCCCAGCGACATAGGCCTGGGCGCTGGAGGCATTCACGCCCAGCGCCAGCGCGGTGGTGATCACCGCCGCCTTGCCGGTGTCATCCAGTTCAATCGCGTCTTCGACCGTGGTAAGCGAGCCGGGCACACGCCGCCTTGCGCCGCCATGACGGGGTCGGCGCGAAAGCGGCGCGCAAGATCGCGCCATTGGGCACGGTGGTGTTGCTGCCGTAATAGGCGGGCAGGGCGCCGGCGAATGACACCAGGGTGGCGACATCGCGGGGGATGGGATTGTCAGCGAAGAAGCGGCCGACCAGATCATTCTGGTTGCCGACACCGGCCGCCATCACGTCATTGGACGCCAGCAGCAGGCGCGCATTCTCCATCCCGCCGCAGGCCAGCACCACCTGGCGCGGCTTCACGGTGAAGTGCTTGCCGTCCAATGTCGCGACATCCAGATGATCCACGTGCCCGCCATTCGCGGCCAAGCGGATGCCGGTGACATTGGCATGGGTGTAGGGCGTGACGTTTCTGGCCGCGCGCAGATCCTGTTCATAGCGGTGGCCGAAATAGGTCGGCAGCACGCTGTCGCGGGTCTTGGAGAACTGGAACCAGCTTGTATAAACGCCGCCCGGCCCAAGCGGCATCATCGGCGCCATCGCCGCCATGGTGGCGTCCGACTTGTCGTACATCCAGGCGCCGGCCTCCACCAGCTCCTGGGCGCGCGGGTAATAGGCTTCCAGTCGCCTTGCGCGTGATCGGCCAGCCGGAATGGGCCATCCGTCCCGCGCCTCGAAATCGATCTCGTCCATCGGGCGGCACCAGCCGCCCCAGTGATTGCTGCGACCGCCCATAAAGCGCAACCGTCCCGCATCCAGCGCGATATAGCGCACGCCGGTTTCGTCGCCGGCATACATGTTCTGCAATTTGGGATCGAATGCAGTCCCGCCGGATTCCAGCAGCACGATATTGAGCTTGCTGTTCGCCAGCGCGAGTGCCAGCGCGATTCCCGCCGGGCCGCCACCAATGATGACGAGATCGGGTGTGAGCACCGTGCAGCGGGAAGCGAGCGGGCGTCGATCAAGGCGGTCAAGGACGGCGATCCGGAAAACGGGTGGGACTGTAACGCCCGCCCTAGAAAACAGTCTTGTTTTAATTGTGTCGCGGCGGAAGACAGAGCCCTAAATATCGTCCATATGGCCGATATTATAGCCACCATCAACGGCGATGGCCTGGCCGGTGATCCAGGACGCAGATCGGAAATCAGGAACAGCGCCATGGCGCGATATCGCTCGCTTCGCCCATGCGGCCCAGGGGATGCATCGCCGCCAATCTGGCGCGCCGTTCGGACGAGCATGCTGTCCAACAGCGGCGTGTTCACAAAGCCGGGACACAGGCAGTTCACCCGCACCCTGTCCCAGGCATAATCCAGCGCCATGTTGCGGGTAAGCGGCAGGATCGCGCCCTTGCTGGCGGTATAGGCGGCGCGGTTGCGAGTGCCGTGGGGCCACGCCGGAGGCAGATGCAGAATCGCGCCGCCATAGCTGCGCAGAGGGGCAAGGCGTGTTTGGAGATCAGGAAAGCGCCGCGCACATTCACCGCCATCACCGCGTCAAAATCCGCCATCGGGTCTCATCGACCTTGGCGCGCCGCGCGATGCCGGCGCTGTTGACCACCGCTCGATCCGCGGCAGGCCCGACAAGCGCGCGCTGACCTGGTCTTCGTCGGCGATGTCGCAGATGCGGCTGTTCTCGAACGTAGAGGCGACCCGGTCGATGGCGGTGATGGTTGCGCCTTCGGCCTCAGCCGCCTTGGCAATCGCCAGCCCGAGCCCGGAGGCCGCGCCCGTCACCACCACATGCTTGCCGGAAAAACGCATGCCCCGTCATAGACGGGGCATGCGCCAAGTTCAACGATCTGTGTTTAGCGATGGCGGCCTAGCTTCTGTTAGCGAGCACGGCGAGCTTACAGAAGCTGGCCCCTCTTCGAGCGCGAAGCGCGAGGGAGGCGCCGGAAGGTCCTAGCGGTGACCACCGGACGCCGAAATGCGTTCCCCCGTCAGCCAGCCCGAAGTCATCGCTGGCCAGGAAGACGGCGACCTTGGCGACATCTTCCGGCTGGCCGATACGGCCCAGCGGCGCGTTCGCCTCGACATTCTTCTGCAGGTCGCTGCCGATGACACCGGCGGCATGGGCGCCTTCGCTTTCCACCATACCGGGATTGATGGAATTGACCCGGATCTTGCGCGGCCCCAGTTCAGAAGCCAGCACCAGGGTGATTGTGTCCACCGCGCCCTTGGTGGCGGCATAGATGGAAGAACCGGGAATGCCCATGCGGCTGACGATGGAGGAGATGTTGATCACGCTGCCGCCCTTGTCGCCGAACAGCGGCAAGGCTTCGCGCGTGGTCTGGAGCGTGCCCCAGACATTGATGCCGAACTCGCGCTGATATTCCGCCTCGTCGGTCTGCTCCAGCGGCGCGAACTTAAACACGCCGGCATTGTTCACCAGCACATCCAGCTTGCCGAAAGCCTTTTTGGTTTCGGCGAACAGATGCGTGACGTCTGCGAATTTGGAGACATCGCCATGCACCGCGACCGCCTTGCCGCCCTTGGCCTTGATGTCGGCCACCACTTTCTCCGCGCCGGTCTTGTCGGAGGCGTAATTGACCACCACGGACGCGCCCGCGGCGCCCAGCGCCCTGGCGATGCCCGCCCCGATGCCTTTGGAGGCACCGGTCACCACCGCCACTTTGTCTTGCAACTTGCTCATGTTCGTCTCCTGAATAATTCGACAGTTCGATAGATGTCATAATGATGTCTGCGGTTTTCAAGCCCGCGTAGGGTTTTGGTCGCAATTCCGTCAGATTCGTCAGTTGAAATAAGGTCTTATAGAGTCTGGGATGAACGGATTTCGGTTTTTGGCGGCATTGTCGGCCGCAGGCTTGGTTTTGGCGCTGCCAGCAGCTGCGCCTGCCCAGGATCCGCATCCGGCGTCTCCCCCGCCGCAGCCCCTCAAGCCCGGCCAAACAGCCGGCATCCATGCCGCCCAGCAGACCCATACCGGCCTGGCCCTGATCGGCTCGGGCGCCGTCATTGCCGTGGTTCTTGTGGCGGCCACCGCCAGCAACAACGGCAGCAGCAACGGAGCGGTCAATCCGCAGTTCGCGCCGGCGACGACCGCGCCATAAGGCGCCAGCCATCTGCCAATCCTGGCGGGAGTGACGTACCTTCGCGCCGTTTTTCGGTCTGGAGGCTTTCCGATGCGGTCCTGGTCACAGCTGTTGGCGGCTTTTGCGCTTTTGTTTGCGGGAACGGGGGAAGGGAAACGCAGACCGACGGCCACACTGGCCTGGGCACCCAAGCCGTCCCGGCTGGTACCGTATGCCGCTCCCAACCGGCCGCTCTGGAAGCTGTCCGACATTCGCGCGCGCCATGCCACAGAGGCGGACTGGTCCGAGGCGATCGCGGATACGCCCGCTTTTGTCGCGCGCTATGTCGCGATGGCGCCGGGCAAGAGCACCCAGGCGATCATGTTCTCGGATGACCGCGCCTTCTGGGTGGTGGAGGCTGGACAGATCCGTTTCAGCATCGAAGGTCAGGAGCCCTTCGTCGCCTCGAAAGGATTTCTGGTCCAGGTGCCCGCCCGCACGCCTTTCAAGCTCGAGACGGTGGGCAGCGAGCCATCGCTGCGCTTTGAGGTGGTTCCAGCGGACCCGCCCATATTCCCGATTTCGCAAACGCCTTTGCCCCAGCGCGGGATCAGTTACATCAAGGCGAGCTTCAAGGGCCGTGGAAGCTATGATGCCGTCAACAGGCCGTTTCTGGATTTCCAGAAGGACGTGGTCCAGGACGGCCATCCAGCGCCGGCGACGTTCCTGCAAGACCCCTACATGTCGGTGGAAGTTTTTCGCGGGTCCCCGCAAGCCCTTCCGCCGGACAGCGATTGGGGCCATTTCCGCGCCAACTATCCGGGCCTCTGGTTTGTACTGGAGGGCAAGGAGAATTTCCTGATCGAAGGCGAACGGCCCTTTATCGCGGAGGAAGGCGATGTCGTGTCGAGCCGTGGGACGCTTTCATCGCGTCACCTCCGGCGGCGAGGGCATGTCCACCCGCCTGGCCATCAATGCCAGGCCGGGCAATCTGCACTGTACCAGCCGGGAACCGGGCAATAGCTATCGGGAACAGATGGGGCTAATGCGCGCCAGCTCAGCCAGATAGGCGTCCAGCACCGGCCGGTTGAGCTTGAGATAGGCGAACTTGCCTTCGCGGCTGATTTCCACCAGGCCGGCATTCTCCAGCTCTTTCATGTGATGGGAAAAGGTGGCGGCGGTGATGCCACTGTCGCACTGGAGCGCGCTGCAGGGGGTGGTGCCGTCGCTGGCGCCGATCTTGCGCAGGATCTCCACCCGACGCGGTTCGGACAATGCCTTGGCGATCAGCTCGATCTGGCGGGGGGAGAGGGCGGGTTTGGGCATTGCGGAAAAGTGGCGTCTTGAGCGGGGAGATACAAGTGGGTTGGATGAACGGTGCGTGGCTTCGGCTTCGGCCGCTACGCTGTCGCTAGGCCGCCTTGGCCGTTTGCGAGCGCGGCGTAGGCGAGGCAGCTTGGCTCCACCAATTTTCGCCGTCACCAATTTTTCAGGAAATTCACGCCCTCGAAGGGCGAAAATTGGTGGAGCCAAGCGGGATCGAACCGCTGACCTCCTGCATGCCATGTTGGGGGTTTGCCGAATACCGGGTTTCCGGTAGTGTCCGCGCGTTGCCGAAAGTCGCGGAAAACGGGCATTTCTCTTTCCAGCAATAGCCCCGCCGTTCCTCCGGTTTCCCGTTTTTTGCTTACCGAGCGCTTACCGAGCGCTTAAGAGAGGACCGCAATGGCAAGGAAGCGCATCACCAAAAAGTCCGTGGACGCACTGACATGCCCACCCGACCAAGACCGGGTTTTCATGTGGGACACAGACCTCAAGGGCTTCGGCGTGGCTGCTATGCCTGCACGCAAGGGGAAGGACGGCAAAGAGCTACCGCCGACAAAGTCCTACGTTGTCCAATACCGCCAGGGCGGACGGTCGCGCCGCATGACGTTGGGCGAACATGGCCGCCTGACGCCCGATGAGGCCCGGGACCACGCCAAGGAATGCCGGCGACGTCGCAAAGGACAAAGACCCAATCGCGGAGCGCCGTGCGAGGCAGGACGTCCGCACCTTTAAGGAGGTCGCAGAGGACTTTATGAAACTGCACGTTGAGGCGAAGAAGAAGGCGCGGACGCACGAGGAGTATGGCCGCCTGCTTCGCCTCCATCTGTACCCTGCGCTGGGCGGCAAGCCCATCACGGCTATCAGCAAGTCGGACGTGTCGAAGCTCCACTCCAAACTGGGGGACAAGCCCAGCGCCGCCAATCGTTGTCTGGCCCTGTTCGACACGGTCTGGAACTGGGCGGTCGGACGGGGCGAAATTGCTGGCGTGACGCCGAGCAAGGGCTTGGAGCGAAACCCCGAGCGGGCTAGGGAGCGCTACTTGACCCCGGACGAACTGCGTCGACTGGGCAAGGCCATGACGGCGGCTGAAACTGTCGGCATACCTTGGGTTGTGGACGAGGACGGCCCCAAAGCTAAACACCTGCCAAAAAAGAAGCGGGCCACGGTAGTTGATCCCCATGCGGTCGCCGCGATCCGGTTGCTGATGCTGACGGGCGCGCGCTTGCGCAATTCTCCATGCTCGCTGGGATTATGTGGACCGGGAGCGGGGCATGATGTTTCTGCCGGACACCAAGACTGGGAGGAAGACCCTGTACCTGTCGGACGTCGCGCTCGGTATCCTGGAAGACCTGCCGCAGGTGAAAGGTAACCCTTACGTCATTCCGGGCGAGGTGAAAGGCGAGCCCCGTGCCGACCTGAAACGGCCATGGGCAGCGATCCTGCGCGCCGCCAATCTTGATAAGGCGTCAGTGGAGACTGCCGAAGGAAACAAACAGGCCCGAAGAAGAAAAAGCGGGCAGGCGAGGAGCGACACGGCCTACGCATCCACGACCTGCGCCACACCTTTGCGTCCCTCGGCGTGGGCGGTTCGCTTGGCCTGCCAGTGGTCGGCAAGCTGCTCGGCCACTCCCAAGCCAGGACGACGCAGCGCTATGCCCACTTAGACGCTGATCCGCTCCACAAGGCTGCAAACCTCATTGGGTCGCAGATTGCGGCGGCACTCGGGCCCGGCAAGGCCGAGCCCGAATGAACGTCTAGTTCGACGTCGTCGCCCCTGTGTTCGGGCAGCTTGCCTAAAGTTGAAGCCGCATATCGCTGGGGCAATCTAATAGAGAAGCGCAAACAGTTGGTGAATGCGTGAGCGCGCCACTGCACCACGCCAGCGCAATCTGGCAAGGTAGTCGCAATCAATGCAAAACGGCGGGGGTAAGGGGATAACGAAAATGGCTACCGGCACCAGGCCTTTCAGAACCGATAGAGGCGTCGCCCCCGCTGAGCGCGTCACGCGCTCGATGATCGGCCAGCTTTTGCTGTCAAAAGGATTTTCCGAGGTCGACGACGAACGTCTCATGCATGGCTCGGCGGTTAGCCAGCTGCTGAGCGCGGTGGCCCCCGATGGGTCGCCGATCAAGGCACGGGTGCGCCTCTGCTGGAGGCGGCCCGAAGGTAAGAAGCGAACCAGCAAATACTCGGCCGCGCAGCTTTCGGCGTCTCTGAGAAATGGCGACTGGAACGCGACACTGAGGCACCTGCAGAAGCGAGACGAGCAGATGGGCATAACGCACTCCCTACTCGCCCAGCGTGACGGAACCGGGTTCGCCTTCGCCGCCCTCGTGCCCACTAAAGACCTCGCCGCGATCTGGCGGCGTCGGCGCGACGTGAGCAAAAGATCGTCAGCGCCGGACAATCCGGCAGGCGGCGAAAGAACCATGCGATGAACGGCAATAGCCCGACCATCTCGCTCAGGACGACCGGACGGAAGGAGCCCACCTGGTCGCCGACGCACTGTGGTCGTGGCCTGGCGTTGTGGACGTGGTGAAGCTCCCGGCCAAGCCTGCCAAAGCGTCTGCAGACGCGGCCGACGGTTGGACACAAGCTGAGATGAGCACCGCGGTATCTCTTTACAGGGAGATGTGGCTTGAGCAGCAGGGCGGAGATACGCCGAAGAAGGCCGCCTCGCGCAAGAAGGCATTGGAGGGCGGACTGGCGAAGCGCGCTCCAATGCCTTCTTCAGGCGGCCTTCTTCGGCGTATCTGGCCCCTGTGCTCAAGCCATCTA
>CAWHLV010000006.1:0-126773 GCA_963830095.1 uncultured Alphaproteobacteria bacterium
GGCCGACTTTCTGGGACAGATGCGGACAGGCGCCGCAAGGCGCGTCGCTACCAAGTATCTCGCACGCAAAGAGTCGACGACGGTCGGTCTATTCGGAACCGGAAAGCAGGCCCGGACCCAGCTGATCGGCCAGTGCAAGGTGCCGCCAGATCAGCCGCGTCCACGTCTGGAGCCCGACCGAAGAAGCACCGCAAGGCGTTTGCTGCCGAGATGACCGCCGTCTGCGGCACGGAAGTGATTCCGGTGAGCAAGCCCGAGGAGGCCGCGCAAAACCTCGACATCGTCATGACCGCCACGTCGGCGCGCGAACCCTGTCTGAAGGGAGAATGGATTTCGCCGGGCCAGCACCTCAACATCGTCGGCTCGAATTATCTGACCAAGAGCGAGATCGACGTCGAGGTGGTGAAGCGAGCCAACGTCATCTTCATCGATCAAAAGGATCAGGGCAAATTGGAGGCGGGCGACCTTGTCGCGGCCTTCGACCACAAGTCATCGAATGGATCGACGTCCAGGAAATCGGCCGGCTGGTGGCCAATCGCACGCCGGGACGTCAATCGCCGCGAGGAGGTGACGCTATTCAAATCGCTGGGAATCGGCCTGGAAGATATCGCGGTGGCGGTCAAGGTGTTGGCCAAAGCGAAAGAGGCGGGTATCGGCAAGTGGCTGGAACTGTGAGGATTGCCCGGATGTGCCTTCTCGCAATCCTCTACCGCATGTACGACGAGCCCCGGTCATTCTCGCCGCCAATCGAGAAGAAGAGTATGCCCGCGGCGGCACCGATCTCGACCTTCGGCCGGGCCAGCTCCCTTCGTTGCCGGCCTCGATCCCACGGCCGGCGGAACCTGGCTCGGCATCAACGCGACCCGGTTGATCGTCGCTGTCACCAATCGTCCCAAAAGCAAGGTTCCCGTCGCCCCACGCAGCCGCGGCCTGCTCGTCAGAGACTTGCTCGACCTCGTTCCGCCTCGGCAGCCGCCCAAACGGCGGCGAAGGAGCTTGGAACGGGAAATTACGCCGGTTGCAACATCGTCTGCGCCGATCCCGATTCGCTGTGGGTCGTCCATGGCGGCGATTGGCTGCGGATGCGAAGCCTGTCGCCAGGCATCCATATCCTCACGAACTCCGACATCAACGATCCGCTCGATGGGCGGATTCACTGGATCAACCAACGACTCCATGCCGAGCCGCCGAGGGACTCCGAAGAAGCCCTCGCCCTGTTGCGGACGATCGCGTGTCATCCCGGCCCTCCAGTGCCGATCTGCTTGCGCAAAGACAAGCGGGGAACGGTGGCCAGCACCTCTTATCCATGAGGGTCCAACCCAGGAGCAGCGAACTTTTCCATGCCAACGGCTCGCCGCTCGACACGCCCTACGCCGATCGAACCGATTACTCTGGGAATTGGAAGTCCTCGCAGGAGAACAAAGGCCGATGAACGAACCGCACCGCATCCGCCTGCTCGGCCCTTGGCAAGTGTCGGCGATCGAAAGCATCCGATCCCAAGCGCCTCTGCCGCAACCTGCCCGGATGAAAGTTCCCTTGCTCGTGGCGCAACGGCGGTTGGCGCGGGCTTTCGCGGCCGACGCGTCCACTCGAGGTGATTCGGCCGGCCCAGCGGCCTCGGCGCAAACGAGCGGGTCAGGCTCGTCATCGAACCCGTCGCCGCCGCCGGAGTCGTGCGTTGAACAGACAGACACTCGGAGAGGTTCGGGGCAATTCGAAGTTTGATTGCGACCTGACCACACGGCTGGAGGCGAGAAATCTGCTTGAAATCGAACTGACGGCGGATGGAGACTGGGCGGAGTGACCGGCGAAGTGCGGATTGAGATCCACGCGTCAGACGAAGACGCTAAAATCTAGGCAAAGGCATCGGGGAGGACTGCCGATTTCAAACGATGTGCTGAATTTCGAAGCCATGGCGGCCGCCGCCGGCTATGCGGCTGCCATCGTGGTGCTCTTCAGCTGGCGGTGGCGAAAGTCTCCCCTGTCCCAAACGTCCATTGGCAGTTTGCTCGGGGCGGCCGGTCGGAGTTGCCGCCGGCTGTTGTTTCTTCGGGTCCCGGTCGAAGCTCTCGTTGCAGGAAGATCAGGGCCGGCTGCTGCTGATCGTGTTTCCGTCGATCATCGCGGTGGAATTGCTGTCGGCGTCCTGGCCGCGAATTCGCCGGCTGACCTGGACGTTGAGATTGCTCATCGCGGCTGGCACTGCGCCCTTCTCCTTTTTAATTCCACCTATGTCGCGGATCTGGCCGGCCCCGGCTCGCGAGAATGGACGCCGGTCGAGCAATGGTTCATTTTCGGCGGATTGGCCGGGGCACTCGTGGGAAGTTGGGCGGCACTGGACTTGCTGGCGCGGCGTTCGCGGAGTCGGGGCCTGTCGGTGGCGTTGGCCTTCGACTGCGAGGCAGCTGGCGATCTGTGCGTACTCCCGGCTATGCCACCTGCGGGCAGGTCGGCTTTCCGCTCGCCGCGGCGCTGCTGGCACAACCCTTGGCACAGCACTGCTTGCCGGCCAGCCGGATCTCCGTGGACTGCTCGGCTTGGGCCTGGTGGGGTTATTCGCGCTGCTGGTCATCGGGCACTTTTTCGGGAGCTTCGACACTGTCCAGTGCGCTTTTGCTTTTCGCGGGGCCTCTGCTCTACTGGGTTCCCGAGCTTCCGCACGTCTTCGCGGACTGGCCGGGATCGTCCTGGTGTTGCTGCCGGCGATCATCATTCTGAGTTTGACGTTTTCGAAAGCGATGGAGGAGTTGCAGGGAAAATGGGGCAGATCGTCAAACGAGAAGTTGCCACGGAATCCGGCGGGGTCGTTCGAGCCGTCGCTTCAGGACTACACAGACTTTGGGAAATGAGGCGAAAACCGGGACAACTGGTTTGAGACATGGCAGCACGTCGATGCCTTCTGAAGCTCGATCGCTGTTCGTAGAGTTGCTCTGGTCAACGGCACCGACCGAATGGGAACTTGAATATGACGTTCCGACCCGACCGTAATTGGCTGAAAGGAGACATAATGAGAACTCTCATAGTAAACGTGCTCTTACTCGCGGGGACAAGTTCAAGTCTACTTGGACAAGAAGCCAGAACGACGGTTACTTCCGAAGGTGTTGTGCAGAACGACAAGATCAATCTTCCCCTCTCCGCCAAACTGGTGCAGACAACCATGTTTCGCGATGGGGGCAGCATTATCGTGGGATTCTCCGAAACGTCGGGGAAACAGCTGGCCTTTATGCTACAAGGCCCCAAAAACCCAAAGGCGCCGCGGGCGGTCAGGATCATTCTCAGGTATGGTGAAGCGAGTGAAAAGAGTCCCATTCGGGATCGCCGAAGGGAAGTTGCTCAAAATCGGCGGCGACGAAGAAAAGGTTCTCGCGAAATACCTGCGAGACTGGGTAGGCAAGAACGTGACTAAGGAGACCCAGAAGCGGCTTGGCGATATAAGTCGAATCAAGGGTTACGGCGCCTGGCTGGCAGCGATGAAGGATGTGTCAGAGGAGGATGAGCGTGCATACCGAGTGCTTGAGCTCATTGATGAACTTAGCGAGAAACGGTAAACCCAAGAATTCATCGGGAGATGCACACGTGCTGTTAGTCGATGCCACGGTTGGGCCGAGCTCTATTCAGGGTCTCGGCCTCATTGCCAATCAATTCGTGCCCGAGGGGACGAACATCTGGGTCTTCGCCGAAGGGTTCGACATCGAACTCACCGATGAACAGCTCGAGCATTATCACCAGCTGCTGGAATCGGCGCTGAAATACTCGTATCGTTATCCCGGCACGTCAACTCATTTGCTGTGCGGGGACGATGCCCGTTTCACCAACCATTCGGACAACCCCAACACCCGCTGCCGCGACGACCATACCTATGCGACTCGGGACATCCAGGTTGGCGAAGAGATCACCAGCGACTACGCGGAATTCGATGTGCGTTTTTCGGGCGATTTTTCCGATTAAGAGCGTTTCGCCTTTTCGTAGCACAAGAGTCTCCATGTGCGCGGGTGCCATGCCCACGGCTTTGCGTGAGCATGAGAAGGCCGTCGACATTGGTAGACATGCTCACGCAAAGCCGCGGGCACCCGGCGATCGACTTATTCAACATTCTCCAAGCCGGGGAGAGGGGAAAGATTGCCTCGCACCGACTTTTTCAGCACTCTGCTAAGCGTGGGAATACCGCTCCCGACGCTCCCGCGTGGCGACCTCTGCTTCATCCACGCGATGCCGCCTTGTTTCGCTTCGGGCGCTGGGGCGGAGATTCGCCGCAGTGTGGGCGCGGTTATGCTTTGGGACCCGTTTGGCGTCACTCTGTTCGGCATCTTTCTGACGCCCGTATTCTTTTACATCATTGGCCGCTTCGGCAAGCGACCGCCCACAAGGGGCAGACATGAATCGCGCGAAAGCCGGCCGGGCAGCCGGGCTCGTGAGAGGCCCGGTTAGCCGGTTAGGGCCGCCAGGTTAATTCTATTTCCCCCTGCAAACGAAAAAGCCAATTCGAGCGTTAAGGATGTAACAAATCGCTCCTGCCCAAATCTCTTGGCAAACGGCCTCTGTTGAGCGTATGCTAAATCATGAATGACAAGTCGATCCTCTGAGCGAGGGCATTTCTATGCGAGGCGGCGTCAGCCCCTGGGTGGTAGCTGTTTCTCTCTTCGGCCTCGGCGAGGCAGCGCCCGCACTGGCGGCCGACGACCCCATCCAAAAAGCGATCAAGAAAGGGGCGAAATATCTCAAGGAGATGCACGCCCCGCACAGGGCTACAACGGCGGCACGCACGGCGTGGAAGCGCCTCGCCGGCATGGCGTTGCTGGAAGCCAGGGATACCCGAAGACGACCGCTCGCTGACGAACATCGTCAAATTCGTTCGCGAAAACGCCTTGAAACAGATGGCGACCTATGAAGTCGCCCCTGCCATCATGTTCCTCGACCGGCTGGGCTACAAGGCCGATGAGGGGATCATCCAGTTTCTCGCGACCGCCTGATGGCCGGTCAGAACCGCTCCGGCGGCTGGAGCTACGATTGCGGCTATCCGCTCAACGCCCAGGAACAGGCCAAGCTCACGGCGGAACTGGCCAAGGAATCGCGTCTGGTGATCACCCCCAAAAAGGGCCCCGAACAGCGCGATGATTTGCCGGTCGATCCAAAAGCCCAGCCCAAGGCCAACCCTCCCAAAAAGGAGGAGCCCAAGGCCGAAGAGAACAAACCCGCTCTCCATCCGGAAGTCGTCGAATTGGATGAAACTGATGAGTCAAATGCCCAATCCGGAGCCGCCCGGCACAATTTGGGCTACTCGAAGGCGACAATTCGAACACGCAATTCGGCATCCTGGGGTTGTGGTGCGGGCCCCCGCAAACACGGGCTCCCTTGCGACAAGGCGATTGAGTTGAACGGGAAGCAAGGCTTCGGATCGCAATCCCCGGACGGCGGCTGGGGGTACATGAGCGGCGAATCCACTCCGGCGATGACTTGCGCCAGGGCCTGATCAGCTTGGCGGTGTCGCACGGCGCCACGCAAAATCTGCTAAAGAATAAACCCGACGGCAAGCCGGGGAAACCGAACAAAGGCAACGATCCCGGTGAGGATGCGGCCATCAAGAACGGGCTGAAGTGCCTTGGCAAGTACTTGGCCGATGGGAAAGGGCCGCCGCCAAAGGGCCCGGGACACCAGCGTTGTTACCGGTGAGCTGAACGGCAATCTCTATTTCTTGTGGTCGCTGGAACGGACCGCGGTGATCTACGGCCTGGAAACGATCGGCGAAATCGACTGGTATACTTGGGGGGCCGACGTTCTGGTCGATGGGCAGGAGGCACAAGGACTGGGAGACTGGCGGTTATCCGGGCGCCAACGAAGAGATCAGCACCTGCTTCGCCCTGCTCTTTCTCTGTCGGGCCAACATCGCCAAGGACTTGACGGCCAACCTGAAGGGCAGGGTGAAGGATCCGGGCGTGTCGGTGCTGCGCGGCGGCGCCGTTCCCGGCATCGCGGATCGCAAGCCGCCGAATCCCGTCGAGCCGGCCAATGACCCGATGGTAAAAGTCGCCCGAAGGTTGAGCCGAAGGCCGAACCCGCGATTGCCAAGAACCCGCCTCCCGCCGTCGCGCAGGGAAACGATTTCGAAAAAGAGGCGGCCCGTTTGGAGCATTGCGCTAATCAACGCCGCACCGGCCGCCCGTCCGGCGCTGCTCGTTCAGCTGCGTGACAGCAAGGGGAGCGTTCATACCGAGGCCCTCGCGCAGGCAGCCGCTGACCGGCGACGCCCAGCAGCAGGCTCGCAAGGGCCCTCGGCCAGGCGGCTGACGCGGATGACGGCCGCCACGCTGCGTGAAATGATGAAAGACGACAATCGGGAGATCCGCCACGGCGCGGCGGCCGCGTGTGGCCTGAAGGACGACCGGCAATATGTCCCCGATCTGATCAACGCGCTTGGCGGCGCGGACGCCGAGGTGGTGCGGGCAGCGCCCTCGAGTCTAAAGTCGCTGTCGGGAAAGGATTTCGGCCCAGAGATCGACGCATCACCCGAAACCAAGAAGAAGGCGGCCGCCGAGTGGAAGACTTGGTGGAGCACGCAAGCGAAGTGATAGCCGAATTCGGGAGTGGGAGTCGGGAATGGGGAATCGGGTATTTCCCTACTCCCCACTCCCTATTTCCCCACTCCCGATTCCCCGTAGCCGGATTTCTTGAAACGCATGCTCGATGGTCCCGCTATTACCGGCGCTGTACGGAGACGTGCGGTACGACCCATGTCGTCTGGATTCCCGATAGTTTCATCGGCACCTGGCAAAGCGCCTTGCTGCAATCTTCTTCCATTCGCTTGGTTCGGCCCACGCGGGAGGGGGAGGCGATCGCCCTCGCGGGCGGATTGCTTCTGGGCAGGTGGCCCGGCCGATGGTCATGATTCAATGCACCGGCCTGTTCGAGGCCGGCGACGCACTGCGGAACATCGTTCATGATTTGAAACTACCTCTCATCCTGATTGTCGGCGTTAGGGGCTATTGGCCCACCAGTCCGGCACGAGTTCAGACAACTGCCCAGTCTTCACGGAACCGATTCTCGCCGCCTGGAAAATCCCGTTCCAGTTTCTCGACCCGACCCGCCATGGCGCTGGAGACCTGATCTCCGCCAACCGCACGTTTCGGCGCTCGGGCCGGGCCGGGGCCATCCTCATTGCGGAGTGACGCCATGATGACTCAGCGCCGGGCGCTCGAGGCGCTCGCGGCCGTGCGAGGCGAGAGAATCGTTGTGAGCACGATGGGCTCCTCGGGAATCTGGCCGAGTCTGTCGGACACGCCGCTGGACTTTGCCTATATCCCGTCGAGCATGGGGCAGGGAATTGCCCTTGGGTTGGGCCTCGCCCTAGGCGAGGCCCAGCGCACCGACATCTCACTAATGGGTGACGGCTCGTTGCTCATGAATCTCGGTTCATTGGTGACAGTGGCCAGCCATCCCGCGCCACTGCACGTCGTCCTCTTCGACAACGGCCTTTACGAAGTGACGGGCGGCCAACCGGTGGCGGGCACGGGAACCACCGATTTCGCCGCTTTCGCACAGGCGGCCGGGATTGGGCGCATCTCTATCAATTCGACAACGAGAACACTTGGCAGGCGGGCACGGCGGAAGCGATGAGCGGACCGGGGCCTGCATTCGTCTGGCTTCGCGTCGAGGGGCGGTTGGGTCAGAAAACGCCCTTGCCTCCGCGGCCGATGGCGGAGCAGATTGAGCGACTGCAAAATGCGTTGGGTGTCGGGGTGAGGCACCCGAGACAAGCGGTAGATTGAAAAGAAAAATTTGGGTCGCGAAGATAAATTCATCCAAATCTCCCGCGGCTTTGCGAGGAGGTTCGATCGGAGGAAGTCTCAATGCACCATCGGTTTCGTCCCGGAGACCAGGTCTTCTGGTGGAAGAGGTTTTCCCGATGGGGCGAATATCCGTATCGGGCCGAAGTAGTTGGCATTGGCTCTGCGAATCAAGATCGCCGCCGAAATATCGGACAGCGTTAGTGATCGGACGATACGACACGTTCT
This sequence comes from uncultured Alphaproteobacteria bacterium, assembly GCA_963830095.1. GTDB lineage: Bacteria > Pseudomonadota > Alphaproteobacteria > Micropepsales > Micropepsaceae > Rhizomicrobium. The sequence continues at coordinate 8,010 of CAWHLV010000006.1, forward strand.
CCAGGATCCCTTCAACCGGTAGGGATGTATTACGTGAAAGCGATTGGGCAAGAACCCGCTGCTTTGGAGCCGGCGGCGTCCTGGGGTCGCTACACTCGCTATTTGGAAATCGGAGATGACCTCTGGGCAGTTCGTCAGGTCGATGTATTCAAAAACGGAAACATACTGAGCTACGACCGTATCCACTGGATTGATGATTTTGGGATGCTTGCCAACGCGCAGATGAACCGTAACTGCAAACAGGGGATGTGGGGACGGTCGCGCGCAAATCAAAGTCGGCGAATTCGAACGTGTTTGGGAAACGGCTCGACGTTCACCAATCTGGCAACATCAAGTGGCGACCTCAAAAATGAATCGCGCGGGCCAAATTCCAGTTTGGCTTGCCAATAAATGGCACCCGCGCAACTGAACTCGGCCGATCCTTCGAAAAGAGCCGGGAAGTGCGATGCTTCTCATTGAAAACGACTGGAATTTTCTTGTCTTTACCCGAAGGGGTTCATACCAAAGCCCAGGGTGGCAAGCTCGCGCCACCCCTGGGAAACCTGTCCGAAATTGGTCTTTACCCCAACGGGGTTCCATCATGCCGCAATCACTTGCGCAATTATCTGCACATTGTTTTTCAACGAAAGACCGTCGTTCCACGCTGGAAAATTCAAAGATTCGCGATGAGGCAGAGCAATATGCAGCTTGTTGACCAAGTATGGCCTGGAATGGGATGAGCGATATATTTGGAACTAATTTGATGTAACCCCTTCGGGGTAAATCGGCATTTCGGTTCGATTTCCCAGGGTGCGCAAAGCGCAACCCTGGGCTTTGGTATTAAACCCCTTCGGGGTATTCATATAGGAGTCTGCACCATGACCATCGCCCCTTCCCGCAAAAGCGCCCTCGTCGCCCGGCTCGACGTGCCGCCGACCGGCGCTGGAACGCTCGACAGCTTGCACTTTGGCGTCAAGGACCTAATCGACGTCGCGGGGACGGTGACCGGCTGCGGCAACCCCACCTGGGGCTCGACCCACCCGCTGGCGGTGGTCCACGCCGTCTGCGTCGAGCAGTTGCTGCGCGCTGGGGGCCAAGGAATGGCAGATCACCCGCGACGAGCAGGACGAGTTCGCCGTCGCTTCGCAGAACAAGGCGGAGGCCGCGAAGAAGGCCGGCAAATTCAAGGATGAAATCGTCGCCGTCACCGTCAAGGGCCGCAAGGGCGACACGGTGGTCGATACCGACGAATATATCCGCGACGGCGCCACGCTCGAAGCTATGGCGGCCTTGCGCCCCGCTTTCGACAAGGCCGGCACTGTCACCGCCGGCAACGCCTCCGGCATCAATGACGGCGCAGCCGCTCTGGTGCTGATGAGCGTCAAGGAGGCGGCCGCCCGCGGCCTGACCCCGCTCGCCCGTGTCGTCAGCTGGGCGCAGGCCGGCGTGGACCCCAAGGTGATGGGCTCCGGCCCCATCCCGGCGTCGCGCCTGGCGCTGCAGAAGGCCGGCTGGAAAGCCGCCGATCTGGATCTGGTGGAAGCCAATGAGGCTTTCGCCGCCCAGGCCTGCGCCGTCAACAAGGACATGGGCTGGGACCCGGCCAGGGTGAACGTCAATGGTGGCGCCATCGCCATCGGCCACCCCATCGGTGCGTCGGGCGCGCGCATTTTGACCACGCTGCTGTTCGAGATGGGCAGCGCAACGCCAAGAAGGGCCTCGCCACGCTGTGCATCGGCGGCGGCATGGGTATTGCCCTGACGGTTGAGCGATAGCTTCCGTTTTAGCGCCCGCCCGGAAGCCGCTCGCTGACGCTCGCGGGGTCGATGCTCCCGGCATCGGCGGTGGCATGGGTATCGCGCTCACCGTCGAACGCTAGCACTGCACCGCAGCATCGTTCTTTGTTGAAACGCGCCGAAAAACCGCGCCTAACTGCTTTTGGGCGAGAAAGCAAAAGGGGGATAAGCATATGGCACGGGTAGCGGTGGTAACGGGCGGCACGCGCGGCATCGGCGAAGCGATTTCGGTCGCGCTGAAGAATGCCGGTTACACGGTGGCGGCGAACTATGCGGGCAATGACGACCGCGCCAAGGCCTTTACCGAACGACCGGCATCGAGGCCTACAAATGGGACGTGCTGATTTCGACGCCTGTATCGCGGGCGTGAAGAAGGTCGAGGCCGAGCTGGGCCCGGTGGACGTGATCGTCAACAATGCCGGCATCACCCGCGACGCCACCATGAAGAAGATGAGCCGTTCGGCCTGGGACGAGGTGGTCGATACCAACCTGGGCGGTTGCTACAACATGTGCAAGGCGGCCTGGGACGGCATGCTGGAGCGCAGTTTCGGCCGCATCGTCAACATCGGCTCGATCAACGGCCAGGCCGGCCAATATGGCCAGGTCAATTATGCCGCCGCCAAGTCCGGCATCCACGGCTTCACCAAGGCGCTGGCCCAGGAGGGTGCTGCCAAGGGCATCACCGTCAACGCCATCGCGCCGGGCTATATCGATACCGACATGGTGGCCGCGGTGCCGGCGGACGTGCTGGCAAAGATCGTCGCCCGCATTCCGGTGGGGCGGCTGGGGAAGGCGTAAGAGATCGCCCGCGGCGTGCTGTTTCTGGTCGCTGATGAGGGTGGTTTCATCACTGGACGTACGATGTCGATCAACGGCGGACAACATATGTATTGAGGCTGTATGCGGCGACTTGCTCTCGCGACGATTATCTTCCTTGCGCCGAGTGTGAGCGTCAGCCAGCTGGCAGCGCAAGAGAAGGCGCTCCCGTGTCCTGGGCGCGGGCTAGGTTCGGAATATCTTGTTCCAACCGCAGTCGCGGCCAAAGCGATCTATCGGGCAGTCGCCCGCGCGGTTGTGCCTAAGATCTGGACAAATTCCCCATTATCGTTGCGGAAGATGAAGGCGACCATTGGGCAGTGGGACAAATACATAACGCGCCACCGCCAAAATCGGAGCCCGATGCTGATAGGGGGCAAGAGACAGTGTTGATTTCGGCGGGTGGTGGTCAGTTCTATATAAGTATCGACAAATGCACTGGGGCGATTTCTGACGCGCATCTCAATCGTTAGCGTCATCTTTCCCCATTCTCCATGGCCGGGCTTGACCCGGCCATCCATCTTGTTCCAACAAAGTTAGATGGGCGGCTCAGGGCCGCCCATGGAGAATGGATAGGATGATCACATCCCTCACTGCCGAAAAGCTCGCCTGTGCACGTGGCGAAAGACGGCTGTTCGACGGCCTGTCTTTTCGCGTGCGCGCCGGGCAGGCGCTGGCGGTGGAAGGCGCCAATGGCTCTGGCAAGACCTCGCTGCTGCGCCTGATCGCGGGCTTCCTTGCGCCCGTGAGCGGCCGCATCCTGGTCAAGACGGGCGAAACCGAAAGTGACGATGCGGAAGAGCGTGGCCGGCTGGTGGGCTGGCTGGGGCATCTGGATGGCCTCAAACCCCAGATGACGGTGCTCGAGCAGCTTACGTTCTATGCGCGGCTTCATGCCGTGCGCGGTGCAGACCTTCCCGCCACGCTGGCGCAGGTGGGGCTGGCGCGCCAGGCTGAGCTTCCCTGCCGCTATCTCAGCGCCGGGCAGCGGCGGCGTCTGGCGCTGGCGCGCCTTCTGGTCTCGCGCCGTCCGCTCTGGCTGCTGGACGAGCCCTTCGCGGCGCTCGACACGTCTGGCCAGGCTTTGGTAGCGCAGCTGATGGCGCGCCATTGCGGCGAGGGTGGCATCATCATCGCCGCCACCCACGATCCGCTCGGCCTGGGCAATGAAAGCCTGAAGCTGTGAGCGTCTTCACCACACTTCTGTTGCGCGACATCAAGCTCGCGGCCCGCAGCGGCGGCAGCGCCGCCCTGGCGCTGTCCTTCTTCGCCCTGGTTGCGACCCTGGTGCCTTTGGGCGTGGGCGCGGATCTGCATCTTCTGTCGCGGGTGGCGGGCGGTGTGTTGTGGGTGGCGCGGTGCTGGCGGCGCTGTTGTCGCTGGACCGGCTGTTCCAGGGTGATTTCGAGGATGGCAGCCTGGATGTGATCGCACTGTCGCCGCTGCCGCTGGAACTGACCGCGCTGGCCAAGATCCGGCGCATTGGCTTTCCACCGGCCTGCCGTTGACCTTGCTGTCGCCGCTGCTGGCGCTGCTGTTCAATCTACCGGGGCCGGCCACCGCCATCCTGTTTGTGTCGCTTCTGATCGGAACGCCCGCGGTCAGCGCCATGGGCGCCATCGGCGCCAGCCTGACCCTGTCGCTCAAGCGCGGTGGGCTGATCCTGCCCCTGATCATTCTGCCTCTGCTGGCGCCGGCGGTGATTTTCGGCGCCGGCGCGGTGGCGGCTACGCTGGACGGGCGTGGCCGCAGGCGGCGCCCTGGGCTTCTGGCGGCTTTTGCGCTTGCCGCGGTGCTGCTAAGTCCCTTTGCCGCCGCGGCATGCGTCCGTCTTAATCTGGCCGGCTAAAAGAGTAGAATGCAGTTTGTTCCGCTATGCCAACCCGCATGAATTCATGCGCCTGTCGGGCGCGGTGCTGCCTGTCTTGGCCACTGCCACGGCCCTGTGCTTGGCGGCGGCCTTTATCTGGGGTTCTCCGTGCCGCCCGACTATCAGCAGGGCACCACCGTCGGCCATCATGTTCATCCATGTGCCCGCGGACTTCGTGGCGGACTGGCGCTATGGCGCCATCGCGGTCTGCTCGCTCTTCTCGCTGGTGTGGCGCCATCCCCTGTCCGATACCGCCGCGCGCGCCGCCGCGCCGTTTGGCGCCTTGTTCACCGCGCTGGGCCTGGTCACCGGCTCGCTATGGGGCAAGCCGATGTGGGGCACCTATTGGGTGTGGGACGCGCGGCTGACCAGCTTCCTGCTGCTGCTGTTTCTCTATCTCGGCTACATGGCGCTGTGGAACGCGATCGAAGACGAAACCCGCGCCGCCCGCGCCTGCGCCATTCTGGCGCTGGTCGGCGCGGTGAACATCCCCATCATCAAATTCTCGGTGGACTGGTGGAGCACGCTGCACCAGGGCGAAAGCATCATGGCCGGCAAGATGGCGCCGGTGTATCCTGGCGCCGCTGCTGATCATGATGCTGGGCTATATGCTGTTGTTCGTCACGCTCTGGATGGTGCGCATCCGAACCGCGATCCTGGAACGGCGCGCCCGCAACCTGATGCGGACAGGCCGCGTCATGAATTTCGACATGGGTGCCTATGGCGTCTACATCTGGCCTGCCTATGGCATTTCGGCCGTGGCGATTATTGGCGCCACGGTGTGGACGGTGAGGGCCTGGCGCCGGGCCAAGGCGAAACTGGCGGCGCTGGAGAAAACCCCGCGCGGCACAGCCGCGCCAGACACATGAGCCGCTGGATCTATCTCGCGCCGGTCGCGGGCTTCGCCTTGCTGGCCTTTTTCCTGTTCCGGAGCCTGTGGGCGCCCGCGCCCACGACATCTCCCTCGGCTCTGCTCAACAAGCCCGCGCCGCGTCTCGACCTGCCGGCCTCGATGCCCAGACACGCGGCCTTCACCCCCGCCGACCTGGCGGCGGCCATGTCAGCGTGATCAATGTTTTCGCCTCCTGGTGCGCGCCCTGCCGCACCGAGGTGGACCAGCTTCGCGCGCTGAGCCATGTGCCGGGCATCGCCCTGTATGGCATGACCCAGAAAGACAAGCCGGATGCCACCCGCGCCTTCCTGGGTGAGGTGGGCAATCCCTTCAGCCGCATTGCCCGTGACGATGATGGCCGGGCCTCCATCGAATGGGGCGTCTATGGCGTGCCCGAGACCTTTGTGGTGGATGGCAAGGGCATCATCCGCCTCAAATATGTGGGGCCGCTCACCGACGGGGTCTTGAGCAGTCAGGTGATGCCGGCGATCCAGGCGGCCGAGGCCAATCCTTGAGGTTAAGACTTTCCTAACCCTGTTTTGTCAGGTTGGGCATATGCAAGTCAGCGCCACCCTGATTGCCGCCCAACAGGCCGCCCGCGAGGCGCGGTCCCGGCTGGCCATGCCGCAACAGGCGCAACAGCCTCAGTTCGCGGCGGCGCTGGAAAAGACGAAGGTGTTGCGCCGCTGCAGCGCATGAGACGGCCGCCAGCCGCCGCGCCGCTACCGACGCCGCGCCGCATCCGGGCGTCGCCGGCAGCAAAGCTCCTCTGGGCACTACTGGTCATCACGGTCTAAGAGATTCAGCCGCCGCTTCCCGCCGCGCGGGCGTTGTGCGGCGGCTTGGCGCGCCTGGCGCCGTAGCGCTTCGGCGGCCTGGGCGATCTGGCTGAGCGCCTTGACGAATTTCTGACGCTCGGGGAGGGGCAGGGCCTCCAAAAGGGCGCGTTCGGCGCGGTCGGCGGCATTGCGCGCGCGCGCGCAGGGCCTTGCGGCCGGACGGACTGATCGCCACCGCATTGGCGCGCTGGTCTTCTTCGGTGCGCTCGCGCGACAGAAGGCCTTTTTCCAGCATGCGGCGAACCATTTCCGCCAAGGTCGAACGATCGATGCCGGTGATCTCGACCAAAGCGGTCTGGCTGACGCCGTCATTCTGTTCCAGCGCGCAGAGCAGTGTGAACTGCTGCTTGGTCAATTCCTTGCCACCGGCTTCGCGCGCATAAAGATCGCCGTAGAATTGCTGGCAGCGGCGGATCAGGTGAGAGGGCGCTTCGGAAAGGTCAAAACCATTCCCCGGCTTGCGCTGCCCCTTCATCATCCGTGAACCCCTTTTGACTTCTACGCTCTCACGGACCGCGTGCAGCTTCAATCGTGTCCCGCATTCGGGTTACAGGAAAGTGGCGCGCTCCGGACGGGCAGTTAAAACGGTTTTGCGCTCAGAAGTCCATGCGCAAATTTTCTCAATTCGTCTTTGCAAAGGGTGCGCAATGTGATCCGCCTCCGGTCTCGCGCGTATCCAGCGGTTTCGCCGCGTGATCTGTGCGGCCGGGGAGCACAATGAATGGTATGACGGCCTTTCGACCGCCCATAAGTCTTTGCAATAGTTCGTCAGGCTGATTGTCCGCGTGCGGTATGCCGCACCTGCGCATCATTGTTGCGCGTTGTTTCCGTTCGTATCCGGCGCCTGATGTTTTATCACCAGTGGCGTCTGTGCGAGCGCGAACAGGAAGATCAGGGGCAGAATGACCCAGACCTTGAACGTGACCCACACATCATCCGATGTGTTACGCCACACCGCTTCATTGATAGCGGCCAGCACAAGAAAGAAACCGCCCCAGCGCCAGGTCAGCTTGCGCCAGCCACTGTCTGTCAATTCAAAGGCTTGGGCGAAGACGTATTTGATAAAAAGACGATTGAAAGAAAGACCACCCAGCAGGGTCAGGCCGAAGAAGGCATAGATCACCGTGACCTTCACCTTCAGGAACGTCTTGTTTTCCAGATACAGGGTCAGGCCGCCGAAGATCATCACCATGACCGCGGTGAACAACGGCATGGGTGAAATTTTTCTCTCGATCGCATAGCCCAACGCCAGCGCAATGATGACCGCCGCCATGAAGGCCGCGGTCGCCACGAAAAACCCCCCAAGCTTGAAGGCTGCGAAAAAAATCAGCAGCGGCCCCAGATCCAGGGCCAGCCGGCGCAGTTGCGGGTTCACGCTGCCCTCCCGGGGTTGTCGGCGCCGACCAGCGCCCTGGCAAAGTCCTGGGCATTAAAGGGCTGCAGGTCGTCCTCGCCTTCCCCCACCCCGATATAATGTACCGGCAGGCCGAAACGCCCCGCCAGGGCCACCAGAATGCCGCCCTTGGCGGTGCCGTCCAGCTTGGTCATCACCAGCCCGGTCACCGGCACTACTGCCGAGAAGGCTTCCACCTGGGACAGCGCGTTCTGGCCGGTGGTGGCATCCAGCACCAGCAGCACCGCATGGGGCGCGCTCGGGTCCAGTTTCTTGATCACCCTGGCGATCTTTTCCAGTTCCGCCATCAGCCCGGCCTTGTTCTGCAAACGTCCCGCTGTGTCGATCAGCAGGATGTCGCTGCCATTGCTGCGGGCCTTTTCCAGCGCCTCGAAGGCCAGCCCCGCGGCATCGCCGCCGGGCTTGGTGGCGACGAATTCCGCCTTGGCGCGTCCGGCCCAGACCTTGAACTGCTCGATGGCCGCGGCGCGGAAGGTGTCGCCGGCGGCCAAGGTCACTTTCGCGCCCTCCTCGCCCAGCCGTTTGGCGAGCTTGCCGATGGTGGTGGTCTTGCCGGTGCCGTTGACCCCGGCAACCAGGATGACAAAAGGTTTTTTGCCGTCTTCCACGGTCAGCGGCTTCTGCAACCGGCGCCAGCAGGGCAGCGATTTCGCTCGCCAGGATCGACTTCAGTTCCGCGCCCGAGATTTCGGCGTCATAGCGGCCCTTGCCAACGGCGGCCGCCAGTTTGTGCGCCAGGCCCGCGCCCATGTCGGCGCGGATCAGCGCCTCCTCCAGCTCCGCCAAGGTCGCGGCATCGAGCTTCTTCCTGGTAAGCGTCAGGATCTCGGCCAGCCCGCGTCTTGGCCAGGCCGGACTTCAGACGATCGAAGAAGGTGGGCGGCGGCGGCGCCTCGCCAAAGGTTCTCATGGCAGAACGCCTGTCAGATGGCCGCCGGCGCGGCCGGTGATGGTGAGCGGTACCAGCGTTCCGCGAATATAGGGCCGTCGAAGGATACCGGCGTGAAACAGGGCGTATGCCCGATGCCGCCTTTTTCCGCCAGCACGATATGACGGGTGCCCCGCATGGCATCCGGCGGCGGCCCAACGCTTCCTCGCCATGCGCGCGCAGACGCGCGGCGCGTTCCTTGACTAGGGCGCGTGGGATTTGCGGCATCTTCGCGGCCGGCGTTCCGGCGCGGGGTGAAAGGGAAAAACATGCAGCTGCGACAGGCCCGCATCGTCGACCAGCTTGAGACTGTTTTCGAACATCGCGTCGGTTTCGGTGGGAAAGCCCGCGATCAGGTCGGCGCCGAAGGCGGCATCGGGCCGGGTGCGCCTGACCGTGTCACAAAAAGCGACGGTGTCGGCACGGGTGTGACGGCGTTTCATGCGCTTGAGGATCATGTCGTCGCCCGACTGGGCGCTGAGATGGAAATGCGGCATTAGCCGCTCTTCTTGCGCGATGGCGCGCATCAGATCGGCGCCGGCCTCGATGGAATCGATGGACGAGAGCCTTAGGCGCTTGATCGCCGGTACCAGCTTCAGCAGCTTTTGCGCCAGCGCGCCAAGTGACGGCGTGCCCGGCAGGTCCGCGCCATAGGACGTCAGATCGACGCCCGTGAGCACGATTTCGGCAAAGCCCTTTTCTGTGAGCCTCAGGGCCTCGCTGACCACCGCGCCCATCGGCACGCTGCGGCGGGCCCGCGCCCGAACGGGATCACACAGAAGGTGCAGCGATGATCGCAGCCATTCTGCACCTGCAGGAAAGCCCGGGTCTGGTCCTCGAAATGATCCACCATCTGCGACGCGGTCTGGCGCACGCTCATGATGTCATTGACGCGAATGCGCAGGGTCTCGCCTATGCCGAAATCGGCATAGGCCTGGGCGTCCAGTTTTTCTGTGTTGCCGAATACCGCATCCACTTCGTTCATGGCGGCATAGGTCTCGGGCTGTATCTGCGCCGCGCAGCCGGTGACGATGATGCGACGTTGCGGATTTTCCCGCTTGAGCCGGCGAATGGCCTGGCGCGACTGGCGCACGGCCTCCGCTGTCACCGCGCAGGTATTGACCACCACGCAACCCTGCAGCTGCGCCTCGCGGGCGCGGTTTTTGATGGCCTCGCTCTCATAGGCATTGAGCCGGCAACCGAAGGTCAGGACTTCAACCGTCATAACCTGTCCAGATCGACCCGGCCGCGGAAGGGGGTTGCGGTGGGACCGGCCATCAGGACATGGCCGTCTTCCTCCCGCCATTCGATCTTGAGGGTGCCGCCGTCCAGCACCAGGTCCACCTTGCGGCCCGTGAGGCCCCGGCGGATGGCGGCAACGGCGGTGGCGCAGGCGCCGGTGCCGCAGGCCAGGGTCACGCCCACGCCGCGCTCCCACACCCGCATGCGGATGCGGCCCTGATCGAGCACCTGGGCGAATTCCACATTGGTGCGGTTGGGAAAGAAGGGCAGGGTCTCGATCTTGGGACCCAGGGTGGTGAGCGGCGCCTTTTCGGCGTCGGGGACGAACAGCACGCAATGGGGATTGCCCATGGAAACCGCGCTGACCGGAACCGACGTGCCGCCGATATCCAGCGGGAAGTTGGTGGTGTCCACCTGGGAAGCGACCGGCACCTGGCTCCAGTCCAGACGGGGCTCGCCCATATCCACCGTGACCTGGCCCCTGCCGGCGTCACTGCACACCAGCATGCCGCCCTTGGTGGAAAGCTTGACCCGGGCGAGGCCGCGTTCATCCAGCAGCAGCCGCGCCACGCAGCGGCTGGCATTGAAGCAGGATTCCGCTTCCGTGCCATCGGCATTGTAGAACAGCACGCTGGCATCGGCCGCCGCACCGCCGGGGCGGATGACCACCACCGTGTCGCAGCCGATGCCGAAATGCCGGTCGCACACGGCCCTGGCCTGCGCCGGGCTGAGCGCAAAGGCGCTGTCGCGGGCATCGAACACCACAAAATCATTGCCCAGGCCGTGCATTTTCAGGAAAGCGGTCATGGGGCCTTATAGTGGGCCGCAGCGCCGTTTTCCATTGCCGAACGAAGAGAAAATTCCCATCTTGGGCCGAGAATTGCCGGACAGACCATGCGCGCGAGATTGAGCCTCTTTGCCCTCTTGCTTGATTGTGTCCTCGCCTCAGGAGCTTTTGCCGTGACCGCAAGCGATGATCCCTATGCCTGGCTGGAAGATGTCCATGGGGCAAAGCCGCTCCAATGGGTGCGGGAACAAAACGACCGGTCGCTGGGTCCGCTGAAGGCGGATGCGCGCTACCAGAAGAATTACGACTCCATTCTCCAGGTCATGGATGCGACCGACCGCATCCCCATGGGCAGCCTGCGCCATGGCCATGTCTATAATTTCTGGCAGGACGCCAATAACCCCAAGGGTCTGTGGCGGCGGACTACCATGGCCGATTATCAGAACCCAACACCGCACTGGGAGGTGCTGCTCGACATCGACGCCCTGGCGAAGGCGGAGAGCGAGAACTGGGTCTTCAAGGGCTCAAGCTGTTCGCCGGGCGAGACGCGCTGCCTGATCAGCCTGTCGCGCGGCGGTGGCGATGCCGCGGTGGTGCGCGAATACGACCTGAAGACGATGAAACTGGCGACCGATGGTTTCAGCCTGCCCGAAGCCAAGGGCGACATGGACTATCTCGATGATGACACCGTGCTGTTCGCCACCGCGTCAGGCCCCCAGACCACATCGGGTTATGCCCGCACCGTGCGGCTGTGGAAGCGCGGCACAAAAGTCGCCGATGCGCCGGTGATCTATGAAGGCAAGCCCGAAGACGTGCTGGTGGCGCCGGCGACATTTCATACCAAAGACGGCAATTTCGCCCTGGTTGTTCGGGCTGTTAGCTTTTTCGAGACGGAATATTTCGCGGTCGAAGGCGCAAAGGTCCGCAAGCTCGACCTGCCACTGTCGGCGGATGTGAAGGGCATGATCGATGGCGCCCTGATCGCCACCTTGCGCGAGGATTATACAAAGGACGGTGCGCACTTCGCCAAGGGTGCGCTGGTGGCGTTTGAAGATGGCGTTGCCCCGCAGCTGATTTTCGCGCCCGGTCCGCGCCAGAGCATCGAAGGCGTGGGCACAGGCCGTGACCGCATCTATGCCGCCATCACCGACAATGTGATCGGCTCGGTGCATGTGTTCGCGCACGAGGGTACAGGCTGGACCGACAAGCGTCTTGCGCTGCCGGGGCAGGGCGCCGCCGATATCATTTCGGTCAACGATTTCGGACCGCAGGCGCTGTTCAGTTTCGAGAATTATCTGACGCCGCCCGCGCTGTATTTCGATGACGGCAGCGACAATCCCAAACCGATCAAGTCGCTGCCGGCACGGTTTGATGCGTCTGGTCTTGTCACCGAGCAATTCGAGGCCACCAGCAAAGATGGAACGAAGGTTCCTTATTTTGTCACAAGGCCAAAAAATCTCGCCGGTCCTGCGCCCACCATACTTTACGGCTATGGCGGGTTCGAGGTCTCGCTGACGCCGTCCTACAGCGCCAATTTCGGGCGGCTGTGGCTTGCCCATGGCGGCATCTATGTGGTGGCCAATATCAGGGGCGGCGGCGAATTCGGACCCGGCTGGCATGACGCGGCGGTCAAGACAAAGCGCCAGCACGCCTATGACGATTTCGAGGCGGTGGCGGCGGATCTGGCGCGCCGCGGGCTGACCACGCCCAAACAGCTGGGCATCATGGGCGGTTCCAATGGCGGGCTCTTGGTCTCAACCGTGATGGTGCAGAAGCCGGAGCTGTTCGGCGCCGTGGTCTGTCAGGTGCCGCTGATCGACATGATCGCCTACACCCACATCGGCGCCGGCGCCTCCTGGATCGGGGAATATGGCGATCCCGCCATCCCGGCGGAGCGCGATTACATTCTGACCTATTCGCCCTATCAGAATGTGAAGGCGGGCGTGAGCTATCCCCCGGTCTTCTTTGTCACCGCCACCAGCGATGACCGGGTGACCCCGGTGCATGCGCGCAAGATGGCGGCGAAGATGGAAGCGTTGGGCGCCGAGGTTCTGTTCTATGAGAACACCGATGGTGGCCATGCGGCGGCCGCCGATCACCGTCAGGCGGCGGAGATGTGGGGCTCTCCTTCGTCTATCTGGCTGAGAAGCTCGGTCTGAATAACTAAAAGAAAAAGCCCGCCATCTCTGACGGGCTTTTCGATTTTAGCGGCCCTTGGCCACCCGCACCTTGGGCGGAGCGGGCGCCACTTCCTTGGGCTTGGACGCCTTGTAAATCTTGGTCAGCGCCTCGCGGCTTTTCACGGAGGCAGCGGACATGTCGGGCAGTTTGGGCATGGGAGACTTTCGGGAGGAGGGAACTTCTGGCCCCCATCGTAAGGCTCCGCCCCCCCTCCGTAAACGGATGAATCCGCCACCCCAGATATGCCCCTGACGCGCCGTCAGGCCCCACAATTAGCCGGGAGCTGCCCCCTGGGTACCCGTCCGCACCAGATACACGGACTGGGAGGCGCACATCCATAGCCAGTCGCGCTTGGGGCCGCAGAAGCAGAGATTGGCGCAGGTTTCCGGCAGCCGGATGCGGCCGATGCACTTGCCGGCCGGGTTCCATACCGTCACGCCCATATAACCGGGCACCGAGGTCGAGCCGCACCAGACATTGCCCTCCACATCGACACGCTGGCCGTCGAAGCCGCACTTCACGCCATCGACCATGCCGTCGCTGAAGCGGCGCTGGTTGGCGATCTTGTTGCCCACCACATCGGCCACATCCATGTTGGCGCCCCAGACGAAATAGACCTTCGAATAGTCGGGCGAGAAGGCGATGCCGTTGGGCACCAGGCCGGGCTTGCCTTCCAGCACGACGTCCAGACGGCCGCTGGGATCCCAGCGATAGATGCAAGGCGGGCGCACCTGATGGCGCGAGCCGGGGATGCCGGCGCCGCCATTGCCGAGATTGCCATTGGCGTGACCCGTCGGGTTCATCACGGCGACGCCGTCATCGGGATGGCCTTCCGCGAGCTGCGCGCCGTAATAGGGATCGGTGAACCAGATCGAGCCGTCCTTGTGGGGCGCGATGTCGTTGGGCGAATTCAGCGGCTGGCCGTTGTAACTGTCCGCCAGCACCGTCATCGAGCCGTCAAGCTCCCAGCGCACCAGGCGGCGCAGGAAGTGCTGGGCGGAAATCTGCCGGCCCTGGAAATCGAAAGTGTTGCCGTTGGAATTGAAAGACTGGCGGCGGAACGGCGTGACCTCGCCGGTTTCCCAGATATAGCGATACTGGATGTCGGCGGAGACATCGCTGAACACGACATACTGGCCTTCGCTGCTCCAGGCCGGACCTTCCGCCCACAAAAAGCCGGTCTTGACGCGCTTGATCGAGGAGTGGCCGATGAAGATGTCGTTGGCGCTGGGGTCCAGGATCAGGATATCGGGATCGGGATAGGTATTGGGCGGCGCATCGGGGCCATAGACGCGGCCGTTGAGGATCGAACTGGGCGGCGCGAATTGCGGCTTGCTCTGCGCAAACGCCAAAGTCGGCGCGGATGCGGCCGCACCCGCGAGCATCAAGCGGCGTGTCAAATCGAATGTCATGGAAAGCCTCCCAGCTGTTATGTTCTGGCTGGAAGGGGAGCCCGCGCGGGCGGGTGTGTCAACCCGGCGAAGCCCCTTGGATGTTCACCCGCAGCAGATAAATCGACTGGGTCGCGGCCATGAACAGATGGTCGCGCTTGGGCCCGGCGAAACAGAGATTGGCACAGCCTTCCGGCAGGCGGATGCGGCCGATCAGCTTTCCGGACGGATTCCATACCGTGACACCGGCATAGCCCAAGGGCGCGGCCGAACTGCACCAGATATTGCCCGCACGGTCGGGCCGCATGCCATCGGGGCTGCAATGCACACCATCGACCATGCAATCGGTGAAGGGCCGCAGGTTCGCCACGCGCGTGCCCTGCAAATCGCCCACCGAAATGCCGCCGCCGCGGATGACATAGACCTTGGTGTAATCAGGCGAGAAGCAGATGCCGTTGGGCGCAAGGCCCTGTTCGAACGGAACCGCGATCTCGACCTTGCCGCTGGGATCGACGCGGTAGACATTCATCGGAAGCCGCTGATGCATGCCGCCGGCCTTGCTGATGCCCACGCCGGTGTTGCCGATATTGGGATCGCGCACGCCGCCGCCATTCATCGGCCCATCGCCGTCATCGGGATGGCCTTCCGCCAGATTGCCGCCGAACTGCGGATCGGTGAACCACACACTGCCGTCCTTGTGCGGGGCGAGATCGTTGGGCGAGTTGAGCGGGGTGCCATTGTAGTTGTCGGCCAGCACCGTCATCGAACCGTCGGCTTCCCAGCGCACCACGCGGCGGAAGAAATCCTGGGTCGAAAGCTGGCGGCCCTGGAAATCGAAACTGTTGCCGTTGGTGGAGAAGGAGGGCCGGCGGAAGACAGTAACCTCGCCCGTCTCCCAGATATAGCGATAGAGCGTGTCGTTCTTGACGTCGCTGAAGATGGCGTATTGGCCAAGGCTGGACCAGGCGGGGCCCTCCGCCAGATGCAGGCCGGTATGGACGCGGTGGATCACTTCCTGGCCGATCAGAAGACCGTTGAAGCCGGCTTCAACCTTGATGATGTCGGGATCGGGCGAAAAGGCCGGCGCAGCACCCGGCGAAAAATCGCGCGGCGGATCGGTGATCACCGAGCGCGGCGTGCCCAATGCCGCTTTGACATCGGCGGCCCAAGATTGAGTCGTTGCGAACGTGGGCACGCTGACTGCGGCGCCCGCCAGCATCAGGCGGCGATTGAGTTGGGTCACGTATGTCCTCCCGGTTTTCTTGTTTTGTGGTCGAGCATCGAAGCCAGCACGTTGCGTGTCAATCACGGCCCATGATGTGGATGGGTTTGAAGCAGCCCAGGATCATGCGTTTGGCGTCAAAGGGAATGTCGCCGGTGATTGCCATGCGCGGGTCCTGGTGCATTTTTTCTTCCGCCGCATCCAGCGCACCCTTGCTGGGCCATATCTGCCAGGAGAAGACGATTTTCTCGTCCTTCTCGGCGGCCACGGCGCGGCGGAAGTCGGTCGTCTGGCCGGTGGGGACATTGTCTTCCCAGGATTCGACCACTTCCAGGCAGCCATATTCCCGGAAGAAGGCCGAGCTTGTTTGCGCCCATTTGCGATAGGCCTCCAGCCTGTCTGCGGGCACGGGAATGATGAAACCGGCGACGTACATGGTCGGCGCTCCATGGGAACTTTCGCCCTATAGCAGCGGGCATAAGCCGCCCGGTCAAACCGGCTGGAATTTGACTTTTGGGTCTGCCGGGGCCTAAAACCCGCCCACTTTCCGGAAAGCCTTTATGACTTTCCGGTCCCCCGCCCGGCGCGGAGGATCGACCCCAGGCAGCGCAGGTGCGCCCCCTGGGGCGAAATTGCTTGGAATTTCGCCCAAACAAAATGGGCTTAAACGCTTGGAGTTATTGGTACTTTGTTTGAAAGTCTGCAATCCCGCCTGACCGGCGTCTTCGACAAGCTTCGCGGCCGTGGCGCCTTGACCGAGGCCGATGTCGATGCCGCCCTGGCTGAAGTGCGCACCGCCCTGATCGAGGCGGACGTGGCGCTGCCGGTGGTGAGCGAATTCATTGCCAAGGTGCGCCCGCGCGCGGTGGGCGAGAACGTGATCCGCTCGGTCACGCCCGGCCAGCAGGTGATCAAGATCGTCCATGACGTTCTGGTCGACACCCTGGGCCAGGAGAATGAAAAGCTCTCCATCGGCTCGCCACCCGCCCCCATCCTGATGGTGGGCCTGCAGGGCTCGGGCAAGACCACCACGTCGGCCAAGCTCGGGCTGCTGTTGCAGACCAGGGAAAAGAAGCGGGTACTGATGGCCTCGCTGGACACCACCCGTCCTGCTGCCATGGAGCAACTGCGCGTGCTGGGCGAGCAGGCGGGTATCGCCACCTTGCCCATCGTCGCCGGCCAGGGCCCGCTGGACATCGCGCGGCGCGCCGTCGCGTCGGCCAAGGTCGGCGGCTATGACGTCGTGATCCTCGATACCGCCGGCCGCCAGCATGTCGATGAAGAGCTGATGGCCGAGGTCGCGTCCGTCAAGCAGATGGTGAACCCGCACGAAACCCTGCTGGTCGCCGATGCGCTGACCGGCCAGGACGCGGTCAATATCGCCAAGTCGTTCAACGACCGCGTCAAGATCAGCGGCATCATCCTCACCCGCGTCGACGGCGATGGCCGCGGCGGCGCCGCCCTTTCCATGCGCAGCGTCACCGGCGCGCCGATCAAGTTCTTAGGAAGCGGCGAAAAGCTCGATGCGTTGGAGCCCTTCCATCCCGCGCGCGTCGCCAGCCGCATCCTCGACATGGGCGATGTGGTGTCGCTGGTCGAGAAGGCCAACGAGACGCTGGACAAGGAAGAGGCGGAAAAGCTCGCCGCCAAAATGAAAAAAGGTCAGTTCGATATGAACGACCTTTTCTCTCAGCTGGCCCAGATGAAGAAGCTGGGCGGCATGAAGGGCGTACTGGGCATGTTGCCCGGGGTGGGCAAGATCAAGGGCCAGCTGGATGCGGCGGGCCTGGATGACAGGATCCTCACCCGTCAGGAAGCCATCATCCAGTCCATGACCAGGAAAGAGCGCGCTGATCCGGATGTGATCAATGGCTCGCGCAGAAAGCGCATCGCCGCTGGCGCCGGCGTGGATGTCAGCGAGGTCAACAAACTCCTCAAAATGCACCGGCAGATGTCGGACATGATGAAGAAGATGGGCAAGGGCGGCCGCATGCCGCAAATGCCCGGCATGATGGGCGGAATGCCCGGTGGATTGCCGCCCGGAATTTTTCCGGGCCGGCGTTAAGTGAGGCTGTCATGCCCGCGCAAGCGGGCATCCAGCAAAAGTAAAATGGATTCCCGCTTTCGCGGGAATGACAATTAGAGAAAGGAAGTTCAAATGGCTCTTCGCATTCGTCTTGCCCGCGGCGGCACCAAGAAACGCCCGCACTACAACATCGTCATCGCCGACAGCCGCAACCCGCGCGACGGCCGCTTCATCCAGAAGATCGGCTTCTACAATCCGCTGCTGCCGTCGGATCATGCCGACCGCATCAAGCTGGACCTGGACGTGGCCAAGGAATGGATCGGCAAGGGCGCGGTGGCGTCCGATCGCGTGCACAAGTGGCTTGCCAATGCCGGCGTGGTGAAGGCGCGCGTCCACAACAATCCGCAGAAGGCGCAGCCCAAGAAGAAGGCGCAGGAGCGCGCGGCCGCCGCTGCCAAGGCGTCGGCTTCGGGCGAAGCCGCTTCCTAAAGGTCTGGAGCGGTGGGCCGCGACGTCCTGCTTGCCGCCGTGATCGGTGCGCAAGGATTGAAGGGCGAGGTGAAAGCCAAGCTTTTCACCGACGCGCCCGATTCCTTGCCGCGCTATGGCGTCCTGCACACAAGTAGCGGACGCAAACTCAAGATCACCGCCTATCGCCCCGCCAAAGCGGGCGAGGCGGTGATTGCGTTCGAGGGGGTCAGTGACCGCAACGCCGCCGAGGCGCTCAAGGGCACCGAACTGTTCGTCGATCGCGCCGCGTTGCCGCAAGCCGGCGAAGACGAATTCTATCACGCCGATCTGATCGGGCTGGAGGCGCGCGACAGCGAGGGGCGCGTGCTGGGCAAGGTCAGCGCCATCCAGAATTATGGTGCCAGCGACGTGATCGAGCTGTCGCGGACGGATGGCGACCATGTGCTGCTCGCCTTCAGCAAGGAAACCGTGCCGGTGCTCAATATCGCGGCCGGCTATATCGTTGTGGCTGTGCCCGAGGACGACGAGGAGAATGATCATGTCGAATGATCATTCTCCTCATCGTCGAGCGGGGATGGCGCTGAACTGATGACAAGTTGGCATGCAACAGTTTTGACTCTCTTCCCCGAGATGTTTCCGGGTCCGCTGGGCATTTCGCTGCTGGGCAAGGCGCTGGAGAAGAAGCTCTGGTCGCTGGATGCGCGCGACATCCGCGACCATGGTCTGGGCAAGCACCGTACGGTGGACGACACGCCCGCCGGCGGGGGTCCGGGCATGGTGATGCGCGCCGACGTGGCGGCAGCGGCAATCGACGCCGTCGAGCGCAATGCGCGTCCGCTGATCTATCTGTCGCCCCGGGGCAAACCGCTCGATCAGGCGCGGGTGTGGGACCTGGCCGCGGGTCCGGGCGCTATCCTGCTCTGCGGCCGCTTCGAGGGCCTGGACCAGCGGGTGATCGAAGCCCGCCAGATCGAGGAAGTCTCTCTGGGGGACTTCGTGCTGGCCGGGGGCGAAATCGCCGCCATGGCCCTGATCGAGGCTAGCGTCCGGCTGATCCCCGGCGTGTTGGGTGATCACGCCTCCACTACCGAGGAAAGCTTTACTTCAGGGCTCCTGGAATACCCCCATTATACCCGCCCCCAGAGCTTCGAAGGACCGGCCCATCCCGGAGGTATTAACCCAAGGGAATCATTTTGAAATCGCCAAATTTCGGCAGGCGGGCGCGGAAAGCCTGACAAAGGCGCGCCGGCCCGACCTCTGGACCCTCTATGAAAAGAAGAAGCCTTAGGCTATACGCGCCGGCTCTATTGCTGATTTTCCTGCCCGGAGACTGAAAAATGAACCTGTTGCAAGAGCTCGAAGCCGAGCAGATGAAGGCCGTCCGGGCCAAGGCGCATCCCGATTTCCGCCCCGGCGACACCCTCAAGGTGAACGTCAAGGTGGTGGATGTCACCTATGACGAGAAGGCCAAGCAGAACAAGACGCGCGAGCGCCTGCAGGCCTTTGAAGGCGTGTGCATCGCCCGCCAAGGCGCCGGCCTGAACGAGAGCTTCACCGTGCGCAAGGTTTCCTATGGCGAAGGCGTGGAACGCGTCTTCCCGGTCTATTCGCCGCTGGTGGATTCGGTGGTTGTGGTGCGCAAGGGCAAGGTGCGCCGCGCCAAGCTCTATTATCTGCGCGGCCGTACCGGCAAGTCCGCCCGCATCAGCGAGCGCACCGACAGCGCTGTCGAAGCCCAGGGCTCCGACGCCGCCTAAAGTCGCATAAAACAGCTGTAAATCGGGCCGCGCGGGCACCTCGCGCGCGGCCCGATTGCTTTTGGGGGTTCAAAGAAGCCCGGTTTTTCAGGCTTTTCCGGTGCATAAGCCGGAAATGCCCCAATTTCTTGCGTTTTTTTGACCCTCACCCCCTTTATCTTGCGGGAAATGCCGTAAAATCGGGCGCATCGTTGATTTGTTAAAGAGGGAGAATCCCAATGGCTACGGCCGCAAAAGCAAAAGTCGAGACAGTTTCCACCCGTCAGCTCGCCAGCCAGCTGGCCGAGAAGCATGAACTCTCCCAGAAAGCCGCCAACGCGATCCTGGAAGACACCATCGGTCTGATCACCAAGCATCTGAAGAAGGGTGCGCGCATCCGTCTGAACGGTCTGGGCATCCTGGTGGTGCGCAAGCGCGGTCCGCGTATGGGCCGCAACCCCGCCACCGGCGAAGCCATCAAGATCAAGGCGTCGAAGAAGGTTGCGTTCCGCGCCTCCAAGGAACTGAAGGAAGCCATCTAAGCTTCCGGTTTTCCAAGAGAAAGAAAGGCCGGGCCGCATCTTCTGCGCCCGGCCTTTTCTTTGCGTCTTTCGTCCGGCGGCGATTTTGTCGCCTTGCCCGCCCGCCTCCGGGCCAGGCTAGGTAAGCGCCGCGAAATTTTCACGGACGGGGACTTCATGGCGCGCAAGAAAATCGCTCTCATCGGTGGCGGACAAATCGGCGGCACGCTGGCGCATCTGGTGGCGCTGAAGGAGCTGGGCGATGTGGTGATCTTCGACATCGCCGAAGGCCTGCCCCAGGGCAAGGCGCTGGACCTGTCCCAGTCCGGTCCGGTGGACGGCTTCAATGCCAAGCTCAAGGGCACCAACGATTATGCCGACATCAAGGGCGCCGATGTGGTGATCGTCACCGCCGGCGTGCCGCGCAAGCCCGGCATGAGCCGCGACGATCTTCTGGGCATCAACCTGAAAGTCATGTCGGCGGTGGGCGAGGGCATCAAGGCCAATTGCCCGAACGCCTTCATCATCTGCATCACCAATCCGCTGGATGCGATGGTGTGGGCGCTGCAGAAATTCTCCGGCGTGCCACACGCCAAGATCGTGGGCATGGCCGGCGTGCTGGATTCCGCCCGCTTCCGCCACTTCCTGGCCGACGAACTGAACGTGTCGGTGGAAGATGTTTCCGCCTTCGTGCTGGGCGGCCATGGCGACACCATGGTGCCGATGCCGCGCTTTTCCACCGTGGCCGGCATTGCGCTGCCCGAACTGGTGAAGATGGGCTGGATCAAACAGGACCGTCTGGACCAGATCGTGGACCGGACCCGCAATGGCGGCGCGGAAATCGTGGGCCTGCTCAAGACCGGTTCGGCCTATTACGCCCCGGCCACCTCGGCCGTCGCCATGGCGGAAAGCTATCTCAAGGACCAGAAGCGGGTGCTGCCCTGTGCGGTGTATGTGGATGGCGCCTATGGCATCAAGGATCTCTATGTCGGCCTGCCGGTGGTGATCGGTGAGAAGGGCGTGGAGCGGGTCGTGGAGCTGGATCTTACGGCTGACGAGAAGGCCGGCCTCGCCAAGTCGTCCGACGCCGTGAAGGGCCTGATCGATGCCTGCAAGAAGCTCGAACCGCGCCTGACCTCAGCCGCTTAATTGAAGCCGTAGGACAACAGCAGGCCGACACCGAGATCGGGGCTGCCTGCGGACAGTCCGACCGTGCCGTAGCCGGTCAGGGTGATCCTGTCGTCGCGCACCCAGCTCAGCGATCCGAACAATTCCTGCCCGGCCTCGACCTGGGGCGCATTGGCGCTGTCGAAATCATAAGAGGCGACGGCCACGAGGTTCTCGTTGAGCTCCAGGCTGGTGCCAGCCGACACCGACGTGGTGTTGTAGAGGGTGAAACCCGACGGACGGCCCTGATCGAGATAGCCGACGGTGACGAAGGGCGTCCAGATTCCGAACTGGCGGGACACGTCAATGCTGGCGCCGAAATCGGTCTCGCCGGTCGAAAGCCTGCGGCTGGTCGGCCCGGTGGGCGGCTTGACCACGCCGCTGACGCGCACTTCGAAATCGTCCAGGACCGCCGGCGGAATGACATAGGAGACGCCGAGATTGAGATCGCCCCAGCCGGTGCGCACGTCGGGCACCACGGAGGCGCGCCGGTTGATGAGGATGGGATTTCCCGACGCATCGAACACGACCAGGCCGCGCCCGGAAATGCGCATATAGGGGATGCTGGCGGTGAATTTGAGATTGCCGTCCGACAGGCTCAAGGTGGAAAGCCCCAGCAGGATGTTGGTGTTCTGCTGGGTGCCATAGCCGCCGTTGGTATCGGTGAGCCCCAGATTTCCGGTGAGCCGCCAGTCGGACAGAGGGTCATTGTCTTGGGCGAGGGCATCGGTGGCGCCCACAAGAAGCAGCGATAAAAGTGCCGCCGCGACCTGAAACATCTTTGCTTGTTTTGAGATTGCGCGCTGCATCTGTCGGCTCACTGGCGTTGGCGCGCACGGATGGCGTCGCGCGCTCTGTTGGCGGGTGAATCCTTGATCGAATTCTGCAGATGGATGACCTGGCTGTTCTGTCCGGCTGTGAGCGTGAATTTCACGTCGTCAAAGGACGGCTTGCTGAGGAAGGGCTTGGCGTCCTGGGAAAATCCGAAGGGCTCCAGCGGCAGTCCCATCCAAGTCGTGTCCATCTTGTTGTTGGCGTTGACGTCCTGGAACGCCTCGATGGCGTAAGTGCCCGGCGCAACGCCGTGCAAGGTGACGACGGTTTCGCCGCCGATGGCGGGCACGTCCGCCGAGGCGATCGGTTTGGAATTGTCGTCGGGATAAAGGGCGGCGTCATAGAGGCCGAGCCGCAGCACGCCACCGGCCGGCAGCACATTTTCCACACGGATGGTGAGGTCTGCCGCCAGCGCCCCGGTCCCCGACAGGGCTCCCGCGATGGCAAACAGGACCCCAGAATCTGGACCACGTCATTGGTGTGTGCGCATTTCCACAGCAGTTTGCGGGACTATTGCATGTGTCACCAAACACAGGAAGGCTGGTAGCAGCCATGCGCTTCGTCGCCTGTTGTTTTCAGGTCCTGCATGTTAAAGCGCTGACCTCCCATGCCTGATATTCCCCCTTCGACCGTTTATCGCGACCGCGATCTCTATTTCTTCGTCACCTCGCGCTTCATCGCCACCCTGGCCATTCAGGTCCAGTCGGTTGCGATCGGCTGGCAGATTTACGACATGGAGCGCACGCCGTTGGCGCTGGGGCTGGTGGGCTTGTGCCAGTTCCTGCCCATGTTCCTGCTCACCTTGCCGGCGGGCGACATCACAGACCGTTTCAACCAGCGCCGGGTCTATAGTTTCGCCGCGGCGCTGCAGGCGAGCTGCAGCGCCCTGTTCCTGCTGCTCAGCATTTTCAGGCCCCACACGGCCTGGATGTATTATGTGGTGTTGGTCCTGTTCGGCTCGGCGCGCGGCTTTGCCGGCCCGTCCGGTTCTTCGCTGCTGCCATTCCTGGTGCCGCCCGAGCGTTTTTCCAAGTCCATGGCGTTCAGCTCGTCTTTCTTCACCGCTGCCACCATTTCTGGACCGGCGCTGGGCGGCTTTCTCTATGCGCTGGGCCCGGTGCATGTCTATTCGCTCTGCATCACCGGTTTTGTCGGCGCGGCCCTGATCGTGTCGCGGCTGGGCGGGCGCCGTTTCGTGCCCGAACAGACCCAGGCCAGCCGCTATGAACGGGTCGCGGAGGGCGTGAAATTCGTGCGCTCCCGGCCGGTGGTGCTGGGCGCGATTTCGCTGGATCTGTTTGCGGTGCTCTTGGGCGGGGCCACCGCTTTGCTCCCCATCTATGCGCGCGACATCCTGCATGTGGGGCCGCTGGGCTTTGGCTTCCTGCGCAGCGCGCCGGCCGCGGGCGCTTTCTCCATGGCCTTCTTTCTCACCCATTGGCCGATCAGGAAACGCGTCGGCGACAAGATGTTTGGCGCGGTGGCGCTGTTTGGCATCGCCACCATCGTGTTCGGTCTGTCCGTCTGGTATCCGCTCTCACTGCTGGCGCTGTTCGTGCTGGGCGCGTCCGACATGGTGAGCGTGAATATCCGCAGCTCGCTGATCCAGCTGGCCACACCCGATGTCATGCGCGGCCGTGTCAGCGCCGTCTCCATGCTGTTCATCGGTGCGTCCAACGAGCTGGGCGAATTTGAATCCGGCACCACCGCGGCGTTGATGGGTACCGTGCCCGCCGTGGTGGCAGGCGGCATCGGTACGCTGCTGGTGGTGGCACTGTGGATGAAGTTGTTCCCGCCGCTGCGTCACGTGAACAAGTTCGCCGACGTTGCGATTCCTGTTTAATGGTCGCACGGGGGACGGCGTCCGCACGCTGTCGCTACGGACCGCTCACCTGCCCGATGCTCCGCGTCGGTCGCCTAGCGTTCCGATTCCGAAATTCGCATTACCCCGATATCAATTCCGGGCGAATTTCGGAATTGAAAGGACGCTAGGAATTATTTAATCCTAGTGTCGCTTTGGTTTCGAAGTTCGCTGAGACAATCGATATCGATGATATGGCGAACTTCGAAACCGCGACACTAGGCTTTGACGTAAACATCCACCCGGTCGGCAGGTCCCGTATCGTCGGCGCCGCCCATGGCCCGCACATCGATGCGGTCGGCCGCGACCCCGTCGTCAATCAGCACCTGACGGATGGACAAAGCCCGCTTCAGCGACAGCCGGCGCGCATCAGAACCCTTGTCGCCCTTGGTGCCGCCAAAGGCCTGCAGCTCGACCCGGGCATTGGGGCTGGACATGGCGGCGTTCAGGTCACTGGCCAGGAACTTGATCGCGCCGAGCGCGCCTTGCGCCGGATCGGGCGCGTCCTTGGCGAACAGGATCACGCTGCGCTTGGTCAGGTTCTCCTTGCCGCTGACCGGGCCGGCCGGCGCGGTCTTGACCGGCGGCGGGGCCTGCGGGTGATTGCCGAACACATTGCTGAGGTCGGGGCCGCTAAAGGGCGAGGCCGAGGCGTTCGGTCCAGGCGCCGGAGCCGGTTGCGGCGCCGGTCTGGGCGCCGCGCTGGCGACCCGCTGCTTGGGTTTGGGCTTGGGCGCGGCTTCGCTGGCGGCTGCCACCACATGGTGCTTTGTGGGCATATGCAAGCGGATGGGACCGCCGCGGTCACCGGGATTGAGCAGGGGCGGCACAATGCGGGAATATTCGCCGCCGGGATAAAGCAGAACGCCGCCGCCGGGCGGCACGGGATTGACCTGGACTTCCTGGCCGGTGACCACCTGCGCCAAGCTCGCGCCCGTGAGGGCCAGCGAAAAGCCAGCCACAATCGCCGATAGTGACGTGAGACGCATGGAATCCGACAGTTCGAAAAGAGCCCTGGGTCATAGCCTAGCGGTAATCTAACACTTTGCAACCATTACCCAAATGCCGCACATTCCGGCCCCGCCCGTAAAGGTTTACGCCCATGAAAACAAAAGCCGCTGTCGCCTATGCCGCAGGCAAGCCCCTGGTGATCGAGGAGGTGGACTTGGAAGGCCCCAGGGCCGGGGAGGTGCTGGTGGAGATCAAGGCCACCGGCGTTTGCCATACCGACGAATTCACCCGTTCCGGGGCCGACCCGGAGGGCTTGTTTCCGGTGATTTTCGGCCATGAGGGGGCAGGCGTCGTGGTGGATGTGGGGCCGGGGGTGACGTCGCTGAAGAAAGGCGACCATGTCATCCCGCTCTACACGCCGGAATGCCGCCAGTGCAAAAGCTGCACCTCCCACAAGACCAATCTGTGTACCTCGATCCGCGCCACCCAGGGCCAGGGCGTGATGCCGGATGGAACTTCGCGGTTTTCGATCGGAGGGCAGAAGATCCATCACTACATGGGCTGTTCGACCTTCTCCAACCACACGGTCCTGCCCGAAATCGCGCTTGCCAAAATCCGCGCCGACGCGCCCTTCGACAAGGTCTGCTACATCGGCTGCGGCGTCACCACCGGCATCGGTGCGGTGATCAACACCGCCAAGGTCGAGCCGGGCGCCAATGTGGTGGTGTTCGGGCTGGGCGGCATCGGACTGAACGTCATTCAGGGCGCGCGCATGGCGGGCGCCAACATGATCGTGGGCGTGGACATCAATCCCGCGCGTGAGGGTTTGGCGCGGTCCTTTGGCATGACGCATTTCGTCAATCCCAAAGAGGTGAAAGGCGATCTGGTGCCCTATCTGGTCGAACTGACCAAAGGCGGCGCCGATTACAGTTTCGAATGCGTGGGCAGTGTGGAGCTGATGCGCCAGGCGCTGGAATGCTGCCATCGCGGCTGGGGCGAAAGCATCATCATCGGGGTCGCCGGCGCGGGTCAGGAGATCAAGACGCGGCCCTTCCAGCTGGTGACGGGCCGTGTGTGGAAGGGCACGGCGTTCGGCGGGGTGCGCGGCAGGACGCAGGTGCCCCAGATCGTGGACTGGTACATGGAGGGCAAGATCAGCATCGATCCGCTGATCACCCACAAGCTGCCCCTGAACCGCATCAACGAGGCTTTCGACCTGATGCATTCGGGCGAATCCATACGAACGGTCATTGAATTCTGAAGAAATTGGCAGCACGTTAGCGCTAACGGGTGCGTGACGCCCGGTGGGGAGGTTTTCATGCGTGTCGTTCTGTTTGCGGCGCTGGCCGCTTTGGCGGTTTCGCCGGTCTTTGCACAGTCACTCGAGCCGCCGCTCCCGCCGCCCGGCGCCAATGTGCCCGACTGGGCGCTCCCGCAATCGGCCGCGCACAAGCAGGTGCCGCCGCCGGCGGACTTCCACCGGGCTTCGGTGACCTCCAATACGCCGATCGGCCAGTTCGATGCCCAGACCGATGTGGGCGGCGCGTTGGCGCCGGGCAGCGCCAGCTATGATCCGGCGGCCAAGACCTACACCATCAATTCCGCCGGCTATAACATCTGGTACCAGCGCGACGAGTTTCGCTATCTGTGGAAGAAGATGTCGGGCGATGTTTCCATGGCCGCGACCGTCAACTGGCCCAACATCAACGATTTCCATGACCGCAAGGTGGTGCTGATCTTCCGCGACAGCTTGGATGACGACAGCCGCCAGATCATGGCGGCCCAGCATGGCAATGGCATGGTCCATATCTCCTGGCGGCCCGAAAAGGGCAGCCAGATGACCGATGTCGAATATCGCTCTGCGCGCCAACCCCGCCTGGGCACCGACGAAAAAGGCCCGCAGACCTTCCATCCCACCCGCATCGGCATCGAAAAGAAGGGCGACCAGTTCCAGCTCTACATCAGCTGGCAGGGGGAGGCGCTGCATCCCGAAGGCGCCCCGGTGACGTTCAAGACCAACGGGCCGGTCTATGTCGGCATCGGCTTTACCTCACACCTGGCGGCGAATGTGTTGACAGCGAAGGTCGCCGATGTGGTGGTGGAAAATGCCGCCGGTCAGGTCCGCTAGTTTCGTATTGGTGCTGTCGGCGACCGCTGCGCTGGCGCAGGCGCCGAGCGTTGCCGTGCCCGATTGGGCATTGCCGGATTTACCCACCCACAAGCAAGTGGCGCCGCCGCCGGATTTCCATCGTGATCCGATCACGGTCAACAAGCCCATCGGCATCTTCGACAACCAGACCGACGTGGGTGCGGCGCTGGTGCCGGGCGACGCCAGCTATGATGCGGCGGACCACAGCTACACCATCACCTCGGCCGGCTATAATATCTGGTACACCCGCGATGAGTTCCGCTATCTGTGGAAAAAGATGTCGGGCGATGTCTCGCTGGCGGCGACCATCACCTTTCCTGATCCCAATGGTTTCGGCGACCGCAAGGCGGCGCTGGTGATCCGTCAGGGGCTGAGTGACGATTCCACCGAGGTGCTGGTGGCTCAGCATGGCGCCGGCATGGTGCATCTGGCGCGGCGCGAGGTTGCCAACACCCGCATCAAGGACATGGAATATCGCGTCGGCTCGCGCGGCGGCCTGCCCGGAGGCGCGACGCCCGACAGCCTGGTGACTTTGCACGCCGGCCGCATCGGCATCGAGAAGAAGGGCGATGTTTTCCAGCTCTGGATCAGCTGGCAGGGCGAGCCCATGCATCCAGAAGGCGCGCCGGTCACCTTGCACCTGCAGGCCCCGTTCTATGTCGGGATCGGCTTCACCTCGCACCTGGCCGCGACCCTGTCGGCGGCGAAGCTGAGCGATGTGGTGCTGGAAAACCGGTCGGGGGCGTATCCGCTAGGCCGGCTTGACCGACTTCAGCAGCTTTAGAAGCTGCGGGTGGAGGTTTTCATTGGCCGCCAGCACCGTCCCCTGGGTCAGCATCTCACCGCCGCCGCGCAGGTCGGTGATCATGCCGCCGGCCTCGCGCACCAGCAGGATGCCCGCCGCGATGTCCCAGGCCTGCAGGAATGCTCCCAGAAGCCGTCGAAGCGGCCGGCCGCGACATAGGCGAGGTCGAGCGAGGCCGAGCCGAAGCGGCGGACGCCGGCGGTCACGTCCATCACCGCGGCCATTTCGGCCTGGCGCGGGCATGGCCTTCCTTGCCCAGAAAGGGCATGCCGGTGGCGATCACCGACGGCGCCAGCTCCTTGCGGGCGGCGACGCGCAGCCGCTTGTTGTTGAGATAGGCGCCATGGCCCTTCTCGGCGGTGTAGAGGTCGTCGGTCACCGGATTGTAGATCGCGCCCGACACCATCTGGCCTTCGCGCTCCAGCCCGATCGAAATGGCGAAATGCGGAATGCCGTGCATGAAGTTGGTCGTGCCGTCGAGCGGATCGATGATGAAGCGGTGGCTCTTGTCGGCGCCGGCGATGACGCCGCCTTCCTCGACGAGGAAACTGTAGCCCGGCCGCGGCCTTGGACAGCTCCTCGATCAGGATCTGTTCGGTGCGCTTGTCGGCGCTGGTGACGAAATCGGCCGGGCCTTTCATCGAGACCTGGAGATTCTCCAGCTCGCTGAAATCGCGGATCAGGGCGCGGCCGGCCTTGCGCGCGGCGGCGATCATCACATTCAGGGCAGGCGAGATATAGGCCACGTTATTCGGCGCGCCGGATGTAGGAGCCGTCTTCGGTGGCGACGATGATTTTGTCGCCGGCATTGATGAAGGGCGGCACCTGGATCTTCAGGCCGTTCTCCAGCACCGCGCTCTTGTAGGACGGTGCGGCCGTGCCGCCGCTCATCACCGGATCGGCCTCGGCGACGTCAGGGTCACCTGCGCCGGCAGTTTGATGCCGATGGGCTTGCCGTCATAGGTCTGCACCAGCGTCTTCATCCCGTCCTGCAGGAAGCGGGCCTGCTCGCCCACGAAATCCACCGCCATCTCGATCTGGTCGTAGGTTTCCATGTCCATGAAGGTCAGCATGTCGCCGGTGGCGAAGAGGTACTGGAAATCCTTCTTCTCCAGATAGACTTCCTCGACGGCTTCGTCGGAGCGGAAACGCTGGTTGAGCTTGGTGCCGGTGATGACGTTCTTGAGTTCGACCTGGTTGTAGGCGCCGCCCTTGCCGGGCTTCACGTCTGGGTCTTCACCGCCATCCACAGCCCGCCGTCATGCTGGATCAGCGTGCCGGGGCTGATTACGTTGCCTGTGATCTTGGCCATGGGTCGGCTTGCCTTGTTTTCCACGTTGTCAGCGCCGCCTTCGGGGCGGCAACCATCGCAATCGACCCGCCCGCGAATTGCGCGGATGGGTGGTCGGGTCCATGACCAGGTTGAGCCCGGCCATCCGCCGGCCATGACAGCCGGTGACGATGTCGAAAGATCGCGCGGGTTCTAGCAGGACGGGGCCGACAAGGCAATCGCGTGTCAGAACAGCGCGTTGAAGGCCTTCACGGCGGCTGCAGGGCCTTCGGGATGCGACCAGACCCCGGCCGAGACGGCGATGAAATCGGCGCCCGCCTCGACGAGGAGCGCGCGCATTGGCGACAGTGATGCCGCCGATGGCGACGCGGGGAACGACCATCATCTCGTCCCACCAGCGAGCAGTTCGATGTCGGCCTGGGCCTTCGGCTCCTTCGTTGGGGTCGGGAAGAAGGCGCCGAAAGCGACATAGTCGGCGCCGGCCTCCGCGGCATCGATGGCCAGATGGCGGCTGTCGTGACAGGTGACGCCGACAATGCCGTCGGGAAGCGCCGCGCGCGCCTGCGCGTAAGCTCGCATCCTCCTGGCCGATATGGACGCCGTCGCAGCCCAGCTCGGCGGCGAGGTCGGGCCGGTCGTTGAGGATGAAGGCCGCGCCATGGGCCTGCGCGACGGCATCAGGGTATCCGCGGCGCGGCGGATCTCATCGTCGCTGACATGCCTTGAGGCGAAGCTGGAAGCGAGGCGACATCGCCGCCGCCCGAGCGCTCGTCGCAGCGTCCCGAAAAATTCTGCGGCTCGAAGGCTTCGGCGGCGAGAATCAGATAGAGGCGGCAGCGGTCGCTCAGGCGGCTCTTTTTCTCTTCCGCTTCGTCCATTTGCCCATGGCGGCCAGACCGAATTCATCGCGGCGCGGTGGGCAAAGGCCGTCTGCGCCGCTGGCGACATTCTCGGCCTTGCCGCACCATGCTTTCTGGGGTGCGGCCTGCAGCGCGCGGCCATAGGAGAAGGTCAGCGGCCAGGGCAGGCTGCAGACCGCATTCATCGCCGACAGATGGGCGGTGGCTTCCTCGTCGGACTGGCCGCCGGACAGGAACGCGATGCCCGGCACCGCTGACGGCACGCAGCGCTTCAGCACCTGCACGGTGCGCTGCGCGACTTCGGCGACGCCGGTTCTGTGTCGCGCATTTCTTGCCGGCACGATCATGTTGGGCTTGAGGATCATGCCTTCCAGCGCCACGTCGCGATCGAACAGCGCCTGGAAGACTTCCTTCAGCACCCAGCTCGGTCACATCCTCGCAGCGTGTCGATGTCGTGGTCGCCGTCCATCAGCACTTCCGGCTCGACGATGGGCACGATGCCATTTTCCTGCGCCAGCGCCGCATAGCGGGCCAGCGCCTGGGCATTGGCGTTGATGCAGTTGTAGGTCGGGAATGCCGGGCCGATATCGATCACCGCGCGCCATTTGGCGAAGCGCGCGCCCAGCCTGTGATACTCCTGGAAGCGGCCTCGCAGGCCGTCGAGGCCTTCGGTGATGGTTTCGCCGGGCGAACGGCCAGCGGCTTGGCGCCTGCATCCACCTTGATACCGGGGATCGCGCCGGCCGCTTCGATCAGCGACCAGGGGCGTGCCGTCTGCGGCTTTTTGGCGGATGGTTTCGTCGAACAGGATGACGCCGCAGATATGCTCGCGCATCGCCGTGCCGGTGCGGAACAGCAACTCGCGATAGTCGCGGCGGTTTTTCTCGGTGTTTGGGACGCCAATCTTGTCGAACCGCTTCTGGATAGTGCCGGTGGATTCGTCGGCGGCCAGGATGCCCTTGCCGGGCGCCACCATTTCCTGGCGATTGCGTTCAGTTCGTCCAGATCCATCGTCATTCCCTTATTTCGTGCTCAGCGCCTCGACGCCCGGCAGGGTCTTTCCTTCCAGCCATTCCAGGAAGGCCCCGCCTGCAGTCGAGACGTATGTAAAATCCTGTTCCACACCGGCATGCGCCAAGGCCGCGATCGTGTCGCCGCCGCCCGCCACCGACAGTAGCTGGCCGCTCGGGTCAGCGCTTGCCACCTTTGTGCCGCTGACACTGTGCCGCGGTCGAAGGGCGGGGTTTCGAACGCTCCCAGCGGGCCGTTCCACACCACGGTGCGGGTGGCCGTTCAGCCGCTTCTCGAATGCGGCGATGTGGCGGGCCGACATCCAGCACCATCTCGTTGGCGCCGATGTCCGAGACCGCGACGGTGCGGTGGGCCGCGCCCGCTTTGAATTCCTTGGCCACCACCACATCGATAGGCAGCAGGATGGCCGCAGCCGGATTCGGTGGCCATGTGGACCACCTTGCGCGCCGTTTCCAGATGGTCGGGTTCGTACAGCGACTTGCCGACCGCGATGCCTTGCGCCGCAAAAAAGGTGTTGGCCATGGCGCCGCCGATCACCAGCGCCTCGACCCGCTTCACCAGATTTTCCAAGAGCGCGATCTTGGTGGAGACTTTGGCCCCGCCCACCACCGCCAGCAGCGGGCGCGCGGGATTGCCAAGCGCCTTTTCCAGATGGGTCAGTTCGGCCTGCATGGAGCGGCCTGCCGCGTTGGGCAGAAGACGCGCCACGCCTTCGGTCGAGGCATGGGCGCGGTGCGCGGCGGAAAAGGCGTCGTTGACGAAAATGTCGCCCAGCGCGGCGATCTCTTTGGCCATAGCCGGATCGTTTTCTTCCTCGCCCTTGTGGAAGCGGGTGTTTTCCAGCAGCAGCACCTGGCCGTCTTTCAGCGCCGCCACCGCGGCTTGCGCCACCGGCCCGATGCAGTCGTCGGCAAAGACGACGGTGCGGCCGATTGCCTCGCGCCAGCGGCTCGGCCATCGGCTTGAGCGACATGGATGGCACCACCTTGCCCTTCGGCCGGTCGAAATGGCTGAGCACGATGACGCGCGCGCCTTTTTCCGCCAGTTCCTTGATGGTCGGCGCCTGGCGCACGATGCGCGAGGTGATCGGTCACCTTGCCGTCGGCCATCGGGACATTGAGGTCGGCGCGCACCAGCACGCGCTTTCCCTTCACATCCAGATCGTCGAGGGTGCGGAACATTTTTGCCCTATCGCTTCGCTACTTGAGGGCGCATCAGATCAGCTTGGCCATCGCCACGGCGGTGTCGGCCATGCGGTTGGAGAAGCCCCATTCGTTGTCGTACCAGCGCCATCACCGCACAAACGTTCCGTCCATTACCTTGGTCTGGTCCAGCGCGAAGCTGGACGAGGCGGGATGGTGGTTGAAGTCGACCGACACCAGCTTGTCGTGCACCACATCCAGGATGCCCTTGAGCGGGCCGAGCGGCCGCGCCCTTGATGGCATCGTTGATCTCCTGAACGCTGGTCGGCGCGCTTGGCGCAGAACTTCAAATCCACCAGCGAGACATTCGGGGTCGGCACGCGCACCGAGACGCCATCGAGCTTGCCTTTCAGCTCCGGCAGCACCAGGCCCACCGCCTTGGCGGCGCCGGTCGAGGTCGGGATCATTGAGAGTGCAGCGGCGCGGCCGCGATAGAGATCCTTGTGCATCTGGTCCAGGGTCGGCTGGTCGTTGGTGTAGCTGTGGATGGTGGTCATCATGCCGCGCTGGATGCCGACGGTGTCGTTCAACACCTTGGCCACCGGCACCAGACAGTTGGTGGTGCAGGACGCGTTCGACACGACCAGATGGTCCTTGCTCAATTTGTCGTGATTGACGCCATAGACCACGGTGATGTCGGCGCCATCGCAGGGCGCGGAGACCAGCACGCGTTTGGCGCCGGCCGCCAGATGGGCGGCTGCCTTCTCCTTGGTGGCGAAGATGCCGGTGCATTCCAGGGCGATGTCGACATCCAGTTCCTTGTGCGGCAGCTCGGCCGGGTTCTTGATCGCGGTCACCTTCATCTTGTGGCCGGCGGCGATCATGAACTCGCCATCCACGCTCACCTGGCCGGGGAAGCGGCCATGCACGCTGTCGTAGCGCAGCAGATGGGCATTGGTCTCCACCGGCCCCAGATCGTTGACGCCCACGACCTCGATATCGCGGCGTCCCGACTCCACGATCGCCCGCAGGACGAGACGGCCGATGCGGCCGAAGCCGTTGATTGCAACCCGAAGTGCCATTTGCGAAATCTCCATTGCATGACCGGGCGCACGCACCCGATCACGTCTTCATGATCTTTCAAAAGTTTCTTGGCTGCGGCCACTGCCGCGTCCGCAGTAATACCGAATTTGGCGTAGACGTCCTTGTAGGGGCCACTGGCGCCGAAGCTGTGCATACCGATGAAGGCGCCGGCACTGCCCAGAAGCTCCGAACCGATATAGCGGTCCCAGCCTTCGCGCGCCGCCGCCTCGATCGCGACCTTGACCGTGCCCGGGCCCAGAACCTTGCGGCGATACTCTTCCGGCTGCAGTTCGAACAGCGACCAGCTCGGCATGGAGACGACGCGCGAAGCAATGCCTTCGGCGGCGAGCTTGGCGCGGGCTTCCACTGCCAGGCTGACTTCGGTGCCGGTGGCCAGGAACGTCACCTTCGGCGTCGGCGTCGCCTTCCAGTTCATAGGCGCCCTTGGCCGAAAGATTTTCGGCCGTGTGCTGCGTGCGCAAGGTGGGCACATCCTGGCGTGAGAAGGCGATCAGGCTGGGCCGCTTGGCGCTGTTGATGGCCAGATCCCAGCATTCCGCGGTCTCCACCCCGTCGGCGGGACGCATCACCAGAAGGTCCGGAATGGCGCGCAGGGCGGCCATATGCTCGACCGGCTGGTGGGTGGGACCGTCTTCGCCCACGCCGATGGAATCATGCGTCATGACAAAGACCACGCGGATACCCATCAGCGCCGCCAGGCGAATGGAGGGGCGGCAGTAATCGCTGAACACCAGGAAGGTGCCGCCGTAGGGAATGATGCCGCCATGCAGCGCCATGCCGTTCATCGCCGCGGCCATGCCATGCTCGCGGATGCCGTAATGGACATAACGGCCGTTGAAATTGCCGGGGCTGATTTCCATCAGGCCCTTGGTCTTGGTGTTGTTCGACGGCGTCAGATCGGCGGAGCCGCCGATGGTGCTCTGAAGTTCGCCATTGATCACCTCCAGCGCCTTTTCCGACATCTTGCGGGTGCCGGCCTTGGGCTTTTCTGTCGACAGCTGTTCTTTCAGCTTGACCAGCGCGGGTGACAGGGACGCAGGAATGACGTCATTGACGGTGTCGTCGAATTCCTTGGCCCTTTTGCTGGCGGACTTGCGCGCGGCCCAGGCGTCATAGTCCTTGGCGCCGGTCTTACCGATCGCGCGCCACTGGTTGAGGATATCGTCCGGCACCACGAACGGCTCATAAGGCCAATCCAGTTCCTTGCGCGTACCGGCCACCACGTCGGCGCCGGGCGCGTCGCTATGCGCCTTCTGGGTGCCCTCGCGCCCCGGCATGCCAAAGCCAATGATGGTGCGGCAGGCGATCAGCACCGGCTTGTCGGCGCCTTGCGCCTTCTGCAGTGCGCGGAAGATGTCGGCGGCGTCATGGCCGTCGCAACTATCCACGGTCCAGCCTTCGGCCTTGAAGCGTTCAAGCTGGTCGGTGTGCGAGGACAGCGACAGCGCCCCGTCGATGGTGATGTTGTTGTCATCCCACAGCACGATCAGGTTGGAGAGCTTGAGATTGCCGGCCAGCCCAATGGCCTCATGGCTGATGCCCTCCATCAGATCGCCGTCCGAGGCGATGACATAGGTCTTGTGGCTCACCAGTTCGTCGCCGAAGCGGGCATTGAGGATGCGCTCGGCCAGCGCCATGCCCACGGCATTGGCGATGCCCTGGCCCAGCGGGCCGGTGGTGGTCTCGATGCCCGGCAGATGGCCATATTCGGGATGGCCGGCGGTGGGGCTGCCGACTTTGCGGAAATGCTTCAGGTCATCGATGGTGATTTTGGGATAGCCGGTCAGCCAGAGCAGGGAATACAGCAGCATCGAGCCGTGACCGGCCGATAGCACAAAGCGGTCGCGATCGGCCCAGTCCGGCCGGGCGGGATCGAATTTCAGGAACCGGGAAAAGAGGACGGTGGCGACATCGGCCATGCCCATCGGCAGGCCCGGATGGCCGGATTTGGCGGTTTCCACGGCATCCACGGAAAGCATGCGGATGGCGTTGGCGAGCCGGCGCACGGCGTGCTGGTCAGGAATGGCCTGATCGGGCAGGGTCATATGGGTTTCCCGGCTTAATGGTGGGTGCCCTTAGCGAGCGGTTGGCGCCCCCGTCAAGGGCGGGGACATGCCGGAAACGCGTATCGGTTGACCCGATTTCCCGGCCCAGTGCCGTATCACGCAATTGGCGGATTGCGGAAATCGCGGCGCGAGGGCCTAAGGTCTTGGTGGAATTGAGCGTTGAGGTGCGCATGAGCCGGCTGGATTTGGCGCAGGACCGTTTTCGGGCAGCGCTGGAAGCCCTTGAAAACGCCACCGGATCGGTGGGCGAAAGCCTGGATCAGGCCGCCAAATTGCCCGAACGCGTCGCCGAACTGGAATCGGAGCGCGAAACGCTTCTGGCGCGGATCGCCGAGCTGGAAGACGAACTCGCGGCCCTGTCCGGTTTGACCGAAGAAGTCGAAGGCCGGCTGGACGGCGCCATCGGTGAAATCCACGCCGTGCTGGCGAGGTAACCATGCCGCTGGTCAATGTCATGGTGAACAACCGCGCGTACACAATCGCTTGTGATGAGGGCGAGGAAGCCCATCTCAAGGAACTGGCGGCGCATGTCGATGAAAAGGCGCGCGAGGTGCTGGCTTCGGTGGGGCAGGTGGGTGATGCCCGCATGCTGCTGATGGCGGCGCTGCTGATCGCCGACGAGCATAACGAGCTGGCCGCCAAGGTGGTGGCGGGGGCGCAGGCCGCGACGGCCAGTTCCGGCGAGAAACAGACCCTGCATCTGCGCGCCGAACAGGCCGAAAGCGACGCCGCCGATGCCCTGGAAAGCGCCGCAAAGCGGCTCGAAGACATTGCCGCGCGGCTGGCGCACGCCTAGGCCGGGATCTTTTGGGTCGTGGGTTCGTCGCGCGTGCTCACGTGCGTTGAGCACGCTCCGCCCGACGCTCCTGCCCACGCCCCAAAATCTCTCCGGCCTGCGCTTCCATCCGGGGTGCCCAAGGCTTACATTGGATATGGACGGATACTGCCTCGTGCGTCAGGTTGCGATGCCCAGGGGCCTTAATTGTACTCATCGGGAGTTGTCCCTGCCTGGGATCGTGGTCCCGGGCACACGACGCCCACCTGCACTTGCAGGCCCATGAGATCCAATACCAACGGCGAATGCGGTTCCGTCCACTTTTTTATGACCCCCTCCGTCTTCAGCTTACTCTCGGTGCGCTTTGCGCACCTCGAACGCTGAAGCCACCTCCCCCTCTTGTGCGCTTACGCGCACGAAGGAGAGGCGGGTCTTGGCTTGCGGTGGCCATCCCTTAGCACAATATCACTCCATGACTTCGAAACTGGAACTTCGCCGCATCGCGCGGGAGCGCCGCAAGACGCTGGCCAATTCCGGATTCGCCTTGGCGATCACGCCCTATGCCGAAGACTTGCCGGTGAGCCCCGGCATGATTGTCGGCGGCTATCACGCCCGGCCGGAGGAAGCCGATCCGTCGCTGCTTCTGGCGCGTCTGGTCGAGCTGGGGTGTCAGGCCACGTTTCCACGGGTGACCGCCAGGGACCAGCCGCTGGAATTCCATCATGTGCCCGACGGCGATGTGCTGGAGCCCGGCAGCTTCGGCATTCCTGAGCCGCTCAGCCATTGGCCCAGGGCCTGCCCCGGCCTGTTGCTGGTGCCGCTTTTGGCATTCGACGCGGACGGCCACCGGCTGGGTTACGGCGGCGGCTTTTATGACCGCACCCTGGCGCTGCTAAAGGTGCCCGCCATCGGCATCGCCTATGCGGGGCAGGAAGTGGCTGTGCTGCCGCATGACAGTCATGACGTAAAACTGGATGCTGTGCTGACCGAGCGCGGCCTCACCAGAATTCCGGGAATAAGCCGGACGCGCACCCGCGCCATGTAATCGGCATAGCCGGGCAAGTCGCGCTTCAATGTCTGTTCTTCCATGACGGCGCGGGGCAGCAGGCCCAGGGCGAACAATGGCGCCACGGCCAGCCCCAGCCACGATCCCAGAAGCAGCGGCATGCCGAACAGATAAAGCAGCGCCATCGCATACATCGGATGGCGGACCAGCGCGTAAGGCCCGGTGTCGATCACGCGCTGTTCGCGCTCGGACTGGATCCGCACCACGGGCGCGGCAAAGCTGTTTTCCCGGAACACCCGCATGACACCGGCAAAGCCGCCGATTACCAGGCCTGCGCCCGCCAGGTTCAGCCACACCGGCATGTCCGAGAAACGCCAGACTTGCGTATCGCGGCCCATCAGCCAGAGCCAGCCGAGCCAGATGCCGACAAAGACCAGCAGGAACAGCTTGTCCCACCAGGGCTGGCCTTTCTGGCTCAACGCACCCAGCCGGGCCGCCAGCAGGGCGGGATCGCGCTTGAGCAAATCCACACCGAACCACACGCTGCCCAGAAGATAGATGCCCAGGAACGCCCAGCCCTGCGGCCAGGTCCAGTTGCCGCTCGCGCCCAGCAGCAGCAGCGCCATGATCACCAGCCAGAGGCCGGCCTGCAGACACAGGCGCAGCACCAATTTTCCCGATGCATTCTCTGGGCGCATGTCGCAGCCTTTGTGCTAAGAGACGGCATGAACATTCTCTTCCTCGGCGACATCATCGGCAAGCCGGGCCGCGACGTGGTGACGGCGGAACTATCGCGCCTGCGCAGCCATCTCAAGCTCGATCTGGTCATCGCCAATGGCGAGAATTCCGCCGGCGGCTTCGGCCTGACCCGCGCCATTGCGGAAGAATTCTTTGCCTGCGGCGTCGATGTGATCACCACCGGCAATCATTGGGCCGACCAGAAGGAAATCCTCACCTATATCGAGGCCGAGGATCGCGTGTTGCGGCCGGCGAATTATCCCAAAGGCACGCCGGGCAAAGGCGCCAATCTCTTTTCGACACCGGCCGGCAGCGTGTTGGTGATCAATGCCATGGGCCGGGTGTTCATGGATGCGCTGGATGATCCCTTCGCCGTGGTGGACCGCGAACTCAACGCCTGTCCGCTGGGCGAGGGCGCCGATGCCATTGTCGTGGACATCCATGCCGAGGCGACATCCGAGAAGATGGCGATGGGTCATTTCTGCGACGGCCGCGCCAGCCTGGTGGTGGGAACGCATCAGCATATCCCCACTGCCGACGCCCAGATCTTTCCCGGCGGCACCGCCTTCCAGGCAGATGCCGGGGCCTGCGCCGACTATGATTCCGTGATCGGCATGGACAAGGCCGAGCCGGTGCAGCGCTTCACCCGCAAAATGTCGAGCCAGCGGTATTTTCCGGCGACGGGGTCTGCGACTTTGTGCGCGGTGTTTGTGCAGACCGGGCCCAAGGGCCTGGCCAGCCGCATCGAGCCGGTGCGTGTTGGCGGCCGGCTGAAGCCGTCCTTGCCGGAACTTTGACCCGCGGGCCGTGGTTGAAACAGCCGCGCACGTCACCATCTTTGCCGGTATCGAAGAACGCGATTTTTGGTCTGACCATGCTGCCAGCTGTCTTTGTTTCCCATGGCGCGCCGACCTTGCCGTTCGACGATGTGCCGGCGCGCGATTTTCTGCGCGGGCTGGGCACGCAGCTGGGAAAGCCGCGCGCGATTTTGGCAGTGTCGGCGCATTGGGATACGGACGCGCCCGCGACCAATGCGGTGGCTTCCAATGACACCATTCATGACTTTTACGGTTTCCCGCGGCCGCTTTATGACTTGCGCTATGCCGCACCGGGTGACGCCCTGCTGGCGCGCGAGGTGAGCGGGCTGCTCAGCGGTTTTGGCGCGAAGACCGACACCATGCGCGGGCTGGATCATGGCGCCTGGGTGCCGCTGATGCTGATGTATCCGGATGCGGGCATTCCGGCGGTGCAATTGTCGGTGCAAAGCGACGAAGGCGCGGCTCATCACATCGCGCTGGGCCACGCGCTGGCGGGGTTGCGCCAGGACAATGTGCTGGTGCTGGGCTCAGGCGGCTTTGTCCATAACCTGCGCCAGATTGCGCCGCCGGGATCGCCGGAAGCGCAATGGTCGAAGGATTTCGCCGGCTGGATGCACGACCGGCTGATGGAAGGCGATGATGCGGCGCTGGCCGATTATCGCACCCGTGCGCCGCATGCTGCCACGGCGCACCCGACCGACGAACATCTGATGCCGCTGCTGGTGGCGTATGGTGCGGGTGGCAAGGCCCAGCGCCTGCACAGCAGCGCCACCTTCGGCTCGCTGCGGATGGATGCGTACAGCTTCGCTTAAGGCGCCGCTCTCGGCTTTGGCGGCATGGGTGGGGCATTGGGCCGGTCTGCCGCTGCCTCATCTGCAGCGATCTTGTTCCAGGCAGCTTGTCTTCTTCTGTTTTCGGCAATCGATTGACCTAACAGGCACAGCGCTACGGTCTCGCCTGCTGGAAGACATGGCGCCGGTGCCCAATGGTCTTCCGCCCATTGCTCCTGCCAACGGGCTTCGTATTTCGCGTGGCTGCGAGGTTCGCTGCCCAAATCCTTGTCGCTATTCCTGGTCATGCCTTCGCCGGGTTTGGGACAATGCGCGCGTTCGTCAGGCGTGAGATCGGCATAATGCTCCGGCGCGCAGCCAAACAGTGTCTGACCAAAGCCAGCAAGCCCTGACGGCGGCGCCACCGATGGAGAAGGGAAGGGCGGCACAGCCGGGATAATGACTGGAAAAATTTCGCGCGACGTGCGCGGTATCGCGCTGCGTGCATCGATGGTGGCAGGCACCGGCCTGACGAGTGGACGCAGCAGTAGAATCGTCTCATTCGCAAGCGTGGCCAGCGGCTTGGTCGGGCGCGATGGCGACAGCATCACCATGGACAGGAAGACTGCCTGCACCAGCAACGCCAGTGCTGCTCCCAGTGTCCGGCCGCGCCATGTCGCGTCCGACATTCAGGTTCAGGCCGCGGCGTGACCCGCTTTCACCGCGCGCCAGCCTGCCAGCAAGAAAGCGATCAGCACCACGCCCTGCACCGCCCCGAAAATGGGACCGGAGGGTGGGATCGCGGGCGCAAATGCATGCAGCGCGGGGACTTTGATGAAGGACTGGATCACCAGCACGAAAACATTCAGGTAAAGCGCGAGTGTTGCGGTGATCACATAGGCGGTGCGCCAGCGTCCGGCCAGATGCTTGCCGTAAAGCGCAAACAGCGCCACCGCCAGCACGATCAGCGAGATGGCGCCCACCACCATGCCCGGGGTGATGGTGGTGTTGCGAAAGAGAAAGCCGGTGACGCTGGTCAGGACGGTCAGGCCCAGGAAGATGCCGGTCAGGCTGACGGGGGTGCGGCCCTTGAGCATGGCGGCCAGCACCGGCAGGCCGATCAGGATGGCGGCCAGACTGATGGCCAGATGCACAAGGGTGAGGGGGTCGGTGGCGAGCTGGGTCATGGAGCCTTCCGGGAAATGGGGTTTGGAAAAATTGGGGCGGAAAACGGGGGCATCCTGCCTTTCGTCCATTAGGCTTGGGAAGAGGTCAGGCTTGAAAAGAGGGGGGTGGCCCTAGTATCTGAGCCACCGCAAAGGACAAGCGACCATGGCCGGCCACAGTCAGTTCAAGAACATCATGTTTCGCAAGGGCAAGCAGGACAAGGAGCGCTCCAAGCTCTTTGCCAAGCTCTCCCGCGAGATCACTGTGGCCGCCAAGGCGGGCATGCCCGATCCGGCGCACAACCCCAGGCTTCGCACCGCCATCATCGCCGCCAAGGCGGAGTCCATGCCCAAGGACAATATCGAGCGCGCCATCGCCAAGGCGACGGGTGGCACGGGCGAGAATTACGACGAGGTGCGCTATGAGGGCCGCGGCCCCGGTGGCGTGGCGTTGATCGTCGAAACCATGACCGACAACCGCAATCGCACCAGCGCCGATGTGCGCGCGGCGTTCTCCAAATATGGCGGGGCGATGGGCGAGACCGGCTCGGTTTCCTTCATGTTCGATCATGTCGGCACCATCACCTATCCGGTCGCCAGGGGCAGTGAAGACGCGATGCTGGAGGCCGCACTTGAAACTGGCGCCAATGAATGTGTGTCGTCGGCCGAAGCGCCATGAATTCCTCACCAGCATGGAAGATTTTGCTTCGGTGCGCGACGCGCTGGAAGCCCGGCTGGGTGCGCCGGCCTCGGCCGCCATCGTGTGGCGGCCGCAGAATATGGTGGCGGTGGCCGACGACGCCGGCGAGACCCTGATGAAGCTGGTGGAAGTGCTGGACGATCACGACGACGTCCAGAATGTCTATGGCAATTACGAATTGTCCGACGCGCTCATAGCGAAATTGGCCGGATAGGGCGCGGTCCTTTTGCGCCCCGCGGCAGCAGGCGACGGCGGTCTAGCCAGCCCAGGAACATAAAGCGTACAAAGTGCGCATGAGCCTTGCGATTCGCATCATGGGTCTTGATCCGGGCCTCTCCGCCATGGGCTGGGGCGTGATCGAGATGTCAGGCACGCGGCTGTCGCATATCGCCCATGGTGTGATCGCCACCAAGCCTGCCAGCGGGCTGGGCGTGCGGCTGATGATCCTGCACCGCGAACTTACGGTCATCATCCAAGACCACGGCCCCACATCCATTGCGGTCGAACAGGCCTTTGTGGCGCGCGATCCGCAGGCGGCGTTGAAGATCGGCCATGCCCGCGCCGTGGCGCTGCTGGCGGCGGCGCAGGCAGGCCTTGAGATCGCCGAATATGCCCCCAACCACATCAAGAAATGCGTGGTGGGCGCCGGCCATGCCGGCAAGGAGCAGGTGCAGTTCATGGTCAAGCGGCTGCTTCCCGCCTGCGGTGTCACCCAGGCCGACGCCGCCGACGCGCTGGCTGCGGCCATCGCCCATGCGCATACCGCCGGGAGCCGCGCTCGAACCTTGTCTGGTTTGCGCGCAGACGCGCGGCGGTGGTCGATGATCGGCAAGCTCACCGGCACCGTGGATTCGATTGCCGATGATGCGGTGATCCTGGATGTGCATGGCGTCGGCTATCTGGTGCAGTGCCCGGCCTCGACCTTGGCGCGTCTGTCGGTCGGCGCGCCCGCCAGCCTGATGATCGAAATGAAAGTCAGCGAAGACGCCATCAAGCTTTATGGCTTTGGCTCGGCCGAGGAACGCGAATGGTTCCGGTTGCTGCAGACGGTGCAGAATGTGGGCTCCAAGGTGGCGCTGTCGGTCTTGTCCACGTTGAACCCGCGTGAGCTGCAGCGGGCGCTGGCCCTGGGCGACAAGGCGATGATCGGCCGCGCCCCGGGCGTGGGTCCGAAACTGGCGCTGCGCATCGCCACCGAACTGAAGGACAAGGCGGCTTCCATGTTGGTTGGGGGGATGATGCTGCGTGGCGAGGACGATGCGGTGGTGACGGCGCATGTCCCGCGCGGGCCGGAAAGCGATGCGGTGTCTGCCCTGATCCATCTGGGCTATTCCGACGCCCGCGCCGCTGAAGCGGTGGCGCGTGCGGCCAGCGCGCTGGGCGAACACACCGAAACCGGTGCGCTGATCCGTGAAGCGCTGAAAGGGATGGCCCGGTGAGCCCTGATCGTCTCGTCACGCCGGAACGCAGCGAGGACGACACGCTGGAAGCAAGCTTGCGTCCCAAGCGGCTGGCGGATTTCGTCGGCCAGCAGCAGGCGCGCGAAAATCTGTCGGTCTTCATCGATGCGGCCAAGGCTCGTGCCGAGGCGCTCGACCATGTGCTGTTTTATGGCCCGCCTGGTCTGGGCAAGACCACCCTGGCCCAGATCGTGGCGCGCGAACTTGGGGTGAATTTCCGCTCGACCTCGGGGCCGGTGCTGGCCAAGGCGGGCGATCTGGCTGCCATCCTGACCAATCTGGAACCGCGCGACGTTCTTTTCATCGACGAAATTCATCGCCTCAATCCCGCGGTGGAGGAAATCCTTTATCCCGCGATGGAGGATTATGAACTCGATCTGGTGATCGGGGAGGGGCCGGCCGCACGCTCGGTCAAGATCCAGCTCGCGCCGTTCACGCTTGTCGGCGCCACCACCCGCTCCGGCCTGATCACCACGCCCTTGCGCGACCGCTTCGGCATTCCGGTGCGGCTGAATTTTTATACACCCGACGAACTGCTTTCGATTGTCGAGCGCGGCGCGCGTGTCCTCGGTCTTTCCCTGACCAAGGACGGCGCGCGCGAGATCGCCGCCCGCTCGCGTGGCACCCCGCGTATCTCGGGCCGTCTGCTCAAGCGGGTGCGCGACTTTGCGATGATCGCAAAACATTCACCCGTGGATGCCAAGATCGCCGATGCCGCGCTGACCCGGCTGGAAGTGGACGCACGCGGTCTTGATGCCTTCGACCGGCGTTATCTGACTCTCATTGCGGAGAATTTCGGCGGCGGCCCGGTCGGGATCGAGACCATTGCCGCCGCCTTGGGCGAGGCGCGTGACGCGATTGAAGAGATTGTGGAGCCGTTTCTGATGCAGCAGGGCTTTGTGCAGCGCACCCCGCGTGGCCGCGTCCTGGCATCGGGGGCCTATGGGCATCTCGGCCTGCCCGCGCCCGCCCAGAGCCCGGCGCAGGGCGGCCTTTTTTCGGACGGCGGCGATGACTGACGCGGGAGCGGAAATCGGGCGTTAAAGGGTCTGGGGTATCTGGAGGGAAA
The DNA here is from genome assembly GCA_963830095.1 of uncultured Alphaproteobacteria bacterium. Lineage (GTDB taxonomy): Bacteria > Pseudomonadota > Alphaproteobacteria > Micropepsales > Micropepsaceae > Rhizomicrobium. The sequence goes on from CAWHLV010000006.1 coordinate 51,885, forward strand.
GATTCACATCTTGCCCATCAGCATCTATTACGAGGACACCGATCTTTCCGGCGTGGTCTATCACGCCAATTACCTGCGTTTCATGGAGCGCGGCCGCACCGAATTTTTCCGCCTGGCCGGCATCTCCAAGATGGCGGGCCTGGAGAACGACGAACCGACCGCCTGGGCCATCCGCTCCATTCAGGTGGAGTATCTGCGCCCCGCACGCCTGGATGACCAGATCGCGGTGCGCACGCGGCTAATCGGCCTGTCGGGCGCGCGCATGAATGCGGTCCAGTCTGTGACCTGCGGCCAAACGCTGCTGGTTCAGGGACGGATCGAAGCCTGTATCACCACGTTAACGGGCAAGCCGCGACGGCTATCCCCAAAACGTACACGAGACCCTTGCGCCTTTCCTTGACGACCCAGAAGAGACTTGAATTTATTTGTCAAATTTCGGCCAAGATCGGCGCGCATGAGCCCCCTGCCGCCCGATCGGCGATAAAAGGTTTTTCAATGATCAAATACGCCGCCGCCATTCTTTTCCTGGTCCTTGCCGTGATCCTTGGCCCTGCCGCGCTGTCGCCGGCGGCAGCCCAGGCGCCGCAAGCGCCCCGATCGCCGCGCCGGTGGGCGCCGGCCGCCCAGTCCGTGTCACTGGCGCCGCCGCCCGGCGATCGGCGCCAGCGGCAGCGGCTTCCTGGGCGATGCGTCGGCCAATTTTTCCATCGTCTCCATGTTCATGCACTCCGATTATGTCGTGCAAGCGGTGATGATCCTTCTGCTGCTGGCCTCGCTGTGGTCCTGGACCATCATCTTCAACAAGCTGGTGACCTTGTCCGGGCTCAAGCGCAAGGCGCGCAAGTTCGAGAAACTGTTCTGGTCGGGCCAGTCGCTGGACGAGCTTTACCAGCAATATCGCCGCCCGCAACGACCATCCTCTGGCCGCGATGTTCATTGCCGGGCTCCGTGAGTGGCGGCGCGGTTTTGAAAGCCCGCTGGGCCTGCGCGAAATCCGCCATCCCCGGCATCAAGGAGCGCATCGACAAGGCGATGAGCGTCACCATACTGCGCGAGACCGATGGCATCGAAAGACAACTGGGGATGCTGGCCACCATCGGCTCGGTGTCGCCCTTTATCGGCCTGTTCGGCACGGTGTGGGGCATCATGAACAGCTTCTCCGCCATCGCCGCGCGCCATGACACCACGCTTGCGGTGGTCGCGCCGGGTATTTCCGAAGCTCTGTTCGCCACCGCCATGGGCCTTTTCGCCGCTATCCCGGCGGTCATCTTCTACAACCGCTTCGTCAACGAGATCGGCCGCTACGTCAATTCACTGGACGCCTTCGCGGATGAATTCTCCGCCATCCTGTCGCGCCAACTTGACGAAAAGGTTCGCTGATGGCGGTTGGCATCCAGCAATCCACATGCGCGCGGGCGCGGCAGGATGCGCCGCCGCGCCATGGCCGAGATCAACGTCACGCCTTTCGTGGACGTCATGCTGGTGCTGCTAATCGTCTTCATGGTGACCGCGCCCCTTCTGACCGTGGGTGTGCCGGTGGACCTGCCCAAGACGCGGGCGCCGGCCTGGGCCAGGACAAGGAGCCGCTGTCGGTCACCATCGCAAGGATGGCACCATCTTCCTGCAGAAGCAACGTGCCCGAGGACCAACTGGTGCCGGCTGACGGCCATTTCCGCCAATGGCTATGACCAGCGCATCTTCGTGCGCGGCGACACCCAGACCGGAACTACGGCAAGGTAATGGAAGTGATGGGTATGCTTTCCGCCGCAGGGTTCACTCATATCGGGCTCGTGACCGATGTCGTCCCAGCCAAAGCCGAGCACGCAATAAGTGGCGGCGCAGACCGCCTTCCCCGCAAGCGCCCCACCACCGGCGCGGCCGCGCTTCGGCGTGTCGGCTCGCGTCCTGCTTCACGGCCTGATCATTGCGGCGATTCTCTTCGCCTTCCACCACAATTTCGACACCGCCGGAGGACACCCATGTCGTGCCGGTGGATCTGGTGACCATCGCCGGCAAGACCAATGTCGCCGCCCAGGCGCCACCCCCCCGCCCCGCCGGAAAAGATCGACATCCCGCCGCCGCCGCTCACCCCGCCACCCGAGCCCGATATGCAGGATTCGAGCCCGCGCCGGACGCCGCCGATACCCGATTTCAAGATCCCAAGGAAAAGCCGCCGGTGGAAAAGCCGCCGGTGGAGACCAAGAAGCAGCAGCGAGGATTTCACCGACCTGCTCAACAAGCTCACCACGCCGGACAAGCCGGCGAAGACAGCCAAGGCGGGGCCGCGGATAGTGCAGGCGGTAGGACTGGGCAATGCCATGGCGGCGACCGACCTGGCGGACATGCTGCGAAGCCAGATCCGGCCATTGCTGGAGCCCAATCGGCCGGCGCGCCCAACCCGACCGATCATGATCGTCAATTTCGACCTGCGAGCTCAATCCGGACGGGACCGTCGGCAGCATGGCGCTGACGCGGAAGTCACGACCAACGGCCGCGAGACGGCCAATCCCTATACCAGGCGTCGGCGGTGAGCGGCCAGCCGCGGGCCATTTATCGATGCCAGCCGTACCGTCTGCCGCGCCAACGCAGTTACAACCAGTGGCTCAGCCGCCCATTGAATTTCGATCCGCGCCAGATGATGGAACAATAAGGCGGCTGCCACGTTGGAACCATGTTGATGACGTTCAGATATTCGCTGGAGACCCGGCATGAAGAAATTTTGGATACTGTTGCCGCATTGACGGCTTTTGCCGCCGTGCTCTCCGCCGGCCTCCGGGCCTGCGTTGGCCGCCATCGCAGGTGGACGTCACCCAGGGCAACTGTCCAGCCTTTGCCGATCGCCATTCCCGATTTTATCCCCGGCAAATGACGCGGATGGGCGCCAAATCGCCGATGTGGTGCGGGCCGATCTGGATCGCTCGGCCTCTTCCGGCCGCTCGATCCCAAATCCTTTCGTCGATCACATCAGCGACGTCAACCTCGTGCCCAATTTCGCCAACTGGCGCGTGATCAATGCGCAAGGGCTGGTGACTGGCGAGGTGACGCAGCAGCCCGACGGGCGGCTGCGCGTCGATTTCCGGCTATGGGATGTCTTCGGCGAAAGCCAGATGGACGGGCAAATCCTTCACCACCAGCCGGAAAACTGGCGGCGCATCGCCCAATGGTCTCCGACGCCATCTATGAGCGCATCACCGGCGAGAAGGGCTATTTCGATACCCGCATCGTCTTCATCTCGGAGATCCGGCCCGGCGCAGAACGGGTCAAGCGCCTGGCGATCATGGACGAGGATGGCGTCAACCCGATCTTCCTCACCAATGGCAGCTACATGGTGCTGACGCCGCGCTTCAATCCGACCGCGCAGATGATCGCCTATATGTCCTATATCGGCGGCAAGCCGCGGGTCTATCTGTTCGACATCGAGACCGGCAAACAGGAGGTGCTGGGCAATTTCCCCAACATGACGTTCTCGCCCCGGTTTTCGCCCGACGGCAATCAAGGTGGCGCTGACGCTGGAGACCAAGGGCAATTCCGACATCTATGTGATGGATTTGCGCACCCGCGCCATCAGGAGGCTGACCACCGATCCGGCGATCGACACGCGCCCCAGCTTGTCGCCGGACGGCAAGCAGATCGCCTTCGAATCCGACCGCGGCGGCATCCAGCAGATCTATGTGATGAATGCGGACGGCTCCGGGCCAGCATCGCATCAGTTTCAGCGCCGGGCGAGAACGGCACCCCGGTGTGGAGTCCGCGCGGCGATCTCATCGGCCTTCACCAAGGAGCAGGGCGGCCATTTCACCATCGGGGTGATGCGTCCCGATGGTTCGGGCGAGCATATGCTCACCAATGGCTATGATGGACGAAGGCCCCACCTGGGCGCCCAATGGCCGGGTCTTGATGTTCACGCGCGGCAGGGGAGGGCGCAGTCGCAGATATGGTCGGTGGATGTTCCGGTCGCAATGAAAGGCGGGTTCTCACCCCCGGCGATGCCTCCGATCCCGGCATGGTCGCCCTTTGATCCAGTAGAGCGGTTTTCCAGAATTGGTCTAATTTCGAACGCATTGTTTGGTTCTTTTTCAGGCTGAGTGCGTTTATTCGTTTTAGGTGCGTCTTTGAATTCATAAAGCGTAGGTGCCGCCGCACCGCGGTCTTCGCTGCCAGGAAATTACAGTCATGACCACATTTTCGCGTTCCCTGAAATTCGCGTGCCTGTCCGCCGCCCTGATTTTGGGCGCCTGCACGCGCGAGCAGGAAGCCGTCCAGGACCGCGCCGCCGCCGGTGCGCCCCGCCGCCGCAGCAGTCGGCGCCCGCGCCCGTCACCTCCAGCATCATGTCCGGGCAGCGCCGGAAGACTTCCGGGTCAATGTCGGCGACACCGTCCATTTCGCGCTGAACCAGTACAATGTCGAGGACAGCGACAAGGCCGTCCTTGGACCGCCAGGCCGCTTGGCTCGCCGCGTACCCTTCCGTGCGCGTGACCGTCGAAGGTCATTGTGACGAACGCGGCACCCGCGAATACAACTCGCCCTGGGCGCGCGCCGCGCCAATGCGGTGAAGGAATATCTGGTCAGCCAGGGCGTCTCCACCGGCCGTATTGAGACCATCTCCTACGGCAAGGAACGTCCGATCTGCACGAATTCCAACGAAGGCGTGCTGGGCGCAGAACCGCCGTGGCGTGACCACCATCACCGGCGGCGCCAATTCGTAACTTGCGTTAGTCTTCGAAAGGGGCGCGGGATAAAATCCGCGCCCCTTTTTTGCTTTAAAGGCATCCTAGGGTCGCGATTTCGAAGTTCGCTTGTTATCGATATCGGGCCTTTCACGAACTTCGAAATCGGAACGACCCTAGGGTTCAATAATGGCCAGTGTTCTTCGATCCCGAAATTCGGCTGGAGCCTGATATGAAGATCATACAATTTCGGGATCGGAACACTGGCTGGAAGGTCACCATGATCAAGCAGCGGCTTCTGGTTTCGGTTCTGGCCTGCGCCATGATGGTGGCGCCCGTTTCGGCGAATGCGCAGATATTTGGTCCCAGCGACGAGGAAAAGGCGCGTCGAGGCTGCCCAGGACCAGGGCCTCAAGGATATCAAGGACCTGCAGGACAAGACCCAGGCGCAGGGCGATCGCATCAAGAGCCTGGAAGACAAGGTCCAGGGCCTGACCGACAGCCTCAGCCAGGCCACCGGCACCAATGAAGGGCTCGGCCACCAGATCCAGCAGCAGAACGACAAGATCGACCGGATGCAGAAGGATTTTGCCTTCCGGCTGTGCCAGCTTTCGGCACAACAGCTGGCGCCGGCAACTCCATGAATTGCGCGGGTGGTGGTGCGCCCGCCGGCGGCCAGATTGCGCCCCAGCCCTATTCCCAAATGCAGGGCAGCCTGACCCCGGGCCAGGCGCTGCCGCCGATCAACGCCACCGGGAATGGTCAGGCGGGCTTTGTGACCGCGCCGCCGCCGCCGCCCGACGACGGCGTGCAGCGTGGGCGTCCGCCGGGCGTCTTGGGCACTTTGCCTATGGGATCGGGGCCGGGGCCGGCGGCCAATGCAAGCAGCGCCGTCCCGCCGGCAAGCTCGCCCCAATACGACCAGGCGATGAACCTGATGCGCCGCGCCCAGTATGACGAGGCCGCGCGCGTCCTTCCGCGCCTATGCCGATACCAATCCGGGCGACCAGTTCGCGCCCCAGGCGATCTATTGGGTGGCCAATATCAGCTTCATCCGCCAGGACTATGCCGGCGCTGCGCACACCTTCGCGGAGGTGCTCAAGAAATATCCCAAGTCACAGCCGGCGTCCGAAGCTATGCTCAAGCTGGCCCAGTCGATTATGGCGATGGGCCAGAAATCCGAAGGCTGCACCACGCTTGGCCTCATCAAGACGAAATATCCCGACGCCAGCCCGCAAACCCTCACCCAGGCGGCGACCTTACGCAAAACGGCCTGCAGCAAATAGGCTTGCGGAAAAATTCGCGAGCGCGATGGCGGGGCATGAGGCGCCCTTCGCCGCGGAGCATGGGCCAGGCGAGCGCAGCGATGCCGTCGGCCGTGCGACCAAAAAAAACGATGGCCCCCTTTGGGCCATCGCGGTGTCGGGTGGCAGTGATCCCCTTGCCCTGATGCATCTGCTGGCCGCACTTGCGCGGGCGGCGAAACAGGCTTTGCCGGCGGTGCTGACGGTGGACCATGGCCTGCGCAAGGCCTCCAGCGATGACGCGCGTCAAGTCGTGCGCTGGGCGAAAAAGGCCGGACTGAAAGCGCATGTCCTGACCTGGCGGGGCAAAAAGCCCAAATCTGGCATCGAGGCCCTGGCGCGTGAAGCGCGCTATCGCCTGATGGGCGCGTGGATGGTCAAGCACGGTGTCACCACCCTGTTCGTGGGTCACACCGAAGACGATCAGGCCGAAACCTTCCTGCTCAGGCTGGCGCGGGGCAGTGGGCTCGATGGGCTGTCAGCCATGCGCGCGCACGCGCCCTGGCCGGTTGCGGACTTTGACGGTCTTGCTGTGGCGCGGCCGCTTCTCGGTTTCAGCCGCGCCGAGCTGCGCGATCACCTCGATGCGCTGGGCCAGGACTGGCTGGACGATTCCATGAACGACGATTTGGCCTTCGACCGGGTGAAACTGCGCCGGGCGCGGGCGGCGCTGGAAGAAGCCGGGCTTTCGGCTGCGCGGATTGCGCAGGCCGCCAGCCATCTGGCGCGGGCGCGCGAGAGCCTGGAGCTTCTCACCGAAGCGGTGATGGAGCGCGCGGTGCGTTTTGGCGGCCGGGGCATGCTTCCGGACCCCGAGGCGCTGGTGGCGGCGCCGCGCGAACTGGGTCTTCGGGCGCTGGCCTCGGTGCTGATGGCTGTGTCCGGCCAGGCCTATCGCCCGCGCTTTGATTCCCTGGAGCGGCTGTTCGACGCGCTGGAGCGGACCGGCGCGCGCACCAGCGCCACCCTCCATGGCTGTCACATCGGTCCGGCGGGCACCGATTTTGCCCCTTTTTCCCTTCTGGTGCGGCGCGAAGGCCCCAGAAAAGCCTAGGCAAAACGAAGGGTTCCGGCTTGGCCGGGTCCGGACCCAACCTTTGTGCGGTTGCGGTAGGCCGGCAAAACTCTTAACGTTTTGATGGCTGGCAATACGCTACAACCGTCCTATCTAATGAGGGCGGGAGAGTCTGCCCGCGGGTGGCCCCGGCATGATCCCGGCATGATGAAGAGGACGGCCTTTGAATAATCTGAGAAATCTGGCGCTTTGGATCGTCATCGCGCTGCTGCTGGTGTTCCTGTTCAACCTGTTCCAGGGCACGGGCCAGCACACGCCCGCCTCCACCATCACCTATTCGCGCTTTAACGAGCTGGTGGTGCAGAACCAGATCAAGAAGCTCACCTTCCAGGGCGATTCTGTGAAGGGCGAGATGACATCCGGTCAGCCATTCATCACCACCGTGCCCAACAACGACACCACCCTGTGGCCGACCTTGAAGGCCCACAATGTCGACACCACCGTGTCGCCGGCCGATGACGGCATGCCGTCCTTGCTCGCCATCTTCATCAACTGGTTCCCCATGCTGCTGATCTTCGGCGTGTGGGTGTTCTTCCTGCGCCAGATGCAGTCGGGCGGCGGCAAGGCGATGGGCTTCGGCAAGTCGCGCGCCAAGCTTCTGACCGAGCGCCAGGGCCGCGTGACGTTTGAAGACGTCGCCGGCGTGGACGAGGCCAAGGAGGACCTGAAGGAAATCGTCGACTTCCTGCGCGACCCGCAGAAATTCCAGCGCCTTGGCGGGCGCATCCCCAAGGGCGTGCTGCTGGTCGGGCCGCCGGGCACCGGCAAGACCCTGCTGGCGCGCGCCATCGCCGGCGAGGCCAATGTGCCCTTCTTCACCATCTCGGGCTCCGACTTTGTCGAGATGTTCGTGGGCGTCGGCGCAAGTCGCGTGCGCGACATGTTCGAGCAGGCCAAGAAGAACAGCCCCTGCATCGTGTTCATCGATGAAATCGACGCGGTCGGCCGCCATCGCGGTGCCGGTCTGGGCGGCGGCAATGACGAACGCGAGCAGACACTGAACCAGCTGCTGGTCGAGATGGACGGCTTCGAAGCCAATGAAAGCGTGATCCTGATCGCGGCCACCAACCGGCCCGACGTGCTGGATCCCGCGCTGCTGCGTCCGGGCCGTTTCGACCGCCATGTCGTGGTGCCGAACCCCGATCTGGCCGGCCGCGAGAAGATTTTGCGCGTGCATCTGCGCAAGGTGCCCTTGGCGCCCGATGTCGATCCGCGCACCATCGCGCGCGGCACGCCGGGTTTCTCCGGCGCCGATCTGGCCAATCTGGTCAATGAAGGCGCGCTGCTGGCGGCCAGGCGCGGCAAGCGCGTCGTCACCATGAGCGAGCTGGAAGACGCCAAGGACAAGGTAATGATGGGAGCCGAGCGGCGCTCCCTGGCGATGAGCGACGAGGAAAAGAAGCTCACCGCCTATCACGAGGGCGGCCACGCCATCGTGGCGCTGCATGTCATCGGCTCCGACCCGATCCACAAGGCCACCATCATTCCGCGCGGCCGCGCGCTTGGCATGGTGATGCGCCTGCCGGAACGCGATCAGCTGTCGCTGACCCGCCAGAAGATGCTGGCCGACCTGTGCGTCGCCTTTGGCGGCCGCATCGCCGAGGAACTGGTGTTCGGCCACGAGAAGGTCACCACCGGCGCCCAGAGCGACATTGAGCAGGCCACCCGCATGGCGCGCGCCATGGTCACCCGCTTCGGCATGTCCGACAGCCTGGGGCCCATCGCCTATGCCGAGAACCAGGAAGAAGTCTTCCTGGGGCATAGTGTATCGCGCACCCAGAATATCTCGGAAGCCACGGCGCAGAAGATCGACTCGGAAATCCATCGCATCATCGATGAGTGCTTTATCAAGGCGAAGCAGATCCTGACCGAACACCAGAGCGACCTGAACGTGCTGGCGCGCGGCCTGCTGGAATATGAAACCCTGACCGGCGACGAGATCGTGGCATTGCTCAAGGGTATCCCCCCGGTTCGCACGCCGTATGAAGATCCGGTGGTTCCCAGCCGTGGCGAAGGCACCAGCGTGCCGGCCGCGGGCAAGCCCCGTTCGGCGGGGCCTGGGCCGATCATCACGCCCGAGCCGCAACCCCGATAGTAACAAAAGATATGGTCACAAAAGGGCGGCCTTGTGCCGCCCTTTTCTTTTGTCCGGGACTGGCCCTTTACTGCGGCCTCGCATGAAAATCCTCGGCATCCTCAACATCACCAGCGACAGTTTTTCCGACGGCGGCAAATACCTGGAGCCGGGCGCGGCAATTTTCCATGCCCGCGCCATGGCCGAGAGCGGCGCCAATATCATCGACATTGGCGCGGCATCGTCGCACCCCGATGCCTCGCCGGTCACGCCCGAACGCGAGATCGCGCGCCTGGCCGCCGTGATCCCGGCGCTGAAGGAAAAGGGTCTGCCGCTCTCGATCGACACCTTCGCGCCGGACGTGCAGCGCTGGGCGCTGGCGCAGGGAATCGATTACCTCAACGACATCCATGGTTTTCCCGATGCCGCGCTTTATCCGGACCTGGCGCGGTCGAACGTGAAGCTGATCGTGATGCACATGGTGCAGGAACGTGGCGTCGCGGTTCGCACCGAAGTGCCTTCAGCCGAAATCTTCGACCGCATTACCCGCTTTTTCGATGCGCGCGTGGCTGCGCTGAGCGACGCCGGGATCGCGCGCGAGCGGCTGATCCTGGACCCGGGCATGGGCCAGTTCCTGGGGACCGATCCCGAGAACTCCCTGATCGTTTTGCGGCGCCTGCCGGAGCTGAAGGCCCACTACGGCCTGCCGCTTCTGGTGTCGCTGTCGCGCAAGGGGTTCTTGCGCAAACTGGTCAACCGCCCGCCCTTGGAAGCCGGCGCCGCCAGCCTGGCGGCGGAACTGTTCGCCGAGGCCCATGGGGCCGATTACATCAGGACACACGCGCCCGGACCATTGAAAGACGGCCTTAAGGTGCTGAAAACGATAGGAAAAGAGCAGCATTAACTCCCTTTCGCCAGGGAATATGCTAAAAGGCGCTGTTATCAGGACCCCATCCATGACCCGCAAATATTTCGGCACCGACGGCATCCGCGGCCGCACCAACACCGCCAAGCTCACGCCTGAAGTGGCGATGAAGGCGGGCATGGCGGCAGGCCGCATCTTCACCCGCGGCGAGCATCGCCACCGGGTGGTGATCGGCAAGGATACACGCCTGTCGGGCTATATGATCGAAAGCGCGCTGGTCTCCGGCTTCACCGCCGTGGGCATGGATGTGTTCCAGTTCGGCCCGCTGCCCACCCCTGCCGTCGCCATGCTGACGCGCTCCTTGCGCGCCGACCTGGGTGTGATGATCACCGCTTCGCACAATCTGTTCGAGGACAATGGCATCAAGTTCTTCGGTCCTGACGGCCAGAAACTGTCCGACGAGGTGGAAACCGAGATCGAGGCGCTGATGGCCGCAGGACTCGAACAGGGGCTGGCGCCGTCGGCCCAGATCGGCCGGGCCAAGCGCATCGACGACAGCCAGGCGCGCTATATCGAATTCGCCAAGCGCACCTTCCCGCGCAATCTGCGCCTCGAAGGCCTGCGCATCGTGATCGATTGCGCCAATGGCGCCGCCTACAAGGTCGCGCCCGAAGTGCTGTGGGAGCTGGGCGCCGATATCGTGACCATGGGTGTTACGCCCAACGGCACCAACATCAATCTGGATTGCGGTTCGACCGAGCCGGCTGCCATGTGCAACAAGGTGCGCGAAGTGCGCGCCGATTTCGGCATTGCGCTGGACGGCGACGCCGACCGGGTGGTGATGGCCGACGAGCATGGCCGCATCATCGATGGCGACCAGATTCTGGCCCTGATCGCCAAAAGCTGGTCGAAAGGCGACAAGCTCAAGGGCGGCGGCGTGGTCGGCACGGTGATGTCCAATGCCGGGCTCGACCGTTTTCTCAAGACCCTGAAGCTGTCGCTGGCGCGTTCGGCGGTGGGCGACCGCTATGTGCTGGAAGAGATGGCCAGGGGCGGCTTCAATGTCGGCGGCGAACAGTCCGGCCATATCATCCTGTCGGACTTCTCCACCACCGGCGACGGGCTGATCGCGGCGCTGCAGGTGCTGGCGGTGCTGGCGCAAGAGGGAAAGCCGGCGTCCGATGCTGCCCATCTGTTCGAGCCTTTGCCCCAGGTGCTGGAAAATGTGCGCTTCAAGAAGGGTTCGCCGCTGGAGGATGAAAAGGTCAAATCCAGCATCGAGGCCGCCAACGTCAGGCTGGGCGCATCGGGCCGCGTGCTGGTGCGCAAGTCGGGCACCGAACCGCTGATCCGCGTGATGGCGGAAGGCGAGGACGAAAAAGTCGTGCGCGCCGTGGTGCGCCAGATCGCATCGGCTATTGAAGAGGTGGCCGCCTGACCAAGGCGGACACCGCGGCGATGACAATCCCTAGACTCCTCGTCATTGCTGGGTCCGACTCCTCTGGCGGGGCGGGAATCCAGGCCGACCTCAAGACCGCCCAGGCCTTTGGCGTCTATGCCCAGACCGCGGTCACCGCCGTAACGGTGCAGGACACCAAAGGCGTCACCCATGTCCATCCCATGCCGGCGGACATCGTGGCCGCGCAGATCAACGCGGCGCTCGGCGATATCGGCGCCGATGTGATCAAGATCGGCATGCTGGCCACGGCCGAGATCGTGACCGCCGTGGCCGACATACTGGAAGCCAACGATATTCCGCTGGTGCTGGATACGGTGCTGCTGTCGTCCAGCGGCGCGCCGCTGCTGGACGAAACCGGAATCGCCATTCTCAAGAAGCGGTTGATCCGCAGAAGCCGGCTGGTGACGCCCAACCTGCCGGAAGCCGAGGCGCTGACCGGCATATACCCCCGGAGCGAGCACCGGCTGCGCAATGCCGCCATGGTGTTCAAGATGCTGGGCAATGAAGCCGTGCTGTTCAAGGGCGGCCATGGCGAGGGCGAGAAGGTCTGCGACGTGCTGTGGGCCGATGGCGCGTTAATTTCCTTTGAGGCTCCGCGCCAGGATACGCCCCACACCCATGGCACGGGCTGTACGCTGGCCACGGCAATCGCCTGCGGCCTGGCGCAGAACCGCAACCTTCGGGACGCGGTCGCCCGCGCCCACACCTATGTGCAGCAGGCGATCAAGACCGCGCCGGGGTTAGGCCAAGGCCACGGCCCCTTAAATCACGCTTAGTGCCCGCTAGCCGGGTACCCGCTTTCCCAGTAGCCTTTGGCCGTCAAAGCCCCGGCCACAGGGGCGACGGGAGGACCCCATGTCCGATACAGAATCCAACACACCGTCGCGGCGGGACGCGATCCAGCAGATTGCCGTGGGCGCAAGCCTGGTCGGTGCCACGCCCGCGCTGGCGCAAAACCCGCGGCCCGACGCCACCCCACAGGATTTCCTGCGCTTGCAGAAAGAGCTTTCCAACTGGGGCCGCTGGGGCGCGGACGACCAGATGGGCGCGGTCAACCTGATCACGCCGGACAAGCGCAAGGCCGCGCTGCGTACGGTGAAGGAAGGGGTTTGCTTCTCCATGGCGCGCAATGCCGAGATCAAGGAGGCGGTGGACAATCCCACGCCGATCGTGCGCAAGACCACGCGCACCGGCGCCAGCGTGTCGAAGACCGGCATCGCCTCAACCAGCGACACGTTTTTCATTTCCTATCATGGCATGGCGCACACCCACATGGATTCGCTGTGCCACTTTGTCTATGACGGCAAGATCTATAACGGCTACTCCTCCGACACGGTCGGCGAGGAGGGCGCGGCCAAGAACAGCATCATCAATTTCAAGAACGGCATCATCACCCGCGGGGTGCTGATGGATATGGCGCGCTACAAGGGTGTGGACTGGCTGGAGCCCGGCACGCCGATCTATCCCGAAGACCTGGAAGGCTGGGAGAAGAAGGCGGGCGTGAAGGTCCAGTCCGGTGACGTGATGATCGTGCGCACCGGGCGCTGGGCACGGCGTGATGCGCTCGGTCCCTGGCCGCCGACCCAGCTGGCCGGCCTGCACATGAGCTGCGCGCCCTGGATGCATGCGCGCGACGTGGCGATCATTGGCGGCGACGATGCCCAGGACGTGCTGCCGTCACAGGTTGCGGGCATATCCCAGCCGATACACGAGCTCTGCATCGTGGTCATGGGCATGCCGATCTTCGACAATCTGGACCTGGAGCTGGTCAGCCGCGAGGCCGAGAAGCGCAAGCGCTGGGACTTCCTGGTCACGGCCTCGCCCGCCGCGGTGCCGGGCGCCACAGGATCGGTGCTCAATCCGATCGCGACCTTCTGAATGAGCGCAATGATTGTGGAGCTTAAGCATCCCACGTTACCGATAGCTCTGATGTTTGAGGATGACGGTCGAACCGGTTACGCCTACTTGGTCCGTGCGCCTGAGGATATAGTTGCCGATGTCTGGGTGTACAATGCGGGCGACGCGCCGGAAGAAAATGATTGGGAAGATGTGTCGTTGGCACCGTTCAGAAATTCAAAGAGTTATGCGAGTCAGGTCGGCCTGTTTCAACTTCCAGATCAGATATCGGATGTCGAAGTGAATTGGTCCACGGCGCGCGATGGCCGCGTCGGCGGATCGCTGCTGATCCGCGGAACGGTGGTTGCAAGGCTTCTCGAGGGCGACAAACCCGGCATGTCTCTCATGGCATCCCGTGATGGTCCGGTTGCCCGAATTCTTAGATAGGCGTCAAGTCCATGCCTCAAATGTCTGCTCGCCAGGCCGCGTTTCGCGCCGATTACCGCCAGCGCATTTCGCCGGCCTATTTCGGCTGGATGCATGTGGCGCTGATCTTCGTGCTGGGCGGTGCCGCGATCTGGGTCTGCGCGCGGCAAATCACCCAGCCGGCCTGGTATGAGTGGCTGGTCATTCCGCTGGCCTTCTGTCTGTCGAATGTCTTTGAATGGTGGATCCACAAATATGTGATGCACCGGCCGGTGAAAGGCCTGATGGGCATCTACAGCCGCCACACCCTAGCGCATCACGAATTTTTCACGGATGTGGAACCCGCCTTCGACAACACAAGCGACTTCCGCATCGTGTTCTTTCCGCCCTATGCGCTGGTGGCGTTCATGGCGCTTTCACTGATGCCCGCTTTCATCCTGAGCCGGCTGGGGTTTGCCAATGCCGGCTGGCTGCTGTTGATCACCAACACAGTGCTATATCTGAACTACGAGCTATTCCACTATTGCTGCCATGTGAAGGATGACAGCCTGGTGCGGCGCATCCCACTGGTGAATTCCATCCGCCGCCACCACATCGCACACCACAATCGCGACATCATGATGGCGCGCAACTTCAACCTGACCTATCCGGTGGCGGACTGGTTTTTCGGCACGTCCGATCTGCGCTGCGGCGTCATCAAACACATCTTCAACGGCTATGACACCAGCAAGGTGCGTGACAACCTGTCGAAGGGCGCGCCATGAGTACGCCGCGTGTCCGCGTCACCACCGGCAAGGCCAGCCTGGTCGGCGGCATTGTGGTCGCCATTGCCAGCATGGTGTTGTGGCTGGCGGTGACGCATGAGCTTGGGTTTCACAGTATGATGTCCATGGGCGTGGGCCTTGTGGTTTCCGCTGCCGCGGGTATCTGGACTCGACTGGCCGATCTTTGATTTCGCAATTGCAATCACAAAGGGGTTTCAAAATGAGAATTCACGCAGCCGCCATTTCGCTTTTCGCCGCCACGTTGCTGACGACTTCAATCGTCTCATCAGGGGCATGGGCGCAGACATCCTTGCGCAACCTGCCGGCGGAAGGGTTCAAATATCTTTCGGCCAAGGATGTCGACGCCCTGACCGACAAGCCCGGTCCCGGCGCGCATACGGCGTTCCCGGTCGATCACGAGAATTATTATGTCGAATATGCCCTGCGCAGCGACCAGGGCAATGAGCCGGAAGTCCATACCCACTGGACCCATTACATCCATGTGCTGTCGGGCGAAGCGACGTTGATCTATGGCGGCACGGTGTCCAATGCCAAGGAAACTTCACCCGGCCAGATCCGCGGCAGCGCCATTGTGGGCGGCACCACCATGACCGTGCGCACCGGCGACTTCCTGCAGATCCCGGCCGGCATGCCGCATGAATTTCTTCCGGGTGCGGGCGTGAAATTCCACTATGTGGTGTTCAATACGCGGGCGTGAGTAGCGGTCCGCGCCTATTGCCTATCTGCCGCGCGCGGCCGCGACGGCCCTGGGAAAATCGATGCTCGCCGATTCGCTGCTCATCTCGTGACCGCCCACAATGAAGGTCGGCGTCTGAAAGGCGCGGATGCCGCGCGCCAGGTTGAAATTGGCGATGATCTCGTCGGTAATCGCGGGCGCCGCCATATCGCGGCGCAGGCGGACCAGGTCCAGGCCTGAAGCTTTGGCCATGTCGAAAATGTCGAATTCCAGCAACTGCCCGCGGAAATTCATCATCGCCTGGTGGAAGGGCCTGTATTTGCCCTGGGCGACCGAGGCCAGTGCCGCCCGGGTGGCGATCATCGATTGCGGCGTCAGGATGGGAAACTCCTTCAGCACCAGCTTGACCTTGCGGTCGGACCTGAGCAGCGCCTCCAGCCGGGGCTCGACCGCCTTGCAATAGGGACAGGCGTAATCGAAGAATTCCACGATCACCACGTCGCCGGCGGGATTGCCCAGCACGGGCGATGACGGCGTGTTGTTCAACACCTCAGCCCTGGTGGCGATGCGTTGGTCAACATCCTGCTGCTGCTGATCGGCCAGCCTGCGGGCATAGGCCTGTTCGATTCTCGCTTTGTCGGCGGGCTCTGCGGTGGCGCCCAGGGGCGCGGCCAGCAGGATCAGGGCGGCGAGAACGGCGCGCATCAGCGATCCACAAACGGGTCTTGCACCATGATGGTGTCGTCGCGGTCGGGGCTGGTGGAAAGCAATATCACCGGCGCCCCGATCAGCTCTTCCACCCGGCGCACATACTTGATGGCATTGGCGGGAAGCTGGGCCCAGCTGCGCGCGCCTTGGGTGGTTTCCTTCCAGCCGTCCAAGGTCTCGTACACCGGCAAGAGACGCGCCTGCAGATTGGCGTCGGCGGGCAGGTAATCCAGAGCCTGGCCGTCGAGCTTGTAACCGGTGCAGACCTTGATCTCGTCAAAGCCGTCCAGCACGTCGAGCTTGGTCAGGCAGATGCCGTCCACCCCGCCGGTCACGCAGGTCTGGCGCACCAGCACGGCGTCGAACCAGCCGCAGCGGCGCTTCCTGCCCGTGACGGTGCCGAATTCATGACCGCGCTCGCCCAGCTTTTCGCCGATGGCGTCTTTCAGCTCGGTGGGGAAAGGGCCTTCGCCCACCCGCGTGGTGTAGCTCTTCACAATGCCCAGCACCGTGCCGATGGCGCGCGGTGACACGCCTGCGCCGGCCGCGGCCTGACCCGCCACGGTGTTGGACGAGGTGACAAAGGGATAGGTGCCGTGGTCGATGTCCAGCAGTACGGCTTGCGCGCCTTCAAACAGCACGCGCTTGCCGGCCTTGCGGGCGGCATCCAGCTCGCGCCAGGATGAGCCCAGGAAGGGCGCGATTTTGGGCGCGATCTCGTTCAGCGATTTGAGCAGCGCCGCCGCATCGACTTCCGGTGCGCCGAAACCCTTGCGCAGCACATTGTGATGGGCGAGCAGCCGCTCGATCTTGGCCGCAAGCGTGGCCGGATCCTTCAGGTCAATGGCGCGAATGGCGCGGCGGCCGACCTTGTCTTCGTAAGCCGGGCCGATGCCGCGCTTGGTCGTGCCCAGCTTCTGGGACGCGGCTTCCTCACGCAGTGCATCCAGTTCCCAATGCAATGGCAGGACCAGCACGGCATTCTCGGCCAGCACCAGAATGTCGGGTGTCACCTTGAGGCCGGCGGAGCCAACCTTGGCGATTTCCTCCAGCAGCGACCAGGGGTTCACCACCACGCCGTTTCCGATGATGGAGCGCTTGCCCTGCACAACGCCGGAAGGCAGCAGTGACAGCTTGTAGGTCTTGTCGCCCACCACGATGGTATGGCCGGCATTGTTGCCGCCCTGGAACCTGACCACCATGTCGGCGCGGTTCGACAGCCAGTCGATGATCTTGCCTTTGCCTTCGTCGCCCCATTGGGCGCCGATCACCGTGACGTTGGACATGCGTTATTTCCGTACCCTGATGACGCCATATGATTGGGTGGCGAGCTTCAACAGCCCGCAAGCGTACGGGCACGGTGGCCGCTTATAGCAGGTGCGGGCCCCTGCGTAAGGGGCTATCCGTCGCACCAATTCGGGAAAAACACTTGAGCGCCGTTCGGCCGGCGAAAGGTCCACCGGACCTTTCGCTCAATCGGCCTCACTCCGCGGCGCGACCCTCAGAATTCACCAGCTTTCTTCCCCCTCATGGCGAAGCCATTGGAGGGGGAAGATGTCACAGCGGAGTGTCGGCGGAGGCCGACCTGAGCTGTGACAGATGGGGGTCAATAAAATACGCCGTATTCCACAGTGATGATCTCGCCCGAATCCTGGTCGATCAGCAGCGCATCAGCGCCATAGCGGACCCAGACCGCATAAGGCGGCGGCGGCGGCAAGGCATAGTCCATATAATCCGTCAGCCAGTAGTCCTGCGCCCAGAAGGGCGCCGGCAGGAATTCGCCGAACGTCCAGCGATGTGCGTACCAGCCCGGCGGGCGGCGATAGTCCGGCGCGTGGAAGCGGCGTGATGCATTGAAGCTCTGATGGAAGTCGACAAAGCCGTGGAAGTCGTGCCGCGAACCGGCGCCGCCGTGATTGCTGCCCTGATTGCCGCCTTGGCCCGGGCGGCCGGCCATGTTGGGGCCGCCGGGATTGAAATTCCGGCCGCCATTGGGACCGCGGGTGTAGGCGGGATTGGTCCGAGGTGCCGTTTGAGGGGCGGCGCCCCCGTTGGGGCCACGGCTGAAGGCGGGCGCTGCATTGTTGGCTGGGGCGGTCATGACCGGGCGGCCGGAATTGCCGCCATTGGCGCCGCGGTTGAAGCCGCCGCCGGGTTGGGTATGAGGTGCGCCGCCGCCATGGGGGGCACCACCACCGGGCGGCCCGCCATGTGGCGCCTGGGGTGCCGAGCCGCCGTGATCGGGGCTATGGTCACGATCAGGTTGGGCGAGGGCGGGAAGAGCGGCAAGAAACGCCGTGGCAGCAACGGAAATCAGCAATTTTCGCATAATCGATGTCCTGAAAATGGCTGGGAGATAACCGACCTGCGCGGTTTAAGTTCCCTTGATCCTCGCACGTCCCTAAGGTCCCGTCATGAGCGATTTCTCCATCCGCGCAGCGCTTGCGTCCGATTCGCATCTCATCGTTTCGCTGCTGCGGGAGCTGGCGGAGTACGAAAACCTGCAGGGCCGCTTTTCGCTGACCGAAGAACTGGTGCGCCGCGACATGCTGGGCCAGGCCTGTTGCACCGACCTGGCCTTTGTTGGGCACGAGCCGGCCGGTATCGCCACCTGGTTCTGGAGCTACAACAGTTTTCGACCGGCGCGCGCGCTGTATGTGGAAGACCTGTACGTCCGCCCGGATTTCCGCGGGCGCGGGCTGGGCCGCCAGTTGCTCGCGCTATTGGCAGGCAAGGCGCACGAAGCTGGCGGTTATCTGCAATGGCAGGTGTTGGACTGGAACACGCCGTCGATCGAATTCTACAAAAGTCTGGGCGCGGTGCTGATGCCGGAATGGATCAATTGCCGCCTGCAGGGTGAGGCGCTGAAACGCTTTCTGGCGCCGGAGAAAAATCCATGAGCGAGATCGTGCTGGTGCTGGCAGTGGCCGAGAATGGCGTCATCGGCAAGGATGGCGGCATTCCCTGGCATATCTCCGAGGACATGAAGCGCTTCAAGGCGCTGACCCTGGGCCATACCGTGGTGATGGGGCGAAAGACCTGGGACAGCCTGCCGAGGAAGCCCTTGCCCGGCCGCGTCAATATGGTGGTGACACGCCAGAAGGACTGGCATGCAGAGGGCGCGACGACGGCATCTTCACTGGGCCAGGCGACGTCGGGCACATCGGGGGTGGTGATGGTGATCGGTGGCGCGGAAATTTATGAGCGCGCCCTGCCCCTGGCGTCGCGCATTGAGCTGACCGAAGTGCATCGTGCCTTTGAAGGCGATGCGCATTTCACCTTCGACCGCAGTGGCTGGCATGAAACCACGCGCGAGGACCATGTCACGCCGGACGGTCTCAGTTATTCCTACGTGACACTCACTCGATAACGATGTTTGGCGCCGGCTTAGATGCGGTTTCGAGAGACACCGCAACCTTCTTCGCCAGTTCCAGAAACGCCTGGGCTTCCGGCCCGTCGGGTGCCGAGACACTGACCGGCTTACCGGCGTCCGATGTCTCTCGGATGAGCGGCACCAGCGGGATTTCGCCCAGGAAGGGCACGCTCAGCTCTTGCGCTGTCTCGCGTGCGCCGCCGTGGCCGAAAATGGCGTGGCTGGAACCGCAATCGGGGCAGGTGAACATGGACATGTTCTCGACCACACCCAGGATCGGCACCTGGGTCTTGTTGAACATGGTGATGCCCTTCCTGGCATCGATCAGAGCGATGTCCTGGGGAGTGGAGACGATCACCGCGCCTTTCAGCGGCACACGCTGGGCAATGGTGAGCTGGGCATCGCCGGTGCCGGGCGGCATGTCCAGCACCAGCACGTCCAGCGGCGCCCACGCGACATCGCTCAGCATCTGCGACAGCGCGCTCTGCACCATCGGTCCGCGCCAGATCATGGCTTCGTCTTCCTTGACCAGGAAACCGATGCTCATGGTCTTGATGCCATGGCGTTCGATGGGCAGAAGCGTGTGGCCGTCGCTGCCCGGCTTTTCGGTGATGGCCAGCAGGCGCGGCAGCGAGGGGCCGTAGATATCGGCGTCCAGCAGTCCGACTTTCAGGCCCAGCCGCGCCAGCGATAGCGCCAGATTGACCGCGACGGTGGACTTGCCGACGCCGCCCTTGCCGCTGGCGACCGCGATGATGTTCTTGACCCCGGGAATGCCGGCCGGCGCAGGCTGATTGTTTGGGCGCGCCTGTGGCGCGCCGGGGGGCTGGCGGTTCACCGCCGGCTTGGGCTGCGCATGATGATGATCGTGATGGTGATGCTCATGCCCTGGCTGCGGATGGTCTTCATGCGCGGTCAGCACGGCGGTGACGGATTTCACGCCTTTCACGCCCAAGACCATCGCCTCGCAGATTTTGCGCAGCGGTTCGGATTTCGGTCCCTGGCCCGGCGCCACTTCCAGCACAAAGCCGATATGGCCGTCCTTGACCACCAGGCCCTGGATCATGTCCTGCTGCACCACGGTGCGCCCGCTCACGGGATCGAGCACCTGGTCGAGCGCCTTCAGCACATCGTCACGTAATGTCGTCATGCGCGAGAGGGTATAGCTCCCGCGTGCTTGAAATCCTAGTAGGACGAAACCGAGCCTGCGGCGTGGGCAGGAGCGTAGGCGGGAGCCGGAGCGACCCCAAAAAGAGAAGCTGGCAGGAAATCTAGTAGCTGCTCACGGACCCCGCGGCGTGCGCAATCTCGTTGCCCAGATCCTGCAGCGGGCCCAGCGGCTGCTTGCGGTCATCCAGATCTTCGGCGCGCGGCGTGCCGGAGAAGACCTTGTGCACCACGCGGCCATTCATCACCAAGAGTGTCACATCCACCGACCAGCGGGTGGTGCGGGTGACACGCTCAAAGCCCAGCAGGTCGGGCACCAGCGCCCCCAGCCGCTTGGCCGAGGTGTGGCTGGGGTGAAAGACATAGCCGGTGCAATAGAGCTGGGCGCGGATGCAGGCCTGCACCGCGGCGTCCAGATGCTCCCAGCGCAGGCCGGGCGCCTGCATGAAGCGGGTTTCGACATCCACATAGGACAGCACATCGACATTGGCGGTCTTGGGATCAAAACCCAGATTGGGCAAATCCTGGGCATTGGTCATGCCGGGCACGATCTGGTCGAAGGAATCCACTACCTGGTCATAGGTCTGGAAGGGGCTGGCATTCTGGATCTGCTGGTCGGGCAGAAGGCCGCCGCAGCCGGCAAGCACCGTCAGACTGGCGCCGAAGATCAGCACCAGCCAGAGCAGGCCCAGCAATTTACTATGGGCGGTCAGCCGTTTCATGGACTTGCCCCTTCAAGTCCCGTGCCTTGGAACGGTGTGTGGCGCCCGCGTTCTGCGCATGAAAAAACCGCGCAGGTTGCGGCTTTAACCTGTTTACCGGGCGGTTTGCTGCCTAAACTGCGCCGATTCCCGAACCCCCGTTCCCAGGAACGAACAGATGCGTGCCCTTTCCATGTCCCATGCCTTCTTCCGCTGTGCCATTTTGGTGCTGGCCGTTTGCGCCGTCCCGCTGCCGGCAGCCGCCCGGCCGGCTCCGGACTCCTTCGCCGATCTCGCCAACAAGCTGTTGCCGACGGTGGTCAACATCTCCACCAGCCAGACCCTGAAGGCGCCGCCGCAAGGCGCGATGCCGGACCTGCCGCCGGGTTCGCCGCTGGAAGACCTGTTCAAGAATTTTCTGGGGCCGCGCTCCAACGCGCCGCGTCATGTCACCTCGCTGGGCTCGGGCTTCATCATTGATCCGTCGGGCTACATCGTCACCAACAACCATGTGATCGAAGACAGCGACCAGATCACGGTTTCCCTGCAGGACGGCACCCAGATGCCGGCGCGGGTGGTGGGCCGCGACGTCAAGACGGACCTGGCGCTGTTGAAGGTGACGCCTGCCAAGCCTTTGCCGGCCACCCATTTCGGCGACAGCGACAAGGCGCGCATCGGTGACTGGGTGATAGCGATCGGCGATCCCTTCGGCATCGGCTCGACGGTGACGGCGGGCATCGTCTCGGCGCGCAACCGCAATATCAATGCCGGGCCCTATGACGATTTCATCCAGACCGATGCGCCGATCAATCGCGGCAATTCCGGCGGCCCGCTGTTCGACATGGACGGCAATGTCATCGGCATCAATTCGCAGATCTATACGCCGTCGGGCGGCAGCGTCGGCATCGGCTTTTCCATTCCCTCCAATCTGGCGCGCGAAGTGGTGGGCCAGTTGCGCCAGTTCGGCATGGCGCGGCGCGGCTGGATCGGGGTGCGCATCCAGCAGGTGACGGCGGAGATTGCGGAAGGGTTGAGCCTTCCCACCACGCAAGGAGCGCTGGTGTCGGATGTGACTCATGGCGGGCCGGCGGCGCAGGCCGGGTTGGTCAATGGCGATTTGATCACCGGCTTTGACGGCAAGCCGGTGGCCGACGACCGTGCCCTGCCGCGCATTGTGGCCGACACGCCGATTGGCAAGACAGTGAACATCGATGTGCTGCGCAAGGGCAGGAAGCAGACCTTGCGCATTACGGTCCAGAAGCTGGCCGACGACAACAAGCCGGACAAGCCGGTGAAAGCGCCACCGGCGCCCAAGAACCAGTCCAAGCTGTCGCAGCTGGGTCTGACGCTTGGAATGCTGGACGGCGGCGCACGTGGCAAGTTCAAGATTGGCGGTGGCGTGCAGGGTGTGGTGGTGTCGTCTGTCGATCCGGGAAGTTCGGCGGCGGAAAAGAACCTGCGGCCCGGCGACGTGATCGTGGAAGTGGGGGGGCAGGCGGTGAAGACGCCGGACGATGTTTCCAAACATATCGACGCGGACGTGAAAGCGGGCAAGAAGTCCGAATTGCTGCTGATCAATCGCGACGGCGACATAACCTATGTTGGCTTGCGTCTGAACTGATCAGTCGGCGCGGACAATCTCGTCATCGCTGTAGCCTTGCAGATAGAGCAGGGCAGTAAGGTCGTTGTGGTTGATGGCCGCTTGCGCCGCGGCCGCCACCACCGGTTTGGCATGATAAGCGACACCGAGTTCCGCCTTCTGGATCATGGCCAGATCGTTAGCGCCGTCGCCCACTGCCATGCTCTCCGCGAAATCGATGCCCAGCCGCGTCACCGCCTCTTCCAGCGCTTGAAGCTTCGCCGCGCGGCCCAGGATGGGCGTGCCCACTTCGCCGGTCAGCCTTTCGCCGTCATCCAGCAAGGTGTTGCCGCGTTCAATATGAAAGCCCGCGGCCTCAGCCACCCGCTGGGTGAAATAGCCGAAGCCGCCAGAGACCAGCATGGTATGGGCACCATTGGCGCGCATCGTGGCCAGCAGGGATTTGGCGCCGGGATTGAGGCGCACCCGCTCGACATAGGTTTTTTCCAGCGCGTCCAGTTTCAGGCCCCTGAGCATGCCGACGCGCTCGCGCAAGGCGGCTTCGAATTCCAGCTCTCCGCGCATGGCGCGTTCGGTGATGGCGGCGATCTGGGGTTTGAGCCCCGCCATGTCCGCCAACTCGTCCAGGCATTCGACATTGATGATGGTGGAATCCATGTCGGCCACCAGCAGCTTCTTGCGCCGGCTGATGGTCGAAACCAGATTGATGTCGAGTTCCAACCCTTCAGCGCGCGCGCGCGCCTCAGCCAGCGTCTCGCATTCGGCCACCGGCAGGTCGAAGGCATGCCCCGGCGACAGGATTTTCGCCGGCCCATTGTCCAGGCCGCGCAACACGCCCGGTTCAGCGCCCTTGCCGATGACATTCAGAACAAACATTGTTGAGCCCAAGGAAGGCAAAAGTGAAATTCGACGCCGTGCTTATTGCAGGACCGACCGCCAGCGGCAAGTCAGCCGCGGCGCTGGAGCTGGCCGAGGACATCGGCGGCGTGGTGATCAATGCCAATTCCATGCAGGTCTACCACGAGGCGCCGATCCTGACGGCCCAGCCGTCGGCAGACGACAGGGCGCGCGTGCCGCATCTGCTCTACGGCCATGTCAGTGCGCGGGAGGTTTATTCGGTCGGGCGCTGGCGTGACGATGCGGCCAAGGCGCTGGGCGAAGCGCGCGCCATGGGCCGCGTGCCCATTTTCGCCGGCGGCACCGGCATGTATTTCATGGCGCTGACCGATGGGCTGTCCCACATTCCCGCCACACCGGACGAAGTGCGCGACACGGCGCGCGCGCTCCTGGACGATATCGGCGTGGAAGCACTGCATGCCAGGCTTGCGGAGCGCGATCCGCTGACGGCCTCGAAACTGCGTCCCAGCGATCCCCAGCGCGTGCTGCGCGCCTATGAGGTTTTGGAATCCACCGGCCGCTCCTTGGCGCAATGGCAGGATGCACCGGGTGAGCCGGTGCTGAAGGACGCGCACCTGGCGGCGTTTGTGCTGGACCCGTCGCGCGACACCAGGCGCGCTCGGATTGCCGAACGGTTCGAGAAAATGCTGGATACTGGCGCCCTGGACGAAGCCCGCGCTTTGGAGGGTCTGGACCCTAGCCTGCCGGCCGCCAAGCTGTTGGGATTGCGCCCGCTTCAGGCGCTGGCCAAGGGAACTTTGACCAGGGAAGAAGCGCTGGATGGCGCCATCACGGCGACGCGGCAATTTGCCAAGCGCCAGATGACGTGGTTTCGCCACCGGATGCCACATTATATCTGGTATGACCCCATTATTAGCAATTTAATTACACAATTCAGGCAGATTTCTGCATGAAATTGCTTGACGCCGCGATGCAGCATCTTTAGGTTCCCGCGCCATGTTGAATTCGCTCGTACTTACCCGGCCGCTGGTCTTCCGAAGCTGACGCTTTGCGGGGGACATGGCGGCCATGCGGACAAGGGGCGGAAACGCCCCTTTATCTTTGGTGCGATTGCGAGCATTGGAAATTCGAGGGACGGACGATGGACAAGGACGACACATTGACGCGAGAGGCGGCCCAAACCGCCGCCGAAACCATGACCGGCGCGCAGATGGTGGTTCGTGCGCTGAAGGATCAGGGCGTCACCCACATCTTCGGTTATCCCGGCGGCGCGGTGCTGCCGATCTATGACGCACTCTTCAAGGTCGAAGGTATCGAGCATGTTCTGGTGCGCCACGAGCAGGGCGCGGCCCATGCCGCCGAAGGCTATGCCCGTTCCACCGGTAAGCCGGGTGTCGTGCTGGTCACCTCGGGTCCCGGCGCCACCAATGCCGTCACCGGCCTGACTGATGCACTGATGGATTCCATTCCGCTGGTGGTTCTGACCGGCCAGGTGCCCACGCATCTGATCGGTACCGACGCTTTTCAGGAATGCGATACGGTCGGCATCACCCGGCCTTGCACCAAGCACAATTGGCTGGTGAAGGACGTCAACGATCTGAGCCGCGTCCTGCATGAGGCGTTCGAGATCGCCACCAATGGCCGGCCCGGTCCGGTGGTTGTCGACATTCCCAAGGACGTCCAGTTCCAGAACGGCAGCTATCACGGACCGCAGGCAATCCATCATCGCACTTATCGTCCCAAAACCGATCCCGACACCGCGTCGATCGTGAAGCTGGTGGAGATGATGGCGGCCGCGGAACGGCCGGTGTTCTATACCGGCGGTGGCATCATCAATTCCGGGCCGGAAGCCTCAAAGCTGCTGCGCGAGCTGGTCGACCTGACCGGCTTTCCCATCACCTCGACCCTGATGGGGCTGGGTGCGTTCCCGGCCTCGCGCCCTGAATGGCTGGGCATGCTGGGCATGCACGGCACCTGGGAAGCCAATCATGTCATGCATGACTGCGACCTGATGATCAATCTGGGCGCGCGCTTCGACGACCGCTGCACCGGCAAGGTCAGCGCCTTTTCGCCGGGGTCGAAGAAGGTTCACATCGACATCGATGCCTCGCAGATCAACAAGATCGTGCGCGTCGATCTGGGCATTGTGTCGGATGCGACCAAGGCGTTGCGCGAGATCATCCGCTTCTGGAAGGCGCAGAAGCACCAGGTCCAGGGCACGGCGCTGAGGGCCTGGTGGAAGCAGATCGATCAATGGCGGACCAAGAAGTCGCTGGCCTACCGGAACTCGGACAAGATCATCAAGCCGCAATATGCCATCGACCGGCTGTATGAACTGACCAGGCACCGCAAGGACGTCTTCATCACCACCGAAGTCGGCCAGCACCAGATGTGGGCGGCGCAGCGCTTCCATTTCGAACAGCCCAATCACTGGATGACCTCCGGCGGGCTGGGCACCATGGGCTATGGCCTCCCCGCCGCGGTGGGCGTGCAGATGGCGCATCCCGGCGCCTTGGTCATCGACATCGCCGGCGAGGCATCCGTGCAGATGACCATGCAGGAGATGTCGACGGCGGTTCAGTACGATCTGCCGATCAAGATCTTCATCCTGAACAACGAATATATGGGCATGGTGCGCCAGTGGCAGGAGATCCTGCATGGCGGGCGCTATTCCCATTCCTATTCCGAGGCGCTGCCGGATTTCGTCAAGATGGCGGAAGCCTTTGGCTGTGTCGGCCTGCGCGCCACCGAGCCGTCGGAGCTGGACGGCAAGATCAAGGAAATGCTGGCCGTCAACAAGCCGGTGCTGTTCGACGTGCGCGTCGATCCGGCGGAGAATTGCTATCCCATGATCCCGTCGGGCGCGGCGCATAACGAGATGCTGCTGTCGCCCGATGACGGCGGCGAGATCAGCGACGCCGGAAAGATGCTGGTCTGAGATGCACGATACAAAAGTGAAGCTTTCGGACGCGATCGAGCGTCACACCCTCACCGTGCTGGTGGACAACGAAGCCGGTGTGCTGGCGCGGGTGGTCGGGCTGTTCTCCGGCCGCGGCTACAATATCGAAAGCCTGACCGTGGCCGAGGTCGATCCGATGGCGCGCACCAGCCGCATCACCATCGTCACCTCCGGCACGCCCGCGGTGATCGAGCAGATCGAGACCCAGTTGCGCCGCCTGGTGCCCACTCACAAGGTCACCAACTGGTCCACGGCCGAAGGCCGGCATCGAGCGCGAAATGGCGCTGATCAAGGTGGCGGGCAGCGGCGAAAAGCGGGTGGAGGCGCTGCGCATGGCCGACGCCTTCCGCGCCCGCCCCGTGGACACCACCCATGCCAGCTTTGTGTTCGAGATCACCGGCGCGCCGGCCAAGATCGACTCGTTCGTCGAGTTGATGCGGCCCTTGGGTCTGGTCGAAGTCTCGCGTACCGGCGTCGCCGCCATCAGCCGCGGCCGCCGAGGCGATGTAAATTAACCGTTTCCATGAAACCTCCAGGAGTGGACTTATGCGCGTCTATTACGATCGGGATGCCGATCTCAATCTGATCAAGAACAAGAAGGTCGCCGTCATCGGTTTCGGCAGCCAGGGCCATGCCCATGCCCAGAACATGCGGGACACAGGCGTGAAGGACCTTGTGATCGCCGTGCGCCCCGGCGCCAGCGCCAAGAAGGCGGAAGCCGCCGGCTTCAGGGTGATGGGTGTCGCCGAGGCCGCCAAATGGGCCGATGTGATGATGATGGCCACGCCGGACGAGCTGCAGGCCGAGATCTGGAAGAACGAACTGAAAGACAACATGAAGCAGGGCGCCGCACTTCTGTTCGCGCACGGCTTCAATGTCCACTTCAAGCTGATCGAACCGCGCCCCGACCTAGACGTGCTGATGGTTGCGCCCAAGGGCCCCGGCCACACCGTGCGCGGCGAATATCTCAAGGGCGGCGGCGTGCCCAGCCTGATCGCAGTGCATCAGGATGCATCCGGCAATGCCCATGACCTGGGCCTGTCTTATGCCTCGGCCATCGGCGGCGGCCGCGCCGGCATCATCGAGACCAACTTCAAGGAAGAATGCGAAACCGACCTGTTCGGCGAGCAGGTCGTGTTGTGCGGCGGCCTGGTCGAACTGATCCGCGGCGGGTTTGAGACCCTGGTCGAGGCGGGCTATGCACCGGAGATGGCCTATTTCGAATGCCTGCATGAAGTAAAGCTGATCGTCGACCTGATCTATGAAGGCGGCATCGCCAACATGAACTACTCCATCTCCAACACCGCGGAGTATGGCGAGTATGTCACCGGCCCGCGCATCATCACCGCCGAGACCAAGGCCGAGATGAAGAGGGTCTGGCTGACATTCAGCAGGGCAAGTTCGCCCGCGACTGGGTGCTGGAGAACAAGGCTGGCCAGGCCTCCTTCAAGGCCACCCGCGCGCTGGGCGACTCGCACCAGATCGAGGAAGTGGGCGCCAAGCTGCGCGCCATGATGCCCTGGATTGCCAAAAACAAACTGGTTGATACAGCCAAGAATTAACGCGCTGGCCTTTTGACCGCTGGCGGCGTCGCGCGTGCTCACGTACTTTCGTACGCTCCGCGCGACGCTCCTGGCCAGCGGCCAAAATGCGGCGCGCGAGACGGGGAGCAGCAATCATGACCGCCGCCCACCTATCCACCGCCGCCCTACGAAGGCGGCTGCCTGTGCGGGGCGGTGCGCTACCGTTGGACGCCGACCGCAGACCATGACCGCCTGCCATTGCGACGACTGCAAGAAGATGTCGGGCGGCAGCAATCTGTCTGGTCATCACCGGCGCCGCGCGAGGCCTTTCATCATCTATATGGCGAGGTGGCGCGCTTCCGGCGCAAGACTGCCGATCGCGGGCGCCAGAGCGATGTGGTGCGCTGTGAGGTCTGCGGCACGCGGCTGTGGCATGAACCCCGCCTTTCCAGTCCTGACGCTGGCTGCCGGCACCCTGGACGATCCGTACTGGGTGGTGCCGGCCACCCATATCTGGATCGACAAGGCGCTTGCCTGGCACGCCTGATGCATGACGACGCCGTCAAGCTTAAGGGTCAGCCCGCCAGCGCGATGATGCAGATGGCGGCGTTTCCATTCCGCTCTATGGAGACGAGCGCATGAAGCTGGGCACGCCGCTATCGCCGGCCGCCATCAAGGTGATGCTGCTGGGCGCCGGCGAGCTGGGCAAGGAAGTGGTGATCGAGCTGCAGCGCTTGGGCGTGGAGACCATCGCGGTGGACCGTTATGCCGGCGCGCCGGCCGCGCAGGTCGCGCATCGCGCCCATGTCATCGACATGACCGACGCCAGGGCCTTGCGTGCGGTGGTGGAGCAGGAACGTCCGCATTTGCTGGTGCCGGAGATCGAGGCGCTGGCGACCGACGAACTGGTGCGGATCGAGGCCGAGGGCTTTGCCACCGTGATCCCCACCGCGCGCGCCGCCCATATCACCATGAACCGCGAGCGCATCCGGGTGCTGGCGGCGGAAGAACTCAAACTGCCGACTTCGCCTTACGCTTTTGCCTCGTCGCTGGAGGAATTGCAGGCGGCCTGCGGCCATATCGGCTTTCCTTGTTTCGTCAAGCCGGTGATGTCGTCCTCGGGCAAGGGCCAGTCGCGGTTGAAATCCGCAGATGAAGTCGCGCCGCCTGGGAAAAGGCCCTGTCGGCGGGCCGCGTGCGCGAAGCGCGCGTGATCGTGGAAGGCGAGATCACATTCGATTTTGAGATCACCCAGCTCACCGTGCGCGCCGAGCGACGGCACCCATTTCTGCGAACCCATCGGCCATGTTCAGAAAGATGGCGATTATATCGAAAGCTGGCAGCCCCAAGCCATGAGCGATGCCGCGCGCGAAAAGGCCCGCGACATGGCCGCCAAGGTCACCGATGCGCTGGGCGGGCTGGGCATGTTTGGCGTGGAACTGTTCGTGAAGGGCGATGAGGTGTGGTTTTCGGAAGTTTCGCCCCGGCCGCATGACACCGGACTTGTGACGTTGGTTTCCCAATTCCAGTCGGAGTTCGCGCTGCATGCCCGCGCCATTCTGGGGCTGCCGGTCTCAACCGCAATGGTCTCGCCCGGCGCCTCGGCGGTGATCTATGGCGGGGTGGATGCCGGCGCGCTTGTCTTCGAAGGCGTGGCCGACGCGCTTGCTGTATCGGGCGGGACCTGCGCCTGTTCGGCAAGCCGAAGTCTTTCGTGAAGCGCCGCATGGGCGTGGCGCTGGCCCGCGCTGCAACCACCGATGAGGCCCGCGCCCGCGCCAAACGCGCGGCGGGTGCCGTGAAACCGGTTGTTTACCCGTCACATTAACTTCATATTTTTTGCCCATTCAGCGGGCAGCGGATTAACCGTCCACATACGCGCGCTCCCTAGTGTCCCTGCACGGGAAGTTGGGAAAGTTCATCATGACGGGGCAGGGCGAGGATCTGACGGCGGGCATGCTGGCGGCCCGCACGCCGCCCCTCACGGAAGCCACCAGCTGCGGCGAGGTGTTCGACTGGTTCGTCGCCCATCCCGCCGTGCCCGCCGCCGCCATTCTCGACAGCCAGAGCGGCGCGGTGCTTGGCCTGATCAACCGCTTCATCTTCTTTGCAAAATACGCCAAGCAGTACATTCCCGAACTGTTCAGCCGCAAATCCATCCTTAAGCTGGCCAACCAGGCGCCGCTGATTGTCGATGCCGATGTGCGGCTGGCCGATCTGGGCGCCACCCTGCTAGTGGAAAATCCCGACGCCTTGATCGAATGTTTTGTGGTGACCCGCCGCGGCCGTTATCTGGGCGTGGGCACCGGCGAGGCGCTGCTGACCGGCAAGGTCAGGCTGCTGCAGGCGCGTGAGGAGGAAATGTCGCGCGCATTGAAGGCGGAGACCCGCGCCAATGCCGCCAAGAGCGACTTCCTGGCGTTGATGAGCCACGAATTGCGCACGCCGCTGAACGCCATCATCGGCTTTTCCGAAGTGTTGGGCACGGAGATGATGGGCCCGCTCGGCCATCCCCGCTACCGCGAATATGCCAATGACGTGCATGGCGCGGGCAGGCATCTGCTGGCGCTGATCAATGACATTCTGGATCTGTCCAAAGCGGCGGCCGGCAAGTTCGAGCTGGCCTGCGAGGAGATTTCGCCGTCCGACATTGTCACCGAATGCCTGCGCCTGACGCGCGGCAAGGCGCATGAGGGCGGGCTCAGGCTGACATCCGACATGGCGCCAAGCCTGCCCAGCCTGGTGGTGGACCGGCTGCGCTTCAAGCAGGCGCTGCTCAATCTCTGTTCCAACGCCATCAAGTTCACCCCGCCCGGCGGCGCTGTGCACGTCGGCGCGCATCAGGCCGGCGACGACAGCTTTGTGCTGACGGTGCGCGACACCGGCATCGGCATGTCGCCGGAACAGATTCCCGTGGCGCTGGAACCGTTCCGCCAAGTGGCGTCGCCCTTTGCCCGCAACGCGGAAGGCACCGGTTTGGGACTTGCCTTGGTCAAGTCGCTGATCGAGTGCCATGACGGGCGGCTGGAGATCGAAAGCGCGCTGCAGAAGGGCACCACGGTCAGGCTGATCCTGCCGCCGTCACGCACCGTGAGACGCCGTACGGCGTTGTCGGCCTGAGGCCTCGAGCAGCGAAGCGCCAAGTCTTTCATTAGAAGGCCATTAATTAAGTCGGGTTCTCCAGGCTAAATAGAGCCGTGCCATCGTCGTAAGAGAATAATTCGCCAAATCGGGCCCACGACACCACCGTCTTCAGCGTTTCTTCCGCCGCGTCTTCCGCCATATGGTCCTCCAGCTCGTCCAGGAAGCGGGTCTTGGGCGCGCTATGGCTGGCGCGTTCGTCCAGAACCTTCTTGATGTGGGCGGCCAGCGGCACATTGCTCATCAGGGCGCGGGAGAAGATTTCCTTGCGCTCGTTCAGGTCGGCGTCGGCAAACCGCTTGCCCATGTGGGTGAGCTTGATGTCGCCGCCTTCCACATCGGCCAGCCTGAGAAGCTGCATGGCTTCGGCCACCGGAAACAGTTCGTCCACTTCCAGTTCCTGCTCATAGGCGATGTCGGGCAGGTCGGCCTTGCCTTCATAAGGGGCGGCCGCCAGCGCCTCGATCAGGCCCGAAACCTGGTTGGGCGAAACATGATGCAACGGCATTTCGATCGCGGTGCCTTGCGTCTGCTGCTGGCGCATGCGCTCCACCCGCCGCGCGGTCATTTCGACATAGATGCGGTCGACATAATCCTCGAACTGGGTCGAGGTGCGCTCGCGCGGCTGGGGCAAGTCGATCTTGATCTCCGAGGCCACGCGCCCGGGATTGGACGAGAACAGAAGAACGCGATCGCACATCAGCACCGCTTCCTCGATATTGTGGGTCACCAGGATGATGCCCTTGATCGGCAGCTTGCCATTGCCCCACAGCTCCACCAGGTCGGTGCGCAGGTTTTCCGCCGTGAGCACGTCCAGCGCGCTGAAGGGCTCATCCATCAGAAGAATGCTGGGATGCACCACCACGGCGCGGGCAAAGCCCACGCGCTGGCGCATGCCGCCCGACAGCTCGCGCGGATAGGCGCTTTCGTAGCCGTCCAGGCCGATCAGATCGATCGCGGCCAGTGCCCGCTCGCGCATTTCGCGCGGCGGCAGGTTCAGGGCTTCCAGCCCCAGCTGCACATTCTCCAGCACGGTGAGCCAGGGAAACAGTGCAAAGCTCTGGAACACCATGGCCACGCCCTGCACCGGGCCCTGGATGGGCGTGCCCATGTAGGAGAGATGGCCGCCCTGCGGCTGCGACAGGCCGGCGATCAGGCGAAGGAGTGTGGACTTGCCGGAGCCGGAGCGGCCCAGAAGGCCGACAATCTCGCCCTCCTTCAGGGTCAGATTGACGTCATCCAGGACCAGCAATTCCTCGCCGCCACCGCGCGGGAAGGTGCGGCGCACATGTTCGACGTTCAGAAGCTCTGCCATCTCGTCCTCACGTTACCGGAGCAGCGGGCAGGCGAGCGTGAGCGAAGCTGTTGCCCGTGCGACCATCAAGTTAACCTGAATTTGCGTTCGGCGTACCAGTAAAGCGGACGCCACAGCAGCCGGTTCACCACCAGCACGAAAAAGCTCATGACAATGGTGCCCAGCAACACATGGTGGAAATCGCCCGCCGTCATGGCGTCCGAGATATAAGCGCCCAATCCATGGGCACGCAGCGTGGTCTTGCCCCAGCTCGCCACCTCGGCCAGGACGCTGGCGTTCCAGGCGCCGCCCGATGCGGTGATGGCGCCGGTGACATAGAAGGGAAAGACGCCGGGCAGCGCGACCTTCCTCCACCATAGCCAGCCGTGGACGCCGAAATTCTCGGCTGCGTCACGCAATTCCTGCGGCACGGTGCTGGCGCCGGCGATGACATTGAACAGGATGTACCACTGGGTGCCCAGCACGATCAGCGGCGACAGCCAGATGTCGGGGTTGGCGTTCCAGAACACGATCAGCGACACCGCCAGGGGGAACAGCAGATTGTTGGGGAAGGCAGCCAGGAACTGGGCCACCGGCTGCACGATGGCGGTGAGCTTGGGTCGCAGCCCCACATAGATCCCGATTGGCGTCCACACCAGGCTCGCGATCGCAATCAGCACCATCACCCGCACCAGGGTGATGAAGCCGTAGCCCACCGCGGTCGCTGCGTCGTTCCAGCTGAAATTGGCCTCCAGGAAAAAAACTACGATACGCCAGGCAGCAACGGCGCCCAGAAGCGCCAGCAGCGTGTACCAGATGATGTCAGCCAGCCGGCTGTCGACCTCGCGCACGGCCGCCTTCAGGCCGAAGCTGGGCGGATGCCAGTAATAGGACCAGCGCATCATCTGCTCGAACGGCGTTGTCAGCACATCCAGCAGGCGGGAGCGGCGATAGACGGTCAGCGCCCAGGACTGGGGCGCTTCCTCCGAGGGCTCGCTGGAGACGCGGAAGCGGTCGGCCCAGGCCACCAGCGGACGGAACAGAAGCTGGTCATAGATCAGGATCACCAGCAGCATGGCCGCGATGGCCTCGAAGATGGCGGGCAGGTTCTGCTGGGCGATGGCGACCGCGATCCAGCTGCCGATGCCCGGTAGCGCGATATTGGTCTTGCCCACGCTGATGGCCTCGGACGCTGTGACGAAGAACCAGCCGCCCGACATGCTCATCATCATGTTCCAGATCAGGGACGGCATGGCAAAGGGGGCCTCGATCCGCCAGAAGCGCGCCCAGCTGTTGAGGCCGAACATGCGGCCGGCTTCCTGCAGCTCCGGCGGCACGGTGCGAAGCGACTGGTAGAAGCTGAAGGCCATGTTCCAGGCCTGGCCGGTGAAGATGACGAAGACGCAGGCCAGCTCAGCGCCCAAGATCCGGCCAGGCGACAGCGACAGGAACCAGACGATGGTGAGCGACAGGAAGGACAGGATCGGGATGGACTGCAGGATGTCCAGCAGCGGCACCAGCAGGGTCCCGGCCCGGGCATTCTTCGCCGCCCAGGTGGCATAGCTGAAGGTGAAGGCCAGTGACACCCCAAGCGCAATCAGCATGCGCAGCGAGGTGCGCAGCGCGTAGCCGGGCAGATCCCAGGGATTGAGCTTCAGGTAATCGCCGGAGATGGAACTGAGCGGATGCACCAGAAAGCGGCTGACTTCGGCAAAAGCGACCAGGAATCCCAGCACCAGAATGGCGGCCAGGACGTCCCAGCGGCTGGGAAGCAGGCGGCGAGCCTCAATCGAGACGGGCGGCAGGATTTTCATGGCCGGTTTGCCTCGAGGGCGGGTCTGAAAAGAGTGGTTATCTGCCTGCCCGGATAGGCGGGTTCGCGGAAACTGGCAACCACTTTGAAGCGATAAGGCAATGTCTCGAAGGCGTGATCCGGCATGGCGTCAATTGATCCGGATTTGACGGCGGTCCCGTGACGGTCCGCCATGGACCAAGTCGTTGTTTACACTGTAAATTTAATCGGCAAGACCGGGCCAAGTTTTCTGACGCTACGCAGTAGTGGCTATTGCGCCGCTGCACAAAATCAGCGTAAAACCGCGCAATCGCGGGGAAAAACGGTGGATTATCCGCTGGTTAGCCGCCGCGCGGCGTATCATAATTTTCACGGGCGGAACGGCGACAGGTCAATGACGCAAGGCGTGACAAGCATGCAAGCGAAGGGTGGCATTTCCACTCACGCTTCTGCGCGCGCCCACACTCAGCCCCGTCCTTCCCTCGGTTCTTCGCACGCGCTTCTTCTTCTTAGCTGCCCCTAGGCATCGCTTCGATGCGCGAATGGTTCGCGCGTCCGGTGTTTAGGGGATCAACGCAAAAGGAGAATCGAAGCCGCACCTTGCGGCGAACAGAAGGACTTATGTCATGACCACCAAGATAGCCGAGACGACGCCGATTCAAATCTTCGACACGACCCTGCGCGATGGCGAGCAGTCGCCGGGTGCTGCGATGACGCATGAAGAAAAGCTCCAGATCGCGGAACTGCTGGACGAGATGGGCGTCGACATCATCGAAGCCGGCTTTCCCATTTCATCGCAGGGCGACTTCCGCGCGGTGCAGGAGATCGGCAAGATCGTCAAGCGCGCCAGCGTTTGCGGCCTCGCGCGCGCCGGTTTCAAGGACATCGACCGGGCCGGCGAAGCGCTGAAAGGGGCGCGGCGCCCGCGGATTCACACCTTCATTTCCACCAGCCCCGTCCATATGAAGCACAAGCTCAATATGGGCGAAAATGCTGTGCTGGAAGCGATTGGCGCCTCGGTCACCCGGGCGCGGAACTTCACCAGCGAAGTGGAATGGTCGGGAGAAGATGCCACCCGCACGGTGCCCGATTTCCTGTGCAAATGCGTGGAAGTTGCTATCCATTCCGGCGCCACCGTGATCAATGTACCTGATACGGTGGGCTATTCCACGCCACAGGAATATTTCGACATCATCAAGATGCTGCGTAACCGCGTGCCCAATGCCGACAAGGTGATCTTCTCCACCCATGTCCACAACGATCTGGGCCTGGCGGTGGCCAACTCGCTGGCCGGTGTGCTGGCGGGTGCGCGCCAGGTGGAATGCACCATCAACGGCATCGGCGAGCGCGCCGGCAATGCCGCGCTGGAAGAGATCGTGATGGCGCTGAAGGTGCGGAAGGATATCATGCCCTTCACCACCGGCATCAACACCACGCTGCTCAACCGCGCCTCCAAGCTGGTGTCGAACGTCACCGGCTTTCCGGTCCAGTACAACAAGGCGATCGTTGGCAAGAACGCCTTCAGCCATGAGAGCGGCATTCATCAGGACGGCATGCTCAAGAATGTCGAGACCTACGAGATCATGCGGCCCGAGGATGTGGGGGTGAATTCCACCTCGCTGATGCTGGGCAAGCTCTCCGGCCGCCACGCCTTCCGCGACAAGCTGGAAAGCATGGGCTATGTGCTGGAGGCGGAAGCCTTTGAAGATGCCTTCAAGCGGTTCAAGGATTTGGCCGACAAGAAGAAGCACGTCTTCGACGAGGACATTGCCGCCCTGGTCGATGACGAGGTCATGCGCGGCCAGGACGTCCTCACCATCAAGGCGCTCAGGGTGGAATCGGGCACCGGCATCATCCCGGTGGCGTCGCTGACCATGGACGCCCAGGGCACGGTCAAAAGCGTCACCACCTCGGGCGACGGTCCGGTGGACGCCATCTTCATGGCGATCCGCGAGGCCTATCCCCATACCGCGACCTTGCAGCTGTTCCAGATCAGCGCCGTGACCGAGGGCACCGACGCCCAGGCCCAGGTCAGCGTGCGTCTGGAAGAAGACGGGCGTACCGTCACCGGCAAGGCGTCCGATACCGACACCATGGTGGCTGCCGCCTATGCCTATGTGAATGCGCTCAACAAACTGCTGGTCAAGCGCCAGAAACAGGCGCCGGAGCCGCTCGCCGTCGCAAAATGAGACATAAATGAACTGGCCGGCCCCGGGATGAGCGCCCCGGGCCGGTTTTATCAGGAACGGCGCTTGCAGATTTTGGTTTGGCTTTCCAGCTTAGGGACACAGGTTAAGCATGTTCGGCAGTCTTCTTGGCGCGCTTTCGAGCGACATGGCCATCGATCTTGGGACGGCGAATACGCTGGTCTATGTCAAAGGGCGCGGCATCGTGCTCAATGAACCCAGCGTGGTCGCCACCATCACCACCCGCGGCGGCAAGAAATCCGTTCGCGCCGTCGGCAATGACGCCAAGATGATGCTGGGGCGAACCCCCGGCAATATCGAAGCCATCCGCCCGATGCGCGACGGCGTGATCGCCGACTTCGAAGTGGCCGAAGAGATGATCAAGCACTTCATCCGCAAGGTGCATAATCGCCGCTCCTTCGCCAATCCCATGATCATCGTCTGCGTGCCTTCGGGCTCGACCGCGGTGGAGCGCCGCGCCATTCAGGAATCGGCTTTGTCCGCCGGCGCCCGCCGCGTCTTTCTGATCGAGGAGCCCATGGCGGCGGCGATCGGCGCCGGCCTTCCGGTCAGCGAACCCACCGGCTCCATGGTGGTCGACATCGGCGGTGGCACCACCGAAGTGGCCGTGCTGTCGCTGGGTGGCATCGTTTATTCGCGCAGTGTGCGCGTGGGCGGCGACAAGATGGACGAGGCGATCATCGCCTATATCCGCCGTCACCAGAATCTGCTGATCGGCGAAGCTTCCAGCGAGCGCATCAAGAAGGAAATCGGCTCCGCGGCGCTCCCGATGGATGGCAATGGCGTGACCATGGAAATCAAGGGCCGCGACCTGCTCAATGGCGTGCCGAAGGAAATCACCATCACCCAACGCCATATCGCCGAGGCCCTGGCCGAACCGGTGGGCGCCATCGTCGAAGCCGTGAAAGTGGCGCTGGAAGCCACCCCGCCGGAACTGGCCGCCGACATCGTCGACAAGGGCATCGTTCTGACCGGCGGCGGCTCGCTGCTCGCCAATCTGGACCAGGTTTTGCGGGATGAAACGGGTCTGCCCGTCTCCATCGCCGATGACCCGCTCTCCTGTGTCGCATTGGGCACCGGGCGGGTTCTGGAAAACACCAAGGGTATGCGCCACGTCCTGTCCACCGCCTTCTGACATGCGCGGTTAGGAGCCGCGTCCACCAATGGCAAACGCCTGGAAGATCGCCCGCAAAGGCAATGCTCAGCTCCCGCTGGTCATCGTCATCGCGCTTGCGGTGGTCCTGGTGCTGCTGGGCAAGGCGCAATCGGGGCTGTTCGACAAGGCGCGTGCCCATGTCACCGACATGATGGCGCCCGCGCTGGAAAAGGTGCGCGCGCCGGTGGCGGGGTTCGACCGCTGGATGGGGTCGATCACCGAAATCTTCTCGGTCTATGAGCAGAACCTGAAGCTCAAGGAAGAGAATGCCCGCCTGCGCCAGTGGCGCAATGTGGCCATCGTGCTGGAGGGACGGGTGGGGCGCTATCAGCAACTGCTGCATGCGGTGCCCGATCCCAAGATGAATGCGGTGCTGGCCAAGGTGATCGGCCGCGCCAACCGGCCTTTCCTTGAGACCATGATCCTGGATGCGGGCCGCGAGGATCACGCCTTGCCGGGCCAGGCCGTGGTGGATCCGCGCGGCATGATCGGGCGCATCTATCTGACCGGCAGCCGCACCAGCTGGGTGATCCTGCTCACCGACCTCAACAGCCGCATCCCCGTCACCGTCGCGCCGGGCAACATCCAGGCGATCATGGCCGGCGACAACAGCCCGATGCCCAGCCTGGACATGGTCTCCCACACCGTCACGCTGCATGCGGGCGACCAGGTCACCAGCTCCGGTGACGGCGGGCTTCTGCCGGCGGGTCTTCCCATCGGCACCGTGGTCGCCGACGGCCAGGGCGGCTTCCGCGTGGCGCTTCTTTCCGATGCCGCCGCCGCCCAGGACGTCGAAATCCTGAACTTCTCCAAGCCGCCCGAAACCCCGCCCGCCAACGCGCAGCTGCCCGTGGAAGCCGCCGGCCTCAAGCCGGAAGCGCCGCCGCCTGCGCCCGTTGCCGCTGCCACGCCGCAGCCTGTGCCGGCCAAACCCAAACCCGTTGCCCCGCCCAAGCCGGAAACCGCTACGGCGGCCCCGCCAGGTGAGCCGGAAGACGTGGACCGCTAGCCATGGCCAGCCTGGAGCGCGCCGGCACGCCCACCCGCATCCGCGTCCTGATCGTGCTCACGCCGCTCTTGTGCGGCCTGATCTGCAGCGTACTGACCAATATTCCCGTGTCGCTGCTGGGCGGACTGGTGCCGCCGCCGCTTCTGGCGCTGGTGCCGGTCTATTTCTGGTGCCTGGTGCGTCCCGACCTGATGACGCCAGCCGCGGCGCTGGCGATCGGCTTTGCCGAGGACCTGCTGTCGGGCGGGCCGCCAGGGGTCTGGACCCTGTCTTTTGTGCTGACCTATGCCCTGGTGGCGCGCTATCGCGACAGCTTTGCCGGGCTTTCGGGCCTGGCGGCGGTTGTCGGCTTCTCCGCGGCCGCGACCTTTGCCTGTGCGATGGGCTACCTCATCGTGGCGGCCTTGGCGTTTATCACACCCGGCGCCCATTTCCCGCCCATCGGCTCCAGTGTCAGCCAGCTGGCGATGACCGTGCTGTTCTATGCCCCCGCGGTCTTGGTGGTGGGCTGGCTGCATCATAGACTGGTCGGTGCGTCGCGAGGCGATGTCTGATGCCGCTGTTCGATAAAAAGGACAAAAGCCGTTATGCCACCTTCACCCGGCGCTCGCTGGGCCTGGGTGGTGGCATGGCGGCGGTGTTTGCGGTGCTGGCCGGGCGGCTCTATCAGCTCCAGATCCGCGACGGTGACCAGTATATGGTCGAGGCCGAAGACAATCGCGTTTCCGAACGCCTGATCGCGCCGCCGCGCGGCCGCGTCATGGACCGGTTCGGCGTGGAGCTGGCCAACAGCCGGCGCAATTATCGCGTGCTGCTGGTCAGCGAGCAGGCGACCGAAGGCGTGTCCGAGGCGCTGGACACCATCGGCAAGGTTATCCTGCTGGGCGACCAGCAGAAGAAGCGCATCCTGCACGACATCGCCATGAACAAGAAGTTCGTGCCGGTGCCGGTGGCGGAGAATCTGACCTGGGAGGAATTCTCCCGCGTCAATCTGCATCTGCCCTATCTGCCCGGAATCCAGTGCGATGTGGGCGAGACCCGCGATTATCCTTTCGGGCCGGAGCTGGTCCATATCCTGGGCTATGTCGCCTCGGTGTCGCCACAGGAAGCCGAGCAGGACGACGATCCGCTGCTGAGCCTGCCGGGCATGCGCATCGGCAAACGCGGCATCGAAAAGCAGTTCGACAAGCAAATCCGCGGCCGCGCGGGCGCATCCCGCGTCGAGGTCAATGCCTATGGCCGCATCATCCGCGAGCTGGGCAAGGACCCCGGCGAGGTGGGCGAGGATGTCTATCTCACCATCGACCGCGAGGTGCAGCGTTTCGCCGATCAGTGCCTGAGCGGAGAAAGCGCTGCCTGTGTGGTGATGGACGCGGCGAATGGCGATGTCCTGGCGCTTTCCTCCACGCCCGGTTTCGATCCCAACTGGTTCAATGTCGGACTGACCGGCCCTGAGTGGCATGACCTGACCACCGACGATCACAAGCCGCTGCTCAACAAGGCCATCGCTGGCACCTATCCGCCCGGGTCTACCTTCAAGACTGCGATGGCGCTGGCGGCGGTGGACAACGGGATGGAGGATCTCGCCGTCGATTGCACCGGTTCGATGCGGCTCGGCGACCACACTTTCTATTGCGATGCGTGGAGGATCGGCGGCCATGGCCATGTCAACCTCACACGCGGCATCCAAGTCTCCTGCGACATCTACTTCTACGAAGTGGCGCGGCGGCTGGGAATCGACAAGATGGCCGAGGCCGCCCATGCCTTGGGACTGGGTTCGCCAACCGGCATCGAGTTGCCCGGCGAAGTCGGCGGCCTCATCCCAACCCGCGCCTGGAAAATGGCGCGGTTCGGCGTTTCATGGCAGCAGGGCGATACGCTCAGCGCGGGCATCGGCCAAGGCTATGTCACGGCGACGCCGCTACAGCTCTGCCAGCAGGCCGCGCGGCTCGCGACCGGCAAGGCGGTTTCGCCGCGGCTGACTCATCAGGTCGGCGCCGCGCTCCAGTCCCATCCGTCGCCAGCGTCGCTGCCTTTCTCGGACAAGGCATTCGCCATGGTGCGCCAGGGCATGGGCATGGCCGTCAACGTGCCGGGCGGCACGGCCTATGGCTCGCGCATCCTGCAGCCGGGTTTCGAAATGGCGGGCAAGACCGGTACGGCGCAGGTGCGTCGCATCACCAGGGAAGAGCGGCAAAGCGGCCTGACGCCCCAAAGCCAGCTGCCCTGGGCGCAACGCGAGCATGCCTTGTTCATTGCCTTCGCGCCGCTCGATAATCCGCGCTACGCCGCTTCGATCGTCCTCGAGCATGGCGGCAACGCGCACACCGAGCCACAAGTGAAGTTCGCGCGCGACATCCTTACCTTCGCCCAGACGCGCGACACGCTGGGCAGGCCCACCGCCTATCCGCTGGTCAATTCGGCCGCCGCGGCGCCGCAGAAGCAGGCCGACGCCGCGCCGCTTCAGCAGGCGGCCCGGAAGGTTGCAAAGGCGGCTGACTGATGGCGTTGAGAGCTTACGCTGCCGCCAAGCGCACTCTGTCCACGGCCGACAAGCTCTTGGAAGTGAACTGGGGCCTGGTGTTGCTGATCGTGCTGATCGGCTGCGCCGGCATCGCCATGCTCTATTCGGTGGCGGGCGGGCAGTTTCATCCCTGGGCGCTGAAACAGATCGGGCATTTTACCGTGGGCCTGCTGGTGCTGCTGGCCGCGTCGATGATCGACATACGGGTGTGGATGTCTTTGGCCTATCCGGCCTATGGCCTGGCGCTGCTGCTGCTGGTGGCCGTGGATGTGGCCGGCCATGTCGGTCTGGGCGCCCAGCGCTGGATTATGCTGGGGCCGCTGGAGCTTCAGCCCTCCGAATTGATGAAAGTGTCGCTGGTGCTGGCGCTGTCGCGCTTCCTGCATGGCAAGAGCATCGAGGAAGTCTCCAAGCCGCTGCCGCTGGCGATCGGGCTGGCCATGATCGCTATCCCGGCGGTGTTCGTGATCCTGCAGCCCAATCTGGGCACCACCTTGATCATTGTGATGGACGGCTGCTCGCTTCTGTTCCTGGCCGGGCTGAGCTGGTGGTGGATCGCGCCGACACTTGGCGCAGTGGCGGCGGCGGTGCCGCTGACCTGGCGCTTTGTGCTGCACGACTATCAGAAGGCGCGGGTCCAGACTTTCCTGGATCCGGAATCCGACGCGCTGGGCAAGGGCTGGAACATCACCCAGGCCAAGATCGCCATCGGCTCGGGCGGGGTCGCGGGCAAGGGCTTTCTCCAGGGCACCCAGAGCCGGCTGAACTTCCTGCCGGAAAGCCAGACCGACTTCATCTGGACCAGCTTCTGCGAGGAGTTCGGCTTTGTCGGCGCGCTTGCCTTATTGGTGCTGTTCGCGGTGGTGATCTTCTATGGCGTGCAGACGGCGATGAGTGCGCGCAGCCAGTTCGGGCGCCTGCTGGCGATGGGCGTGATCCTGAACTTCTTCTTCTACATCATGGTCAACGGGTTGATGGTGATGGGCCTGATCCCGGTGGTGGGTATTCCCATGCCGCTTTTGTCCTATGGCGGCTCGGCCATGCTGACGGTGATGTTCGGTTTTGGCCTATTGATGAGCGTGCATATCCACCGCCAGGTCGAGATTCCGCGACATTCCGGCGGCATTATCTGATCCCCAAATTTCACCCACAGAGGTTCCGCCCGGCTTTGTAGACAGGGGGGTATCCCTCTGTTATGAGGCGCGTCCGCGAGGGCAAACCCAGACCCTCGGATGGTACGGGTGATTAGCTCAGTTGGTAGAGCAGCTGACTCTTAATCAGCGGGTCGTAGGTTCGATCCCTACATCACCCACCATTAACTTGCTGAAAAATAACAGGAAATTCTGGACCGTAATGGCCTTGCTGGCCATGGCTGCGCCTGCGGCCGCGCAAGGACCCGACTGGGCGCTGTATGGCGGCGAGGGCGGGCGGCGGTTTTCCAGCCTGTCCCAGATCA
Source organism: uncultured Alphaproteobacteria bacterium (assembly GCA_963830095.1). Taxonomy (GTDB): domain Bacteria; phylum Pseudomonadota; class Alphaproteobacteria; order Micropepsales; family Micropepsaceae; genus Rhizomicrobium. Next base: position 94,523 of record CAWHLV010000006.1, read on the forward strand.
CCCGCGCCAATGTCGGCAAGCTGGCCGAAGCCTGGCGCTTCGACATGGCCGAAGCCGGCGATCCCCAGACCCATCCGCTGGCCATTGATGGCGTGGTCTATGCCTACACGCCCACCCTGGACACCATCGCGCTGGACGGCGCCACCGGAAAGCTGGTCTGGCGCTTCCATTCGGGTGTGAAAGCGGGCGGCCCGCAGCGTGGCCTTGCCATGTGGCACAAGGGCAAGGCGCGGCGGCTGTTCGCCAATGCGGGCAGCTACCTCTATGCGCTCGATCCGGCCACCGGAAAGCCGCTGACGGACTTTGGTGACGGCGGGCGCATAGACCTGCGCGAGGGGCTGGACCGCGATCCAAACAAGATCAGCGTGGCGCTGACCGGGCCGGGCCTGATCTGGCGCGACATGATCGTGATGGGGTTTCGCACCGCCGAGAGCGCACCGGCCGCACCCGGCGACATTCGCGCCTTTGATGTGCATACCGGCAAGCTGCGCTGGGTGTTCCACACCATTCCCCATCCCGGCCAGCCGGGCTACGAGACCTGGCCGCCGGATTACTGGAAGACGGGTGGGGCGGCCAACAACTGGCCCGGCATGGTGCTGGATGAAAAGCATCATCTGATCTTCGCCCCCACCGGTTCGGCGGTCAGCGACTTCTATGGCTATGACCGCGTCGGCGATGATCTTTATGCCAACACCCTGCTGGCGCTGGATGCCGATACCGGGAAGCTCAGATGGCATTTCCAGGGCATGCATCACGATGTGCTGGACCGCGATTTCCCCTCGCCGCCGGTGCTGCTGACGGTCCGGCACGACGGCAAGCAAGTGGAAGCGGTGGCCCAGGCGACCAAGCAGGGCTATCTGTTTGTGCTGGACCGGCTGAGCGGCAAGCCGCTGTTTCCGGCCAGTGAGATGGCTGTGGCGCAATCGGATGTGCCCGGCGAAAAGACATCTGCGACCCAGCCCGTGCCGGCCTTGCCTGCGCCTTACGCGCGCCAGCGGCTGAGCGAGGGCCTGCTGACCAATCGCACGCCTGCGGCGCATCAATGGGCGCTGGAACAGTTTCGCATCTTCAATCATGGCGGGCCCTTTACGCCGCTGAAGGTGGGCCAGCAGACGGTCGTGTTTCCCGGTTATGACGGCGGTGCGGAATGGGGCGGGCAGGCTGCCGACGCCAAACATGGCATTCTTTATCTCAATGCCAATGACGTGGCCTGGACCGGAAGCCTGGCCAATGGGGCGGCGATGGGCAGTCTTGGCGCGCAGCTTTATCAGGACAATTGCTCCGCCTGTCATGGACCCGACCGCAAGGGCGCGCCGCCCGCTTTTCCCTCGCTGGCCGACAGCAGCCTGACAGACGGGCAGATGGCGGCAACCATCCGCGCCGGCCGCGGCCGCATGCCCGCCTTCAACCTGGCTGACGATGCCATGATGGCGCTGCTGAGTTATGTGCACAGCGGCGAGGACAAGGAAATGGCCGCCGCGCCGGTCAATGATGCCACCCGGCCGCCTTACCGCTTCACTGGCTATCGCAAGTTCCTCGATCCCGATGGCTATCCCGCCGTAGCGCCACCCTGGGGCACGCTCAGCGCCATCGACCTCAACACCGGCACCTATCTGTGGCGCATTCCCCTGGGCGAATATCCGTCGCTGGCCGACAAGAGCACGGGCTCGGAAAATTATGGCGGCCCGATCCTGACGGCGGGCGGCGTGCTGTTCATCTCGGCCACCTTGTATGACAAGAAGATTCGCGCCTTTGATCCGCGCGACGGCAGGCTGTTGTGGGACGCGATCCTGCCGTATGCCGGCAATGCCACGCCCATCACCTATATGGCCAAAGGCCGCCAATATGTGCTCATCCAGGCCGATAACGCCCGCGACCGCAAATCCCCACAGGGCGCGGCCTATGTCGCCTTCGCGTTGCCGCTGCGCTAGGCCCGCCGCAAAATAACAGGACGCGCCGATGATATTCGTCGGCTGGCCCCAAAAATATCACATGCCTCGCCGGCGGCGCCCAGTATTCTCGAAAAATAGCTATCGCAACTTCTGATGCAGAGGAGATGGCGGGTGTCCCGGCCCATATCGGCACGAGTGGAATGTCTCGACGGACTGCGCGGGCTTGCGGCTCTCTGGGTCTTGATGGGGCATTGCGTGATACTCGCAGGCTGGTCCCTCGCCATTATCGACAAGCCCGATCTCGGGGTCGATCTGTTCATGATGCTTTCCGGATTTTTCATGGTGTTTCACTATCAGGAAAGAGCGAAACAGGAACCGTGGTCGGAGCCCCGAACCTGGCTCAAATTCTGGACCCGCCGATACTTCCGGATATCGCCACTCTATTATCTTGCGCTGGTTTTCGCGCTCGGGCTCGGCCCAATGATTCTGGTCTGGCGCAACCTCATCGATGATTTTTCCCATCTCGTGCCTTACCCGGCGTCCATCTATATCGATCACAGCTTCGCAAACATTGCCTTGCACCTGACCTTCCTGTTCGGGTTGCTGCCGGCCTATTCCGTGCACACACCGCTGCCTGACTGGAATCTGGGGCTGGAGATGCAGTTTTATGCCGTGTTTCCGGCGCTCATGCTGCTGACGGAGGAGATTCGGCTGGGTCCGAACGGTTTTCGCGACCGCCTTCCTTGCCGCCGTCATCACGCATGCGACATGGCATCTTTCCCTTCGCTTTCCGATGCCATCATTTCTGCCATTCAAGATCGATATTTTTCTTGCCGGCATGCTGATCGCGGAAAGCTGTCGTCAGGAGCGGAAGGCCGCCTTGTTCAACCTTGCACGGGCGCTTCTTCTCGCCTTCCAGCCTTTCGAGGGAGAGGGCTCGCTTGAACGGCTGGCAGTCCGTCAATTCATGGTTCTGATGTTTTTCTCGCTGATCCATAGCCGGCACCTGCCGGGTTATCTGGGCGATGTGGCGCACAAGGCCGCGATGATCTTTGGCAGCAAGGGTTTTCGTTGGCTCGGTGAAGTCTCCTACGGGACTTATCTGTGGCATTTGCCCATCATGGCGCCCATCGTTGCATTGGTGATTACCCATTGGGGCCACAGCATCCCGGCTTTCGAGCGTTTCGCGATCGTTTTCCTGGCCGTCTCCGCTATCGTTTATCCTCTGTCCTGGCTGACGTTTACATTCGTCGAGAAACCCGCTCAATTGGCCGGCCGCGTTGTCGTAAGGCGTATTGCGCGCAAACCGCCGCCGCAGGTGAAGACAAGCGTGGAGACTTCGCCAATGCAGGCCAGAGGTGAAATAGAAGCGTAAGGCTCGGTCGTGGAAGAGGGACTTCTGTCTTTGCCCCTGCGCGGAGCCTGATTTTCCAAGGTGCTTCCATCTTGGAAAATCAGGCTCTAGGCTCCCTCGCAAAATAACGGGAGGGGCCGATGACATTCGACCGGCGCGATTTTCTGGCGATCAGTTCGGCGGCAGCCGCGGCGGCTTCGCTGCCCGCATCGGCCGAGACCGCCGCCCACATTCCCTGGCACCAGAAGATACGCCGCGTCGGCCAGGTCAACATGACCGAGCATGATCCGGCGGTGATGAACATCACCGAATGGGCGGACTACTGGGCCAGCCTGAAAGTCGATGCGGTGCAGGTCTCCATCACCGGCATTCTTGCTTATTACCCGTCCAAGGTGCCGCAGTTCCGCCCCGCCAAATTCCTCGGCGGCCGCGATTTTGCCGGGGAATGCATCGCCGCCCTGAAACAGCGCGGCATCCGTGCTATCGCCCGCTTCAGCCCCGACCTCAACTGGCGCGAGGTGCTGGAAGCCAAGCCCGAATGGTTCAAGCGCGACCGCGACGGCAATCCGGTTGCCAGCAAGGAAGAGCCGGAGCTGTTTGAGACCTGCACCTTCACCACCTATTTCACCGAACACATGCCCGCCATCATGCGCGAGGTGAACAGCCGCTATCCGGTGGATGCCTTCTACACCAATGGCTGGCCGCCGATCGGGCGCATGCCGGAATGCTACTGCGCCGCCTGCAAGAACCTGCCGCATTACGACACGGTTGAGTATTGGGACATCTTCACCAAACGCGCGCTGGAGCTGTGGGCGCTGTGGGACGGCATCGCCAAGGAGAAGAGCCTCGACAATCTTTATTTCGGCAATATGGGCGGGGCCATCGCCTCCAGCGCCAACATGAAGTCGCTGCAGAAGCTGGCCTATTGGTACAATTGCGACAACCAGGGCCGCGGCGGCGGCTTCGAACCGGTGTGGGGCGCCAGTCTTCAGGGGCGGGTGTGCGACGCCATGATGAACGGCCGCACCGCGACCAATGTCACCGGTTCCTACACCACCGGCGCCTTCCGCTGGCGCAATATCCACAAGTCCACCGAAGAAGCCCAGATGTGGATGAACGAGACTGTCGCCAGCGGTATGGTGCCCTGGTACCACTTTATCGGCGCCGAAGAAGGCTTGGGCGCCGATCGCCGCTGGCAGGAGCCGGGGCACGAATATTTCAACTGGCTGGCCAAGCACGATCGGCATTTCACAACAAAAGGTACCATCGCCGACATGGCGGTGGTGATGGGCCAGCGCACCCAGCGTTTCTACAAGCCGGCTGGGCTGGGCGACGCCATGGCCAATATTCATGGTCTTTATCAGGCGCTGCTGGAGGGCCGCTTCATTTTCGACTTCCTCCATGAAGAAGACCTGACGACCGACAAGGTGAAAAAGTACACGACCCTGATCCTGCCCAACATCGCGCTGCTGAGTGATGCCGAATGCGCTGCGCTGCAGACGTTCGTGGCAGGCGGTGGTTCGGTGATGGCGTCGTTTGAGACCGGGCTTTATGACGACCGAAATACCAAACGCGCCGAGTTGGGCATCGCCAGCCTGTTCGGCATCAAGACGACCGGTCCGCACCAGACACGGGTGGGCAATGGCTTCATGGCGCGGATAGAGCGGCCGCATCCCCTGCTGGAAGGTTTCAGCAACACTGACTGGTTGCCGGGTGCGCAATATCTGCTCCCGCTGGCGCCGGTCAGTGATCCGGTGTTGACGGTGATTCCGCCCTTTGTGAATTATCCGCCGGAATTGGCTTATCCGCCGGTCGCCAAGACCGACATGCCCGCGGTAGTGGTGAAAGAGATGGGCGCCAGCCGGCTGGTCTATTTCCCCAGCGACATCGAGCGCACCGCCTGGATGACCGGCAATACCGATCTGGCGCGGCTGCTGGAAAATGCGGTGCGCTGGGTCTCGCATGGCAGCCAGCCGATGACCATCACCGGCAAGGGGCTGGTGGAGAGCTTCGCCTGGCAGACGCAGGCCGGTTATGCCGTGCATCTGCTGAACTACACCAATCCCGCAGCCTTCAAGGGCTATTTCCGCGAATATTATCCGATCGGCGAACAGCAGGTCAGTATCGCGGTCAATGGCAAGGTCTCGCGGGTCGAACTGCTGCGGGCCGGGCATGATATTCCATTCAGCGCCGCCGGCGGCCGGATCACTTTTACGGTGCCGTCGGTGCTGGACTATGAAGTGGCGGCGCTGCATACCGCATGAGCATGAAACAGGCACTGATCACCGGCGGGGCGCGCGGCATCGGCTTTGGTATTGCCGAGGCGATGCTCAAGGCCGGCTATGGCGTCACCGTTACGGGGCTTTCGGCGGAAGAAGTGGCCGCGGTGCCCGCGCGGGAAAACCTGAAAGCGGTGCGGCTGGACGTCACCAGCGATGCGGATGTGGCAGCTTGTGTCGGCGCGCTGCCGCGGCTGGATGCGCTGGTCAATTGTGCCGGCATGGTGCTGCGCGATGGTAAGGAATTCACCATTGCGGGCTTTCAAAAGGTGATCGACGTCAATCTCACCGGCACCATGCGCATGTGCCTGGCAGCCAAGCCGCTGCTGGACCAGCAAGGTGGCGCGATCGCCAATATCGCCTCGGTCTGGTCCTTCTTCGGCGGGCCGCTGGTGCCGGCCTATACCGCTTCCAAAGGTGGGGTGGCGCAGTTGACCAAATCACTGGCGGTGGCCTGGGCGCCCGCCATCCGCGTCAATGCGGTGGCGCCGGGCTGGATCGAAACCGAACTCACCAAAGCCGCCTGGCAGGATCCCGCCCGCGCCGGCGCCATTGTCGACCGCACGCCATTCGGGCGTTGGGGCCAGCCAAATGATATCGGCGGCGCGGTCGTGTTTCTGTGTTCGGAAAGCGCCGGCTTCATCACCGGCACGGTGCTGCCGGTGGATGGCGGCTACACAGCCAAGTAAAACAGGAAAGACATGGCCCAGGACAATTCCCGCATTCCTTATCGCCATCCCCAGCCCAAGGAGTCGCCGCCCGAGCTGGTGATCCCCTCTGTCATTCCCGATGACGAACGGGTATGGGTGCCGCAGGGCGAGAATGTCTGGTTTAGGCCTTTGTGCCTCTGCGCTTCGCGCGGCTACTGGATGAACCTGCTCAAGGTGCGCAAGTCGGGCGTGCTGTCGCGTCATCGTCATCCCCAGCCGGTGCACGGCTATGTCATCAAGGGCCGCTGGCGCTATCTGGAGCATGATTGGGTGGCGCAGGAAGGCGGCTATGTCTATGAGGCGCCGGGCGAGACTCATACCCTGGTGGTGGACGAGGACGTGGAAGAGATGATCACCCTGTTCCAGGTCAATGGCGTGATGATCTATGTCGATCCCGATGGCGGCGTGCTGGGCTATGAGGATGTCTTCACCAAGATCGCGCTGTGCCGCGCCCATTATGAAAAAGTGGGTTTGGGCGCCGGTTACGTGGATCAATTCATCCGTTAGCGGGCGCGGGTCATTTGCGCCCTGAGTTCGTCGTGCGTGCTCACGTACGCTAGGTACGCTCCGCGCGCACTCCTGCTCAGGTCGCAAAATTCCTCGCGCCGGGCGATTTGAGATCGGTTAACGCTGCACCAGTTTGACATAGACCGCTTCGATGTCGCGGGCAAAGCGCGGCGTATCGAACAGCGGTGCCGTGCTGCGGTTGGCGGCGAGTTTGGCCTTGAGCGCCGCGAGCCTTTCGGGATCCGTCGCCAGCGCCACCGCCATCGCTTCATAGGCGTCCGGCGTTGCGGTTATCAATTCGGGCAATCCCACCGCATGGAGCAGACTGGCCGCGACACGGCCGGCAAAGCAGCCTTGCGCGCAGGTCAGTACCGGCAGCCCCGTCCACAGCGCGTCCGCCGCGGTGGCATGGGCATTGTAAGGCAGGATGTCCAGGAACAGGCCGGCCAGAGCATGGCGGGCCAGATGCACGTCCGCCGGCGCATGTCCGGCAAAGACCAGACGCTGTGGCGCGATGCCGTGCCGCGATGCGGCGGCCTGGAGGTTGGCGATGGCCTTTTCCTCGGGCCGCCGCAGCCACAGCACGCTTCCCGGTACCCGCGCCAGGATACGCATCCAGCGTGCGAAGCTTTCGGCGCCCAGTTTCATCACATGATGAAAGCCGCAGAAGACAAAGCCTTCCTCGGGCAGCCCCTCCTGGGCGCGGCTGGGACATTCGCCGATGATGCGCGTGGTGTCGGTGACAAAGAAGCTGTTCGGCAGATATTCCAGTTTTTCGCTGAAGGCGCATGCGTCGGGCGCGACGATGCGGTCGGCGATCATTGTGTCGATGAATGGCGCGCCGCTGGTGCCGGCATAGCCCAACCAGCTCGCCTGCACCGGTGCGGGCCGGCGGCGCAGAATGTCCAGGCTGCCGCGTTGGGTGTGGCCGTTCAGTTCGACCAGCACATTGATTTCCTGCGCCCGGATGAACTCCGCGCTCTGTTTTGCTGTCAGCCCGCACAGATCATGGAAACGGTCGAAGCCGGCCTTCAATCGCCGGCGCAAGGCGCTTGCGTCATCGGGGCCGGTTGAAAATGCGATGACCTCGAAACGCGTCCGGTCATGGCATTCGATAAGTTGGGCGATCTGCGCACCCACGGGATGCTCACCCAGGTCGGACGAGATATAGCCGAGCCGAATGCGGTCATGCTGAAAGCATTCGCCCCCCCAGAGCGGTGGCAGATCGGGATAGCGTTCGGCCACGATGTTGCGCGCGGCCTGAAGCTGCAGCATCTCATCGCCATTTAGCGACAGCATCATCATGGGCGGCACGCTTTCACCTACCGCCACCAGCGCCGGCAGGGTGGCCGCGATGGCGTCGACGCTGGCCCAATCGCAATCCTTCAGCGCCGTCATGATTTTCAGATGCAGAAGATTGCTCTTGAGGGCATGACGGGTGGGTTCCAGCCGCAGCGCCTGCTCCAGGTCGGCCTGTGCGGCCGGATAGTCTTTTTTCTCGTCCCACTGCAGCAGCCCGCGGTTTTGCAAGGCCTCGGTGAAATCGGGCTCCAGCGAGAACGCGCGGTTGAAGCTGTCCAGCGCCTCGTCGATCCGCGAAAGCGCGCGCAGCAGGGCGCCGCGGCCATTCCAGGCTTCGGCATTGCCGGGATCGCCCGCCAGCACGGCCTCGTAGTCCGTCAGCGCAGCGTCATGGCGACCCAGCGCGCGCAAGGCGCCGGCACGGCCGAGGCGTGCGGGCAGAAGGCCCGGCCTGAGCGCCAGGGCGCGATCCTGTGCGCTCAGGGCATCCTCGAAACGCGATTGACCCTGCAGGGCCAGGCCATAATGGATCCAGGCGGCCGGATCACCGGAATTGAGCGCCAGCGCCCGCGCGATCAGCTCGACGGCCTCGGCGCTGTCGCCCTGTTCAAGCCGGACGACACCTAACAGATAGAGCGCCGGAAAAACACGCGGATCAATTTCCAGCACCTGGCGATAAAGCCGCTCGGCCTGTGCCGTTTTACCCTGTTGATGCAAAGCCACGGCCTGGCGTCCCAAGACATGGATGTCCCGGGTCTCCATGACCGGCTCAGTCCTGCGCCTTAACGGCAAAGCCTGAAGGCTTTTCACCGGCGAGCCAGCGCTCCCACATCTTGGTGTAGGCGGCTTCGATATTTTTGCGGAAGCGGCCGGTGTCGAACAGGGCGGTCTTGCTTTTGTTTTTGGCGAGCTTGGTCTCGAACCTTCTTCAGCGCCTTGGGATCGCTGGCGAGCTTGACTGCCAGCGCCTCGAATTCCGCAGGCGTATCGGTCACCAGTTCGGAAAGACCGATGGCGCCAAGCAGGCTGGCGGCGACACGACCGGGAAAGGTGGTGCCTTTGCGGGTGATCAGCGGCACGCCCGCCCACAGCGCGTCGCTGCCGGTGGTGTGGGCGTTATAGGGCAGCCCGTCCAGGAACAGATCGGCCAGTTGCAGGCGCGCCAGATGTTCGTCGGTGGGCAGTTCGGGGGCGAAGATCAGCCGGTCCGCCGCGACGCCGCGCGCTTGCGCCTCACGGCGCAGATTGTCGGCAAAAGGCGCGGCGCTTTCCAGAAGCCACAATACGCTGCCGTCACGTCTGTTTGAGGATGCGCATCCAGCTGTCGAATGTCTCTGGCGTCAGCTTGTAGGCGGTGTTGAAATTGCAGAACACAAGAGCCTTGTCGGGCAACCCCACTTCGGCGCGCGTTGGCGTCGCGGCAACGGACGGCCCGGTCATCATTGGCCTGATAGCAGTCCGGCAGATACACCACCTGTTCGTCATAGAAATCTGCTCGGCCGGCGGGATCACCACCTTGTCGGCAATGATATAGTCGATATAAGGCGCGCCCAGGGTGGCGGGAAAACCCAGATAGTTGACCTGGATGGGGGCTGGACGGCGCGCGAAAATACCCATGCGGGCGCCCCCAAAATAGCCATTCAAATTGACCAGTATGTCGATGCGTCCGCATCGCGGATGACGTCGGCGGCCAGTTCGTCCGAAAGCCAAGATATCTGATCCAGCGGTCAAAGGCCTTTTCCAGGCGCGCCCGCATCGGGCTTTGATCGTTGGCGCCGGCATCCAGCGCGACGATCTCGAATTTCTCCCGGTCGTGGCGTTCGTAAAGGCCCGCCATCAGGATCGCGGTGGCCTGCTGGTGAAACTCGCCGGAAACATAGCCAATGCGGATTTTCTTGCGTCCCTTGCGCGTCGCCGGATCGTGTGGGCGCGCGGGACTTGCCGGATATTTGTGCTGCGCCCAGATGCGCGAACAGGCCTGTGCATCCGCAGGCGTTTCGGCAATGGCCTGGAAATTGAAGGGCTGGATGGCGCGCTTGCCGGCGCGCACCAGACGCCTCCAGTTCGGCCTTGCGGGTGGCGAAGTCATGCCAATCGGCGCTGTACATCCGCACATGCAGGACTTCGCCGCGGCCATAGGGATAATCCGGCTCAAGCCGAAGCGCCCGTTCGACATCGGCCATGCCGGCGTCAAATTGCTTGAGCGCCCAATAAGTATAGCCGCGATTGATCAGCGCCTCGGCATAATCGGGGCGGACCGCGATGGCGGCGCTGTAGGAATTGATCGCTTCGTCGAACATCTTCATGTCGCGCAGCACATTGCCGTGGCTGTTCATGGCCACCGCATTGTTTGGCTCCAGTGTCAGCACCGTCTCGAAGCTGGCGCGGGCTTCCTCATAGCCGGTCCATGTCGCGCAGCGCCAGGCCGCGATTGCCCCAGGCCTCGGCAAAGCCGGGTTCGAGCTGCAGCGCGCGCTCATAGCTCGCCAGCGCCTCGTTGAACGCTTGAATTCCACAGCGCCACGCCGCGATTGTTCAGCATTTCGGCATTGTCCTGATAGGCGGCCATCACCGCGTCGAACATCGCCAGCGCATCGGCGGCGCGTTCCAAGTCGAGCAGCGCCACGCCGCGATTGTACATGGCCTCGATGAAGTCGGGCTTCAGCGCCAGGGCCCGGTCATAGTCGGCCAGCGCTTCGGCCGGCCGGCCGAGCGCGCGCCGCGCCAGGCCGCGATGATTGAGCGCCACGCACATTGCTGGGCTGCATGGCCAGCAGCCGGTCATAGCCGGCCAAGGCATCGTCGAAGCGCCGCATCGCCGCCAGCGCCACGGCGCGATTGACCTGGGCCGCGGCCATCTCCGGCTGAATCACCAGGGCGCGGTCATAAGCTTCCACCGCCAGTCTCGAAACGCCGCAGGTCGGCGAGGGCCACGCCGCGATTGTAGAGGGCTTCCGCCACATTGGGGTGCATCGCCAGCACACGCTCGAATGCAGTCGAGCGCCTCATCCGGCTCTGCCCGACAGCGCGCAGCGCCATAGCCGTAGTTCATCAGCGCGCCGGTCTCGTTGGGCGAAATTTTCACCGCCTGCCCAGATAGTCGCAGGCCTCGTCGGGGCGGCCCTGCTGCAGGCGTATCAGGCCCAGATAATAACGCGGCCCGAACAGGCCCGGTTCGGCATCCAGGATCTGGACGTACAGCGCCTCCGCCCGGGCCAGATCGCCTTGGCGATGCAATGCGACCGCCTGTTCGGCCATACGCTTTGAGATCCAGAACTTCCATGCCCGTCTTTCTAATTCTTGTGGAGGCGTCAGGCCGCCGGCTGGGCGGCCTGGGCCACGGCCAGCGCCGTCATGTTGACAATACCGCGCGCGGTGACCGACGGCACCATCACATGCACCGGCTTGGACACGCCCAGCAGCAGCGGGCCGACCAGCAGGGCTTCGGTGGCCGCCGACAGCAGGGTAAGCGCGATATTGGCGGCATCCAGCGTCGGCATCACCAGCAGATTGGCCGAACCCGTCAGTGGGCTGTTGGAGACGAGCGGCCGCGCAAGCTTCGCTCAGCGCCGCATCGGCATGCATTTCGCCGTCCATTTCCAAATCGGGCTCGGCGGCGCGCAGCAGGGCCAGCGCCTTGCGCATCTTGATGGCGCTGGGCGACTTGGAGGTGCCGAAGCTGGAATGCGACAACAGCGCGGCCTTGGGGGCAAGGCCGAAGCGGCGCACTGTCTTGGCCGCCAGCAGGGTCATTTCCGCGATCTGCTCGGCGGTGGGATCGACATTGACATGGGTGTCGCAGAAGAACAGCGCGCCATTGGGCAGGATCAGGGCGGACAGCGAATAAAGCCGGCTGACACCCGCGCTGGCGCGGAATGATCGGCAGGATGTTGGTGAGCTGGCGTGTCCAGTCGCCCAGCCCGCCGCATAAGCGCGGCATCGACTTCGCCGGCATCCAGCAGCATGGCGGCGGCGATGCCGTGGCGGGTGGCGATCCAGCGCGCGGCGGATTCCGGCTGCACGCCGCGCCGTTCCACCAGCGCTGATAGCGTTCGGTGAGGGGCGCGAAGAATTCTTCGTCGCTGAGCGGATCAAGGATGCGCGACGTCTGCTTGTTGAAATCCAGCCGCAGGCCGAGCTGCTCGGTCTTTTCCAGGATCACCTCGCGCCGGCCGATCAGGATGGGATGGGCCAGGCCCTCATCCACCACCGTCTGCACTGCGCGCAGCACCCGCTCTTCCTCGCCTTCGGCATAGACCACGCGGCGCGGGTTCTGGCGGGCGACATCGAACACCGGGCGCATCAGCTGGCCGGAGCGATAGACGAATTTTTCCAGCTCGCTCTGATAGGCGTCGAAATCGGTGATCGGCCGCCGCGCCACGCCGGATTCCATCGCCGCCCGCGCCACGGCGGGCGCGATATGCAGGATCAGGCGCGGATCGAAGGGCTTGGGGATGATGTAATCGGGGCCGAAGCCGGTCATGGCGCCGCCATAGGCATTGGCCACCACATCGCTGGCTTCGGCGCGGGCCAGTGCGGCGATGGCTTCCACCGCCGCCACCTTCATCGGCTCATTGATGGTGGTGGCGTCCACGTCCAGCGCGCCGCGGAAGACGAAGGGAAAGCACAGGACATTGTTGACCTGGTTGACATAGTCGCGAGCGGCCGGTGGCGATGATGGCGTCAGGGCGCGCCGCCTTGGCCACTTCGGGCAGGATCTCGGGATCGGGATTGGCCAGCGCCAGGATCAGCGGCTTGTTCGCCATCTGTGGCAGCCATTCCGGCTTGAGCACATTGGGCGCGGAGAGGCCCAGGAACACATCGGCGCCCACCAGCACCTCGCCCAGGGTGCGAGCGTCGGTTTTCCTGGCATAGCGCGCCATGTTGGGCGGCATCTCGTCGCGCCCGGTCCTTATACACCACGCCCTTGATGTCGGTGAGGGTGACATTGTCCACCGGCAGGCCCATCTGCCACCAGCAGATCGACACAGGCGAGCGCGGCAGCGCCGGCGCCGGAGGTCACCAGCTTGACCTCCGACAGCGTCTTGCCCTGCAGCACCAGGCCGTTGCGGATGGCGGCGGCGCAGACGATGGCGGTGCCGTGCTGGTCGTCATGGAAGACCGGAATCTTCATGCGCTCGCGCAGCTTCTTCTCGATGATGAAGCATTCCGGCGCCTTGATGTCTTCCAGATTGATGCCGCCGAAGGTCGGCTCCAGCGCCGCCACGATATCGACAGAAGCGGTCGATGTCCGCTGCGTCGACTTCCAGGTCGAACACATCGATGCCGGCGAATTTCTTGAACAGGACGGCCTTGCCCTCCATCACCGGCTTGGAGGCGAGCGGGCCGATATTGCCCAGGCCCAGCACGGCGGTGCCGTTGGTGATGACCGCGACCAGATTGCCGCGGGCGGTATATTCGCGCGCGCACGCGGATCGGCGGCGATAGCCTCGCAGGGGGCGGCCACGCCGGGGGAATAGGCCAGCGCCAGATCGCGCTGGTTGGCCATGCGCTTGGTGGCTTCCACCGACAATTTGCCCGGGCGGGGGCTGCGGTGATAGGCCAGCGCCGCTTTGCGGAAATCCTCGTCCATGAAAGCCGCAACCTGCCCCGGAAAATCGGGGTCAATTGACAGGGGGAGGGGGGTAAAATCAATGCTTTTTGCGCACCTCACGGATACGACAATTTGCCGGAACCGTGACAGCCAGGCCGCGTTGACGCGAAAGACCCTTCCGCGGGGGCGGTTTACGGGCATATTCAGCACGTTACATTTGGCGCATAGGCTGTCCGCGCGCAGGAGATTTGATGCAGATCGGGATTATCGGATTGGGCCGCATGGGGGCGAATATCGCCCGGCGGCTGATGAAGCACGGCCACCAGGTGGTCGGCTATGACGCCAGCGCCGCGGCGGTAAAGGGGCTGGAAGGGGCGACCGGGGCCAGCTCGCTGGAAGACATGGTCTCCAAGCTTGCGGCCCCGCGGCACATCTGGGTGATGCTGCCGGCCGGCAAAATTACCGAAGACACCATCGGCAAGCTGGGCGCGCTGCTGTCGCAAGACGATTGCGTCATCGATGGCGGCAACACCTATTTCAAGGACGATATCCGCCGTGCCCATGCGCTGGCGGGCAAGGGCGTCGTCTATCTGGATGTGGGAACGTCTGGCGGCGTGTGGGGGCTGGAGCGCGGCTATCTGCATGATGATCGGCGGCGACAAGACGGTGGTGGACCGGCTGGATCCCATCTTCAAGGCGCTGGCGCCGGGCGCGGGCACCATCGAAAAGACGCCGAGCCGCGAGAAGGCCGATCCGCGCGTCACCGAGGGCTATATGCATGTGGGGCCGGCCGGGCTCGGGCCATTTCGTCAAGATGGTCCATAACGGCATCGAATATGGGTTGATGCAGGCCTTTGCCGAAGGCTTCGACATCATGCGCGGCCGCGCCAGCGACAAGCTGCCGCAAGATGAACGCTTCGACATCAATGTCGCCGATGTCGCCGAGGTGTGGCGGCGCGGCAGCGTGGTCGCGTCCTGGCTGCTGGATCTGACGGCGATCGCGCTGGCCAAATCGCGGCGACCTAAGGATATTCAGCGGCAAGGTCGATGATCAGCGGCGAAGGCCGCTGGACCGTCGAGGCGGCGGTGGATGAGGCAATCGCCGCGCCGGTGATCACCGCGGCGCTGTTCGCCCGCTTCCGTTTCGCGCAGCGACAACACCTTTGGCGAAAAGCTGCTGTCGGCCATGCGCAAGGAATTCGGCGGCCATGTCGAAGGCGCGGTCGAGAAAAAGCCGGGGGTGGCTAAAAATGAGCATGTTGTCCCACAAGACGCCGCCGCCGCCCTGCGCCATCGTGATCTTCGGCGCCAATGGCGATCTGACCAAAAGGCTGATCATTCCCGCGCTCTACAATCTGGCGCGCACCAACCTGTTGCCGAAAAGTCTGGCGCTGGTGGGCGTGGATCACAACAAGAAGAGCAGCGAGGAATGGAGCGGCCAGCTCAAGGATTTCCTCGGCCAGGTTCTTGCCAAGAACAATGAAGAGGTGGACGAAGGGCTGTGGCAGCAGGTCGCCCGCTCCATAACCTTCCTCAGCGGGGATTTCGAGAAGACCCGACACCTATGCGCGGCTCAAGGATCTGCTGGCCGACCTGGACGAGAAGGAAATGCTGGGCGGCAATGTGCTGTTCTATATGGCGGTGGCCGACCGTTTCTTTGCCACCATCGCCGCCAAGCTGGGCGAGGCGGGGTTGGTCGAAGCGGCGGCCAAGGGCTTCCGCCGCCTGATCGTGGAAAAGCCTTTCGGCCATGATCTGGCGTCGGCCAAGGCGCTGAACGCCTGCCTGCTGAAATACCTGAAGGAAGAACAGATCTATCGCATCGACCATTTCCTGGGGAAGGAAACGGTGCAGAACATCATGGCGCTGCGCTTCGCCAATGGGCTGTTCGAGCCGATCTGGAACCGCGACCGCATCGATCATGTCCAGATCACGGTGGCGGAAACCATCGGGGTCGAGACCCGCGGCAAGTTCTATGAAGCGACCGGCGCGCTGCGCGACATGGTGCCCAATCATCTGTTCCAGCTGGTCGCCATGATGGCGATGGAGCCGCCGGTTTCCTTCGATGCCGAGGACATCCGCGCCAAGAAGGCGGAGATGTTCCGGGCCATCCAGCCGCTCGCCCTGAGCGACGTGGTGCGCGGCCAGTATGATGCCGGCATGGTGCAGGGCGAGCAGGTAGCAGCCTATCGCGCGCGAGGCCAATGTCGCGCCCGAGTCCAATATCGAAACCTATGTCGCCATGCGGCTGAAGATCGACAATTGGCGCTGGGCGGGCGTGCCTTTCTATCTGCGCACTGGCAAGCGGCTGAACATCCGCTCCAGTGAGATCGCCATCCGCTTCAAGCAGGCGCCTTATGCCCTGTTCCGCGACACGCCGGTTGACGAGCTGGATGCCGACTGGCTGATCCTGCGCATCCAGCCCGATGAAGGCATCCGCTTGCGCTTCAATGCCAAGCGGCCCGGCCCGGCCATGATGCTGGAAAGCGTCTCGATGCGCTTCAACTACAAGGACTATTTCCAGCAGGCGCCGGCGGTGGGTTACGAGACCCTGATCTATGACTGCCTGATCGGCGACGCGACGCTGTTCCAGCGCGCCGACCAGGTGGAAGCCGCCTGGGGCCTGGTTGAGCCGGTGCTGAAAGGCTGGCAGAGCACCAATCCGCGTCACTTCCCCAATTACGCGGCGGGCAGCGAAGGTCCCATCGCGGCCAACGACCTGTTGGCCAAAGACGGCCGCTCCTGGCGCGCTATCCGCATTCTGGGTGGCAAATGAGCGGCATCGCCGGCACCATGGAAGTGGTGAAGGATGCCGGCGCGCTTGCCGCGCGCGCGGCCGAGGTTATCGCCGGGCGGCTGAAGGTCGCGCGCTATCCGTTCCGCCTGTTGTTGTCGGGCGGCTCTACGCCGCGCGCCACCTATCAGCTGCTGGCGCAGATGGACCTCGACTGGGACTGCGCCGAGCTGTTTTTCGGTGACGAACGCTTTGTGCCGCCAGACCATCCTGATTCCAATTACCGCATGGTGCGCGAAAGCCTGCTGGCCGGCGGCAAGGTCCAGCCGCGCAAACTTTTGGCCATTCCCACCGACGGCACGCCCGAAAGTGCGGCCGCCCGCTATGACGAAACCCTGCGCCAGCAATATGGCGCGGGCACACTGGAAGCCGGCGTGCCGCTGTTTCATCTGGCCCTGCTGGGGTTGGGCGATGACGGCCACACCGCTTCGCTTCTGCCCGGCCAGCCCGTGTTACAAGAGCGCACCCGCTGGGCCGCGGCGGTGCCGCAAGGGCGCAGCGAACCGCGCATCACGTTACCTATCCTGCGCTGGATTCCAGTGAGCTGATCCTGTTTTTGGTGTCGGGCACGGCCAAGCGCGACGCCCTGGCCCAGGCGCGCGGCGGCGCTTTACCCGCGGGCGGGATCAAACCGCAGGGTGAGGTGTTGTGGTTGGTGGACGGGGCGGCTGCTGGGGAGGACGACCAGGGCTACGGATTCTGAGGACTGATGGCCGCGCGGATCGAAGATTACGCCATGATCGGGGATTGCCGCACGGCGGCAATCATCTGCCGCAATGGCTCCATCGACTGGTTCTGTGTCCCGCGCTTCAACTCCGAAGCCGTCTTCGCCGCCCTGCTGGGCACCAAGGACAACGGCCGCTGGCTGATCGAGCCGGCGGCAAAGAAATTCACCTCCCACCGCCGCTACCGCGGCGATAGCCTGATCCTGGAGACCATCTTCACCACCGCCACCGGCAAGGCGCGGGTGACCGACTTCATGCCGCCGGGCACGCCGGAAAGCTGCATCGTGCGCATTGTCGAGGCCGTGGAAGGCCATGTCGACATGCGCACCGAACTGGCGATCCGCTTCGACTATGGCGTGACCATTCCATGGGTGTCGCGGCGTGATACCCGCACCATGACGGCGGTGGCCGGCCCGCATCTTCTGAGCTTCCGCACCCGCGCCGAAGTCCGCGGCGAGAACATGCATTCGGTGGCCGACTTCACGGTGAAGACGGGCACGTCCTATGCCTTTGTGCTGGCCTATGGCCAGTCCTTCGGGCCACTGCCCCAATCCATCGATTCCTTCATCGCGCTGGAAGAGACCGAGCGCACCTGGCGGCGCTGGTCCGGGGTCTGCAAGGTCAAGGGCAAATGGCGCAATGCCATCATGCGTTCGCTTCTGACCCTCAAAGGTCTTTCTTATGCGCCCACCGGCGGCATTGTCGCGGCCGTCACCACCTCGCTGCCGGAAAAGATCGGCAGCACACGCAACTGGGATTATCGCTATTGCTGGCTCAGAGACGCGACCTTCACGCTGCTGGCTTTTCTCAATGCCGGTTACACCGAGGAAGCCCAGGTGTGGCAGGAATGGCTGATGCGGGTGATCGCAGGCGCGCCCGACCAGATCCAGACCATGTACAATGTGTTGGGTGAGAAGCGGCTGACCGAGATTGAGCTGCCCCTGTTGCCGGGCTACGAGAATTCGCGCCCCGTGCGCATTGGCAATGCCGCACACACCCAGTTGCAGCTGGATATCTATGGCGAGCTGGCTGATGTGGGGGCGCAGGCGCGTGCCGGCGGTCTGGCCGACACGCCGCGCGGCAAGGATTTGCGCACCGTCTTCATGGCCCATCTGGAAAAGATCTGGCAGCTGCCCGATGAGGGCATCTGGGAAGTGCGCGGTAGCCCTCAGCATTTTGTCTATTCCAAGGTGATGACCTGGGTCGCGTTCGACCGGGCGTCACGCGCGCCCGGTTCCACGCCGCAGCAGAAGGCGCACTGGAGGAAGGTGGCGCGGCGGATCCATGCCGATATCTGCAAGAATGGGGTCGACCGTAAACGCGGCTGTTTTGTGCAGTTTTACGGCGCGGACCAGATGGATGCGAGCCTGCTGCTTCTGCCGCTGGTGGGATTTTTGCCGCCTTCCGATTCCCGCATCAAAAAGACAGTGCGCCAGATCGAGAAGCGGCTGCTGGTCAAGGGGCTGGTCCGGCGCTACGAAACGGCAAGCGGGGTGGACGGCCTGCCCCCGGGTGAGGGCGCGTTCCTGGCCTGCAGTTTCTGGCTGGTCGACAACTACGCCCTGCTGGGCCGGCGCAAGGACGCGCTCAGGCTGTTCAACCGGCTGAGACGGCTGGCCAATGATGTGGGGCTTTATGCGGAAGAGTATGATCCGCAGGCCCGGCGCATGCTGGGCAATTTCCCCCAGGCCTTTTCCCATGTCGCCTTGATCAATACGGCGTTGAACCTGATGATGACCGAGAAGAAGAGCAAAAGGATACGCCCCCTTGCCCGCCGCACCTAAACGCATTCTCTGTATCGATGTCGGCGGTTCGGGCCTGAAGGCGGCGGTGATCTCGCCGCGGGGAAAATATCTGGTCAAGCGCCACCGCATCAAAACCCCCAAGCGAGAAAGCCGCGCCAGATCGTCAAGGTGCTGGCCGATCTGGTGGCGCCGATGGGCGGCTTCGACCGTGTCACCATCGGCTTTCCCGGTGTGGTGAAGAACGGCAAGGTCATCAGCGCGCCGCATTTTGGCACAAGCGACTGGAAGGGGTTCGATCTGGCGGCCGCCTTGCGCAAGAAGCTCGGCAAGCCGGTCAAGCTGCTCAACGATGCCGATGTGCAGGGCCTGGCGGTGATCCAGGGCAAGGGGCTTGAGCTGGTCTGCACCCTGGGCACCGGTTTCGGCACCGCCTGGTTCCGGGACGGCGAATTGATGCCGCACATGGATCTGGCGCATCTGGTGGTGCGCAAGAAGGATGATTTCGACATCTATGCCGGCGACAAGACCCGGCGCAAAATCGGCAATCATCAGTGGAGCCGGCGGATCAGGAAACTGATCGGCATGCTGGAAACGGTGTTTGCCTATGACCGGCTTTATCTGGGCGGCGGCAACAGCAGTTGTGTCGAGTTCAAGCTGCCCCGCAATGTGGCCATCGTCTCCAATGATGCAGGCATGGAAGGAGGAGCTTTTGCCTGGAAAAAAGGGACAACGAAAAATACCAGGTAGCGCCCTCCCTATCGGTTTATTGCACGAACGCTCAGCGCGTTAATTGGAATCTGTACGAGCCAAAGGGTGACCGCAGGGCCTACCCGAGCTGTGTATGAAGCGGGGCGGTTGCCTGGTCCCGTCACAAAACGTGCGGCTGAATTTAAGGGAACCCGTTGAGCTGTCTGTGCGTTTCGATCCCATTGGATCGAAGCCCATTTTGATTTTCCATTTTGGAATACGGGGCGCGCGTGCAAAGCGACGGAAAGCCTTGAATGATGCCGCCTGTCAGTGGGAATACGGCCCTGTTTCTGGACATCGACGGAACTTTGCTCGATATGGCGCGCACGCCGGACCGGGTGAAGGTGCCGCAGGATCTGCTCAAGGCGCTGGAACGGCTGTCAGGCGAATTGTCGGGGGCCTTCGCCTTTGTCAGCGGCCGCTCGCTGGAAAGCATCGACAAGCTGTTTTCGCCGTTTCGGCCCGCAGCGATCGGGGCCCATGGCGGCGAGATCCGTGGGGTCGATGGTCATGGTGGCGCGCATGGCCGCGCTGCCGGATTCGGTGCGGGAGATTTTCACCGGTCTGGCCAAGAATATTCCCGGACTTTTGCTGGAAGACAAAAAGTGCGCCCTGGCGCTGCACTACCGGCTGGCGCCGGAAGCCCGCCCGGTCCTGGCCTCGGCGATGGAGAAACACGCCAAACTGTTCGAGGCCGCCAAGATCCACATTTTGCATGGCAAGTCGGTGATCGAAGCCAGGCCCCTGGGCGTGGACAAGGGCACCGCGGTGGTGGCGCTGGCGAAGCAAAAGCCATTCGCCGGGCGCGCCATCCTGTTCGGCGGTGACGACGCCACCGATCTGGATGTCTTTCGCATTCTGCCTGATCTGGGCGGGCGCGGCTTTTCGGTGGGGCGGCACTTTCCCGGCGCCGAGCATGTGTTCGAAACGCCCCGCGCGGTGCGCCAGTGGCTGACCCGGACTGCCGAAGCGGGTGTGCGATGACCGGACCACTTGATCTTGCCGTGGTCGGCAATGGTCGCATCGCGGCCCTGGTGGATACCCATGGCCGTCTGGTGTGGTGGTGCTTTCCCCGCTTCGACAGCGATCCGGTTTTCTGCCGCCTGATCGCGGGCGACGAGGAAAAGGGCTTTTGCGACGTGGTGCTGGACCGAAAGGTCCATGCCCAATCGGAATATCAGCGCAACACCGCCTGTGTGGTCACGCTATCTCACCGCCGAGGATGGCGCGCAGATCCGCATCACCGATTTTGCCCCGCGCCTGCGCAATTTCGACCGTCTGCTGCGCCCGCCCCAACTGATGCGCATCATCGAGCCGGTGTCGGGCCTGCCGCGCATCACCATCCGGGTGCGGCCCACCCAATTCTACGGCAACGCCGATGAAGCGCCAGGTGACGGGCTCAAGCCATATCACCTATGGCGAGCCGCCGCTGATCCGGCTGACCAGCGATGCGCCGCTGTCCTATATCCAGAAGGAAACCGCCTTTGCGCTGACCCGGCCGCTGCATCTGGTGTTCGGGCCCGACGAACCTTTCGTGGGCGATATCTCGTCTACCGTGCGCGATTTTCATGAGCGCACGACCGGCTATTGGCGCGAATGGGTGCGCCGGCTTTCCATTGCCTATGAATGGCAGGAGGCCAGCATCCGTGCCGCGATCACCCTCAAGCTCAGCAGCTTTGAGGAGACCGGCGGTATTGTTGCCGCACTCACCACCTCGCTGCCCGAGGCGCCGCACTCGGGCCGCAACTGGGACTACCGCTATTGCTGGCTCAGGGACGCCTATTTCGTGGTGAAGGCGCTGAACGCCATCGGCGCCACCCGCGCCATGGAGCAGTATATCGCCTATATCCTTTCCATCGCCGGCAATGCGGATACGTCTGGCGCCCTGTTACGGTATCGTGCCCAGCGACGATCTCACCGAATGGATCGCGCCGGACCTCAAGGGCTTTGAAGGCCATGGTCCGGTGCGCGATCGGCAATGCGGCGGTGGAACAGGTGCAGCATGACGCCTATGGCAGCGTGATCCTGGCGGCGACGCCCATGTTTTTCGACAAGCGCCTGCCGCAGCCCGGCAATGAGAGCCTGTTCCGCCTGTTGGAAAAGCTGGCCGGCAAATGCGTGGAGCTGGCGCTGGAGCCGGATGCCGGCATCTGGGAGTTTCGCGGCAGGAAGCGCATCCACACCCATTCCGGCGCCATGTGCTGGGCTGGCATCAACCGGACCGCGGCCATCGCCGCGCGGCTGGGGCTTCAGGATCGCGCGCATCACTGGCAACAGCTCAGCCGACAAAATCGGTGAAACCCTGCTTAAGCGGGTGTGGAACGAAAAGCGCCAGGCCTTCGCCGCGGCCGAAGGCATCGACGACATGGATGCCAGTGTTTTGCTGTTGCCGGAGCTGGGCCTGATCGATGCCCATGATCCGCGTTTCGCCTCCACGGTGGCGGCGATCGAAAAGGATCTGGTGCGCGGCCGCCATGTGCATGCGCTATGCGGCGGAAGACGATTTCGGCCTGCCGGAGACGGAATTCCTGGTCTGCCGCTTCTGGCTGGTGGATGCGCTGGCGGCGCTGGGCCGGCGGGAGGAAGCGCGCGAGCGCTATCAGGATGCGCTCGCCTTGCGCAATCATTACGGCCTGCTGGCCGAGGACATCCATCCCCAGACCGGCGCGCTGTGGGGCAATTTCCCCCAAACCTATTCCATGGCCGGGGTGATCTTGAGCGCCATGCGGCTCAGTCAAAGCTGGGAGGACCGCTATTGGCGCGCCTCTTCCTGATCTCTAATCGCGTCGCGATCCCCCAGGCGGGCAACCATCCCGGCGGTCTGGAGGTGGTGCTGAAGGCGACGCTCAAGAAGCACACCTGCGTCTGGCTGGGCTGGAGCGGGGATGATCAATGAACATCCCAAAACCCGACCATCACCCAGGGCAGAAGCTTATGTCATCACCGACCTCAAGCCCGAGGATTTCGACGAATATTACAATGGCTTCGCCAACCGGGTGTTGTGGCCGATCTTCCATTACCGGCTCGACCTGGCGGAATTCTCCCGCCGCGATCTCTCCGGCTATCTGCAGGGTCAATGAGCATTTCGCCGACGAAATGATGAAGGTGCTCAAGCCAGACGACATCGTCTGGGTGCATGATTATCACCTGATTCCGCTGGCCAAGGCGCTGCGCGACCGCGGGCTGCCACAACCGCATCGGCTTCTTCCTGCACATTCCCCTGCCGCCGCCGGAAATTCTCACCGCCATGCCCAATCACGAGACTCTAATCCCATCGTTGGGCGATTATGACCTGGTGGGCTTCCAGACCGATGGCGATGCGGCCAATTTCGCCCGCTATCTGGCCAAGGAATTGGGCACGCCGTGCGCATATCTCGCTGCGGCTGGGAACGGGGGAGTCGCGCCATGCGCATCGGTACCTTCCCGGTCGGCATCGAAACGCGCGACTTCACCCGGCTGGCGCGGCGCGCGGTCAGGACCGAATTGGTCGAGCAGGTGAGCGGATCTGTTCCCGGCGCGCTGATGATCGGGGTGGACCGGCTGGACTATTCCAAGGGCATCACGCCGCGACTGGAAGCCTATGAGCGCTTTCTCGCCGCGAATCCCGAATGGCATGGCAAGATCACCTATCTGCAGATCACGCCCAAGAGCCGCAGCCAGATCAAGGAATATGCCGAGATGGAGCACGCGGTGAACGCCACCGCGGGCCGCATCAACGGCGCCTATCAGCGATGCGTCCTGGACGCCGGTGCGTTATGTCAACCGCCCCTACAGCCGAACCGCGCTGCCGGGCCTTTACCGCGCCGCGCGGGTGGGGCTGGTGACGCCGATGCGCGACGGCATGAATCTGGTCGCCAAGGAATATGTCGCGGCGCAGGACGCCGCCGATCCCGGCGTGCTGATCCTGTCGCGCTTTGCCGGCGCCGCGGCTGAATTCCGCGAGGCGCACTGCTGGTCAATCCTTACGATCCCGATGCCGTGGCGGGGGCCATTGCGCGGGCGGTGGCGATGCCGCTCGACGAACGCAAATCGCGCCATGCCGCGCTCTACGCCACGCTGTTGCGCAACGACCTCTCCAAATGGGGCGACGCTTCCTGGCGGCCATGGGACGCGAGAAAGCCCCGCCCCAGGCAAGCAGCGCGAGAGGCAGCATGCCAGGAATTTCCGTCGCCGATCCGCGTTAAAGACAGCGGCTGTAACTGACCCAGCACGCCCGCCAGCGGCACGACGATAATGCCGATGACAAGCTCAGCGCAATATTGCGTTGCGCCCGATGGCGTTTCCCATCGCCTTCGATCAGTTCGGCATCATTTGAAAGCGGTTGACGCGGCCAGCCACAGCATCGCCGGCCACGCAGGGCCGAGCTTGAGCGCCCAGCACCGCCAGATAGAGCGTCGATAGCCGCGCCCGTGCGCCAGCAGGACCTGGGCAGAGTTGATCAGCCCGGTCATCGCCAGCAGCAATACCGCAATCATCGCCCAGTCCGAGAACAGCGACAGCGCCAGCAGCAGATCTGCCTTCGCTCGCGCCAGGAACAGGGCAGACCAGGACCACCAGCCCGCCAATCCAGAAGCCGGCGGTCAACAGATGGGTTGCGTCCAGAATTGTCCCAATGGCGGTGAAGCCGGCAGGGCTGGCCAGCGCCGCATGACTGGTGACGGCGGGGAGCGTCAGCGCTGCGCCCGCGGGCAGCACCATCCATTTGGCCCTGCGCCAGAACAGCAGCAGCGCCATGACAATCAGTGCCGCCAGCCGCACCAGGAAAAGCTGTCCGAACAAGGTGCTGCCGTGAGAGTGGCCATCAGCACCTGGGCGTTCAGGGTGTCGGCCATCTGGGCGGCGGCCAGACCCAGCCACAGGCACCCTGCCAGCAATGCCACAAGCAGGGCTGCCCAGCGCAGCCACCAATGGCGCAGCGGCGTGATCGACAGGAAGCTTTGTGCGCAGCAGGGCGCCGAAGGCCGCATCCCCGAACAACAGCATGAGCGCCGCGTAATAGACGCCGCGCGACAAAGCCTGGATCACGGAATGACCGTAAAACCGAAGCTGCCGGTCAGGCGATGGGTGTCCTGGCCAACGCTGTGCCAGCTCACCTTGTAGGCGCCGGGTTTCAAGGTCAGCGGCAAAAGCGTGATGGTGTCGCTGCCCACGGATTTCGATACCGGCACGGTCTTTCCCGCGGCGTCGGTCAGGGTGGCGGAGCTGAAAGTCGGCTCCAGACTTTCGGAGAAATGCAGTTTGATCGTTCCGGGCGGCTTGATCTTGGCATTGGCAGCGGGATCGGAGCTGACCAGCCTGGCATGCGCGAAGGCCGGCGTCGCCAGCAGCAGTCCCAGCAAGATGAGTTTTTTCATCGAACCTCCAGTTTCAATGCCGCCACCGCCAGCGCGATCCAGCCCGGCGATGAAGGCTGCGCCGCCGAACGGGATCATGAACCCGAAGAGAGCCGCTAAACGCTCTGAGATAAAGGCCGCCGCTGAAAAGCACGATGCCGGCCAAAAACAGGCTGGCCGCGATGCGTGGCGCAAGGCCTGCGCTTTGCCCCTGCACCGCCAGGGCGGCGAGACCCATCGCCAGGGCATGCGACAGCTGATAACTCGCACCCAGTCGGATATCGATGTCCGCGCCCCCGCCAGATCCCCGGGCATGGGCCGCAGCTGCGCCCGCGATCACCGCGCAGCGCCCCATTTATCGCCGCCAGGAAAGCCATATTTTTCATGGCCCTGATTATAGACAGGCGGCCCCGCTTTGCGAGGTTCGCGCGTCTGGAGAATATGGTATCATGCCGAATTCCGCCGCGCCGGATGGCACCGCCCTGGCCTTTGAACGGCATGGCGAGGGGCCGGCCATTGTGCTGGTGCACGGCTTCGGCTCCAGCCGGGTGCAGAACTGGAAATCCACCGGTTGGTTGGCGGGCTCACCGAGGCGGGCTTTGCCATTGTGGCGATGGATTGCCGGGGGCATGGCGACAGCGGCAAGCCGCACGAAGACGGCCGCTATGGCCATGACCGCATGGCCGGCGACGTGATCGCGGTGATGGATGCCTGTGGGTCTCAACTGGGCGCCTGATGCTCGGCTATTCCATGGGCGGCTTTATCGGCCTGCGTCTGTTCGGCGGCGCATCCCGAACGCGTGCGCAGACTGGCCATTGGCGGGCGTCGGTGAGAACTATCTGAAGGATGGCATTACGTCTCCCGCCGCACGGTCTGTGCTGGCGGATGCGCTGCTGGTCGAAGACAAGGGCAGCATCGCCGATCCGCGCGCCCGAATGTTTCGGGATTTTGCCGATCAGCCGGGCAAGGACCGCTTCGCGTTCGCCGCCTGCATGCGCGCCATGTCGCCACGGCTGCCGGCTGAAACCCTGTCGCACCTGCAACGGCCGATCCTGGTGGTGGACGGCGGCGAGGACGACACCGCCGGCGCGGCACAACCTCTTGCCGCGACGTTCCCTGATGGCCGCGCGGTCACGATCGATGGCCGCGATCACATGTCTGCGGTGGGTGACCGGCGCACGCGCCAGGCCGTGATCGACTTCTTCCGGTAGTGTCCCGATTCCGAAATTCGCGTAATTTCGATATCGAATTCCTATGCGAATTTTGGAATCGAGGGGACACTCACCTTATTGATTCCCAGTGTCGTTCGGTTTCGCAGTTCGCATAGGGATTGATATCGATAAAAGGCGAACTGAAACCGCGACACTGGAACTTATCCCTTCGTATGTTGTTTTCCATATGCACGCTGCATGGCGTGTGCCGCATTTTTGCCGTTATGCGATAATTAGTCAGTGTACTGAGTCGATCATTTGAAGGGGCATTGGAAAGGAGCATCCAATGCGTGAATACCAAGGGCCGGTACGGTTTGGTACTGAAAAAGTCAGTAGGTTTTCCGCGACTTACCGTTATTTTCGATTTGCTTCTGACGTCCAATTCGTCCGTGAACGGCAAGCGAAGTCGGGGGCGCTGCTCGCACATTTGTGGGCTGACAAATGTTAGAAGCACATGTACGTGCCGGGATTCGCAACCGGCTTTTGCAGAAAATCAGTATCGATGACTGGGACCTGATCGGTCCGCATCTGGAGAGCCAGTGACTGAAGGATCGTCAGTGTCATCGAAGTTCCGCCAAGCCGATCCCCATGCTTATTTCCTGGAAATCGGCGTTGCATCGGTGGTCGCAGTCGATGCCGAAGATCATCGCATCGAAGTCGGCGTCATCGGCTATGAAGGCGTCACCGGCGTGCCCGCTGATCATCGGCGACAACCGGGCCCAGCACTCCACCTATATGCAGATCGGCGGCAGCGGCCATCGCATATCGGCCGAGGCGTATGCCGGCGCATCGGCAGAGCGAAAGCCTGCGCAGCCCTGATGCTGAAATTGGCGCAGGCTTCATGATCCAGACGGCGCACACAGCCTCGCCAATGGCCGCGCCAAGCTGGAGCAGCGCCTGGCGCGCTGGCTGCTGATGGCGCATGACCGCATGACCAGTGATGCGGTGCCGCTGACCCATGAATTCCTGGCGGTCATGCTGGGGGTGCGCCGCGCCGGCGTCACCGTGGCAATCCATGGCTTTGAGCGGCGTGGGCTGGTGACGACCCGCCGTGGCCAGCTCACCCTGGTCAATCGCGCGGGCATCGAGGAGATCGCCGGCAGTTTCTATGGCACGCCGGAAACCGAGCTGAAGCGTCTCTTAAGCGACGGCAAACAATTCGCTTTTTTCGCCGTTCGCATGGTTTGTCTCGCCATGCTGCCCGCAAAATTCCAGACTGGTTCGCGTCCCGCGGCTGGCAGTGCGCGCGCCCATCAGCTGGCTCTGGTGGCGCATGCGGAAAAGGGCGAAAGCGTGCTGCTGGTCGCGCCGACCGGCGGCGGCAAGACCCTGGCCGGCTTTCTGCCCAGCCTGATCGACTCTGGCGGCCAGACCCAAACGCGCCCGCAAGCGCGGCCTGCACACGCTCTATATCTCGCCGCTCAAGGCGCTGGCGGTCGACGTGGCGCGCAATCTGGACACACCCATCCGCGAGATGGACTTGTCCGTGACGGTGGAGACCCGCACCGGCGACACCTCCGCCGCGCGGCGTCAGCGCCAGCGCTATAGCCCCGCCCGACATATTGCTCACCACGCCGGAGCAATTGGCGCTGCTCCTGGCGCATCCGCGAAGCCGTCCGCTGTTCGAAAGCCTGCGCGCCGTAGTGCTGGACGAACTGCACGCGCTTTACAATTCCAAGCGCGGCGATCTTCTGGCGCTGGGGCTGGCGCGGTTGCAGACCCTGGCGCCGGGTCATCGCCGCATCGGCCTGTCCGCCACGGTCAAGGACCCCGCACCGTTGCGGCGTTTCCTGATGCCCCAGCCCATGGCGGGAGAAAGCCTGTCGGAAATCGTCATTGCCAGGGCGGGGCGCAGCCCCAGATCGAGATCAGCACATCGGATTCCCATGTGCCCTGGTCCGGCCATCTGGCGCGCCATGCCATGGCCGATGTGATGGCGGCGATCCAGGCTCGAAGACCGCGCTGGTTTTCGTCAACACCCGCAGCCAGGCCGAGCGCACTTTCCAGGAATTGTGGGCCATCAACGATGCCAATCTGCCGATCGCCTTGCATCACGGCAGCTCTGGCGCTGGAACAGCGCCGCAAGGTCGAAGCCGCCATGGCCAAGGGGAACTTGCGCGCAGTGGTCTGCGCCTCGACCCTGGATCTGGGCATCGACTGGGGCGCGGTGGACAAGGTGATCTGCATCGGTGCGCCCAAGGGCGCAGCGCGCCTTGTGCAGCGTATCGGACGTGCCAATCACCGGCTGGACGAGCCCAGCGCCGCCTTGCTGGTGCCGGCCAACCGGTTCGAGGTGCTGGAATGCACCGCCGCGCGCGATGCCGTGCTGGCGGGTGAGCTGGATGGTGAGCGCCTGAAGGCCGGGCTGCGCTGGATGTGCTGGCCCAGCATGTGCTGGCATGGCCTGCGCCGCGCCATTCGATGTCGATGCCTTGTTCGCGGAAGTGCGCACGTCGTCGTCTTACAGTCATCTCACGCCGCAAGGACTTTGACGCGGTGATCGATTTCGTCGCCACCGGCGGTTATGCGCTGCGTGCCTATGACCGCTATGCGCGGCTGCGTCGGACCAACGACGGGCCCTGGCGCCTGGCGCATCCGCGGCTGGCGCAGGAATACCGCCTCAACGCCGGGGTGATCGTGGAAGATCCGATGGTGGAGATCAGGCTGCAAAGCAAGGGCCGGCGAGCCCGCCGGACATTCAAAGGCGCTCCATCATCCGGCGCGCCATTATATGAGTAGAGATACCAATCCTGCAGCCCACTCCCATACATTGCCCGCCATGTCGCAGAGGCCCTGCGCCGTGTTGCCAGAGGACCTTGAACACACCGGCGCTGTCCCATATCCGCAGCCAGAGATGACAGCCCTATCGCAAGTGGCTTTTTCATTGCCCCAAGGGTACTTCCAGTCCTTTCCGGCACTGCGGGCTGCATACTCCCACTCAGCCTCGCTGGGCAACCTTTCCCCGCCCATTGAGAGAACATCCTCGCCTGATCCCAAGTCACGCAGTTAACCGGATGTTTCCACCAAATATGCCGTGCCCCAGTTGCAGTATCTTATATCACTATACGTAAATTGGGGGACAGAGCACGCCCCAGCATCGACGCAAGCCTTGTATTGCTCCACCGTGACCAAGGTCTTGGCCATCTCGAAGGCCTGGATCGTCACCTTATGCACGGGCTTCTCATCCGATGAGCCGTTGGACCCCATCATGAAGGTCCCGCCGGGAATCTTCACCCATTCGATGCTGGCCTTCCCGGCCCTTCCAGGCGATTTCTCAGCCTGGATTTCCAAAGTGACGATCTTGTTGTCAACAGCCTCGGCATCCTTGGCGTCCGGCGAGACCTTCTGGTAGACCTTGAAGTCCTCGATGGCTTCCCTGAAATGGCCGAGCTTCTCGCGGATGAGGCCCCGATTGAAGTAGGCGTCCCCCCACCACGGAGCGGCATCCACGGAATGGTCCATCTCGGCCTCGGCCTTGGCCAGCTCATCCTGCGAACCGGCGGTCTTGACCATGGCTATGCCGCGCTTAAGATAATGACTGGCCTCGGCTTGGGACCTCCAGGCCGCCGGAGGCCGCCGCGAGCTTCATCATCTTGTCGAGCAGGCGCGAGTAGCCGTCGCTGTCCTTATCAAACCCCTTGAGCGCCTCGGCGTATTTCAGTTCGGCCCAAGAGGCTGCCCCGCCTTGGCCTGGCTGTCGCCTTCATGCTCTACCGCCGCCGCTACGCCCTGCTCGGCTTCGGACTTCTTGGCCGCCGCGGCCTGCAGACGGGCCTCTTTGGCCTGCTGGCGGACTTCGGCGCATTGTTGGAGCTGCTTGACCGACGGCCCGCAACCGGCCGTGAGCACAAAGACTGCACAGCCAAGAATGAGCGGATACCGCAGCATCTGGCCCGCTGTGGATTGCGCTTCGAAGGATTCTTCATGTTTGATAAGGACAGCGACGGCTACTCGCGCCTGCTCGACAAGATGATGAAGCTCGCGGCGGCCTCCGGCCACCTGGAGGTCCCAGCCGAGGCCAGTCATTATCTTAAGCGCGGCATAGCCATGGTCAAGACCGCCGGTTCGCAGGATGAGCTGGCCAAGGCCGAGGCCGAGATGGACCATTCCGTGGATGCCGCTCGAGTGGTGGGGGGACGCCTACTTCAATCGGGGCCTCATCCGCGAGAAGCTCGGCCATTTCAGGGAAGCCGTGGACTTCAAGGTCTACCAGAAGGTCTCGCCGGACGCCAAGGATGCCGAGGCTGTTGACAACAAGATCGTCACTTTGGAAATCCAGGCTGAGAAATCGCCTGGAAGGGCCGGGAAGGCCAGCATGGAATGGGTGAAGATTCCCGGCAGATTCATGATGGGGTCCAACGGCTCATGGGATGAGAAGCCCATCATAAGGTGACGATCCGAGGCCTTCGAGAGGGCCAAGACCTTGGTCACGGTGGAGCAATACAAGGCTTGCGTCGATGCTGGGCCGTGCTCCGTCCCCCAATTTACGTATAGTGATATAAGATACTGCAACTGGGGCACGGCGGGAGTCGGTGGAAACATAACCGTGACTTGGTATCAGGCGAGGATGTTCTTCTCAATGGGCGGGGGGAAGGTTGCCCAGCGAGAGCTAGTCGGAGTGAGAGAGCAGTGCGGAAAAGGACTGGAAGTACCCTTGGGGCAATGAAAAAGCCACTTGCGATAGGGCTGTCATCTCTGGCTGCGGATATAGGACAGCGCCAGTGTGTTCAAGTATCCTGCTGGCAACACGGCGCAAGCCTCGGCATGGCGGGCAATGTATGGGAGTGGGTGCAGGATTGGTATCTCTACTCATATAATGGCGCGCGGCCATGGGGGAGCGCCTTTGAATGTCCGGCGGCTCGCCGGCCCTTGTTTTGCAGCCTGATCTCCACCATCGGATCTTCCACGGTGGGTTGTGAGGCGGTATTCCTGCGCCAGCCGCGGATGCGCCAGGCGCCAGCCGTCGTTAGACGCAGCACGCATCACGGTCATAGGCACGCCGCATAACCGCCGGTGGCGTGAAATCGATCACCGCGTCCGAGCTTGCGGGTGAGATGACTGTAAGACGAACAAGCATGCACACTCACCAAACAAGGCATCGACATCGAATGGCGCGGCGCAGGCCATGCCCACACCGTGCTAGGCCAGCGCCGTCCATCGCGCCGCCTCGGCGCTCCACCATCCAGCTCGCCCGCCACAGCCGTGCGCGCGCGGCGGTGCATTCCAGCACCTCGAACCGGTTGGCCCGCGCACAAGGCGGCGCTGGGCTCGTCCAGCCGGACTGGCACGTCCGATACGCTGTACAAGGCGCGCTGCGTAGCACCGATGCAGATACCGCCTTGTCCACCGCGCCCCAGTCGATACCCAGATCCAGGGTCGAGGTGCAGACCAGTTCGCGCAACCCCCCTTGGCCATGGCGGCTTCGACCTTGCGGCGCTGTTCCAGCGCCAAGCTGCGTGATGCAAGGCGATCGGCAAGATCGGCATCGTTGATGGTCCACAATTCCTGGAAAGTGCGCTCGGCTGCGGGTGTGACAAAAACCAGCGCGGTCTTCGAAGCCTGGATCGCCGCCATAGCATCGGCCATGGCATGGCGCACCAGATGGCCGGACCAGGGCACATGGGATCTCTGGATCTGAGGCTACGCCTCCGCCCCTGGCAATGACGATTTCCGACGGGTTTCTCCCGCCATGGGCCTGCCAGGCGGAAGCGCCGCAACAGTAGGATCTGACCGTGGCGGACAGGCCGATGGGGTGAGGCCCCGCCGGGGTCTCAACCGCGTGAGCCCCACGCCAGAAAAGGCCACGCTTGGAATTGTAAAGCGCGTGCAGTTCGTCCAGCACTACGGCGCGCAGCAAACAGCGGACGGCTTCGCGGATGCGCCAGGAGCAGCGACAATTGCTCCCGCCGTGGTGAGCAATATGTCGGGTGGGCTATAACGCTGGCGCTGACGCCGCGCGGCGAGGTGTCGCCGGTGCGGGTCTCCACCGTAGCGGACAAGTCCATCTCGCGGATGGGTGTGTCCAAATTGCGCGCCACGTCTACCGCCACGGGGGTCTAGAGCGTGTGCAGGCCGCGCTTGCGGGCGCGTTTGGGTCC
>CAWHLV010000007.1:0-48790 GCA_963830095.1 uncultured Alphaproteobacteria bacterium
GGCCTGCTGATAAGCCCTGGCCATGAAGACCACGCCGTTCCACGCATCGGGGTCAGAAAAAGCGCGTCGATCATGACGTGTTCAAACTGGGGAGCGGTGTCGCGCTGTTGGGCCAACGCCGAAGCACTTAGAAGGAGAATCGCGGACATGGCGGCGGCAACCGTCAACCGTCCGGCCGAGCATTTCGAAATTACGCTGAACCCGTTTCTGCATGTAGTGGTCACTCAATGTTGTCGGAGAAGCTGTTCCACTGGGCACCCATCCGAATTGATTTTGAAGGCGGGTAGTGTACCGCAGTCCTTCGCTGCGGACGGTGGGAAAACGCGGGCGGCGATGCCGATGGGCGCAAAATGAACCCTTTCGATTTTTCTCCTGACTGAAAGGTCCTTCGCTCATCGACTTGCCGAACCGGGTTCCGCGCCAGCCGGGCATGCCCGAATGTGGTTCGAGGCTGACATTAGAGACGCACCGCAGGCCGTCTGCCGTTTGATCAAGTGCAAGGTTTATCGAGCGCCGATAACCGGGCGTTTAATGATGATTATTCCAATGACGTCGATTGCGTCGCGGCCTGCATTAGGGTACACTGCACACGGTTAGACCGGTCAGGGCGCGCGGGCACATTATCCATATTCTTTTCTTCCTGTTCAGCAAGGCCCGCCCCAGGGGGCAAGGCCAGCGTTGGAATCCGAGCAGAAGCCCGAAAGTATTCTTTCCCGACTCAGCCAGCAGTTGACGCTGCTGGAGAAGCGCGATTTTGTTGGACAGTTCGGGCAAGGCCTGCATCTGGTGATCGAAGACAAAGACGCGATGCTCGCGCGAGGTCATCTGGTAGAGATGGCCGCCAAAGAAGGTCATGCCCTCACCGAAATAATGCTTGCCGGCGTTCAACAAGGTGGTGACGTGGCCGGTCTCCGGATCGATGCGGTTCAGAACGGGATTTGCCGAGAAATCACCGGTGCTCTCCCAGATCGCGCCGTCATGCACTTCCAGCCCTTCGGTAAAGCCCAGCGCATCGCGGTGGATTTCCTTTTCCACCCGGAAAGTCAGGGCCTGGGGGATCGGACAGGTGGGCGCCGCCAGGGCCCCTGCGGGCAAGATGACGGGCAAAACCAGAAGCAACAGGCCAGCAAGAGGAGCGCGCATGGCTTACGCGACTATCGCGGCCTCGCGCCAAAAGCAAATGTCGGAAAATTCAACAGTGCGCAGGGTAAGGTTGGCGGCCAAGCCAACCGAACGCCGGAGCACCATGTCTAGTGGTCCAGAAGCGCCACTTCGGCGACCAGTTCACCGCGCGGCCCGTCGCCCACCCGCACCCGGACCTTCTGGCCCTCATGCAGCTCGCGCAAATGGCAGCGGCGCAAGATCTCCATATGGATGAAGATGTCGGCGGTGCCGGGCCCGCGGGAGACAAAGCCATAACCCTTGGCGCGGTTGAACCAGCGCACCACCGCCTCGAACGGGGCCCCACGCGGCTCCGCCACATAGCGCGGTTCTTTTTCGCCCGAGAACAGCACGACTTGGGCGGTGGAATTGTCCATGGACAGAACTTTGGAGGCCTGCAGGCCGCGCGGGCCCTTGACCGCCTCGCACACCACCGATGCGCCTTCGATCGCCTGCTGAAAACCGGACTGCCGCACACAGGTCTGGTGCAGCAGCACATCGCCTGTCCCGTCGGAGATGGCGATGAAGCCGTAGCCCTTGTGGGCGTCAAACCATTTGACCTGGCCAGCTACGGTCAGGGCTGTGCCGTGGGTGTTCTCCATCCGGCCCTCCCCAGGGTCTTACCCCTCACCGTCGTTCCGATCCCGGGCCAAGGGAACCCCCCCAGAAAGGGGAGTTCGCCGCAAACCAAGTTCCGCTTAGATGTGGCGCCAAGTTCCATCGCTGGCCAACGCCCTGTGCGGACTGTAGGAATGCCCGGATGACCGTACCCTCACCCACCAGCCGTCTTCCCGCCCGGCCGGCGCCCATCCAGCCCTGGGCCGTCAGTCTGGTTGGGGTGGTGCTTATTCTGGTGCTGCTGGTCAGCCTAACGATCTGATTGGCATTCCTTTTTTGCCGCAAATCACCGATGTTGGTGGTGTTGACAGGGTTTGCGACAAATCCTTGTTTGTATGGAGCATGGCGTGGCGCAAAATTGCGCCCATGAACAAGGATGAAGCAAAACCGCATGTTCTCCTGGTGGAGGATGCGCGCGATATCCGCGAGCCACTGGCACGCTATCTGCGCGAGCATAACTATCGCGCCACCACCGCCCGGACGCCGCCTCCGCCCGCAAGGTGATGAAGGCCGCCGCCATCGACCTGGTGGTGCTGGACATCATGATGCCGGGCGAGGATGGGCTGTCGCTGTGCCGCTCCATCCGCGAGACCTGCCAGATCCCGGTGATCCTGCTCACCGCCCGCGGCGAGGAAGTGGACCGCATCATCGGGCTGGAGATGGGCGCCGACGATTATATCGCCAAGCCTTTTCGCCCCGCGAACTGATCGCGCGCGTCGCCGCCGTGCTGCGCCGGACCCAGGCGCTGCCGCCCCGCCAGAAGCCGCCGGGCGCCGAGCGCGTCCGGTTCGGCGACTGGATGCTGGACACCGGCCAGCGCGAACTGATCGGCCCCGATGGCGTGGCCCTGCCCTTGTCCAGCGGGCGAATTCCGCCTGCTGACGCGCTTTTGGAGCGGCCCAAGATCGCGCTGACCCGCAACCAGCTGCTGGATCTCACCAAGGGGCGCGACGCCGACCTGTTCGACCGCTCGATCGACAACCATGTCAGCCGCGTCTGCGCAAGAAAATCGAGCCGGACCCCAAGAATCCGCGCTACATAAAGACCGTCTGGGGCGGCGGCTACATCTTTGCGATGGACCCGGAAATGGCCGACATGCAAAAGGGGCATGATGCGTTTCAGGTTCTGGCCGAACACGTTGGCGGTGCAGCTGATCGCTGGTGACCGCGGCGGCCGGTGGCGATATCCAATATCGGCGTCGCCTTTTAGTTCGAGAAACAGCAACGAAGCGCAGAGCGCAACTTCGCTGACGACCGCGTGGTGGACCGCGCCGCCGCGGTGGCCACCACCCTGCCAGCCAGTCCACCGGATTCGCGCCCGGTGGTGATGCAGACTTTATGAGCTGGCGCGAATCTGGCAATTCACGCGAGATCGCAAGCCGGCCACGACAACACGCTGCCATGACCGAGCCGAGGAAGCCGCGCTGGCCAAGCGGCTGGCCGATGGCTGCCGGACCACATCCGCGCCAGAGTGCGGTGATCGTCCATCTGCACGAAAAGCTCGCCAATATTCATCGCGGACGCGCCCGATTAACGCCCACAGCCGAACGCTGATCCGAAGCGGTCCAGATCTGTCGTACCCATGGACCGCAACAGCTATGGTGAGCGCGGTGCTGGTGCCGCCCACCCCGGAATGGCCGGTCGAAATCATGATCGCCGCCGTGATTGCCATTGTGGTGGCCTCGGCCGGCGCCGCCTTGATGGCCCGCCGGGTGGTGCGGCCACTTTCGGAACTGACCACGCGCCGCCACGGTGGTCGCCCAGGGCGGAAGCCCCCCCCATGTCGCCGAACAGGGCCCCGACGATGTGCGCAACGCCGCCATCGCCTTCAACGCCATGGCGACGAAGGTCACGAGACCCTGGAAAGCCAGCGCCATCTCTTGTCCGCGGTGGGCCATGACCTGCGCACCCCCTCACCGCCATGCGCATCAACCTGGAATTCGTGGAGGATGACGAGCTGCGCGAAGGGCTGCTGCGCAATCTGGACGAACTGCAGGACCTGACCGAACAGGTGCTGTCCGCCGCCAAGGGCGCGGGCGGCGAGACCGCCGCGCCATGTCGATCTGTCGGCGCTGGTGGAAAGCCTGTGCACCGACCTGGACGAATTGGGCGAGCCGGTGAGCTGGGCGAACCATGCGCCAGCCCCGATCTCCTGCCGGCCCAATGAGATCAAGCCGGGCGGTGCGCAACCTGGTCGAGAACGCGGTCGCCTATGGTCGCAAGGCCGACGTGCGGATCGACCGACTGCCGGCGACGGCTATGACGTGGTGGTGGAGGATGAAGGCCCCGGCATTCCCGAGAGCGACCGCCAGCGGGTGTTCGAGCCGTTTGTGCGGCTGGAAAGCTCCCGCAACGAAGACACCGGCGGCACCGGGCTGGGGCTGACCTTGGTCAAGGCGATCGTCGAGGGCCATGGCGGGGCGGTGAAGCTGGAAAACCGGCCGGGCGGCGGTCTGCGGGCCAAGATGCACCTGCCGCGCATGGCGGCCACGGTCTAGTTACTGCTGACAACAACGCGCCCTCGCCCTTGTCGTAAATTGCGCGGTGAAATTCAGATAGTTCGGATTTGGATGCTGATGTGTTTTCTAAAGGCGCTAGATGACCGACGATCCGCTCTACCGGCGCGAGATCCTGCGGCTGGCGGCAGACGCCACCGGGGCCGGTCATCTGCCTGCCCCGGACGCTGCGGCGCCAGCCAACAATCCCGCCTGCGGCGACCGGGTGACAGTGGAGCTGAACTTGGCGGACGGGCGGGTCGAGGCACTCGCGCATGATACCCAGGCCTGTGTCCTGACCCAGGCTTCGGCGGCGCTGCTGGCGGCGCAGGCGCCCGGCCGGACCCCGGCCGGTCTGGCGGCCCTGGCGGACGGGGTGCGGGCCTTTCTGAAAGGCGGCATCGCACCGGACGGCTACGGCTGTTCAGGTGGCCGCATGCCGGCCTTTGCGGCGTGACCGCTGGAAGCGCGCGCGCAGGCGCTGCGTGCTGCTGAGGATTGAGAGGCCGCCGCTGGAGGCGATGTCGGTCGCTAGAGCTAGTGCGCGAGGTCCAGACAGCGTATGGACAACGCTGCGAGGCTAGCGAGCGGCAGACCGCACCGCCAGGCGCTGCATCCAAGGTCAGCCGATGCCGACAACTTGTCCCGCGCCGGCACCGGGTCCAGCGATTTGCCGCGTCAGGCAGCTCCAGTCGGCCATCGCAGATTGAAGGCGCAGACCAGCTTTTCGTCCCCGTTCTGGCGGACAAAGGCCAGCACCGGGCCGGGCAGCAGTTCCAGCGTGCCTTCGCGCAAGGCGGGGCTCGCGTTGCGGGCGGCCAGCAGCTTGCGGGTGAAAGCCAGCGCTGAAGCCGGCGTCTTTCTCCTGTTGCGAAACCGCCAGCTGCGTGTGCTCGGGCCCCAGCGGCAGCCAGGGCGTGCCTGTTGAAAAACCCAGATTGGTTTGCTCGCATCCCAGGGCATGGGCGTGCGGCAGCCGTCGCGGCCCTTGAACAGCGGATAATAGAGATCGCCCACCGGGTCCTTGAGCTGGTGACGGGCAAGATCGACTTCGGGCAGGCCCAGTTCCTCGCCCTGATAGAGCAAGAGCGTGCCGCGCAGAGGATGCCAGCAGCGCCAGCATCGCTTTTGCCGCATCGGCGCCAAAGCGCGTGGCGGTGCGGATCACGTCATGATTGGAAAAGGCGATGCACGGCCAGTGATCGGGAAACTGCGCGAGCGTTTCCAGATGGGTGACGAATGGCGCCGGCCTTCGTCGCCAGCAGGAGGGCGAAATTGTAGCCGGCATGCAGCCCCTTGTCGGATGGCAGGTAACAGCCGGAGCGTTCGAACTCCTCGGAGAACTCTCCAAACACGAAGCGGTTGTCGAAAGCATCCACCCGGCGGCGGATCACGTCCAGCACGGCCTTGTTCTCTTCCAGATTGGAGTCGTGGAAATGCCGCTGCATGTTGGCGGCCGCCGCCCATTCCGCCTGGCCGCGCTCGGCTGCGGGGATCGCGCGGATTGTCGGTCAGTGCCGTGTCATGCAGGAAGGCGTT
Source organism: uncultured Alphaproteobacteria bacterium (assembly GCA_963830095.1). Lineage (GTDB taxonomy): Bacteria > Pseudomonadota > Alphaproteobacteria > Micropepsales > Micropepsaceae > Rhizomicrobium. Next base: position 5,813 of record CAWHLV010000007.1, read on the forward strand.
GGCGACATCGAGCCGAAAGCCATCCACGCCGCGCCCAAGCCAAAGGTCCAGAACCTGCAAGTGCTGCCTCGCGCGCGTCGGGTTCATCCAGTTCAGCTTGGGCTGCTGGCGCAGGAATTTGTGATGATAATATTCCCGCCGCGCCGGCTGATAGGACCAGGCCGGACCGCCGAACACCGACAGCCAGTTGTTGGGCACGGTGCCGTCGTCTTTCGGCGACGGCCCAGACATACCAGTCGCGCTTGTGCTGCATCACCGTCGCGGCTGGCGGCAAACCAGGCATGTTCGTCGGAGGTGTGGGCCAACACTTCGTCCAGAATGATCTTCAGCCCGCGCGCGTGGGCGGCTTCGACCAGACGGGTGAAATCGTCCAGGGTGCCGTAATCGGGATGCACGCCTTCATAATCGGCGACGTCATAGCCCCAGTCGCGATTGGGCGAGGGATGGATCGGCGACAGCCAGATCGCATCCACACCCAGCGACGCGATGTAATCGAGCTTGGACACCAGGCCGGCAAAGTCGCCCTGCCCGTCGCCATTGCTGTCGCAAAAGCTGCGGACATAGACCTGATAAATGACCGCGCCCCCCCACCATGGCGACGAGGTCAGCCACTCACACCTCGGATGCGCTGCTGATGACCTTGCCGACCAGGCCGTATTTCACGGCCTCGTCCGCGCCCATCCAGAAATTGCGTTCGGTGTCGGCCACAACCTTCTCATAAGGCTGGCCGGTTTCCACCGCGATCTCCTTGATCAGGCGGGCGCGCATCTTGAGGATTTCTTCGGCCTCGATGGTGATGTCGCTGGCCTGGCCCTGCACCCCGCCCAGCGGCTGGTGCAGCAGGAAGCGGGTGAACGGCAGGCAGTAGCGGTTTTCCTTTTTGGCGCCCAGGAAGATATGCGCGCCGGCGGACGGCGACCCAGCCGGTGCCGATCATCTTCACCCGGTTGCCGACAAAGCGGATCATGTCATGGATGGTGTCGCCCAACTCCACATGGCCGCCCGGCGAATTGACGATGACGCGGATGTCGCCTTCGCTCTCGGCATAGGCCAGAAGCTGGGCGGTGACACGCTCGGCCATCTTCATGTTCACTTCGCCGAAGATCAGCACGGTGCGCGATTTGAACAGCGCCTTGGCGATCTCGGCGAGGATTGCGGGTCCGGGCGCCTTGGGCTTGTCGTCGTCTTTTTCGTCGTTTTCTTCGTCGGCGCGGCGCAAGGCTTTACTCCGGAATATGGGGTGATTGGCTGGCTATACTAGCGAGGATATGGCGTAGCGGGCAACCTGACTATAACCCGTTAATGGCCGCCCGCATAGTGGGGCCAATTTCGCCATGGATGACCAGATCGGCATAGGGGTCCTGCTCGGTTGCCTCGCGGTTGAGGATCACGAGCCGGGCGCCGTTGCGCTTGGCCAGCAGCGGGAAGCCGGCCGCCGGATAGACCGACAGCGAGGAGCCCAGCACCAGCAACAGGTCGGCAGCCAGGCTGGCGGCCTCGGCGCGGGCCATTTCGTCTTCCGGCATGGCCTGGCCGAAGGAGATGGTCGCGGTCTTGATCATCCCGCCGCAAAGCGGGCAATCGGGCGCATCACCATGGCTTTTCGAAATGCGCCAGGATGTCGGCGATTTCAACCCGCGCGCCGCAGTCCAGGCATTTGGCGTGGCGGGTATTGCCATGCAGTTCGATCACCCTGTTCGTCCGGCACGCCGCGATGCTGATGCAGAGCGTCGATATTCTGGGTGATGACATGGCTGGCGATGCCGCGCGCCACCAGTTCGGCCACGGCCCTGTGGCCGTCATTGGGCTCGACCGTCTTCCAGGTGTCTTCCATCTCCAGCCGCCGCTGCCAGGACAGGCGCCGGGCTTGCGGATCGGCGATATAGTCCTGAAACTGATCGGCTGCATCTTCGTCCAGATTCCGCCGGGCGAGCGGAAATCGGGAATGCCGGATTCGGTTGAAATGCCCGCGCCGGTGAAAACCACGGCGCGGCGAGATGCGGCGATCAGCTGTGCGAGTTGTTCGGCGCCGTTCACTGCATCTGTCTGGGCAGCACAATGGGTTTGACGTCACCGCAATCGCTTTTCACGAAATCGCCGCTGTAGCGGCTGGACATTTCGCGCGGCTGGCCCTCCATCACGCCCTTGAAGTTGTAGGTGCCTTCGTAATGTTCGTTGCCGCGCCAGCTGATCTTCATATGGCCGGTGCCGTTCATATGGCCGTGGCAGGTGATCTCGGATTCCATCAGGCCGGGCGACATGGTTAGAACCTTGGTGTCGCAGCTTTCATCCCGGTTGTTCATCGCCGGTGGCTTGTCGGCATTCACCTGTTCCTGGGTCATGCAAATCTGGGTGGTCATGGGCTCGCCGGGAATGGGCATGTGACGGGCCTTCATCATCGCCAAGGCCTGGGCGGGATCGCCGGCATGTTCGCCATTTCCATGGTCGTGGTGACGTTCCACAGCCCTACCCTGCCATGGGCGGCGAAAGCCGCGGCGGGCGCCAGAACCAGGCTGGCGGCAATCAGGGCGGAAAGGCGTGCGCGGTCCATGACGTTCCCCATGTTTGGTGCGGGGTAAATGTGACGGAGCCGCGGGCCTGCGTCAATTTTGGGCCGCCGCTATGCACCTTGAAAAGCAGGCCAAGCGCCTTAAGTTTGCCGGCAATCTTTGCGGGAAGCCGGTCATGACAAAACCCAAGGCCCTGATCACGGGCGCCTCCACCGGTATCGGCAAGGTCTATGCCCAGAAGCTGGCCAAACGCGGCTATGACCTGGTGCTAGTGGCGCGCGACAAGGCACGGCTGGAACAGCTGGCCACCGACCTTGCCAAGGATGGTGTTGTGTCCGAAGTGCTTGTCGCCGATCTGACGCAAAGCGGCGACATCGCGCGGGTGGAACAAAAGCTGGAAGGCGATGCCGCGATTTCCTTTTTCCTGAACAACGCCGGCATCGCCACGGTTGAGCCGCAGCTGAAAACCTCGGTCGAGACCATCGAGCGGTTGATCGCCCTGAATGTGACGGCGGCGACGCGGCTGGCGCTGGCGGCGGGCCGCGCCTTTGTCGCCCGAAAGTCAGGCACCATCGTCAATATGGCCAGCGCGGTGGCGATCAACCCCGAACGCTTCAATGCGGTCTATAGCGGCTCCAAGAGCTTCCTGCTGGCCCTGTCACAGGCGCTGACCCGGGAGCTGAACGAGAATGGCGTCACCATCCAGACAGTATGTCCCGGCGCCGTGCGCACCGAAATCTGGGAGCGCGCAGGCGTGGACCTTGATGCACGCATTCCGGCCGAACGGATCATGGATGTGAACGAGCTGGTCGATGCCGCGCTCAAGGGCCTGGAGCTGGGCGAGCGCATCACCATCCCCTCCCTGCCCAATGTTCAGGACCTGGCGGATGCGGAAAGCGCACGGCTGAAGCTCGGCCCAAACCTGTCGCACAATCATCCAGCGGCAAGGTATCGCTAAAACTCGCCGTGCAGGCGAAAGCCCAGCACCGAGACCGGCCCGCGGTCGGAATTGTAGCCGGGATTGGCGATGAACTGGTAATTCAGCGCCGCATTGACGCCCTTGATCAGCTGGACATCGTAATAGGTCTCCAGCACCACTTCGCTGGAATAATGCGCAAGCTGGCCGTCGCCCACGAGCACGCCAAGCCCGCCGGCCGCAAGATAGGCCTGGAAGTCCTTTGAGATGCCGCCGACCTCGAACGCCAAACCGACTGTGTCGTCCTTGCGCTGCCAGGACGTCCCCTTCAGCGACAGGCCGGCCGTCAAGCTTTCATTGATATCGGTAAATTCGAAGGATTCCTTGCTGCCGTCATTCTCGCTGGCACGCAGGAAAAGGCCCAGATCATCGGTTAGCCCCTGTTCCACATTCAGCGAACCTCCGGGCCGCGCGCGGAAGCGGCGCACTTTGGCGACATCGGGCGTGGTGCTGGTGGCACGCGCGAGCGCGAGCGCATCGGTGAAGGTGCCCATGTTGGCGTAGTTGACGAAGCCCAATACCTTGACCTTGCCGTCATGGCCGAACAGCGTGACGCGACGTTCCAACTCGCTCACCAGTTCATACTGGCCGAAATTGGTTTCCAGCTCGGTGGAATTGGGCAGGCGCGACATGTCGAACAGCCCGCCACGCAGGGTCCAGTTGCCGAAGCTCCATTCCGCCGCCCCGCCATAGGTATAGGCCCAGGCGTCGGCGGCATAATCGAAGGCCCCCGCGTCCACGATCGCCCAGTTGAGGAAATCGCCCTTGGGATCGTGGGCATAGGAATTGTTGTCGAAGATATCGGTGACGGAGAACTTGCCCACCGTGATCACCAGATTGTCGCTGGTGTGGCTGCCGGCCAGCTGGTTCGCCGCACCTTCAACCGATTGCGTGTCACCGCCCAGATCAAAGGTCTGGCGGAAGAACAGCCGGTGCAGCCGGCCATAGGGCTCGGCGGCGCCGACCTTGTAGGCTTCCGCGCTCGGGAACGCCGCCACGCCAAAGGTGCCCGACAGGCCGAAGCCCTGGTCCATTTCCACATTGGCCCAGGCCTCACCACCTTCCCAGGGGCTGACACCGGCAAACAGCGTCATGTCGATGGTCTCGTCGCCCCGGCTGCCCGGGTCCAGGCTGTTGGGACCGCGATAGGGCGAATGAAATGCCGGATGATACTGGTCCACGAAAGTGGCCTGGCCGTGGATGGCCCATGTCTCAGGTGTGGGCGCGTCATCGGCAAAAGCAGGCCACGCAAGAAGAAAAGAAGCGGCGGCCAGCATCAACGTCTGCCTGGTCATGACCGCCCTCCCCTTTGCAAATCCTGGTCGGACGTATATACCCCTAGGGGTATATTGCCAGAGGGATCGGCAGCGCCAGGATGTCGCATACGGTTCACGAGAAACAGAAGCTGCTCAACCGGGTCCGCCGGCTCAAGGGCCAGATCGACGCCATCGAACGGGGGCTCGAAGCCGAGGATAGCTGCACCCAGGTGATGGCCCTTCTGACCGCGGCGCGCGGCGCGATCAACGGCATGATGGCGGAGGTAGTGGAAGACCATATCCAGATTCACATGATGGCCGCCAACCGCAAGCCAAGCCGGGACGAGACACAAGCTGCCGGCGAACTGATCGACGTGCTCAAGTCCTATATCCGCTGACCCCGGTCGCGGTTGCGAACATCGGCGAAGTTTGTGACAGTTTGTTCGGTCTAGAACACAGACCAGCCGGTGAGCGAGGCCAGCCGCTCCAGCGCCATGGCGCCGACCAGCGAATTGCCTTGCGCATTCAGGCCGGGCGACCATACGCAGATCGACGCCTGGCGCGGGGCGATGGCCAGGATGCCGCCGCCAACGCCGCTCTTGCCCGGCAGGCCGACGCGGCAGGCGAATTCGCCGGAGGCATCGTAATGGCCGCAGGTCATCATCAGCGCATTGATGCGCCTGGTGCGGAAGGGCGTGGTGACGCGCGCATGGTTGAGCGGATCCTGCCCGGCATGGGCCAGGAACAGGCCGGCGCGCGCCAGCTGGCGGCAATTCATGCGGATGGCGCACTGGTTGAAATAGACCTGCAGCACGTCTTCCACCGGGCTTTTCAGATTGTCGAAGGCGCGCAGAAAATTGGCCAGGCTGGTATTGCGGAAGCCGGTCTGGGCTTCGGACTCCGCAACCTCCTCATCGATCACCACCGATTTGTCGTCGGCCAGCTTGCGCATGAAGTCCAGGATATCGGCGATGGTCTGGTTCACATCGCCGCCGTCCAGCAAGGTGTCGGTGATCACCACCGCACCCGCATTGATCAACGGATTGCGCGGGATGCCTTTTTCCGCTTCCAGCTGGACGATGGAATTGAAGCGCGAGCCGGAGGGTTCGCGCCCTACCCGCTCCCACAGATTGGCGCCCAGCTTGTTGAGCGCCATGGTTAAAGTGAAGACCTTGGAGATGCTCTGGATGGAAAAGGGCAGATGTGCGCCCCCGGCTTCGGCGGTGCGCCCGTCGCAGGTGGCGATGGAAATGGCGAAATTCTTGGGGTCGACCCGGGCCAGCGCGGGGATGTAGTCGGCGACCTTGCCCCGGCCCAGATGGGCTTCCATGTCGCGGCGGACCGTGGCGACGATATCGTCCAGATATTCAACGCGGTCCATGGTCCCCCGGTCACGAAATTATCGCCTGGGGGGACCTTGCACTGTCCCGCCCGCCCTGTCCAAACTTGCCCCGCCAAGTGGGGCTTGGCCAAGAAGATTTGAGGGGCGTCCATGACCTATTGCCTGGGAATAGTGCTGCCCGCTGGCCTGGTGCTGGCGTCGGACTCGCGCTCGAACGCCGGCATCGACCAGGTGACGCGGGTGCGCAAGTTCGAACTCTTCACCCAGCCGGGCAGCCGGGTGATCTCTATCCTGTCGGCAGGCAACCTGGCCACCACCCAGTCGGTCACCAGCCAGATCCGCGAAATGCTGAACACCGGTTCTGCCCAGGATATTTTCGCATCGCACAGCATGTTCGAAGTGGCGCGTATCGTGGGCGACAAGCTGCGCGAGGTGATCGAGCGCGACGGCCCATCGGTAACGCCCTATGGCGATCCGTCCGGCAGCTTTCTGGTCGGCGGCCAGATCCAGGGCGAGACGCCCAGGCTGTTCCAGATCTATTCGGCGGGCAATTTCATCGAGGCGTCTTTGCGGTCCTGCTTCCTGCAGATCGGCGAGACCAAATACGGCAAGCCGATCCTGGACCGGGCGCTGACCCCGGACATGCAGCTGGACCAGGCCGCCAAGCTTGCGTTGCTGTCGTTCGATGCCACCCTGCGCTCCAACCTGTCCTGTGGCATGCCGATAGATATTCTTCGCTACGAAACCGACAGCTTCAACGCCAGCAATCTGGCAATGCTGAAGGACGACGACACCTACTGGAATACGCTGCGCAACGGCTATGGCGAAGGGCTGTCGGGGCTGGTCAAGATGCTGCCGCCGCCGCCGAACTGGAACAGCTAGGTCTTCTTCTTCGCGCGCTCGACGCCTTCCAGGATCATCTTCTTGGCTTCCGCGGCATCGCCCCAGCGGATGATCTTGACCCACTTGCCCGGTTCCAGATCCTTGTAGTGAGCAAAGAAATGCTCGATCTGCTTCACGGTGATTTCCGGCAGGTCGCTGTAATTGGCGACCGTGTCGAAACGCTGGGTGATATGGGCGGAGGGCACAGCCACGATCTTCTCGTCCATGCCGGCATTGTCTTCCATCAAGAGCACGCCCACGGGACGCACGCTCATCACCGCGCCCGGCGCGATGGCGCGGGAATTTGCGATCAGCACATCCACCGGATCGCCGTCGCCCGAGAGCGTATGCGGGATGAAGCCGTAATTGCCCGGATAGCGCATGGAGGTATAGAGAAAGCGGTCCACCACCAGCGCGCCGGATGCCTTGTCGAGTTCATACTTGATCGGCTCGCCGCCGATCGGAACCTCGATAATGACATTGACGTCGTCGGGGGCATTCTTGCCGACCGGAATCTGGTCTACGCGCATGGCCTGTCCTGAGTGATCGCGCGGTGGTAATTTTATTGCTGGGCTTCGTCAACCGCGCCACAAAAATCCGGACCAAAAGCCGCAATCCCCTTCAAAAGGCACAATCTGGCCTTATTTGATGCAGGATATCCCCTCGCCATTCCGCCGGAGCTTTCCATGCAGACCAAAGCCTATGCCGCCCAGTCCGCGACCACGCCGTTTGGGCCCCACAGCATCGAGCGCCGCGAGGTAAGCCCCAAGGATGTCGCCCTCGACATTCTCTATTGCGGCGTCTGCCACAGCGATCTGCACACCGCGCGCGGTGAATGGCCCGGCGTGCAGTATCCGTGCGTGCCCGGCCACGAAATCATCGGCAAGGTGACCAAGGTCGGCAGCAATGTCACCCGCTTCAAGCCCGGTCAGATCGTGGGCGTCGGCTGCATGGTGGATTCGTGCCGTACCTGCGCGCAGTGCCATGACGGGCTGGAACAGTATTGCGACGGTCCGGTCGGCTTTACCGGCACCTACAACGGCCCGATGGGCGGCGGTGCCAACACCTATGGCGGCTACAGCGCCTCCATCACGGTGGACGAGCATTTCGTCCTCAACATCAGCCATGCCGAAAAGGATCTGGCCGCGGCGGCGCCGCTGCTGTGCGCCGGCATTACGACCTGGTCGCCGCTGCGCCACTGGGGCGCTGGCCCGGGCAAAAAGGTCGGCATCGTCGGCATCGGCGGGCTGGGGCACATGGGCGTGAAGCTGTCACACGCGCTCGGCGCCCACACGGTCGCCTTTACCACCTCGGCGGCCAAGGTGGCCGACGCCAAGGCGCTTGGCGCCGATGAGGTGGTCGTCTCCACCGATCCGGCCCAGATGGCCAAACACGCCAACAGCTTCGATATGATCCTGAACACCGTGGCGGCGCCGCACAATCTGGACGCCTTCACTTCGCTGCTGAAGCGCGACGGCACCATGGCGCTGGTGGGCGCACCCTCCAGCCCGCACCCTTCGCCTGCGGTGTTCAATCTGGTGTTTAAGCGCCGCGCCATCGCCGGTTCGCTGATCGGCGGCATTCCCGAAACCCAGGAGATGCTGGATTTCTGCGCCAAGCACGGCATCACCTCGGACGTCGAGATGATCAGGATCCAGGATATCGAGGCGGCTTACGCGCGCATGCTCAAGAGCGATGTGAAGTACCGCTTTGTCATCGACATGGCGAGCCTGAAGAACGATTGAGAAAGGCTGCCTGTCAGGGCGCCCGGCAGGCTGAGCCTGCCGGGGCGCCACCGCAGCAAGAGCGCGCAGGGTTAGGCGGTTTGAACCGGCTGCAGAGCCTGAAACTGTTCGAACGCCGCCAGCGCGTCGGCCGCATACATAAGCGCCGGTCCGCCACCCATGTAAATTGCCATGCCCAGCGTCTCTTCGATTTCGGCGCGGCTTGCACCCAATCGGACCAGAGCTTCGCTGTGAAATCCGATACACCCGTCGCAGCGCGTGGCGACACCGATTGCCAGTGCGATCAGTTCCTTGGTTTTCTTGTCCAGCGCGCCGGGGCGGGTCGCTGCCTGGGCCAGCGCCGTGAAGGCTTGCATGGTTTCGGGATTGTTACGGCGAAGACCCTTGAGGTTGCGCGAGATGTCGGCGGTAATTGCAGGATAATCTTTCATTTAGGCAAGCTAACCTGCCTCTCGCCGCATGCTTTGATCCGGCGCAAATCCTTTTCTCCACGAAGCAACTAACATTTATTTGGAGAGTAACCATGCCCGTTCGCAGTATCGACGCAAAGACGCTGCAGCAATGGCTTGAGGGCCGCAGCGCAGCACTGGTGGATGTACGCGAGCCGGCCGAACATCGGGCCAGCAACATCCCCGGTGCCTTGCTGATGCCGCTGGGGCAGCTTGACGCCACCCGCCTGCCCAAAGGCCGGATCGTGATCCATTGCCAGAAAGGCGGGCGCGGCGCGGCGGCTTGCGAGAAGCTGCTGAAACAAAATCCCACGCTGGAAATTTACAATCTTGAGGGCGGTATCGAGGCCTGGAGCGCCTCCGGCCAGCGCACCGACCGGGGCGCGAGCCGGACTTTGCCGTTGGATCGCCAGGTGCAGCTTTCGGTGGGCCTCATGCTCCTCGTTATTCTGGTTCTGACCGTCGCGGTGCATCCGCAGTTGGTCTGGCTGTATCTCATTCCGGGCCTCGGATTGACCATGGCCGGGCTCACCGGGTTTTGCGGCCTCGCGCGCATTCTGGCGCTGATGCCTTGGAACCGCTGAGCGTCAGCTCCACAGATCGGTCGACAGATATTTAAGACCGCTGTCGCAGATCATCACTGCGATGGTCTTGCCGCGCATCTCGCCTGCCAGAAGCTGCAAGGCTGCCGCCACATTCGCGCCGGACGAGAAGCCGGCGAACACGCCTTCCAGACGGGCGAGCTCGCGTGTGGCGGCGCGCGCGTCCGCTCCGCTGACGGTGAGAAATCCGTCCACCGGCACGTCGCGCAGGAATTCCAGATCAGCGATGGCATAGCCGCCGCCCTGAATGGGATGGCTGGGCCGCGTCACCGCGTAGCCAGCAATCGCGGCGGCGCCCTCCGGCTCGACGACGTAACCGCGAATGGCGGGATTGCGTTCCTTCAGCGCCCGCGTCACCCCGGCATAGGTGCCGCCGGTGCCGGCGAAATCGGCGAAGGCGTCAAGCACCCCGCCGCTTTGCGCCCAGATTTCGGCACCCGTGCCGTGATAATGCGCCAGCCACGCGCCTTGGCGGTGGAACTGGTCGGCGCGGAAGGCGCTGCGTTCGGCGGTCAGACGTTGTGCTTCTTTCTCCACCGCTTCCAGATCGCCGCCTGAGACCTCGCCCGGCACGCCACCCGGCAGCTGATCGACCAGCACCACTTGTGCGCCCAGCGCCGTCATCTGGCGGGCCCGTTCCGGCGAATTGCCTTTGGACATCACGGCAATGAAAGGATGGCCCTTGATGGCGCAGACAATGGCCAGCCCGGTTCCCATATTGCCGGAGGTCAGTTCCACCACTGTCTGGCCGGGCTTCAATTGCCCCTTGCGTTCGGCGTCTTCGATCAACCCTTTGGCGGCACGATCCTTCTTGGAAAAACCGGGATTGAGATAATCCAGCTTGGCCAGGATCGTGCCGCTGAGCCCGCGCGCCGCCACCAGCCGGTCCAGCCGGATCAGCGGCGTGTTGCCGATAGCATCGATCACGGATCGCAGGGTACGGGTCATGGAAAAGCATCCCCCGAAAGCAGAATGCTCCATACCTCGCGAGAGGCGTAATGACTACCGCTTCGGCGCCACCAGAGCGAAATAGGCGCCTTGCGGATCATGGCACTGCACGACCCACTGACCGCCGGGCACTTCCATCGGGCCCATTTTGACCGTACCGCCCGCTTTCTCGACACGCGCCTTGGCGGCATCGATGCTCTCGACATTGATGTAGTAGTTCCACCACGACGTCGGCATCACCGCGGGGCGGTTCATCATCCCTCCGATCGGATGGCCGCCGGCCGCGAACAGCTGATAGATGCCGCCCTCGCCCATATTGTGGGCCTCGGCCTTGGTCCAGCCGAACAGCTTGGCGTAGAATTCGAAATCGCTCTGCCAGTCGGTGGCGAACAGCTCGCGCCAGCCCACGGTGCCGGGCGTGCCCAGCGGCAGTTCGCCCATTGGCGCGCCAAGTCCCCTGGCGATGATGAAGACCGCGCCTTGCGGATCGGCCACCACCGCGAACTTGATGATGCCGGGCACCTCGATGGGCCCGCGGTAGATCGTGCCGCCTTCGGCCTTGAGGCGTTCAGCCATCGCGTCCACATCATCGACCGCGATATAGCCGTTCCAGCCGGGATGGCCTTGCATGCCATGGGGAAACGGCATCAGGCCGCACACACCGGCATTGCCCACTTGGAAGATGCCATAGGCGTTGTCGGGCTGGCTCATGTCCTCATAGCTCCAGCCCACCACATCGCCATAGAATTTTGCGGCGGCCGCCGTGTCGGTGGTCACCAGGTCGTACCAGAAAAATTGGTTGCGCAAGCTCGTCTCCTTTAGCTGCTGGACGTCCAAAGGACGCCCCGAACGGCCCGGCCCCGACAGCCGGGGCGAAAAATAGTACGCAATTTTACCGCCTGCGGAACGGCGCAATTGTGACAGCTCCATGTTGCCCCGCTGGCAGGCCGGCAGTAGCATCAGCCAGGGCTTCAAACGGGGGCCATTGCGCAATGCCAGGAAGAGTTCTTCAGGCACTCGGTTTTTGCGCCGTGCTGATGCTTCCTGTTGTGGCGGCATCGGCGCAGACCCCGCCGCGCGAAGACGTCACCGTGACCGCGACCAAGGCGCGAGAGCTGCTCGACAAGTTCGCCAAGGCGTTGACCACCCAGACCAAGGTGACGGGAAAGATCGCCCGCTGGGAAACCGCCATCTGCCCGTCGGTCATTGGACAAAAGCCGGAATTTGTCCGGTTCATCACCCAAAGGCTGCAGGCGATCGCAGCCGCTGCCGGCGCGCCCGTCAACGCCAAACCGACCTGCACGGCCAATATCCAGATCATCTTTACCACCACGCCGCAGCAGTTGCTGGACCAGGTGCGCAAGGATGATCCCGACTATCTGGGCTATGCCACGACGAACGACCAGCGGGAGAAGCTGGCCACCGTCACCCGGCCGGTACAGTCCTGGTACACCACCGAAACCATCGATGTGGACGGCGTGCACCGCATGGATAGCGGCCGCAAGCTGGGCAATGGCGTTACCATGGCGAATTTCAGCGCCTTTGCCATGCCCTCCAGCGCCGGAGTAAACCGCGATCCCATAGATCTGCCCTACGCCTTTTACACGCGCACCACCGGCAACCATATCGATAATGGCCTGCGCACCGGCCTCAACCACGTCATTGTCGTGATCAATTCCACCAAATTGGCGGGACAGCAAATCATTCCGTTGTCGGATTATATCTCCATGCTGGCGCTGACCCAGTTGAGCTCGCTGGATGCCTGCCAGGAGCTCCCCAGTATCGTGAACCTGATGGCCAAGGATTGCGACCAGAGGATCGAAGGCATGACGGCCACCGACCTCGCCTATCTGCGGGGGCTGTACAAGATGGATGGCGACAAGAGTTACATCTTCCAGCAGGACGAGATCGCCGACGTGATGGAAGGCACCGTGGCCAGCCCTTCGCCTTCCAAGTAGTCGCGTAAATCCAGTTATGGCTTCATGCCGGGCAGAAAACCCGTCGGCTGATTGTAAGTCGAGGTCGCCAGCGCCGTGGTATTGGCGGATTCCGCCAAGGTGCCTTCATTCACTGTTCCCGGCGGGGCCTTGTCGATCATGTTGGCGTTGCCATCGACTGTTGCGCCCTTTGCTGACGGGTTCGCATTGCCGATGCCGGCCGCGCCCTGCCCCGTCGCCTGATCGGATGTTTGCGCCGAAGCGCTGCCCGCCCAAGCAGCCGAAGCAATCATGGCCGCCACGGAAAGTTTCAGACCCAACTGCATGTCATTGCCCTCGAAAATCTCAACAGGCTAAACGCCCAGCCGGAGCAAAGGCTTCGCGAGATTGCGATGTAGAAATGGCAATGTGTCCGGCGGATGCAGCGCGGGCGGAAGACGGTGGATGCAGGATTGGCACCGTCCTCCGCTGCTTTTACGCGCCGTCCGAACGCTCAAACCTTAAAGTCCCAGCACGCCTGCTCTTTCCACCAGTGTCGCCGGGATGTTGCACACCGTCGATGACGGGCACCTCCGGAAAATCGAACGGGCTTACACCGTCAAGGCACGCAACATTTATCCCATACTGTGATGGATTGGAGCGACGTTGATGGTGCGTGTAGATTCCGCAGAGAGAACAAAAGAAATGTTGTGCTTCACCCGTATTAAATCGGTAGCTGTTCAGCTTGTTCTCACCTGCAATAAATCGAAGTCCGCCCATGGCCGCTGAAACCGCGACCGCGCCACGCATCCGGCAATAGGAACAGGTGCATCGGCGGATGGTGTTAAAGCCATCACTGAGTTCGACTTCAAACTGCACGGTTCCACAGTGGCATTGACCGCGTTGCATGCCCTCGCGACTCCCATAAATTGCAAGTGGGGCAATAACGCAAAATGTCTGAGTAAAATCAAAGGCAGAAATAGACTTTGGTGCCTCCCTCGCCCTACGGGCTCGAAGAGGCGCTCAGTTTTTGTAAGCTCACTGCGTTCGCTAACAAAAAATGGCGCGCTCTAGGGTTGAAGCCAAGAACTGGCAATTGACGGTTACGCGGCCCTAATTAGGAATAAGTTCTCTTTATGGCCCTTGCATTCCGTTCCGCCCAGCTGCGCGTCCCTTTGGCGCAGGCACGAAATAAGCCGACTGCCCATCGCGAGCGGCCTAATAGCTTCTCCCTCCGTAGAGATACCTGTATATACAAATAAATCTTGCCCGCTCTGATTTAATCGTATATACAGCACCATGAAAATCGAATTCGATGATGCCAAGAATCGCAAGAACGTTGCCCGCGGGCGGCCGTCCTTCGAGCAGGCCAAAGAGTTCGATTTCGACAGCGCCTATATCGTTGAGGATGACGATATCGATTATGGCGAAACGCGATACCGAGGCATCGGCCTGTTGGGAATTCGTGTTGTTGTTTTGGTTTGGACGATGCGCGGCGAAACGGTGCGGGTGATCTCGCTTCGGCATGCGACTAAGAAGGAAAGAAAACTGTATGATGAAGGATAAGGTTTCGGCGTCGGCGCCCGACAGAGAAAATCCAGAATTTACCGCGGCGGATTTCAAGAAAGCTCGGCGCGTTGAAAACATTCCTGTACTCGCTCACTTGTCAAAAAGAAAGCGAGGCGAGCGAGGCCCTCAGAAAGCCCCGACTAAGGAGCCGGTCTCAATCCGCCTAGATCCATATGTCGTGAAATACTTTCGTCAACATGGTGCGGGCTGGCAGTCAGAGATAAATGATGTTCTGGTCTACAGCGTCATTATTCGGAAGCATGGGAACACATTGGTTTCGACACTCCGACGGGCCTATGGCAATGACTTTGCGGCTGGATTTCGAAGCGATCAGAAGTTGTCGGATATTTTGGACAAGGTTGATCAGAGTTCACTGCGCAAACTTCGGGCTTGATGTCGAAGCACATTTTCGCGCGCGAATGAGACCTCGCTGGTTACGCTCTCTAGCGGCTTCTATGAGCGCGGATCTCGCGCAGGTCATACAGTTCACATTTTCAATCCGGCACATGGTTGATGCCGCCAAGAAAATCAAAAGCTTAGATCGTGGCGCGCCCTAGGGGAGTCGAACCCCTCTTGCAAGATTGAAAATCTTAAGTCCTAACCGATAGACGAAGGGCGCTGCCGGAGGCGGGGGATTTAACGGTCGGGGCCGGCTTTTGCAAGCTGGAGTTTTACAAGCCCCTTCAGGCACTTGCCGGAGCCGCATCCTCGATTTCCAGCTGCACCCGCACCCGTCCGTTCCAGTCGTCCCGGCGCAGACGCCCCGCCACATGGATAGGCTTGCCGCGTGACGCCAAGAGCCCGTCACCCAGAGGCGTGCCCGCGGCTCGAAAGGCAATGGCGTCCAGCACCACGCCGCCACCCCCGCCCAGCCTGAGCTTGACGTGGCTGGACCCCACCACATCGGCATAGGCCACGCGCACATCGGGCAGCGCCAGCAGCGGCTCGGCATTGCCCGCGCCATAGGGCCCGGCCTGGGCGATCTCCTCGGCCAGCGCCACATTGGCGCCGGCCGGTGACGACACCGCATCCAGGTAAAGATCGTTTGCCGCGGCCAGCGCCGGGCCTGTGCCGCTGAAGCGGTCTTCCACGAACTTGCGAAAGCCATCGAGCTGGGCGGTGGTCAGCGAAAAGCCCGCCGCCATGGCGTGGCCGCCGCCATATTCAATTACGCCCGCTTCGGCCGCCGCGCGGATGATGGCGCCAATATCGATGCCGGGAATGGAACGGGCAGAGCCGCGCCCGATTGTATTTCCATGTGGGCCGCCCTCGAAACCGGCCACGAAGGCAGGCTTGGCGAAACGCTCTTTCAGGCGGCTGGCGACAATGCCGACGACGCCGGGATGCCAGCCATCGCCCACCACCAGCACAAAGGGCGCGTTGGCTTGCGTCGCCGCCATCGCCGCCGCTTCTTCCAGGATCAGCTTCTCGATCGCCTGGCGTTCCTTGTTGTGCAGATCGAGCTGGGCGGCGAATTCACCCGCCTTGGCGGCGTCGCGCGCGGTGAGCAGATCAACGCCCAGCGACGAGCGCCCCACACGCCCGCCGGCATTGATGCGTGGCCCGAATACAAAGCCCAGGGTGTAGGGCGTGAACGGGCCTTTGGCGCCGGCCACGCCAGCCAGCGCCGCCAGCCCGGGACGCGACAGCGTACTGATCTGGCCCAGACCGAAACGGACAAAGGCGCGATTGACATCGGTCAGCGGCACCACATCGCAGATGGTGGCCAAACCCACCAGGTCCAGGAACAGCCGCAGGTCGGGTTCGGCCAGCCCACGCGTTTCATAAAAACCGGTGTCGCGCAGATGCCGGTTCAGCGCCACCAGAAACAGGAACGTCACACCCGCGGCGCACAGATGCCCCAGCCCCGATGTGTCGCCCGGCTGGTTGGGATTGACATGCGCGGCAACCGGCGGGGCGGCATCGACGCGGTGATGGTCCAGCACCACCACGCTCATGTTCAGGTGGGCCGCCTCTTCCATCGCAGCAATCGCGGCCGAGCCGCAATCCACCGTGATGACCAGATGCATGCCTTCGGCGGCCAGCGCCTGAATGGCGAAAGGCGAAGGCCCATAGCCTTCCTTCATGCGATCGGGAATGTAGATGCGGGGCGGCGGCCCCAGCGCCGACAGGAAATCGCTCAGCAGCGCGGCGCTTGTCGAGCCGTCCACGTCATAATCGCCGAACACCGCGATGCGTTCGCCCTTTTCCAGTGCTGAGGCCACGCACGCCACGGCGCGGTCCATGTCTTTCAGCAGATTGGGATCGGGCAGAAGATTCTTGAGGCGCGGGGTCAGATAATCGGCGGCTTCGGAAAGCTTGATGCCGCGCAGCGCCAGCAGCCGCGACAGAACCGGAGAAATCTCGCGCAGCAGATCGCGTTCCAGGCTCGCGTCCACAGGTTTCAGCAGCCAGCGCCGGCCGGTGAAAGAGCGCGCGACGCCGAACGCCGCGCGGGAATCAGCCAATGCGTCACTCAATCGTTTCGCGGCGGTGCCGCGCGCGGATCCAGCGCACCGTGCCGGTGGCCGAACGCATCACCACGCTTTCGGTGGTGATGAATTCGCCATGCCGATGCACGCCGCGCAGCATGGAACCGTCGGTGACGCCGGTCGCCGAGAACACCACGTCGCCTGCTACCAGATCGCGCAAGCCGTATTTGCGGTTGAGATCCTTGATGCCCCATTTGGCGGCGCGGGCCTTTTCATCATCATTGCGGAACACCAGACGGCCCTGCATCTGGCCGCCCACGCAGCGCAGCGCCGCCGCCGCCAGCACGCCTTCGGGCGCGCCGCCGGTGCCCATATAGATGTCCACGCCGGTGGCATGGTCGGTGGTCTCGATTACGCCCGCCACATCGCCATCAGTGATCAGCTTCACCTTGGCGCCGGCAGCGCGGATCCTGGCGATCAGCTTTTCATGGCGCGGACGGTCCATCACGAGTGCGGTGATGTGATGGGGCTTCACACCCTTGGCCTTGGCGATGGCATTGATGTTGTCGCCGGGCTCCGCATCCAGATCGACAATGCCGTCCTGGTAGCCGGGACCGATGGCGATCTTGTCCATATAGGTGTCGGGCGCATTCAGCATGGTGCCGGGCTCCGCCATCGCCATCACCGCCAGTGCATTGGCCATGGCCTTGGCGGTGAGTGTGGTGCCTTCCAGCGGATCGAGCGCGATGTCGACGGCCAACCCGCCCTGCCCCACCTTTTCGCCGATGAATAGCATGGGCGCTTCGTCGCGTTCGCCTTCGCCGATCACCACCGTGCCGTCGATCGGCAGCACATTGAACGCCGCGCGCATGGCCTCGACGGCCGCCTGATCGGCGTCATGCTCATTGCCGCGCCCGATCTGGGCGAAGGCCGCGATGGCGGCGGCTTCAGTGACGCGCACGGCTTCCAGCGCAAAAGAGCGGTCCAGGGGTTGTTCCTGAACAGGCGGGCGAATGTCGGTCATTTGTATCTCGGTCTATATCTCAATCATGTTCAACGACCCGGAGGGAACCGCAGGGGAGTTGAACCGCTTCAATCAGGCTTCCATCGGAATCATGCACGGCCGGGCCCGCACCTTGTCGGATAGGGAGATGGCCTTCAAGGCACGTTCCACCGCCCCTTGCGCCGTATCGTGGGTAATCATGACAATGGCCACCGGCTCGCCGGGGGCACGGCCGCGCTGGATCATGCTTTCAATGGAAACACCGGCCTCCGACAGGTGGCCTGCAATGGCCGCCAGCACGCCCGGCACATCCAGCACTTCAAAGCGCAGATACCAGGGCGAGACCAGGGCCTTGCTGTCGGCAGGCTGAAGCCGCGTCAGGCCGGCGGCGGGACGGCCGAACACCGGGCTGGGCTGGGTGCCTTCCGATGCGGCCTCGACAATATCGGCGATCACGGCGCTGGCGGTGGGCGCTTCGCCCGCGCCACGGCCCGAGAAGAAAAAGCTGCCCGCCTCGCCCGCATCCACCAAGACGCCATTGGCGGCGCCCGACACATTGGCCAGCGCCGCACGCGCCTTGACCATGGCGGGATGAACTTTCTGGTCGATCTTGTCGCCGACCCGGCGCGCCACACCCAGAAGCTTGATGCGGAATCCGAACTCCGAGGCAAAGGCGATGTCGTCGGCGGTGATATGCTCGATGCCTTCCACCGACACGTTTGCCAGATCGGGCGCGGTGCCGAAGGCGAGGCTCGCCAAGAGCGCAAGCTTGTGCGCGGTATCGCCGCCGCCGACATCCAGCGCCGGATCGGCCTCGGCATAACCCTTGGCCTGCGCTTCCTTCAACACCTCGGCGAAGGAACGGCCGCTAGCTTCCATTTCGGTGAGAATGTAATTGCAGGTGCCATTGAGGATGCCTTTTACCGCATCCACGCCATGGGCGATCAAATCCTCACGCAGCACTTTCACGATGGGAATTCCGCCCGCGGCCGCCGCTTCGAATTTCAGGGTAACGCCGTTCTTTTCCGCCAGCTCGGCCAATGCCAGGCCGTGCTTGGCCAGCAGCGCCTTGTTGGCGGTCACCACATGCTTGCCGTTGGCCAGCGCGGTTTCCACCAGCTGGCGGGCGACACCCTCCTCGCCGCCGATCAGTTCGACCACCACATCGGCGTCGGAATTCGCCAGCGCCAGAGCGACATTGGCAAAGAGTTTCATCTCCAGGCCAAGGTCCAAAGTTTTTTGGGGATTGCGGGAAGAAACACCGACGATCTTGAGTTCGCGGCCCGCACGATGTGACAGCTCGGGCCCACGCGCGGCCAGCGCCTTGACCACGCCGCTCCCGACCGTGCCGAGACCGGCGATGGCGATACGAAAAGGCGTTGTCATTTTGCGGCGGCCAGTTTTTTCTTGGGCGAATCGGACGGCGGCTTGTTGGTGCCGTCCTGCAGGAACTTCTTCACATTGCGCGCGGCCTGGCGAATGCGGTGTTCATTTTCCACCAGCGCCACCCGCACATAGCCTTCGCCATATTCGCCAAAGCCGATGCCTGGCGATACCGCAACCTTGGCATGGATCAGCAAATCTTTTGCGAATTCCATGGAACCGAGCTGTTTGTATTTCTCCGGCACCGGCGCCCAGGCGAACATCGAGGCGGGGGGCGCAGGGATCTCCCAGCCGGCCGCCGCCATGCTTTTCACCAGCACGTCGCGGCGCGATTTGTAGACGGCACGGATTTCGTTGACCGCGTCCTGCGGACCGTTCAGCGCCGCCGCCGCCGCGACCTGGATGGGCGTGAAGGCGCCATAATCTAGATACGACTTGATGCGCGCCAAGGCCCCGATCAGCTTTTCATTGCCGGCGGCAAAGCCCATGCGCCAGCCCGGCATGGAATAGGTCTTGGACAGGGACTGGAATTCGATGGCGATGTCCTTGGCGCCGTCCACCTGCAGGATCGAGGGCGGCGGGGAATCGGTGAAATAGATGTCGGCATAGGCCAGATCGCTCAACACCCAGATCTCGTGCTTCTTCGCGAACTTGATGATCTCCTTGTAGAAGTCCAATTCCACCACCTGCGCGGTCGGATTGGAGGGATAGTTCACCACCAGCGCCAAGGGCGACGGCACCGAATGGCGCGTCGCCGTCCCGATGCGCGAAAGATATTCCTCCGGCGAGGTCGCGGGCACATGGCGGATGGCGGCGCCTGCGATCATGAAACCGAAGGCATGGATGGGATAGGCGGGATTGGGCACCAGCACCACGTCGCCGGGCGCGGTGATGGCCATGGCGAGATTGGCGAAGCCTTCCTTGGAACCCAGTGCGGCGATCACTTCGGTATCGGGGTTCAGTTCAACGCCGAAGCGGCGCTTGTAATAGGCGCAGTGCGCCTTCCTCAGGCCCTTGATGCCGCGCGAGGCCGAATAGCGATGGGCGCGCGGGTCGCGCGCGGTCTCGCACAATTTGTCCACGATATAGTCGGGCGTCGGCATGTCGGGATTGCCCATCCCGAAGTCGATGATGTCCTCGCCGCGGGCGCGCGCCTGGGCCTTGAGGCGGTTCACTTCCTCAAAGATGTAAGGCGGCAGCCGCTTGATGCGGTAGAAATCGGTATTCATGGCCGTTGAGTCCTGAAAACGCCTCAGAATCGGGATTTACCCGGAGCGCGCAATCATTTTTGGGTTAAATTGCGGCTCTTTTGTGCAGGTCACGTATTCCGCTGGTGCGGCTCATAGATCTGACCGGCGGCTCGCTGAGCCTAAGCCCGACCAGCTCTCCGGCCGCTCG
Organism: uncultured Alphaproteobacteria bacterium; assembly: GCA_963830095.1. Classification (GTDB taxonomy): domain Bacteria; phylum Pseudomonadota; class Alphaproteobacteria; order Micropepsales; family Micropepsaceae; genus Rhizomicrobium. The sequence goes on from CAWHLV010000007.1 coordinate 26,224, forward strand.
CTCAAGCTCGCGGCGTTCACCCACTCTCGCATGTCCACCGGACATGCTCGCGCGCTTACGCGCGCCGTGGGTTTACCCCTGCACGTAAATCTCCGCCCGGCGGTTGCCGTCCTCACCCTTGGGCATGGACTCTGTAATAGATGGGCTGACTGTCGCCCACCGCTTCGATCTGCACCTTGTCGGCGGGAATGCCGGCCCGGATCAGGGCCTGGGCCACCGCATTGGCGCGGGCCTGCGACTTCTGGAAGATCACTTCCAGGTGCCGCTCGACCGGCATGTTGGCGGTACGGCTGGAGGCATGGCCCACCACCTTGACGGTGCCCGCACCGCCGGAGGCCTGGAAGGCCGCGACGGCGCTGTGAACCTGGTTCATCGCCGACCTGGACAGGTTGGTGGTGTCGCCGGCGAAATAGATGATCTCGGTCGGGGGCACGCCGCCATTCATGGCCGCGGCACGGCCGATGGGAGAGCCCGGAACTGCGTCCAGATTGGCGACCACATCGCCCGACATGGCCGGGCCGCCCATGCCGCCACGGGCATGCCTGCCGTTGGAAACGGCGGGAACCGCGGCGACCGCAGGCTCACCCATGCCCGCCGAACCCGCCATGGCGGCGGTTTCGCGGTAATGGGCCAGGATCGGCGGCGAAACCCACTGGGACAGGCCGGCATTGAGCGGCGGGGCCGAAGATGGCTTGAAGCCGAGCTGGGAATTGCTGGGATTGGCCATGGCCATCTGGGCGCCTGCCGTCATCGGCACGGCAGGAACAGCCGGTTCGGCGCCCGGAGGCGGCGCCAAGGCGGCGCTGGTTACTGGGGCTGCGCTGGGGGCTGCGGCCTCAGGCGCGCTGGGCGGGGCGGCGGACGCCACCTGCTGGGCCGGGACAGCCGCATTGGGGTTGTTGGCGACGGGCGCGGCAACCGGGGCTGGTGCGGAAGCCGTGGGCGGGGCGGCCGCATCAGCCGAGCCCGCAGTCGGCGGGGCATCGGCGGTCGGCGGCGCGTTACTGGCGGCCAAAGCTTGCTTGGTGGCGGCGACGTCAGTGGCGGCCGGCGGCGGTGCGGCCGCATCGGTGCCGGCGCGCAACGCATCGCCGCTGTACTGGGCCTGGGCGCCGGCGGCGGCAACCTGCTGGCTAGTGGCGGCCTGGGCGGTGGCATCCGGCTGGGCGGGACGCGCCGGCAGCGAGGCCAGGTCGGGCGTGGTGGTGCTGGCGTCTTGGGCGGCCTGCTGCTGACTGTCGGGCGGGAACTGGGTATCGGGCGCGGGCGCATCGTCGCCGCCGAGCAGGCCGGTAGGATCGAGATCGGCAATCGTCTGACAACCGGCGGTTCCCATCGCAAGGGTAAGCGCCAGCGTCGCCATCACAAAAGGACGCGCGTAAATCTTGCTCATGACCGTAAATGCCCTTCCCACCGCCGGCAAAGACGCGCGCGCAAAGAGCCGTGCGCTCGCCCTCCCAGCCCTTTTTTCTATACCGCGACAATGGCTTCCGCGCCAGCGGGAGCTTTGTCCAAATCGCCAGAATGGTTGCGATATTTGGGCGCGAAACGGCCCGCTTGCACGGCTTGCGGGTGCGACCGTGGCCGGGCTATCACAGTTTTCATACCGGTTTCATCCTGGGGCGAGCCTCACGCCATGTCCACAAAAGCCCTTGCCCCCGAATTGGTCACGCCCGACCGCCTGGATACGCGGGAGTTCGCCCGCAACATGCTGACGGTCGGCGTGAAGAGCCAGAAGCTGCTGGTGGACTTCACCGCCCGCATGGCGGCGCGCGAAAATCCGATCGCGCTGGACCCGCTCAACATCTCCGGCGCCATGCTGTCCTTGGCCAAGGCGATGAGCCGCGACCGCGAAGCGGTGGTGGAAGCCCAGACCCAGTGGTGGAACAACTTCATGACCCTGTGGGAATCCACCGCCCGCAAGATGCTCGGCGGGGACGCCGATGCGGTGGTCGAGCCGGCGCCGGGCGACCGCCGTTTCAAGGCTGATGAGTGGCGCCAGAACGAGGTCTTCGATTTCATCAAGCAGAGCTATCTGCTGACCGCCAATGCCATGCAGGAGATGGTGGGCAATCTGCACGGGTTGGACGAAAAAGAGCGCGGCCGGGTGGCGTTTTACACCCGCCAGTTTGCCGATGCGCTGGCCCCGACCAATTTCCCCCTCACCAACCCCGATGTTCTCAAGGCCACCATCGCGTCGAATGGCGAGAATCTGGTCAAGGGGCTGGATAATCTTCTGGCCGATATCGAGCGCGGCCATGGCGAGCTTTCCATCCGCCAGACCTCGGGCAATTTCGTCATCGGTGAGAATGTTGCCACTGCACCCGGCAAGGTGGTGTTCCGCAATGAAACCATGGAGTTGCTGCAATATTCTGCGGCCACGGATGAAGTCCATGCCCGGCCGCTGCTGATCTTCCCACCCTGGATCAACAAGTACTACATCATCGATCTTCGCCCCGAAAACAGTTTCGTGCGCTGGCTGGTTTCGCGCGGCTACACCGTCTTCCTGGTGAGCTGGGTGAACCCGGGCGCCGACATGGCTGGCAAGGGCTTCGAGGACTACATGCAGGGCGGCATCTTTGCCGCGCTGGACGCGGTCGAGAAGGCCACGGGCGTGAAGGATCCCAACTGCGTGGGCTATTGCATCGGCGGCACCTTGCTGGCGGCCACCCTCGCCTACATGGCCGCCAAGGGTGACGACCGGATCCATTCCGCCACCTTCTGGGCGGCCCAGACCGATTTCAGCGAGGCCGGCGAGTTGTCGGTGTTCGTGGACGAGGCCCAGCTCGAAGCGCTGAAGAACCAGATGGACAGCGGGGGCGGCGTGCTGCCCGGCTCCAAGATGGCGGGCGCCTTCAACATGCTGCGCGCCAATGACCTGATCTGGTCGTTCGTGATCAACAACTATCTGCTGGGCAAACAGCCCATGCCCTTTGACCTGCTCTATTGGAATTCCGACACCACGCGGATGCCGGAGAAGCTGCATCTGTCGTACTTGCGCCAGTGCTACAAGGAAAACGCCCTGGCCCGCGGCAAGATGGAGCTGGCGGGGGTCAAGCTGGACCTGTCGAAAGTGAAAGTGCCGGTCTATCTGCAGTCGGCGCGGGAAGACCACATCGCCCCGGCCAATTCGGTGTTCAAGTCGGTCAATCTGTTTGGCGGCCCGGTGCGCTTCATCATCGCCGGTTCGGGCCATATCGCGGGTGTGATCAATCCGCCGGCGGCCAAGAAGTATCAGTACTGGACCAATGATCCTTTGCCAAAAAGGGCGGCGCCAAGACGATTGACGCCTGGAAGAATGGTTCAAGCGAACACCCCGGCTCCTGGTGGCCGGATTGGGACAAGTGGCTGGCCAAACTTTCGGGCGACAAGGTGCCCGCGCGCCAGCCGGGCGACGGCAAGTTGAAGGTGCTGGGCGACGCGCCGGGGACCTATGTGAAGGTCAAGGCGCAGTAGCAGCGTGGTCGAATTGTCGCCGCAATAAAAGCGTGGAGTGATGCGATAAGCGGGAGGAATAGATGAGACTGTATCTGTCCGCCGGATTGCTCGCACTGCTGCCGACGATTGTCCTTGCCCAAGAAATACCGCCATCCTGTCCTGCGGGGAACGGCACAGAAAAGACGGAAGATCTCCAGGCCCTGCCCCTGCCCGTCGCCCACTCGCTGGAGAGGCATGTCCCCAATCTCTCCCCGCCGGGATCACCGTTCAACGGGGGCGACGTGATTATGCGGCCCGGCCAGACCGAACTCGACCGCCGCCTGATCGCCGCCTTTCATCGCGGCAATCGCTGGGTGGTGGTCTTTGAAGCGGCCGGCAGGGGCTATCACCATGTGGTGGTGGCTTACGATCTGTCGCAGGACGGCAAAACATCGACCATCGCCTTCAAGGCCCAGTCGTTCCCCGCATCCCTGTGCTCCACCGTGGACAGGGCGTTTGATGCGAACGGACCCATCGACCGTTTCTGGTGAGCAACCCGCGCGCTAGTTTATTCTTCCGGGCTCCAGCTTTTCGTTCTCGCCGCCGATCTGGTGATAGAAGCCCGCGCCTTGCGGGCCGTCCTGCCAGAAATCGGTTCGCGGATGCACCAGGAACATCTGGTTTTTGTCATTATGAACATAGCCAAGGCGCAGGACCGTCAGATAGCTCGCGGCCAGATCGCCTTCGCCGCACGCACCCTGGATGCAGCGGGTGGAAATGCGCGTCGCCAAGAGGCTCGAAATCGCGGGACGCAAGTGCGGGTGCGCCCGGCGAGGCGCAGCGCATGGACAGCACCACCGCGCCCACCAGCGGCTTGGCCCAGGCGACATCGCCGCCCGGAACCGCCGCCACCCATAGCGCGATGCGGTTGCCGGTGACGCGATAGAGCACAAAGCCAGCGCCGCCCTTGTTGTTGCCGAAGTCGCGCACGATGAAGCCGAAGGGCCGCGCCTGCTGTGGCGTCAACACGGTCGGCGCGGCGAAGGTGGTTTCCAGAAACGCCTTCACAAAGGCGTCCGGCGAAGCGCCGTTCAGCGCGCCCACTTTGTAAATCGCATGGGCGAAGCCCTGCTGTGCCATCACATGAAACAGCGAATTGTCGGGTGCGATGGCGGCGACCCGCCATTCCTCAGGTGCGAAGCCGTTGCAGGCCCCGGCCCCCAATCCCGTCAGTGCCAGCGGGCGGATGGTGGGTCCGCGCAGGATGCGCCGCGACCAGGAAGCATTGGCGACGGGTGTCGGCAACAGGAAATGTTCCTTGGCCAGGGTGCGCGGCGGATGCACCGAAAAGGTTTTTTTCGGCACCGGCTGGTCTTCAAAGGTCAGCGAGACCGTTTGCGGTTTCACTTCCCCTTTGGTGACGTCATAGAGCGTGAAGCTCACATGATCGCCGGCCGCGTGGGTGCGCACCATGTCGGAGGCCTGGCGCGCCGACAGGATCGGTTCGCCGTCGATGGCCGATACCACTTCGCCCTGTTTGATATCGGCCTTGCCGGCGGGGCTGTCATCGGCGACCCGATAGACCAGCGCCCCGCCCTTGAGCAGAAGCGGGGTGCGCGCCGAGGCGGCCTGTGTCAGCTGGGCGAATTCCAAGCCGGAAAAGCCGCGGGACCTGGGCTGGCGATGAATGGCATACAGCACCGCGCCCGCAAACAGGGCCAGCGCCACGGCAAAGGAGACGATGATGCCTTTGAAGCCCATCCGTCTTCTTTAGCACATAGCGCGGGTCTTTTGCCCCCTGGCGTCGTCGCTCGATCGCTCATGGGCCAGTTATGCCCACATCGCTCCTCGCTCCTAGCCAGAGGCCAAAATCCCTCGCGCTACTAAAGGCCAGCGGTCTCCGGCAGACCGAGCATGATGTTCATGTTCTGCACCGCAGCACCCGACGCACCCTTGCCGAGGTTGTCGAAAGCCGCCACCACACGCGCCTGCTGCGTCTTTTCATTGGCAAAGACATAGAGAGTCAGCCCATTGGTGCCGGCGAAGATCTCTGCATCCAGACTCTTGGCCGCGGCCGCGTCCTCCAGCGACGCCACCTTGACCAGCGGCCGTTCGGGATAGGCCTTCACCAGCGCGGCATGGATGTCGCGTGGGGTGGGTTTGCCCGGCAGCGCCCACAGCTGCAGCGGCACTTCCACCAGCATGCCGCGATAGTAGCGGCCGACGCTGGGCTCGAACAAAGGCGGATGCGCCAGACCGGAATGTTTGGTCATCTCCGGGATGTGCTTGTGGGTGAGGCCCAGGCCGTAAATGCGCGACACCGTCTCGGTATAGCCGGCGCTGTTCTTGTCCTCGAACTCCGCGATCATGCTTTTGCCGCCGCCGGAATAACCGGAGACGCCATTGGCGGTGAGCGGAAACTCTGCCGGAATGACGCGCGCGCGCACCAGCGGCCGCGCGATGGCGAGAAAACCGGTGGCCCAGCAGCCCGGATTGCTCACCCGTTTGGACGTGGCAATGCGGCTGTAGCCATCGGGCTCCAGCTCGGCAAAGCCATAGTCCCAGCCGGGCGCCACCCTGTGGGCGGTGGAAGCGTCGATCACCCGGGTGGCGGGATTGTCGATCAGGGCGACGGATTCCCGCGCCGCTTCATCGGGCAGGCACAGGATCACCAGGTCGGCCTCGTTCAGCGCGGTCTTGCGCGCGGCAGCATCCTTGCGCTGGGAGTCCGACAGCGCGATCAGCGAAAGTTCGGCGCGGCTGCCCAAGCGCTCACGGATCTCAAGACCCGTGGTTCCGGCCGCGCCGTCGATGAAGATTTTCGCCTGTTTGCTCATTATCTCTGTCCAAGTCTGCAACCAAGTCCGCGAACATTGACACGGACATAATGTCATCCTTAGCTGATTTTGCCCCGAAAGGGCGTGTGCCCTGCCCTGCGCCGGGCGCAAAACTCGAAGGGCCGCGCTCAATACGCCAAAGATATGGCCCAAAACAGGGGTAGCGTCATGGATCCACAAGCGATTTTCGAGAATTACCGCCGCGCCGTCACCCAGCATTATTTCGACATGAACGGACGGGTGGGCCGTCCGGAGTTCTGGTATTTCGTGCTGGCGAACTTCGTCATCGCCATCGTCGCCGCCATCCTGCAGCGCGTGACGTTCCTGCCGCTCTTGGCGCTCTACAACCTGGCGATGCTGCTGCCTACCGCCGGGATGGGCGCGCGCCGGCTGCAGGACACCGGCCGCGACGGCAAGCTGATATGGATCTTCATCATCGCCGGCTTTGTCTCGCAAGGTATCTCGGCGCTCGCAATGATGAGCTTTATGACGATCGGCTTCCTGTCAGTGCTGTTTTTCGGACCGCTGGTGATGCTGATCAACCTGGCCTTTCTGGTTGCCTGCATCGCGTTGATCTGGTTCTGCTGCCAGCCCGGCGATCCGGGCTCCAACGCTTACGGCCCGCCTCCGCCCGTATTTGATCCGTCAGTGCGTGTTTCGCCGACGCCCTAGCTACGCAGCAGAAGCGAGCCGTTGGGATTTTCGCGGCGCGCGAAGCGGACGGCGCTGAGCTGATCGACAAACAGGCCGTCGACCAGGCCATCGTCGCGGCGCGCGCGCCAGCGCCCCCGCGGATCGCGGAAGACCTCAAAAACGTGCATCGACGTCGTCCTTGTTGGTGGGCCCCTTCTGCGGCCAGAAAATCGCAGCGAGCATCATCACCCACGCGAACAGCAGCGCCAAACACACACCTATGGTGAAAGGCGAATGCAGAAAATCGCTCATGGCCGCACCATCCGGGGGTTCTTCGCCACCACCAGCAGATGCGCCGCATGATCCATAAAGCCGGGGTCGCGGCAGTAGCGTTCCTCCAGCCGGTTGAGTTCCTGGGACAGCCGTCCCAACGGCACAGCACTTTTGGGATTCCAGCGCGGGTCATTGGCGAAGCGTCCATGGAACAGGTCCAGGCCACGCATGTCTTCGACTTCCAGCCCCGACGACACCAGCCGCGTCAGTTCGGTGCGTGAAAAGAGATGAGACTGGAAGCTGGCGCGGCGTCCGTTGGCGAATTCCACATCCAGCCGGTGGATCAGATTGTCCTGGTGGAAGCGCACCGCGGCGCTCACCTCGTCGACATAGACAGTGGGCTGGCTGCCGATGGCGCGCACGGTCGCCACGAAATAACCGTCTGTCAGCGCCGCCATGCGGCGCATGGCGGCGGGCAGTTCGGGCACCGGGACATGATTGAGCACACCATAAAGGCACAGGCAGAGATCGGCCCGGGGTGCGGTGATATCGGCGCGCAGATCGCCATAGCCGTAGGTGAGCTGCACGCCTTCCAGTTCGCAAAGGCTCCGCGAGAGCGCGCGGGCGCGATGAAGCTGGGTTTCGGCGATGTCCACGCCATGGGCGATGATCCGGGTGAAACCAAGCTGGCGGGCGCGCACCACCACACGCCTGAGCCAGATGCCGGGGCCGCAGCCGATATCCAGCACCTTCAGCTGTTTCAGACCGCGCGCCCGAAGCGCTAGAATCCGATCCTCGATGACCTGCCAGCTCTTGGCGTCGCCATAGGCATGACGGCCCTCAAAACTGAACAGGGTGCGCCCGCCGCCATCGGCATATTTCGCGTACCGGTAGCCCGCCTCGTTATAGGCCGCGGCGATCTGGGCCTTACTATTGCCGAGTTGGGCGTTGGCAACCAGAAGCGGACGGACGGCGATGGACATGCGATTCTCCGAAACAATGACGCCCGGAAAAATCGTACTGGCCGCATAGCAATTCCATATGGAACGGCAGCCCAGAAAATATAGGCTGGAAACAAAAACGGCGGCCTTTTGGGCCGCCGCTTCTGCAAACTGATTAACGCGTTTAGCGCTTGGAGAACTGGAAGCTGCGGCGCGCCTTGGGACGGCCATACTTCTTGCGTTCCACCGCGCGCGGATCGCGGGTGAGGAAACCGCCGGGCTTCAGCACCGGGCGCAAGGTGGGCTCATAATTGACCAGCGCACGAGAGATGCCGTGACGCACCGCGCCGGCCTGGCCCGAAAGCCCGCCGCCATTGACGGTGACCACCACATCGAACTGGCCGTCGCGGCCCGCCGCGATCAGCGGCTGGCGCAGGATCATGCGCAGCACCGGACGGGCGAAATAGACGGTCTCGTCACGGCCGTTGACGGTGATCTTGCCGCTGCCCGGCTTGATCCAGACGCGGGCAACCGATTCCTTGCGGCGGCCGGTGGCATAGGCGCGGCCCTGGGCATCGCGCTTGTCGCCGGTCTTGGACGCGTCTTCGGCCTTGGCCTGGCTGGCCTTGATCAGCGTGGACTTGAGTTCGGTGAACTTGTTCTCTTCGGCCATGATCAGGCTGCCTTCGTTTTGTACTGGGTGTTCTTGGGGTTCATCGCGCCGACATCCAATTTCTCGGCCTGCTGGGCTTCATGCGGATGCTCGGCGCCGGCATAGACGCGCAGGTTGGACATCTGGCGGCGGCCCAAGGGACCGCGCGGCACCATGCGTTCAACCGCCTTCTCCAGCACGCGCTGGGGGAACTTGCCGGCCATGATGGCCCCGGCGGTGCGTTCCTTGATCCCGCCGATATAGCCGGTGTGGTGATAGTAGACCTTGTCCTTCAGCTTCTTGCCGGTCAGCACCACCTTGGCGGCGTTGATGACGATGACATTGTCGCCGCAATCCAGATGCGGGGTATAGGTCGCCTTGTGCTTGCCGCGCAGGCGCATGGCGATGATGGACGCGAGGCGGCCAACGACCAGGCCTTCGGCGTCGATCACGACCCACTTCTTTTCGATCTCACTGGCTTTCGCCGAGTAGGTTTTCATGTGCGACTTCCGTAGTTTGACGGGCGCGTGTACGGGAAAGGCCGGCCAAGGTCAACCAAAATGTCGGAAAACCGGGGATTTTTAGTATGCGGTATTATAATACCGCTTCAAGTGGGCGATGACGTGTAAATAACGCCGGGCCGCACTACATTTCCGCCATGAACGCACCCACGCCCCCGCCCCTGTTGCTCAGCGCCCATACCGGCGGGGTGCTGAAGCTGGTCCTTAATCGCCCCCAGGCCCGCAATGCCCTGTCGTCCGAGCTGATGGCCGCCATCCAGGCAGCCCTTGCCGGCGCGGCTCAGGACAATGCCACCCGGGTGATCGTGATCGCTGCCGAAGGCGCCGTGTTTTCCTCTGGCCATGACCTGAAGGAGATGGCGCGCCACCGTGCCGATGGCGATGCCGGGCGCGCCGCCTATGCCGGGCTGTTCACCCAATGCTCGGCCATGATGCAGGCCATCGTGCGCCATCCCAAGCCGGTCGTTGCCCAGGTCCAGGGCATCGCCACCGCGGCCGGCTGCCAACTGGTGGCAAGCTGCGATCTGGCGATTGCCTCGGGCGCGGCGCGCTTCGCCACGCCCGGCGTGGATATCGGACTGTTCTGTTCGACCCCCATGGTGGCCCTGTCGCGCAATGTCGGCCGCAAGGCGGCGATGGAGATGCTCTTGACCGGCGAGCTGGTCGAGGCCGAGGAGGCGCGACGCGTCGGGCTGGTCAATCGCGTGGTCGCGCCGGAGATCCTGGAGAGCGAGACCATGGCGCTGGCCGCGAAGATCGCGTCCAAGCCGCGCCATACGCTCAAGACCGGCAAGGAAGCCTTTTATCGCCAGCTGGAGATGCCGCTGGCCGAGGCTTACGACTATGCCAGCAAGGTGATGACCGAGAACATGCTGGACGGCGAAGCCTGCGAGGGCATCAGCGCGTTTCTTGAGAAGCGGAATCCGAAATGGCCGAACTAGCACTTCCGCAATATCCCGACGCGCTGATCAAGGGGGTCCTGCGCAGCGTCAAGACCATTGCCATGGTCGGTGCCAGCACCAATGACATCCGCCCGTCCTATTTCGCCATGATGTATCTGCTCCACAAGGGATACAAAGTCATTCCGGTGAACCCGGGCGCGGTGGGCAAGGAAATACTGGGCCAGAAGGTCTATGCGTCGCTGAAAGATGTGCCCGCGCCGGTCGACATGGTCGATATTTTCCGCGAGGCCAAATTGCGCCCGAAATCGCGCGCGAGGCGGTGGCCGAGAAAGACCGGCTGGGCATCAAGGTGTTGTGGATGCAGCTGGGCGTGATCAGCCCGGAAGCGGAACAGATCGGCAAGGACGCGGGTTTCACCGTGGTGATGAACCGCTGCCCCAAGATCGAGCATGGCCGCTTCTCCGGCGAGATCGGCTGGATGGGCGTGAATCGCAAGGTGATCGACAATCGCAAGCCCCTGCTGTTCGGCCGCGGCGGCACCTTGAAGCACGGATAGATATGAAACGTCTTGCTGCCGCGATCCTGCTGGCCGGTGTCTTTGCGTCCCGGCATCCGCAGCCGACCGCATCACCTATCAGACCGGCACCGATACCTGCGACGGCTTTCCACGCGCGTCCATCGGCATGGCGCCGGGATTTTGCGCCGGCATCATTGTCGCGCCGGCCGCCGATTTCGGCGCGCGCACCATCCGCATGCCGCGCGTGTTGCTGGCTCTGCCCGGCGGCAAGGATTTTCTGGTCACCGATGTGGGCAAATGGGACGGCCCGGGCGGCAAGGTGTGGCGCATCACCGCCGAGCGCGGCAAACCCGTTGTCATGACGCCGGTGCTGACCGGTCTGTATATGCCCCATCACATGGCGTTCGGCCCTGACGGCAAGGTCTATGTCAACGAACAGGGGCGCATATTCCGTTTTGATCCCCTCGCCGCCGATCCGCAGGCGAGCATCGAGACGGTAATTGCCGATGCGCCGGACACCAGGGTTCATTTCAGCCTGCACCCGCTTGCCGGCTTCATGTTCGATACCAACAACGACCTCTTGGTTTCGATCGGTGCGCCGACCGACCAATGTCTCAAGGACGGCAAGCCCGACGGCACCGATTTTTGCGCGCAATCGGAAGGCGATTACAAGGCGGCCGCCATCCGGCGCTATGCCTATCTGGGCGACAACAAATACTCGCCGAGCTTCACCATCATGGCGCAGGGCCTGCGCAATTCCGTGGCGATGGTGCGCCACAAGTCCGGCACCTTGCTGGAAGCCGACAACGGCGAGGATTTTGCGCCCGCCGACACGCCCTTCGAGACGCTGAATGTGCTGCGCCAGGGGGCGCATTACGGCTGGCCCTATTGCTATGACATGACGGGCGCTAATCCGGCATGGGCGCCGCTGCATGTCATGGATTGTGCCAGCGATGCCCGCACCAGGCCGGTGCGCCTGCTGCCGCCGCATGGTTCGCCGCTCAGCATGCTCTATTACGACGGCGCGATGTTTCCCGAGCTGCGCGGAAAGCTGTTGATCTCGCTCCACGGCTATCGGCCGGCCGGCGCGCGCATCTTAGCCTTCGCTGTCGATCGCCGCGGCATACCCCTGCTTGCATCGAATGCCCATTATGACGCTTACGCAGGGCCGGACGGCGATCAGACGGTGAGCCTGCCCTATCCGGGACCGGCGTCGGAGCCGTTATTGCTCACACCGGGATGGAACAACGTGAAGGACAGCCATCCCATGGGTGCGCCACTAGGACTGGCGGTGGCCGACGATGGCGCCATCTGGGTGGCGGAAGACCGGAACGCCGCCATCTTGCGCATCGCGCGCGACCATCCTTAGATGCCCGCCCTTCAAGGATGCGCGCATGTCCCTCGATAATGCGGCGATGACGGTCTTTGGCGATTCCATCTCGGGCAATTGCCTGAAGGTGAAGTTCGTCGCCGACAGCTTGGGCATTCCCCATGATTGGGTCGAGGTCAGCGTCCTCAACAAGGAAACCCGCACGCCGGAATTCTTAGGCATGAATCCGGTGGGCCAGGTGCCGGTGGTGCGCTTTGCCGACAATCGCACCTTGGCCCAGTCCAACGCGATCATGCTGCATCTGGCGGAAGGCAGCGCATTGATCCCGGCCGATGCCTTCGAGCGCGCCCAGATGTTTCAGTGGCTGTTCTGGGAGCAGTATTCCCACGAGCCCGCCATCGCGGTGCTGCGTTTCCAGAAATTCTATCTGAAGAAGCCGGATGGCGAGATCGATCCCAATCTGCGCCCGCGCTGCCTCAGGGTGCTGGCGCTGATGGATGAACATCTGGAGGACCGCCATTATTTCGTCGGCAAGCGGTTGTCGCTGGCTGACATTGCGTTGGTCGCCTATACCCGCTTCAGTCACGAAGCTGGCATAGAGCTGAAAGACTATCCCGCTGTCGCGGCCTGGGTGCGGCGCGTGGAACACGACCTCAAGATCGAACACCTCCCATAAGGAGACGACCATGGCCGATTATGGATTCAACACCCTTGCCGTGCACGCCGGCGCCCAGCCCGATCCCGCGACGGGGGCGCGGGCCACGCCGATCTATCAGACCACGGCTTTTGTCTTTGAAGACGCCGACCATGCCGCGGCGTTGTTCAACCTGCAGGTCTTCGGCAACATCTATTCGCGCATCATGAATCCCACCAATGCGGTGCTGGAGGAAAGGGTGGCGGCGCTGGAGAATGGCCGCGCCGCGCTGTCGTGTGCGTCCGGCCATGCGGCGCAGCTTCTGGCGCTGCACACCTTGATGAGCCCGGGCGACAATATCGCCGCCGCGCGCCAGCTCTATGGCGGTTCGATCAACCAGTTCAGCCAGGGCTTTGCCAAGTTCGACTGGCACACCAACTGGGCCGACGCGAAAAATCCCGACAGCTTCGAGGCGGCGATCAACGAGCGCACCAGGGCTGTGTTCGTGGAAAGCATCGCCAATCCGGGCGGCATCATCACCGACATCGAAAAAGTGGCCAAAATCGCCCATGACGCTGGCGTGCCGCTGATCGTGGACAATACACTGGCCTCGCCCTATCTGATCCGCCCCATAGAATGGGGCGCCGACATCGTGATCCATTCCGCCACCAAGTTCCTGGGCGGGCACGGCAACTCCATGGGCGGCGTCATCGTGGACAGCGGCAAGTTCGACTGGGGCAGCGGCAAATTCCCCACCCTGTCGGAGCCCTGCCCGTCCTATCACGGCATGCGGTTGTGGGAGACCTTTGGCGACATGGCCTTTGCCATCGCCTGCCGGGTGCTGGGCCTGCGCGACCTGGGACCGGCGCTGTCGCCGATGAATGCCTTTCTCATCCAGACCGGGATCGAGACCTTGCCCTTGCGGGTGCAGAAGCATTGCGACAATGCGCTCATCGTCGCGCGTTGGCTCAAGGCGAACGACAAGGTGAGCTGGGTGAATTATGCCGGGCTGGAGGACAACGACTGCTACGCCCTGCACAAGAAATACTGCCCCAAGGGCGCGGGCAGCGTGTTCACCTTTGGCCTCAAGGGCGGCTACGAGGCCGGCATCAAGCTGGTCAACAGCGTCACGCTGTTCAGCCATCTGGCCAATATCGGTGACACCCGCAGCCTGATCATCCATCCGGCTTCGACCACTCATCGCCAGCTTTCAGACGAGGACCGCGCCAAGGCGGGTGCGGGCAATGACGTGGTGCGGCTTTCCATCGGCATCGAGGACAGCGCGGACATCATTGCGGATCTGGAGCAGGCGCTGGCGTGAAACGATCAGGGCTGGGAATTCTGGCGGCGCAATTGCTTGCGTGCGCGCTCTCGAGCGCTGACGCAAGGGCTGACACCCTCACCATCCGCCTGGAAGTGGTTCACGGCCAGGTCGAATTCTTCCATCACGGCAAAAGGCTGAAGGATTCGACTCTCGAGCGGCTCTGCGCGACGGCCCACAAGCAAAAAACAGAGATCGAATTTGTGCGGGACAAGATGACACCCAGTGACGCTCTGACCGCCATTCTGGGGGAAGCCCAGTGCCTTGGTGCCACCCATGCTGGCACTATGCCGGCGGAGCCGGAGTCAAAATCCGCAGCTCGAACGCATGCCAGACACCGGCACAAAGCAGGCACGCCGCAGTGACCTGATGCGCCGCGGCAAGCAGTTCAGGCGCCTGCAAGAGGAGCGTGGTGATGCCCAGGCCGATCTGGAAGGTGGTGATTGCGGCCACCGCCTTGGCGCTGGCCTTCACGTTTTTTTGGGCCGCGCCGATCAGCTTGATCCCGCGCAGATAGATGAAAACGGCAAAGGCGGCGACCAGATAGGCGCCGATGCGGTGATCGAACTGGACCAGGCCCGGATTCTCAAAGAAATTGATCCACCAGGGCTGGGAAAAAAACGGATCTTCCGGCAGCATACGGCCGTTCATGTCGGGCCAGGTGTTGTAGATCAGCCCGGCATGCAGCCCGGCCACCAGCGCACCCAGCAGCATCTGAAAGTACACCAGCCCGGCAAACAATAATCCGCGCTTAGTCCCTCCGGCGTCGCTTCGCTCCCTATCGGACCCCCGCAGATACTCCAGCGCAATCCACAGGATGGCCACCAGCAAGAGCAGAGCGGTACCCAGATGAATGGCCAGCCGGTACTGGCTGACCGAGGTACGCACCTCCAGCCCCGACGACACCATCCACCAGCCGATGAAACCTTGTAAGCCCCCAAGCAGGAACAGCAGCAACATGCGCGGCCAGTCGCCGCGCTTGATCGCGCCAACATAAGCGAACCACAGGAACGGCACGATGAACAGCACGCCCAGGAGCCGCCCCAGCAGACGATGCGACCATTCCCACCAGAAGATGCCCTTGAAGCCTTCGAGCGTCATGCCGCGGTTTTCGATCACGTATTGCGGGATCAGCCGATACTTGGCGAAGGCCTCGGCCCAGGCCGCATCGTTCAACGGCGGGATCGCGCCCATGATGGGATCCCATTGGGTGATGGAAAGGCCCGAGCCGGTCAGCCGCGTCAGCCCGCCGATGGTGACCATGGCCAAAATCACCAGCGCCACGGCCAGCAGCCAGAAGCCCACGGCGCGACGACTTTTCCAGAAATTTTCAGACCCGTTCATGTAGGGGTTCTGATAGCGTCCCCCGCCAGAGCCGTCAAAGAAGTCAAAATGTCCCGCCGTACCAAGACCCTGATTGCCGCCATCCTGATCGTCTTCTTCTGGCTGCCCTTCTATGCCCTGTTCATCATGGGTCTGGCGCGCCATGTCCTGCCCGGCGCGCCCTGGTATGTGGCGCTGCTGTTCTATGCCCTGGCCGGAACCCTGTGGATCGTGCCCATCGGTCTGTCGCTGCCCTGGATGAACCGCGAACCGGCAAAATGATCGACAATCAGGCAGAACGCCGTTTCGAACTGCACGAAGACGGCCATCTGGTCTGGGCCAATTACCGCATCCGCGACGGCCGGTATGTCATTCCCCATGTCGAGGCCGATCCGGCTCTGCGCGGCACTGGCGCCGCCAGCCGGCTGATGCAGCAGATCACCGATCACGCCCGCGCCGAAAAGCTGGTGATTGTGCCGCGCTGCTCCTATGCAACGGCGTGGTTTGAACGGCATCCTGAAGCGGAAGATGTGTTGGGTTAAGCATGGCTAGCGGGAAGTGGCGTATCAAATCCCTGGATGCGGTGCTGGCCACCGCAGAAAAGAAATCCCTGCATCGCAGCCTTGGTCCGGTTCAGCTCACCTTGCTGGGCATCGGCGGCATCATCGGCACCGGCATTTTTGTCCTGACGGCGGAGGCAGCCCAAAAGGCCGGCCCCGGCATGATGATGTCGTTTGTGATCGCGGGCACGGTCAGCGCGGTCGCCGCACTTTGTTATGCCGAACTGGCCGCCATGGTGCCGGTGTCGGGCTCGGCCTATACCTATTCCTATGCCGTCTTGGGTGAGCTGGTCGCCTGGCTGGTGGGCTGGGCGCTGATCCTGGAATATGCGGTCGCCGCCAGTGCCGTCTCTGTGGGCTGGTCGGGCTATGTCGTCGGGCTGCTGGCGCACATGCCCCACCCGATTGTCATTCCCGCCGCGCTGTCCGCGGGTCCGTATGCCGGCGGCATCGTCAATCTGGTCGCGGTGGCGATCGCGCTGGTGATCACCGTGCTTCTGGTGATCGGCACGCGCGAAAGCGCCACCGTCAATGCCGTGCTGGTGGCGATCAAGCTGGTGGCGCTGGGCGCCTTTCTCTGGCTGGCGCTGCCGGTGATGAAAAGCGCCAACTTCCATCCCTTCGCGCCGCTGGGCACCACCGGCATCATTTCGTCGGCGGCGTCGATCTTCTTTGCCTATGTCGGCTTCGACGCGGTTTCGACCGCGGCGGAAGAGACGCGCGATCCGCAACGCAATCTGCCCATCGGCCTGATCGGGTCGCTGGCGATCTGCACCGTGATCTATCTTCTGGTGGCGGCGGGCGCGATCGGTTCGTACGGAGCCCAGCCGGTCTTTGCGGCGACCGGTGACACGCTCGAGCCGGGCTCGATGGCGCTCACTGCCCGTTGCGCCAGCCTTTCGGTCCAGCCGCTGGTGTGCAGCAAGGAGGCGCTGGCCCATGTGCTGCGTTCCATCCACCATCCCTTTGTCGGCAATCTGCTGGGCCTGGCCGCCGGTATCGCGCTGCCCACCGTCATCCTGATGATGATCTATGGCCAGACCCGCATCTTCTTTGTGATGTCGCGCGACGGGCTGTTGCCGGAAGTGCTGAGCAGGGTCCATCCCCGCTTCCGCACCCCGCATGTGGTGACCTGGATCACCGGCGGATTTGTCGCCTTCGGCGCCGCCTTTCTGCCGGTTGGCAAGCTGGCCGATATTTCCAACGCCGGCACCCTGTTCGCCTTCGCCGCCGTATCGCTGGCGGTGATGGTGCTGCGCCGTACCCAGCCCGCGCGCAAGCGGCCATTCCGCACACCGGCGGTCTATGTGTTCGGCATCCTGTCGGTGATCGGTTGCCTTGTGCTGTTCGTCTTTCTGCCCTGGCAGGCGCAGCTTTTGTTTCCGATCTGGTCGGCGGCAGGGCTGGTGTTCTATTACGCCTATGGCTATCGCCACAGCCATGTCGGCCGCGGCGTTACCGAAGTGCCGGAGCTGGACAGCGATGCGCCGCCCGGTCTGATTTCCGACGAGGCGCCATGAGCGGCGAACTGCACGAACTTTCCGTCACTGCGTTGTCGTCGGCCATCGGCAGCGGCCGCGTTTCGCCCGTGGATGTGGTGGAGGCTCACCTCGCCCGCATCACGGCACTGGATCCCCGGCTGCATGCCTTTGTCGAAGTCTATGGCTCCGATGCGAGGGCAGCGGCCGAAGCCGCGCACAAGGCGCGCCGGTCCGGCCATGGGCTGGGGCGGCTTCATGGCATCCCCATCGCCATCAAGGACCTGGTGGAAGTCAAAGGCCGCGTGACCACCGGCGGCTCGCCGTCGCGGCGCAATACGGTGTCGACGTTCAGCGCGACCTTGGTGAAGAAGCTGGTCGGCGCCGGCATGATCATGCTGGGCAAGACCCATACGGTGGAGTTTGCCTATGGCGCCTGGGGCACCAACCAGCATATGGGCACGCCGGTAAATCCGTGGGATCTGAAAACCCATCGCACTCCGGGTGGATCGTCGTCAGGTTCGGGCGTGGCGGTGGCAGCCCGCATGGCGCCTTGCGCCATCGGCACCGATACCGGCGGCTCGGTGCGCATTCCCGCCTCCTGGTGCGGCATCACCGGCCTGAAGACCAGTGTGGGCCGCATCAGCACTTCTGGCGTGCTGCCGCTCTGCCCCACCCTGGACACGCCGGGACCGATGGCGCGTACGGTCGAGGACTGCGCCATCCTGCTCTCGGTGATGCAGGGCCCCGATCCGATGGACCCCCTGACCATGCGCCTGGCCCCCACCGATCCCTTCGCGAAGCTGAAACGCGGGGTGAAAGGCCTGCGGCTGGCGCGCATGAACGACAGCGAGCGCGCCAACCATGACACCGAAGTGCTGGTGTCCTACGACCGCTCACTGAAAGAGCTGGAGCAGCTTGGCGCAGAAATCGTGGATATGCCGAAAATGGGCCGCAGCTTCCGCGAAAATGGCGATCTGGTCGGCCGCATCATTTCGGCGGAAATCTATCCCCGTCTGGCGGCGCTGGCTGATGACAGGAACGCGCAGATGGACGAGGCGGTGCGCGCCCGCGTGGTCGCCGGACGCGATATCACCGCGCGCCAATATCTGGATGTACTGGCCGAACGCGAACGCCGCAAACAGGAATTCGCCGCCAGCATTGAAGGCGTCGATGCCGTGCTGTCACCCTCGACCTTCACGCCGGCGGTGCCCATCGACACGGTGGATCAGACCGGCACACCGGCGGTCTCAACCCGCTGGGTGAATTTCCTGGATCTGTGCGCTTTGTCGCTGCCCAATAGCATGACCGCGGGCGGACTTCCCACCTCATTGCAGATCACCTGCCGCGATGGCGACGAAGCAATGGCGCTACGCATCGGCTGGGCGCTGGAAAACGCCACCGATTGGCATGCGCGCGCGCCGAAGCTGGACTGACATCAGACAGTGTTGGTATCAGCCGGTGCTGGTCGCGGGCACCGTGGTCAGCGTCACAGCCCCGCCCGGATTGCCGCTGGATGCGGTGCCGAACGCGATGGCTGCGATCGTGCCCGCGATGCCGACCATGACGACAAGCGCCGTGGTGCTCACCTCCATCTGGGCATGCTTGATGCCAGCGGGCTTGCCTGGCGCCAGTGGCGCGCCGCCGGCCATGGCGGATGTTGCCGCGAAACTCAACGACAGTACGGCGGCAATCAGATTGCGCATGAAAGCCTCCCCTCGTTTTTATTGGAGCGCATATCCGCTCAATGGAAAGGTTACAGCGCCAAAGCAGCCCTGTCATCAGCCCCGGGCGGATGACCGCATCGCAACAAATCAAAACGCGCTCTCACTGAGTGAGATGAATGGACTGCCAAAGCCGCTAATTCACTTTCCAGGAGATCAGTAGCCCTGTGCCCACCCTGGGGGCGCCGCTGGAGAGCCCGTTTTCAAAATAGGCGGTCAGCGAAAGCTTGTCGGTGGCCAGCCAGGTGACCGAGCCAAAAAGCTGCTGGGCGTCGGCCAGTGAGGTCGAGATCGAGCCGTCAAAATCGTAAGAGCCGATGGCCACGACATTGTCGGCCAGCTCCACACTGGTGCCGACGGAAAAGGACGGCGCGTCATTGAAGGAATAGAAAGACGGCTCGCCCGGCACCCGGTAGGCGAAGGTTGCAAACGGCCCCCAGGAATCGAACTGCTTGGAGACATCGAGGGAAAAGGCAAAGTCGGTGGCGCCCGTGCTGAGCCCCTTGCTGGCGTTGGCGGTGGCGATCTTGGTGCGGAAAGTGCCGGTGATTTCGAAATCGTCCAGGGCATCGGACGGCAGCGTGTAGCTGGCGCTGAAATTGAGGTCCCCCAGCCGCTGCGCACGGTGGAGCCCGCGCCTTTGGCGGGGTTGATCAGTACCGGCGCGCCACCCGGCCCCACCACCACATAGGCCGGCCCGGTGATGTTGAGATAGGGCATCGAAGCGCTGAACTGGAAATCGTCTTCGGAGACGGTGACGTTGGTCAGGCCCACCAGGATGTCGGTGTCACTATGATCGCCATATCTGCCGGCGGAATAATCCAGGCCGCTGGAAAAGGAGACGCCGGGAAAAATGGTCTGGGGCGGGGGAAGCTTGATATCCTGCGCGACGGCCGAAGTTGCCGCCGCCTGTGCCACAGCTACGGCCAACAAAACCAGTCTGCGCATATTTCCCCAACAGGCCAATGCGTGTGTGCAAAAATCGGTCCGTCGGTACGAACGTTAGTGATGCATCGCCGCAAGCTTGGCTCTCAGTGCCAACCGTAACGCTTGTATCTGCTCTCGGGTCGCCCTGCTGGTTTTTTCATCAGCCTTGGTCGTGGTGACGCTGGCCTTGATCTCCGCACGCTCCTCGGCGCCCATGCCCGTTGGTGGCAGCACCGGCTGAGCCATGCCGATGCTTGCCGTTGCAAACAGCATAAACATCGTGTGCGGAAGAATTCTGATCTTCACAATCTGCGCGCTCCAGCTGACGCAATCATGATTAACCTATTGGAATGACTAAATACCTTCAGGCGTGCCGTTTTGCAACTGCTAACGGTACCCTGCACCAACGGCATGTAATTGCAGGGCTTCGGAACTTCAAGTGACAACCCGTCAAACGCTGGAAACATGCCTCACCGCCCCGGAGCCCGGGAATCATGGCCGCTCTCTGCATCCAGGCTGGCACAGCGCTCAGGCGCAAAAAGCACGTCGCACTGGGCCACATGGCCGCCGGGAACACGCACCTGGTACTTGCCGACCTGGGGATCGGCGGCAAGGAAATCGGTGGAGATCATCTGCGCACCCGACGCAAACGCCTTGTCGCGGCGCTGGGTGTTGCCCGCGCGCGGTTCCTTGGTGTCGGCGTCGGCGAAGGTGTGAACGATGAAGCCCGCCTTCACCGCATTGCTGATGGCGCCCTGCGATTTGACCGGATCCTCGATGGTGACAAAGGCGGCCGCCGGCGAGTTCGGATCGGTGGCGACGAACATCGCGCGCCTTTCCAGCGCACGGCGGGACGCGCGGTAGAGCGCGACTTTCTCCTTGGGATCATCCAGCAGGAAAATCACCTTGCCGCGCGACGCCGCCAGCGTGGGCCAGGCATGGGCCAGAACCGCATCGCGCAGGTTGGGATATTGGCCCTGCACCATGTCGGGGGTGATGATCTCGCCCGTATGGAACACCGACAGGATGGTTGCATCCAGGGCGTCGAAGGCCCGGGCGTCGAATTTCTCGGGATGGGTGGCGCCCGGCATGGGCGTCTTGTCGTCATTGCTGCGAATGCCGATGACGATGGGCAGGTGATCGGGATGAGCACGCGACCAGCCCGCCACGATCTGCAAACAGCTCACCAGGGTCATGCAGCTGGAATTGAAATCGATATCCAGGATGTGAATAACCTTGAAGCCGGGCGCGCTCATGTCATGGATGTATTTGTCGCTGACCAGCTCCATCGCCATCATCTCGCCGGCGGGATGGCTGTAGAGGCCGCCCTTGGTGTCGTTGGCGACATCGAATTCCAGCGAGCGCGCGCCCATGTTGAGCTGGGTGGCGATGGGCGGCTCGGCGAAGTCGAGCTCATGGGCGTCTTCCGCAGACCCCATGCGGATCAGCCCCAGCATCGAGGAACTGGGGCGCGCAGCTTGTAGCTTTCAGACGTGCCCACCGTCTGGACTTCGTTCAGGTGCAGATTGGCGTCGAGCCAGGCGCGCGCACACCCCTGCCCGGCCCGGTCGGCGGATCTGGCGTGCAGGTGGCAAGGCGGGGCCGTACAGGCCTGCGGCCGGCAAGGCCAGCAGAAGGGCAATAATCGAGTACCGAAAACGCAAAACCAAAGCCCCCGGGGCGCCCCATCTTCGCCCCCGTTAAATGTCCCGCCCTGCTGCGGCGGCCATCATAGCGGGCTAAGGTCGCCTTGCGACAACTAAGTTGTCGGCTTGCGACAGTAAGTTTGGGCCTCTGCGGCCGGAAAACCTGCCTGCCGGGCCCGGCAGGCAGAGGCTATTTGCTCTTGTCGGTGACCAGCGTCTTCTTCATCTGGTATTCCATTGCGTCGCGCTGTCCCGTCAGCGAATAGCCGTCGGGCGCGCTATAGAGCCCTTGCAGATAAGCCAGATCACCATCGCTGATCTTGGGGGCGGCAGACGCGCAACCCTTGGCCAGAAGATTGGAAATGCTGGACAGGTCCTGGCAGCTGTCCAGCGAAGCGGGTTGGGATAGCGCCAGCATGGTGATGTAGTCGGCCAGCGATCCGACTTCATAGTCGAACAGCTTGCCCGGCTCCGCCAGGATCAGGACATTTTTCAATCCGCTGTCATAACCGCTGCCCAGCCGTGAGCCGCTCGCGTGCATGATGCGGGCGCAGGACAGGTTCAGCGTAATGGGCGTTATAAAGGAGCTCCCTTCCGGCACCGTCCCAATTTCGATATAGTTGAGCGTTGTGCCGCTACCGGCACACTGCCCGCTGTCGACCTGCGCACTTCCGTCGAAGTCGAGGCTTTCGGTTGTGTACCAGGCCTGGATCGGATGGGTGACCTTGGCCATCTCATCGGCCTGACTGTTGCTGTCGTGGTAACCCAGGAAGGCCGGGCCGGGCTGCTGGACACCATCCATAAAGAGCTGTGGCGTGGTGGTGAACACCACTTCGATATTGGACTTACAGGCGGGATCAGGGTCGACGGGCGCACCGACAGCGGCTGCGACGTCCCGGATCCGCTGGGTGACATATTTCGCGTATTTGTC
>CAWHLV010000008.1:0-6600 GCA_963830095.1 uncultured Alphaproteobacteria bacterium
TAGTGGCGGGGGAAGTTGTTCAGCGCCGCAACAGCTGTGCGGGCGTGCGCGACCAGCTCGTCCAGATGGGCGCCGGAAATGCTGTCACCCGAATGCAGGGTCAGAACCGCGCCGTTCGCGCCTTCCGCGATCAGGTAATCCTGAAGCTCCGGTTCGTCCTTCAGATAGCGTTCCGACTTGCCGCGGCTGGCTTTGTAGAGCGGCGGCTGGGCGATGTAGATGTGGCCGCGTTCGATCAGTTCCGGCATCTGGCGATAGAAAAACGTCAGAAGCAGGGTGCGGATATGGGCGCCGTCGACGTCGGCGTCGGTCATGATGATGATCTTGTGGTAGCGCAGCTTGTCGGCGTTGAACTCCTCGCGCCCGATGCCGGTGCCCAGTGCGGTGATCAGGTTCACGATCGCCTCGCTCGACAGCATCTTGTCGAAGCGGGCGCGCTCGAATTCAGGATCTTGCCGCGCAGGGGCAGCACCGCCTGGTTGGAGCGGTTGCGGCCCTGCTTGGCGCTGCCGCCGGCCGAGTCGCCCTCGACGATGAAGATTTCGCACTTGGCGGGATCGCGTTCCTGGCAGTCGGCGAGCTTGCCCGGCAGCGAAGGCCATCGAGCGCGCCCTTGCGCCGGGTCAGTTCGCGTGCCTTGCGGGCGGCTTCGCGGGCGGCGGCGGCTTCCACCACCTTGCCGACCACGGTCTTGGCTTCGGACGGATGCTGCTCGAACCAGGCGCCGAACTGGTCGATGATCGCGCTTTCCACGATCGGGCGCACTTCCGATGAGACCAGCTTGTCCTTGGTCTGGGACGAGAATTTGGGATCGGGCACCTTGACCGACAGGATGCAGGTCAGGCCTTCGCGGCAATCATCGCCCGTCAGCGCCACCTTGTCCTTCTTCGCGGCCGGCATCTCGTTGGCATATTTGGTCACCACGCGGGTCAGACCGGCGCGGAAGCCGGCGACATGGGTGCCGCCATCGCGCTGCGGGATGTTGTTGGTGAAGGCCAGCGTGCTCTCGTGATAGCTGTCGTTCCAGGTCAGCGCCATTTCGACTGTGACGCCGTCCTTTTCCGACACGATCATCACCGGCGACGGAATCAAAGGCTGCTTGGCGCGGTCCAGATATTCAACAAAGGCTTTCAAGCCGCCTTCGTAATGCAGGTCGATTTCCTTGGCCTCGACGCCGCGCTTGTCGGCCAGCATGATCGAGACGCCGGAATTCAGGAACGCCAGTTCCCGCAGCCGGTGTTCCAGGGTGGCGAAATCGAATTCGGTCTTGGTGAAGGTCGCGGTCGAAGGCAGGAAAGTGACTTCGGTGCCTTTCTTGGCCTTTCCATTTCGGGGTGCGGATCCTACCTCGGCAAGATGCGCCACCGGATCGCCATGGCGGAACTGCATGTAATATTCCTGCGCCCTCCCGCCAGATGCGCAGGTCCAGGAATTCGCTCAGCGCGTTGACGACCGACACGCCCACGCCATGCAGGCCGCCGGAGACCTTGTAGGCGTTCTCGTCGAATTTTCCGCCGGCATGCAGCTGGGTCATGATCACTTCCGCCGCCGACACGCCTTCTTCCTTCGTGGATGTCGGTGGGAATGCCGCGGCCATTGTCGCGAACGGTGCAGGAGCCGTCGGGGTTCAGCACCACATCGATGCGGTTGGCGTGACCGGCCAGCGCTTCGTCGACCGCATTGTCGACGACTTCATAGACCATGTGGTGCAGGCCCGAGCCGTCGTCGGTGTCGCCGATGTACATGCCCGGCCGCTTGCGCACCGCGTCGAGGCCCTTGAGCACCTTGATGCTGTCGGCGTTGTAGGCATTCATATTGGGTTCTGACATCTAGTTCACCATGATCAGGCAGCCGGCGCCGGCCATGACCGCGCCCGCCCCCTTGTTAATCCGCCTGCGCGCCTTTCGGCTGGCGACAAAGCGGGAAAGCTGCGACGCCAGCGCGGCATAGCCCAGCGTGATGGCCGGGATCAGCACGAAAGTGGCGGCACAGAGTTGCAGATAGCCGATGACATTCAGCTCACGCGGATTGACCGCCACCGGCAGCAGAGCCACGAAAAAGGCGATGGCCTTGGGATTGCCCAGAGTCAGGCCCAGATAGGCGAAGAAGCCACGGCCTGCGCTCTGGGGCACGATCTCGCCTTCATCCTCGACCTGCGCCGTCCAGTATTTGTAAGCGAGGTAGAAGAGATACAGGCCTCCGGCGATCTTCACGATGAGGAACAGGTGTCCCATCGTCTGGGCGACCAATGCCAGTCCAAAAGCCGATAGCGTCATCAGGCAGAGATCACCTACCAGGATGCCAAAGGTACCTGGAATTACCGACTTGAACCCCGAACCCAGGGCGCGCGCGACAATGGCGATCACACCCGGCCCCGGCACTGCAATGGCCACCGCGTAAAGCCCGCAATAAAGCAGATAGCTGTGCAGCGGGATCATGCCGTCATTCCCTGACGGCTAAACACGCCGTCACGCACCTCGAAGATCTGGCAGCGCGCGTCCTCAAACAAAGCAGGTCCGTGCCCGTCATCCAGGCCTGGGCACCCAGGCTGTGGACTTCCTCGAACAGGGCTGAGCGGCGCATCGAATCCAGATGGGCAGCGATTTCGTCCAAGAGCAGAATGGGCGCCAGGCCCTCACGCGCCCGCGACAGCTCGCGCGCATCGGCCAGCATGATCGAAATCAACAGCGCCTTCTGCTCGCCGGTGGAGCAGTCGCGCGCCTCGGCCCGCTTGCCGGTATGGCGCACGGCCAGATCGGTGGTGTGCGGGCCTGCCAGGGTGCGGCCGGCTTCGGCGTCGCGGATGCGGCTGGCCGCGAACTGGCTGCGCAGGTCGTTGGCGGACAGCAGATGCAGTTCGTCGCTCAGCGCCAGTGACGCCGCCGGAAACGCGCCGCTTTGCGGCCCGCCGCGTTCGGCCAGCGCCCGTGACAGCCGCTCCACCGTCTGGGCACGGGCCTGGGCAATCAGAATGCCGGATTCCGCCATCTCGTTTTCCAGACCGTCCAGCCAGGCGGGATCGCGCGGACCATATTTCAGCAGCCGGGCGCGTTCGCGCATCGCGGTCTCATAGCGGGTGGCGGCACGCGCATGACCGGCATCGAAGCCCAGCACCAGGCGGTCGAGAAAGCGGCGGCGGCCGCCCGCGCTTTCGATGAACAGCCGGTCCATCGCCGGCGTCAGCCAGATCAGCTGCACGATGTCGCCCAGATCGGCCGAGCTTTGTGCCGCTGCACCATTCAGGCGCACCTGGCGCGCCGCCAGGGGCCTGTGTCAGGCCGGTGCCGATTTCATGATCGGTTGCGCCGCGCGTCACCGTGGCTGCCACGGCCCACAGCGTCTCTTCGCGGCGCCCCCTCCTATGAGAGAAGGCCCCTTGCGGGTGTGCTCGGCCAGTTTGGCGCCTCTGAGGCCGCGGCCCGGCGACAGCAGCGAAATCGCGTCCAGCACATTGGTCTTGCCCGCGCCATTGGGACCCGCCAGCACCACCGGCGCGCCGCTGACGCGCAAGTTCGCCGGACGCATAGGAGCGGAAATTGGTCAGCCGCAGTCGCGTCACCGCTAGCCGGGAAATGGCTGCAGGTTCGCCTGATGGGCGCGTGTCGGCGCTAACGTCAAATCAAACCCTGAGTGGCATGAGGACGTAGAGCGTGCGCGCGTCCTCCGCGTCCTCGATGATGGCGGGCGAGCCCGCATCCGACAAAAGGAAGCGCACTTCCTTGCCTTCGATCTGGCTGGTGATGTCCAGCAGATAACGGGCGTTGAACCCGATCTCCAGAGCCGCAGCGGTATAGGTCGCGCCCACATCTTCGGTGGCGGTGCCGCTTTCGGGATTGACCACCGAGAGCGTGACCTTGTCCTTCGACAGTTCAACTTCACCGCGCGGGTCTTGTCGGCGCTGATGGTGGAAACGCGGTCCACCGACTGGGCGAATTCCTTGGCTTCCAGCGCCAGCGACTTGTCGTTGCCGGACGGGATCACGCGCTCATAGGGCGGGAAATTGCCGTCGATCAGCTTGGAGGTCAGCTCCACGCCATTGAAGCCGAACTGGATCTTGGTGTCGGACAAGGACACGTCGATGGCGCCATCGGAATCGTCCAAGAGCTTGCGCAGTTCGCCCACCGTCTTGCGGGGATGATTACACCCGGCATGTCGCCGGCGCCATCGGGCAGCTCCAGCTCGAAACGGGCCAGGCGATGGCCATCGGTGGCCACGGCGCGCATCACCGGCGGCTTTGCGTCCTTGGCGGCATGGACATAGATGCCGTTCAGGTAATAGCGGGTCTCTTCCGTCGAAATGGCGAAACGGGTCTTGTCGATAATGCGCTTGAGGTCATCGGCCGCCAGGCGGAACTTGATGGGGCAGGGCCCCCGCCGCCATCTGGGGGAAATCCTCGCGCGGCAGGCAGGAGAGCTCGAAACGCGACGAGCCGGCCGACACCGCCAGCCGTCCGCCTTCGCTGGACAGAAGCTCGGCCTGGACCTGGGCGCCTTCCGGAAGCTTGCGCACAATGTCGTAGAGCATATGGGCAGGCGCGGTGGCCGAGCCGTTGCGCAGCACATCGGCGGGAAGCGCCTCCACGATCTCGATATCCAGATCGGTAGCGGTGAGCTTGAGCTGGCCCTTGGCCGCCTCGATCAGCACATTGGACAGGATCGGAATGGTGTTGCGGCGTTCGACCACGCTCTGGACATGGTTCAGTGCTTTAAGGAATGCGCCGCGTTCGACGTTGATCTTCATCTCTCACCCGACCGGTTAGCTGCCTGCTTTTCCGGTGCCAAAAACAGCCCGAAAATGCCCCGTTTTCTTGTGTTTGGGAGAGCCGCGATCGGCCCCAGAGACTCAAGTGACGGACCATACCAAAACGGGGTCCAAAAGGGCAAAGAAATCGCACCCTCTGGACAGGCCATTTTTCCCCGGTTTTCCGCCTGTTTTTTGGGCCCCAAAACCCCTTGCCGCTGGTCGTCAGTGGGCGAGGTAAGGGCCGATGATTTCCAGGAGCTTTTCGAAGGTCATTCCATCACGCTGATCGACAGCCAAAGGGTGGTCCGTGGGTTCAAGCTGGACCGTTGGACGGAGCCCTTGAGGCCCTGGTTTGGACCGAACAGTTTCAAGGACAAAGTGTCAGGATAATGAGGCAGTCGGTTGGATAAGTAGACAAACATCGGCTCCCAATCCGACATATCCTTCGTCATAGGATTTCTCGTAGTGCAGGAAGTTTTCTTTGCTGAGGCTGCTCCAAATACCCCACGCAAAATCCTCATCCGTTCCGCGAACCTCTAAATTTAGCTGGCATCGAATGAAGAAAAATTCGTCATCCAGAACGCAAAAATCGCTTGTCAGAAAAACCCGTTTTTCTCTTTCCGTCCCGCCGACATCGACTGTGTAATGAGGCTCGCGATAGCCCATGTCGGGCCAACCCTCGTGCCATTCATCGCATTTTGAGCACTTAAAACGGTGTGGCATGTTTCGAATATAGCAAAAAGGCCCGGATTTCTCCGGGCCTTTTGGGATCACATTTCCGGACGCCGCTGGAGCATCTGGGAAAGGAAATCCACTTCCTGGCGGAACAGCGCGTCCTCCACGATCAGCGCCTCGATGCGGCGGCAGGCATGCAGCACCGTGGTGTGGTCGCGGCCGCCAAAACGCCGGCCGATCTCGGGCAGTGAGCGGGTGGTGAGCTTGCGCGACAGATACATCGCCACCTGGCGCGGACGCGCGACCCGCCGCGCCCGCTGGGGCGAATGGAAGTCCTTCACGTCCAGCTTGTAGAACTCCGCGGTCTTCCTCTGGATGTCCTCGATCGAGGTCTTGGCGCCGGGGCCGGAACGCAGGCCCACCGCTTCTTCCGCCGTCTCCAGGGTCACCGGCTTCTTGGTCAGGTCGGCATAGGTCGCAAGCTTGGTGAAGACACCGATCAGCTCGCGCGGGATGCATCTTCCATATCGGCGATGCGCTCCAGCACAGTTTCGGGCAGCATCACATCGGGCTTGTGGCGGCTGAATTCGGTGGCGCGCGATTTCAGGATCGCCAGCCGCGTGTCGCGGTCGGGCTTGTCCAGGCCCACGCACAGCCCGCCGGCCAGACGAGACTTCACATCCGCGCCCAACCCTTCCAGGCCTTGCGGCGCGCGGTCGGCGGCGATCACCACTCGGCGGCGCAGATCAGCAAAGGCGTTGACGGTGTAGAGGAATTCCGACGCGGTCGCGGCCGAACGGCAGATATGCTGCAGATCGTCGATGATCAGCACTTCGGCGGTGCGCAGCTCTTCCTTGAAGGCCAGCGTGTCCTTGCGATAGAGCGCGCCCAGGAAGTGGCGCATGAAGTCTTCGGCGCGCAGGAACAGCGTGCGCTTGCCGCGCTTGCGGAATTCCAGCGCCGCCGCATTCAGCAGGTGCGTCTTGCCATAGCCGAAACCGCCATGGATGTAGAGCAGCGGAATGTCGGCCTGCTGGCCGTCGGCAAAGGCTTTTGCCGCGCCATGGCCGAACTGGTTGGCGCCGCCCGGGATGAAGCTGTCGAAGGTCTGCTGGGGATGCAGCATCCTGTTCCACAGACCCTTGTCGTCCTCGGAGCCGCGGCTTTCGCTGCGCGGCGAGA
>CAWHLV010000009.1:0-14655 GCA_963830095.1 uncultured Alphaproteobacteria bacterium
GTCAGCTACCAACAAGACGGTAGCTGCCAAAGCGAAGCCGATATAAACGGCATTAGCCTCGCGTCATATATTCACGCAATTTATGACCTTACCCTGCAGATAAACGCACGCAAGATTTTAATGATTGGCTGCGCGGGTGGGACATTGGCCACCATGCTGGTCAAGGCCGGCCGCAACGTTACGATTGTCGATGTCAATCCGGCGTCGTTTGCCCTGGCAAGGAAATATTTTTCCCTTCCCAAAAATGTCGAATGTCACGTCGGGGATGGGAAGTCATTTTTGTATTCTGATACAAAATACTACGACGCGATCATTCTGGATGCCTTCCATGGCAGCAGAATTCCGGCGCATCTTAAGTCCTTGAGCTTCTATTATCTCGTCAGCGACCGTCTGACGAGAAGGGCACCGTTTTTGCAAACGTTCATGTTGAAAATGATTCCGACATCCGCCCCGACCGAATTGCGGACTGCCTGTCGAATGTTTTCCACGATGTGCGATTGCTGGATTCCGAAGGATACAATAGCCGCAATGCAATCATAATGGCTGGCGCTGTCTCGCGTCTTCGCCCTCCCAGCTTGATAGAACCGCCCGCCGCATACCGAGACGTCATCGAGACCGAACTCGCAACAATGAAATTCCGGCCCAAAAAGGCAAGCCCATAGGAGGCGGCGGTAGGGCATCATCTGACGTACATGCTGTTCACGTCGGCAACCCAAGAACGATTAAGCGAGAGCCGCCAACATATTTCTTGGATGATTTATTCATATTCATTAGGTCATAGCCAGGCATGCCCCAAACACAAACCCATCATCTCAAGCTGGCCATAGAGTCCACGCATGGCGGTGAAGCCACCTTCATACAGTCTGTTCCAGTATATGAAGCCTTTAAGTGGCAAACTATTTGGAACGGTTCTGTGCATGTGTTTGCCCTGGCTAACAGCCCCAGCGGAGCAACACGCGCATACGCTTGGTCATCCGGAGCGCCTGACGGCAGTCGGCGAATGATTTCCGTCTTGCACATCCCTCCCGTAATCGGACCAAAAGAGGCCGTACGGGCTGTGATTTCTGCGCAGGCTAAAGACAGAAGTTAGCAGGACCCGCGACCTTCATGCGCAATCAGTCGGCGGCAGCCATCGCGTGCCAAGCCGGCGGCCAGACACTCACACCAGCCACTGGCCGCCGTCGGCCAGCAGCGGAAATTCCGGCACCGCTTCCTGCCCGGTATAGTACTGGTCAGCGCCTATGGCGTGGCCCGTGCCCACTCGTATGCCATTGTCGCGCGCCACACCCAGCAGCGCCAGGCTGGAAAGCCCGTGCAGGAACGTGAAGCATTTCTGGTCGGCGGCCCGGCGCACCAGCCGTTGAGCGATCAGGGCAGCGGCGGCGGGATCGCAGTCGGCGGTCAGGATGCCGCCGATGCCCGCAGCACCCAGGCGGATGTCCATCTCCGGCAGGGTGCGCGGCGTCTTGAATTCAAGCGAAACGCGGATATTGGGCAGGCTCATCATCGTCACGATTTCAGCGATCCGGCCCAGCGGCGTACCGTCGGGAATGGGGCCCAGACGGACCATGATCGGACATTCGGAGAAAGTGAGGATGGACTTCAGCGCGGTGGTGTAGCGAATGCGGGTGTGAAAGCCAGACAGGGTTTCATAGCTTGCGCCTACGCCCAGCACACAGATCCTGCGGGTGGCGTGAAGGCGATGCGCATATTCCGCGGCGGCGAACAGTAGTGCGACTTCCATATCCACGATGCGGGCCTCATCCAGCGCGCCCAGGGCGCGGCGCACGCCGGCCGGGTTCTTGCTCGCGGTCCCGGAATAGAGTGACGCGTAAAGCGAAAAGCTGTTGCGCTTTTGCAGGTCCCAAACCGGAAAGAAACCCACGCTCCAGCCCGCCTGGCCAGCCATCGTGTGCGCCTTGGCGATCCATTCGCCCGGTGACCAGACGCCGGTGGCAGCGGGCGGCGGCGCCGCTTCGGGCGGATGGCGGACGATGATTTCGCCGCCCTTGTCTTCAAGCAGCTCGGAAATCTTCAGGCCCGCCGCCGATCCGGTCTTGAACAGCTCGGGAGAGACGCTGCCGATCAGGCCGCGAACAGAAATGTCCTCGACATCGGCGCCGAACAGAAGCTCGCAGACTTCCTTGGCGACAGAGGCACATGCCAAGCTCGCTTCTTCAACTGACAGGCGGTTAAAAGACACCACATAAGACATGTCATCGAGCTGTAGGAAATGATCATGGGGGCCCTGTATCTGCTGCAGTGCTTTTTCAAACAGCTTGTGAACCAGGGTGGAGAGACGTTCCCACCTGTCGCCCATCTTGGCTTTGATCGGCTCCAGCCGCAGCACATGCAATTTGGCCGCAGCAACCTGCTTTCGGGCAGGGACGGCAGCTTCCGTTTTCGGTTCCAGATCGGTGTGCACGGTCGACCCCGTAGGGTATCAAATCCCGACCATGGTCTTACATCATTAAGAGCATGTTAATGATGTAAGCAATACCTATGCCATACAGGGCAGTTGGCGAGGTTCTCGACAGCGTTCCGTACAAAGAATAATCAAAACCTGGGGCAGAGCTGTCGCATGAGTTCGATCGCATACTCTTTTGCCGTGACCACGAGCGCTCCTCAGATCATGCCTGCGGGCACGGTCGAGCATCCCAACCTGATTACCCTCCTTTCCTATTGGGAACACCTGCGCGGACCGGACCCGATGCCCGCGCGGGTCGAGGCACGAAAAGACGTGAGTTCTCTGCTGAAATACTTGCACTTGTGCGATGTGATGGATCATGGTGAGAATTTCCGCTTCAACGTGATAGGCGACGCCGTATTCCAGGGTCTCAGCGAAAATCCAGTTGGGCATCTCGTCTCGGAACATCCTGATATGGGCGTTCGCTTGCGCTTCCCGATTTTGATGCGTGAAGTCGTGCGAACAAAAAATCCGGTTCGAGGCCTGGCGATCCGCGAGACGCAAAGGGGCAGCTTTCACGCCGAATCGATTTGGTTGCCATTCGGCGGCCCAGACGCAAAGCAAATTCTGGGCATGACGATGTTCGCCATCATTGGCAGCGACCAACAATCGCCACAGACCGGTCCGCAAAGGCCAAGTTCCCGTCTTTAGAATACGGGATTACAGTGA
This sequence comes from uncultured Alphaproteobacteria bacterium, assembly GCA_963830095.1. Lineage (GTDB taxonomy): Bacteria > Pseudomonadota > Alphaproteobacteria > Micropepsales > Micropepsaceae > Rhizomicrobium. The sequence goes on from CAWHLV010000009.1 coordinate 3,137, forward strand.
TCGGCCGACACGCTTGATAGCCGGAGGCTGGAATGGCTGCGTAGGCAGTTTTGCGCTGTTGAAGGTCCGAGGCGCACTTGGAATTCGGCCAATGGTATTTGTGTGTTCGGCTTCGTCAGCTTGGCGCCGGCGCGCCGCCTGCCTATCCTATTCAGATATCATTGTCTCAATCGAGAGAGCCGGAGAGGGCGGCGTATTTCGGCGGGTCCTGCCAATCGGCTTGCTCCGCCACATAGCGCCAAGACTTGGCCAGGTCCAAATACGCGATGCTACCTGCCTCCGTCTGACGGTTTAGCCGCGTGTCATTCAAACCGGGAGCAGGCCACATCGCCGAATACATGCACTGGTCCTGGTTATTGAACAATCGTGCTGGCTCTGCCTTCACTTGGTGGAAATGAATTGGGACGCGACGAAAGCGGCATGCTACTCTGGTCCATGGCGCACACCGGCAATCTTCGCGAAACTGTCGAATATCGCGGCTATTCCCTGCAAGTCACCTATGCTTCACTGCAATGGCAGGTGTTGATTGGCATTGTGCTGAAGGACAGGCCGGCTCTTCCACCCGGCAAACAGATCGTCAAAGGATGGAACGAGGAAGAGACCTTGAAACGCGCGAAAACGCGGATCGATCTTCTGATTGAAAGTCCCAGCCTCCATTAAAGGGGCAACAAAGGGTGCAATGAGCTATCGCGGATATGATCTCGAACAGAAAACGCTCATGGTCGGATGGCAGGTCACCATAACCAAGGACGGCAAGTTCGTCCGCAATGGAACTGTCACAACGAGCCTGGCTGCTGCCATCAGGGAGGCTGAGAAATTCGTTGATCACGCTCTTGCCGAGATCGCCACCGTTGCGTCTGACGCCAAGCCCTGAATGGCGCGAGAGACGGCCTATATCGTTCAGAGTTTCGCCATGGGGCGCGGAACCGCCCTGCAGGCGGATCGCCCAATTCCCTGCAAGTCGGCCGACGCGGCACAGCGCATGGCCGAAAGGCTGGCTGCGACAAAACTGGGTGTCGTGGCGTTTTCGAGTTCCGGCGATGCGGAACTCGGAGAGTTCGACGACCAGCCGACAATTCTCTTTAGAGCCGGACAGCTCCCCGATGCGTTTGAGGGCTGAACAGGAAGGGCGTGATGTTTTCCAGGGGGCAGATATTCGAGGGGGTGATGGGCGGAATTCGCCGGTCAGCAAAGGTTATCGCAATCGTGGATGGCGGGCGTATTGGCTGGTTGGAGTACCTGGACACCAAAGCGCCGCCGTTCGAACTCAACGTGGCGGATGGGACGATCTGGAAGCTGGTCAAGCATGGATAAGGGAATTGAAAAAATGGAGCGGTCCGCGCGTTACCTGGTCAGATTGCAGAAGGACGGGCAGTATACCGTCGTGATGTCGCGTCCAGAATGGGCCAATAGGGAAGTTCCCGGTTTTACGACCGAGGCTGAGGCCAATGCCTGGATCGCAAGCCGGCGGCAACAATCCAGACTATAATCTGATCGAGACCCGCTGAGGCCGCTCGGGGCACAGCCAGAATCTCACTTGGCGCCCGGACCGCGTGACGCCTGTCCAGGAACGAATTTCAAGCCTGTGTGGTAACTTTCCAGCGCGCCGGCATAGCCTTCGTCCCAGCGGCTCCGCTGCGGCTCGGATGTGTAGGGATTGGTCATCGCCTTCACCGCTGCCGGACCGGTTCGCAGCGACCATGTCCGTGCCGCGTTCCAGCCTTGGGCAAAGACCCGGCTGTGCTGGAAGAGTTCTTCAGGCGACAAGCGGCTCATGACCGTCTCAACCGCAGCAATTCGCGCGTTCGCGGATGGGGCGGCGCGGCGCAATCGATGGCGTCATCGCTATCGCGCGACAGGGCGTCGCGCAATTCCTGCGGGTCGACGGTTATATGTTCGGTGATGCCGGCTGTTGTAATCTGCAAGACCAGCGCCGTCTGCCGCCAGGATTCAACCGTGAGTGTATCCAGTCTCTCTTCTTCCAGATCGACCTTATAGGAACCGGCAGGTGCGGTGGCGTCCATGCCCGCGAGCCGGAAGGGCCGGCGGAAGGTTATATGGGAATGACTGGTGCGTGTCGGCATAGCTGGCCTCTTGGGGATGGCGGCAACCGGACGGCATTCCTGCCATCCGGCTGCGTCCGGTGCAGCATTTACCCAAATCACACAAACGCGGCGTTAGCCAGCAGGTGTGAGGGCACTCAGCTGCGCCAGAAATCACGGCGGCGGCACAACATACGCGTGAACATATACGCGATGGTCAGATGCAACCCCATTTGAAAGATGGGGAGTGATGCGTGCAATTACAATCGGTCCGCGCGAGTTTTACTGGTTCATCTGCAAGCAGCGTTTATTGCCCTAGGCGCGTGCCACCATCCGGCCCATGGGCGTGATCATCAGGCCGCCCAGGATCGCCTGGATCAGGCCGAGTTCGACCAACCGGGTTTGATGTGTTTTGGGTATGGTCGCACAGATGAAGCCGCGGCTGACCAATGTCAGCGAAGCAAGCTCCGCAGCGGTCAAATCCGCGGCATTGGGCATGCGGTCCATGGATCTCCAATTCTGTCTCCACCATAAGCGCAGGTATCGACGGCAAAAGCTCCATATGGCTGAGAATAAAGACAAGAGGTAGCGAGCTGTTTCCCGCATTCTTGGGAACCTTTTGCGGGCATTGCCGTTATATAAAGTAGCTCCGGCTGCGAGGTGCGTACCCCGAAGCGGATCTCCCCACTGAAAGTTGGTTCCTATGAAAACGCTTCTTGCGTCTATCATTGCACTTGGACTTTTGGCCACGACTGCCAATGCGGCAATCATCGGCGTTCACGTCGGCCCGATTGGCCTTGGCATTGGCCATTACCACCACGGCGGTCACGGTTATCGTCATCGCCATTGGGAACACAATCACTATCGTTACTGGTAACGCTCTCTCGCTGTCGCTCTCCCAGCGCGCAACCCCTCGGCGGCTAACACCGCCGGGGGATAGCGTTTGTTTCTACCTCAAGCAAATGTCGGAAAGCGACGCCGTGCATATGCACTGTGTCGGATGTCGGCGTTACTACAACTTGACCTAGAGTTGCACGCGGCCTGAGCGCCCAAAACTAATCCGGCAGAGGACTGGGCTGCCGCGCTCGCGTAGCCAGGCGTTCGGGCGAGCCGCCGCACCGCGCACGCCCGTTATCGACGGCCTTGCTGCGGCCGGTCTGCCAGATTTTCAGCCATCAGCCCTGCCGCCAGCTTTCGCGTCTTGGCATGACGGCGCCGTTTGGCTTTCTTCCTTGCTTTGGATCCACGCGCTGCCATCCAGGCTTTCCTTTCAAATTGAGAGTGACCGTTCGCCGTAAACGCCGATTGAATCCGGCAGCTTTCGCTGCCGGGCCATCGCGGCGGCCGTCGTGTTATTTGGCGCGGTTATGGTCGTCCCGGTAGTTCATGTCCCGGTAGTTCTGCTGGTTGTGGCTGCGGTAGGCCACGGCGTCCGACGGATGGCTCCAGCGGTGCCACTGATGATGGTTGTCCTGATAGCCATCGCGGTAACCCACCGACACGTTTCCGAAATTCACATGCACGGCGGCTTGCGCCACTGTCGGAACGGCGACGGCGGCAGTCATCAGCGCAAATGCGCAAATGCGCGGAACATTCTTGAAGGTCTTGTTCATCGATATCTCCTTGGAAAAAGGCGCTGGCTTTACCAGCGCCTTGGCCTGCTTAGCTTTTCACGGTTTCGGTGACCGGGCCGGATTTGTTCTGCGGATCGACGGTCATTGTGTGTTGTTAATGGCAGAGAACCTGCCCGCATCAACAACCCTTGCGCAACGCCGATGTTCCGGCAAAAGCCGACTTATATATTCTCCACCAACCCTTGCTAATGAGAGCGATGACGAGAATGGCGTCATGCTGCTTCGTCTGAACGATTAGGCCGCAGCGCAGTTGCGTGGTATGAATGGGGATCGCCAGCGTGTTCCAGATCGTTGGCGCGAAATTTTCTGGGCATTTTGCGACGCGGATTCAGGTCGCCATGCCCTCCTTATGGCAATAAGCCGCTTTTCTCACGAAGATTTGGCCCGTTTGGCGTTTGGCGCCGGAGCATCCATTTGAATGGCAACATGCAGAATCGGAATTTTGACGCCGGCGGTGCTCCTCGCCATGTGCGTCTTTGCGCACGCGCAATCCGGTCCGTTGGACGGTGATCCGACCGACGATGGAACAGCCCCGGCCGAGAGCAAATGGAAGACCCACACGTTTGCGCCTTCCGAGGCAACGTCTGGAATTGCGGACCCCAGTCCCGCCCTGGGCCATAGCAGCGTCGCCGCAGGCACATTAAGCGGCCACGGTCCCGGCTGCACGCTCTTGTCACCCTGCGCGGCGGTTTCGCCGGCCCGATCTGGCCCGTTGCCAGTGGCGAGGCCGGCGCACGCCATGCGCCCTCGCATCATGGTTGTTAAAGCCGGCGACCCGAACCTGCCGGCGTTAACGGCCACGGCGGGCGTTCGAAATGTTGCACGAGCAGAGCGCGATCCGGGAAAGTGACCCAAACCAGCGCGCGTCCCAATGGTTCAATGGCCGCTGCCAACCCTGCGTTGGTGGAACAAAATAGCGATCTCACCAGGCGGCTGGAGCAGGCCGCACTGGATGCAACAGTCCAGAACGAAGTGGCGCGGTTCCAGGTCGTATTGACCCAGGAAATCCATCACCGCATGAAAAACATGCTGGCCATGGTCGCCGCCATCGTCCGGCAAAGCATGCGATCGGCAACCGATATTCGGGAGGCGGAAGCGGCCATTGCAACCCGGCTGATGGCGATGGCCAGGGCGCATGATCTTCTGCTGCACGCGAAATTGAAATCCGCCAGCCTGGCCGCCATCGTCCGGGGCGCCATTGAGCCGCACGACACAGCTCTGGGGCGGATATCCGTCGACGGCGCCGACATGGACATTCAGCCGGCTTCGATCCTGCCTTTGACTTTGGCGCTCAACGAACTCTGCACGAATGCAACCAAATATGGTTCTCTTTCCATTCCGGATGGCGGCGTCGCGCTGACCTGGGCTCTGGACGATACCGGCACGTCCCTGATCTTTCGCTGGGTGGAGAGCGGCGGTCCGGCTGTTCTGCCACCCAAGTCAAGAAGCCTCGGCAGCAAGCTTGTGGAGGAGGTTCTCCCCCGTCAATTGGGCGGCAGGGCAAGTTTGAACTTCGATCCCCGGGGTTTGGAATATGAGCTTGCCGTTCCCGTGGCGCGTCTTGGCGCCACGAAGCCTTAGCCGGGATCAAAAAGGCGAACATGACCGACGCAAATTCCTTTTTGGAGCGCGCCCGTTTCCTGGCACAGAGCGGAGAATGCAAAACCATTCCCGCGATCCGCACACAATTGCTTGCAGAAGGATACCGCTATGTCGGCGGCATACACAGCAAGCTTGTCCGTGACCAGCTGACAGGCTTGATCGCCGCTGCGGCGGCCGCATAACACTTCATAGAAAGCCATCAACGAGATGCAAAACCAACCAACCACTATCGAGCGCGCATTCGAACTTGCACGAAGCGGCAGGTTCGCAACGGTAACGTCGATCCGCAAGCAACTGAGGCTTGAAGGATATCAGGAAAAGAGTTAAGCTTCAGGGGTGGACGCTTTACAATCAGTTGCGGTTGCTTATCGCGGCGCAGAAGAAAGCCGGGGCAGTGACACCGCCGTCTGTGATAGAGGCGCCTTCGGCATAGCAGAACGCAGGGCTAGGTTTTTTCAGCCACGGTCTGGACGGTTTCATGGGCGTCTTCTTCGATCGCGGTCATGACCTCGTGCGGATCCGTCTTTGCCGCCATTTGTTCTGCCTCGACATCACGGCGATCCCTGACGCCAGGGCTGTCCCGGCGAAGCTCTTCGAGCAGTTCGATGATCTTGCGGGTTTTCTGTTCCGTTAAAAGTGTCGCCTCCAGGGTCATTTGCTCGCGCAAATTCGCAAATCTGTCGGCGCGGCTCTGGCTGGTGAGAATCATCACCGCAATGATCAGGGCGGTGACGGTCAGAAACAGCTCCATCCATGGGAATGGCGGCGGGTCCAATGGAACGCCACCGCCAAGCAGGATTGTCATGTTTGCCACCATCCACAAAAATGCGGCGGCAAGCAGCGCCAGCAGAAATGCCGGACGGCCCACAAAGAGCGTCAGCTGGTCGACAATGCGCTCGGCAAGGGTCGATTTCCTGTGATGCTCCGCATGCAGCAATGCGATGGACTGGATCGTCTCGGCGACGTGCGGCGGCACGTCAATCTGCACATCCGGCATCTTGTATGCTCCAATACGAAATAAGGCGGCCCAAGGCCGCCTTATCCGCAAAAAGATTGCTATGGACCGCGACTAAAGCGTGATCCAGACGCCGCCTTTGTAATAACCGCGACCATCGTGATAGTCGCGATAATGACGGTCGCCGCCGTCCCAGCGCTGATGGAAATACCAGTCATCGGGGTGATAGTTGAACTGCACGCCGGGCACAGCGACCCGGGTATCGGTATGCCAGCAGTCGCCTTCGCTATTGCAGGCGATGCGGGCGGAAGCGGCGCCGGTGGTCGCAACCAGGGTGCCGGTCGCGATAAACGCAGTGATAGCGGCGGCTGAAAGAGCCGTTTTCAGGAACATCATTTTGGGGGTCTTTCGTTGGAGTAGTCGTGCAGAGTGAACGCCGTCAACTGTGTTACGTTCCGCAAGCGTCCGGTAATTCCCGAATTACCGCATGTGCCGCGGTCGCCATGAATTGCGCTCAACCACCACGTTTCCAGGAAAACAGGGTGGCTCGACAAGAACGGATTACTATGCACAATCATTGACTTATCTGCGGGCGCCCTGTCCGCCACTCTTCCCGGCATTTGGCGCTGAACAGCAAAACAGAAGAAGCAGAAAACAAGGGGCCAGCCATGATGCGAAAATTCCTGATCGTCCCGGCGGGCGTGGTTCTGCTCACTTTGTCATGGGCGCACATGGCGCAGACGGCGCCGCTGACGGCTTGGGCGCCAAAGCCGATAACGCCCGCGCCGTTCATGGCGCCCAACAAGCCGCTCAAGAAATTCGCCGACATTCTCGCCCGCCACAAGGGCCACGCCGACTGGGCCGAGACCGAGGTTCTGACCCGCGATTTCATCGGCCAGTATGTTTCGCTGGCGCCGGGCAAGAAGACCAAGACCCTGTTCTATGCCGATGACCGCGTCTACTGGGTGGTGATGTCGGGCCAGATGCGGGTGACCATCGACGGCGTGGAGCCGTTCGTAGCCTCCAAGGGCTTTCTGGTTCAGGTGCCCTACCGTGTGCCTTACAGCATCGAGACCGTCGGCGACGAACCTTCGCTGCGCTTCGAAGTGCGTCCTGCCAATGAGACCCCCAGCTATCCGATCAGCGAAACGCCTGCGCCCGCCAAGGGCATGAAGTTCATCACCGCGGTTTATTCCGGCCGCGGCAAGTATGATGACGTCAACAAGCCCTATGTCGATTTCGAGAAGGATATTGTCGCGGCCGGCGGCAAAGGCGGCGGTGTCGTCAAGGACGATCACACCTGGGCCAACATCATCCGCACACAGGGCGTGCCCACGCCGCCCGGCAACGACTTCGGCCACTTCCACGAGAATTTCGCCGAATTCTGGATCGTGATGGAAGGCCAGGAGCAATTCCTGATCGAAGGCGTGCCGCTGATCACCGCCGATGTCGGCGACATCGTTTTTGCGCCGGAAGAACGCTGGCACCGGGCGCTGGCGTCCGGCACCGGTTTCGGCACCCGCCTTGCAATCACGCCACGGCCGCCGAGCCTGCATTACTATCAGCCCGATCACGCCGGCGGCGACTAATCCGCGGCCTGGCCGGCAAAGCCTGCGAAAATGTCGTTGAAACGCTTGCCAGGTCCCGCGCGCGCCAGACCGGCGAACGATCCGCACCTGATCTCTTCCGCAACCGCCAGCATGGCGCCCAGCGCGACCCGCGCCAACGCGCCGCCCACGCTGATGCGCCGCACACCCAGATCGGCCAGTTCCGCCACTGAGAGTCCGGGGCCGAACATCAGCACATTCAGCGGTTTTGGCGCCACCGCGCGCACCATCACAGCGATATCTTCTTTCTTCTTTACCCCCGGTGCATAGAGACAGTCGGCGCCGGCCTGGGCGAACGCGACCAGTCTGTCGATGGCGGGCGAAAGCGCCTCCGGGTCGGCCAGCATGCCTTCGGTGCGTGCCACCAGGATCACGTCTTCGCCCGAGCGGTCGATCGCTGCGCGTGCGCCACGGATGCGTTCGACCGACAGCGGCAACTCGTGGAGGCCCTTGCCGCCCGGTTTGGTGTCTTCGATGGAAAGTCCGGCCACGCCGGTCCGGATGGCAAGCGTCACATTGGCGGCTAGGTCTTCAGGCGCAACCGCAAAGCCGTTTTCAAAGTCCGCATTGATGGGCACGTCCACCGCGGCACAAAGTTCCGTGAGATGGCTCAGAACGCCGTCCCGTGTCACGGCATAGTCGGGGCGGCCTTGAGTTCAGGCATGGCCCGAGCTGGTCGAGGCCAGGGCCGCAAACCCCAGATGCTGCAGCAGACGCGCGCTGCCCACATCCCAGGGATTGGGGATCACAAAACAGCCCTTTTGATGCAAGGCGCGGAACCGGGCGCGCACGGTATCGCTCATGTGAACCTCCCAAGGACCTGCATGGTAACGCCGCCTCACGCACCTGCCACCCACGGGCTCGCGCGGCTGCCATGCATACGCCGCCGGTTTTGGCGCCCGGTTTTGGCGTCAGACCCCACGCCTGCTAGGCTTTGACCTTGCGAGGGCAGACCCCATGAAAATCGATCCCGAAGATTTCCGCGTCCCGGAAGGCAAGACCTTCCACATCGAGAAATGGCCGACGCGGGTCAAGCCGTTCTACGAGTTGAAAGACGAGTATCAGGCAATGCTGCGCGACCACACCACGCGGCTGGATCAGCAGCAACAGCTTCTTTATGCCTCGAACCAGTACGCGCTTCTGCTGATCTTCCAGGCGATGGACGCGGCGGGCAAGGACGGGATGATCCGGCACGTGATGTCGGGCATCAATCCGCAGGGCTGCCAGGTCTTCAGCTTCAAGCATCCCAGCGCGTCCGAACTGGCGCATGACTTTCTGTGGCGCACGGCCCGCGACCTGCCCGAGCGGGGGCGGATCGGCATCTTCAACCGCTCCTACTATGAGGAAGTGCTGATCGTGCGGGTGCATCCTGAAATCCTGCGCGGCGAGAATTTGCCCGGCGACGGCGGCAAGAAAGTCTGGGAGCATCGCTTCCGCTCCATCCGCGACTTCGAGCGCCATCATGTCACCAATGGCACTCGCATCGTCAAATTCTTCCTGCATCTGTCCAAGGAAGAGCAGCGCAAGCGCTTCCTGGCGCGTATCGACCAGCCCGAGAAGAACTGGAAGTTCGACGAAAGCGACCTGAGCGAGCGCGGCTTCTGGAAGGACTATATGCGCGCCTATGCGGCCTGCCTGGAAGCCACCAGCACAAAAGACGTCGCCCTGGTATGCCGTGCCGGCCGACGACAAGCAAAACGCCCGGCTGATCGTGTCACAAACCATTCTTGAGACCCTGGAGGGGCTTAAGATGCGCTACCCCGAGGTCGGGGCGGAAAAAAGAAAGCAATTGCAGGCCATCCGGCGGCGCTTGGCCAAATAGCGACATTGAGTGGCAATCCAAACCGCCCTAGCTTCGCGGGCAGGCAAGGGACTGGGCATGAAATACCGGATCGCGATAGCGGCGGGTGTGGTGCTGGCGGTGGTTGCCGGCTGGCTGGTCTGGCGCATGATCCAGGCGCCCACGGTTGACACCAGTGACATCGTGGAAGCGCCCACCGGCCATGCCTATCAATATGTGGCCGCGCCCGATTCCAGCTGGGAGGCCGACGCCCGCGCCGCAGCCGCACGGTCCTGGAATGGGCATCATGGCTATCTCGCCACCATAGACGACGCTACCGAATATCAGTTTGTCATGGACCATCTGTTTCCCCACGCCTATCCCGACGTCACCTATCTGGGCGGCCGCCAGCTCGGGCCGGGCGAATGGCGCTGGGTAACCGGGCCGGACGGCCTAGCCGATGGCGGCAAGGGGCTCGTGTTCTGGCGCGGTGACGAGCAGGGCGCGGTGGCGACCGGGCGCTACGCCAACTGGATGTCAACCGCCTTTCAGCACGGCGGCAAGTGGGATGTCGGCAAGGTGTGTTGCGTCTCGCTGTTTTCCTATGGCGTGCCGCAATTTTCTACGTCACTGGGTACGGGCGACCATGACGAGCATGTTGCCGGCTATATCGTGGAATTCGGCTGTCCCGATTCCGAAATTCGCACGGTTTTCATATCAGGCTTTGGCGAATTTCGGAATCGAAGGACACTAGCAATTTATTGAGTGTCGCGTCGGTTTCGAGTTTGCGGCAAACTGATATCGGGAATATAGCGACTTTTGAAATCATGGACACTAGCGGGGCGCCCGCCGCCATTGTTCAGCAACAGTGTCAAAGGTCAGCCACATCGAACAGGGCAAAGCCCAAAAGACCAATCCGACCTTTCCGGCTGAGCCGCCAGCTCATAAAGGCGATGAAGCCTGCCGAGGATCACCGCGCCGACCGGAATATCCAGCGCCCGCCGCCGCGCAGCAGCACCATCACCAGGCCCAGTTTCAACAACCCGTGCACCACCAGATAGAATTCCACGAAATGCGCGCCGGTGGTGGCCAGGTGTCGGCGCCGCCGGGGATCGCATGCACCGCGGCGAGATGGCTGCCGTCATACAGTTCGGCGCGGTGATACGACCACCCAGCGAGAGAGGCGCCGCGGCCCGGTGAGCAGGATCACCAGCCTGGACAAACACCACCGCGCCATCAAGCCCTTGACCATAAGGGCGACGAGATAGGCGAGATGGGCGGGAGAGGATTTTTCGGCTGCCATTGCGCTCTTGCGAAATCCTATTTCACGAAATCGGCCACGAGGGAGACCGGCTGGCCGGGGGCGCGGCGGTCATGCGGCAAAGCCCGTACCACGAACATATCGTCTTCGGGAACGGTTCCGCAAGATAGGTGTGGTCGTCCCAGGAAGCACTGGTAGAATTTGATGGTGCTTTTGCGGATTTCCGATTTCAGCACCAGATGGGTGACGAGCTCGTAGCGGGGAAACCACAGATGGGCTTCTCCATCGCCCAAAGCGAATTCGCGGCGTCGCCGGTGGTGTCGTCGAACCAGGGCTGGACCCATCAGAAAGATCGCCGTTACCGGCCGCGCCAGTCATAGACCGAGCGCCGCTTGTGAACGGGGCTGCGATAGTCCGGCACGCTGAGGCGGAAGACGCCGCCGGACTTCAGCACCCGGTAAATCTCGTCCAGCACAAAGGGCGCCTTGTCGAACGGCAGATGCTCCAGCACGTCCTGGGCCTGGATCTTGGCGATGCTGTTGTCGCTATAGGGCAGGGCCTGGGTGAAGGTCGCGCCGATCTCCCGCTCGATGTTCGGGCTCAGCGCCAGGCCGAAAAGTCGGGGACCGAAACTGGCG
>CAWHLV010000010.1:0-17249 GCA_963830095.1 uncultured Alphaproteobacteria bacterium
AGCAGAATTTCATCGCCGAAGCCTCGTCGCTGACGCCGGGCGATCTGGTCACCCATATCGAGCATGGCGTGGGCCGTTATCTGGGGCTGAAGGCGATCGATGCGCTGGGCGCGCCGCATGACTGCCTGGAGCTGCAATATGACGGCGGCAAGCTGTTCCTGCCGGTGGAGAATATCGAGCTTCTGACCCGCTATGGCTCGGACGAGGGCGCCCAGCTCGACCGGCTGGGCGGCGCGGGCTGGCAGTTGCGCAAGGCCAAGATGAAGGAGCGGGTGCGCGCCATCGCCGCCGAGCTGATCAAGATCGCCGCCGCCCGCCAGCTGAAATCCCTGCCGCCGGTCGAACCGCCCAGCGGGCTGTATGACGAATTCTGCCGCCCGCTTCCCCTATCAGGAGACCGAAGACCAGGAAAAAGCCATCGGCGAGGTGGTCGGCGATCTGGCGGCCGGCCGGCCGATGGACCGGCTGGTGTGCGGCGATGTCGGCTTCGGCAAGACCGAAGTGGCGATGCGCGCCGCCTTTGTCGCCGCCATGGCGGGCGAGCAGGTCGCGGTGGTGGTGCCCACCACCTTGCTGGCGCGCCAGCATTATCGCGGCTTTGCCGAGCGCTTTGCCGGCTTCCCGCTCAAAGTCCGCCAGCTGTCGCGCTTCGTCGATCCCAAGGACGCGAAGGAGACCAAGGCGGCGCTGGCCGAAGGCACGGTCGATATCGTCGTGGGCACCCATGCGCTGCTGGCCGAAAGCATCAGCTTCAAGCGGCTGGGCCTGGTGATCGTGGACGAGGAGCAGCATTTCGGCGTCGTTCACAAGGAACGGCTGAAGAACCTCAAGGCCGATGTCCATGTCTTGACCCTGACGGCGACGCCGATCCCGCGCACCTTGCAACTGGCGCTGTCGGGCGTGCGCGACTTGTCCCTGATCACCACCCCGCCGATCGACCGGCTGGCGGTGCGCACTTTTGTGACGCCGTTCGATCCGCTGGTGGTGCGCGAGGCGCTGCTGCGCGAGCATTATCGCGGCGGCCAGAGCTTCTTTGTCGCGCCCGCGCATCGCCGATCTGCGCGAGGCCGAAGCAATTCCTGAAAGCCGTCGTGCCGGAAGTCAAACCGGCGGTGGCGCATGGCCAGATGTCGCCCAAGGTGCTGGAGGAGGTGATGACCGCCTTCTATGAGCGCAAGGTCGACGTGCTGGTCTCCACCAATATCGTGGAATCCGGCCTCGACATCCCCACCGCCAACACACTGATTGTGCAGCGGGCGGACATGTTCGGCCTGTCGCAGCTTTATCAGCTGCGCGGCCGCATCGGCCGGTCCAAGCAGCGCGCCTATGCCTATCTGACCACGCCGGCGGAAAAGAAGCTGACCGAGACCGCGACACGGCGGCTGGAAGTCTTGCAGTCGCTGGATCAGCTGGGCGCGGGCTTCTCGATCGCCAGCCATGACATGGACATTCGCGGCGCCGGCAATCTGCTGGGCGAGGAACAGTCGGGCCATGTCCGCGAGGTCGGCATCGAGCTGTATCAGGAAATGCTGGAAGAAGCGGTGTCGGGCCTGAAGGAAGGCGCCGATGCCGAAGTCGCTGACCAATGGTCGCCCACCATCAATCTGGGCGCGTCGGTGCTGATCCCCGAGGATTATGTCGCCGACCTCAATGTCCGCATGTCGCTGTACCGGCGGCTTGCGGGGATCGAGACGCGCGAGGACATCGACCGCTTCGCCGCCGAGCTGATCGACCGTTTCGGACCGCTGCCCGACGAAGTGCGGCATCTGTTCGAGATCGTCACCATCAAGCAGCTGGCCAAGCAGGCGGGCGTGGAAAAGATCGATGCCGGTCCCAAGGGCGGCACCATCGCCTTCCGCGGCAATTCCTTCGCCAATCCGGTGAAGCTGATCCAGTTCATCAGCCAACATGCCGGCACCATGAAAGTGCGCCCCGACCAGAAGATCGTGGTCACCCGCGACTGGCCCACGCCCGACGACCGGCTCAAGGGCGCCAAGGCCCTGCTGGAGTCAGTTGGCAAAGCTGGCGGCCTGATCGCCAGTGGTCCGCGGATATGATTGTATGCCGCCGCCATGAACCAGATCGAATTCCGCACCGATCATCGCCTGCGGTGACTCGCTGGCCCTGCAGTTCTTCATGCTGAAGAGCCATCTGCTGCGCCGCAGCCTGATCCTGGCCGGCGCCATGCTGGGCGCGGTCGTCTTCACCACCCTGATGAACGGCGCGCCGCTGTCGGACTCGCTGGTCGATCTCAGCCAGAATGCCGGCCGCTATCTGGCGCTGGTGGTGGTGGGGTTGGTGGTCATCTATGGATCGCCATGATCCTGGCGGTGCTGGCCTGGCGGCGCAGACCCAGGCCGCGCGAGATCCGCGCCGTCATCACGCCCGACGGCATCACGCTGAAGAAGGATGGCTTCAGCTATGGCGCGCGCTGGGCCGATGCCAGTCTGGTGCGCGAAAGCCGCAGCGCCTATCTGATGCGGTTCAACCAGCTCTATATGCGGCTGCCCAAGCGCGGCTTCAGCACCGCGACACGGACGCGCTTTTCCGCGAGATCGCGCTGGTCGCCGTGCCAAGGGGCGCCAACCGGCTGCGGGTGTGAGATGTTGAAACGCATGAACGGCGGCGCGTTCCGCACCCGGATATGCCGCGTAAAGCCCTGTTTTTGGGCACTTTTTCGCTGCAAAAGCCCGCTTGCCTAGGAATTTCTTAAGAATTGCCGCACCATAATCAGCGTCAGATTTCGATTTTCTCCCGGAGAATGACATGCGTGCGATCGGTGCGGCCCTTGTGGCGATGACGATGATGGCTTCCAGCGCTTTCGCTGCTGATGGCATGCTGACCCCGGGCAAGCCGGCCGGCACCAAAGAGGCGCAGATCGAAACCGGCGGCGTGCTGCTGGTTGTGGGCATCCTGGTGGTCGCGGGCGCCATCGCGCTGGTGGCTTCCACGACCCAGGGCAACGGCACGTACGTCCTCGACCGGCACGTCGGGCTGATTAGTCCAGTTCCATAATTACCGCGCTGCCTGCCTGGATGCGTTCCAGCAGCATGGGGCATTCCGGCACCATGCGCTCCATCCAGTAGCGGGCGCACATCAGCTTGTCTTTGTGCAGGGGATCGTCCTTGCCAAGGCTGGCCTTGGCCATCTTGCCCCACATCAGCGCCACCATGGTGATGCTCATCAGGCGCAGATAGTCGGATGCGCCGGCGCCGGCATCGTTGGGATTCTTCAAGCCATTGGCCGCCAGCCACATGGTCGCGGCCTGTAACGCTTCGGTGCCGCGCTTGACGCCGGTGACGAACGGCTTCATCGCCTCGTCTTTTTCGTTTTCGCCGATCCAGCCGGTCAGCAGGCCGAACAGCGCCATCGGCGCGGCGCCGCCCTTGCGCCCCAGCTTGCGCCCCACCAGATCCATCGCCTGCACGCCATTGGCGCCTTCATAGACCTGGTTGATGCGGGAATCGCGCACGAACTGCTCCACGCCATTGTCGCGGATATAGCCGTGGCCGCCATAACACTGCATGCCCAGGTTGGCGGCCTCGAAGCCCATGTCGGTGCCAAAGGCCTTGATGATCGGGGTCATCAAATCTTCCAGCAGTGCCGCAGTTCCGGCGTCCGGGCGCGCCGACTGGGCGATGGATGCGTTGAGCGTGGTCCAGGCCGCCAGCGCGCGCAGGCCTTCGGTGGCCGAGCGGGCCTGCAGCAGCATGCGCTTGACGTCGGGATGAACGATTTCCAGATCGGCGGACTTGTCGGGCTCTTTGGCGCCGGTGAGCGCGCGCCCCACCCGCCGTTCATGGGCATAGGCGTAGCCGTTCTGATAGGCGACCTCGCCAATGCCGATGCCTTGAACGCCCACGCCCAGGCGCGCCTGATTCATCATGCCGAACATGCCCGCCATGCCGGCGGAAGACGAACGTTTTTCGCCGGGCTTGGGTGGGGTGGGCTTGGGGCCCAGCCGCCAGGCCTTGGCGTCGTCGAAATTCAGCACACAGGTGGCCTGGCCCTTGATGCCCATCTTGTGCTCGATGCCGCCGGTGTTGACGCCGTTCTTCGCGCCCATCTTGCCGTCTTCGCTGACAAGGAATTTCGGCACCATGAAGAAATTGACGGTCGAAAGGTCGTCATGGATCTGGCCGTTCTCGTCCGGCAGCTTGGCGATCACCATATGGATGATGTTGTCGGTCAGGTCCTGGTCGCCGCCGGAGATGAATATCTTGGTGCCGTTCATCTTGTAGGTGCCGTCGGGCTGTTCGACCGCTTTGGTCTTCATCAGTCGCAAGTCGGTGCCCGCGCCCGGCTCGGTCAGGCACATGGTGCCGGCCCATTCGCCCGACACCATCTTGGGTGCGATATGCTGCTTCATCCAGTCGGGCGCGGTGGCGATCAGCGCGCCATAGGCGCCGGCCGTCAGCATGGGATACATGGCCAGCGACTGGTTGGCGCTCATGCCCATCTCGCTCACCGCCATGGTGATGATGGGCGGCAGCCCGGCGCCGCCGAATTCCTCCGGCGCGCCAAGCCCGCCCCAGCCCGCCTCGCTATAGGCCTTGTAGGCCTCCTTGAAGCCCTTGGGCGTGGTCACCACGCCATTTTCGAAATGGCAGCCTTCCTCGTCGCCGGGCTGGTTCAGCGGCTGCAGCACTTCCTCGCAGAATTTGCCGGCATTGGAGAGGATATCGTCGGCCAGTTCGGGCGAAAGCTCGGCAAAGCCGGGCAGGTCGCGATGCTTTTCCAGCTCCAGCACTTCGTTGAACAGGAAGCGGTAGTCCTCGACCGGCGCGCGATAGATGGGCATGGGAAGGTCCGTGAAGGTGACGGGTAAGTCTTAGCCCGCGCCCGCGGGACTGTGCCACTGTGCAACGCAAAAGAAATGCCCCGGCGGTTTCGCCGGGGCATCTCCATCACCGAAGTGTCGTCTTTACTGGACCGATTTATGGGCCGAAGCGCCAGCCGAGCCATTGGCATTGGCGCCGGCCGTGGCCCCAGTGCTGTTCAGAGTGCCGTTCAGCGTGTTGCTGGTGCGGCTGGTCGCGGCATTGGTATTGGTTCTCGGCCTTGCGCGTCAGCTTGCTCGCCGTGGACTGGGTCGAGCGATTGATGCCGGCCGCGTTGTTGGCGGCATCGGCGCTGTTCACATCGGCGCCGGCCGAACCCGCACCGGTCGAAACGCTGCCATCGGCATTGGCCTGGGCAGTGTTGTTCAGCGTATTGGCGGCGCTATCGCCTGCATTCGACGCGGTTGTTGTGGTGGTGCCCACCGCGCCATTGGCGGTGTTCTCCGCCGTGTTGGTGGCGCTGCTGGCAGCGCCGGTTATGGGCGCGGTGGAAGGCGTGGTGGCCGATGTGCTGGCGCCCAGGCTGCCGCCGGCCGAGCTGGTGCGGCCGATGCTGCCGGCGCCCATGCCGCCGATACTGCCGGTCGCGCCGCCGGCGGTGGCGCCGATGCCGCCGCCCAGTCCGCCACCAAGGCCTGCCGCGAAGGCAGGCATGGCAATGATGACTGCGCCGCACAGCACCGCGGAGATGCAGGTATTGTTGAGAGTGCTCTTCATGACATTTCTCCTGATACGGGACCGCGAACCAGGCGGCGCCCACGATGGGGTTTGGCCCCCTTCAGGATAAGAACGGCAGAGGCTGCGGCTCGTTCCCGGGCGGAACGGTTCCGAAATATGGAGATTTCGTGGTGTCCGGCGATCAGCGTCAACCGGCAGGTTGATCGCCGCCGGACGATGGGGCAAAAGTTCCCGCACGTGACCCCTAGCTCAGCCGGATAGAGCATCGGTTTCCTAAACCGAGGGCCGGAGTCTCTTCCGGGGTCACCGTTCAACGGACTACGGCGTTGTCGCCACAAGACCGCATCTATTTCTTCACCCAAAGCCAGCGGCTGCGATTGTAGTCCCGCGCATTGGGAATATAGCCGCCGACCCTGGGGCCGACCGCTTCGCTCTGCGACAGAAAGCGGATCGGCAGCCAGGGCAGGTCTTTCTGCGCAATTCCTTCGGCGGCTTTCAGCAGTGCGGCGCGCTTGCCCGCATCCGGCTCACGTTCGGCTGCATCCAGGGCGGCGTCGAATTTCGGATTTTTGTAGCCGGCATAATTGCCGGGATTGCCCGACTTCAGCAGGTCCAGGAAATTCGACGCATCGTCGAAGTCCGCGAGCCAGGTCGCGTAGCCCAGCTGATATTGGCCCAGCCGCAGCGCCCGCAGTTCCAGCGCATAATCCGACACATTGATGCGCACATCGACATAGATCTGCCGCGCCATCGCCTGGAACACCGCCGCCAGCCGCTTGCTGTCGGGATTGCCGGTGGTGGCATAGCTCGAGCGTGAGCCGGTTGAACGGGCCAAAGCCCGCCTCCTGCATCAGTTGTTTCGCCAGCGCCAGCCGGGCGGGGTAGGGCATGGCTTTGAAATCCAGCTGCGGCCCGTCCGCATAGTTCGCCACATTGGGTGGCACGAAAGCATAAGCCGGCCGCTCGCCCAGCTTCATCACTTTTCCCGCCACCGCCTCGCGGTCATAGACCAGATTGAGCGCGCGCCGCACCCGGATATCAGCCAGCGCGGGATCGCGCAGATTGATCGCGACATAGGCCAGCGCCAGTGACGGCATGATGTGCAGCGCGCCCGGCATGTTGGCGCGCAGCCATGCCAGTTGCGCGCTGGGCAGCGGCGTCTGCATGTCCAGCTCGCGCGCGCGCAATCGGCGCAGTGCCGCTTCGGTGTCGGCGGTGGGAAAATAATTCACCGTGCCGATCTTCACGCCGGCGGCATCATAAAAGCCAGGATTTTTGACCAGGGTGATGTGGTCGTTGGGTATCCAGCTTTTGAGGCGATAGGGACCGTCCGACACCGTGGCGCCCGGATGCGGCCCGCTCTTGAGCGCGGACGGCGGCAAGGGCAGGGCGGCCGGCTGGGTCAGCAATTCCGGCAGATACGGTGCGGGGCTCTCAAGGGTGATGACGACGGTCGCCGGATCGGGCGCGGTTGCGCCCAGCGCCGTGACCGGCAAGCGTCCGGCGGTGATGGCCTGCGCATTCTTGATGATCCAGAGATTGGACGCGGCCCGCGCCGCGGTTTTGGGATCCAGCAGCCGGCGCCAGGCGGAAACGAAATCCTGCGCGGTGACCTTGCTGCCATCCGACCAGCGCGCGGCGCGCAGATGGAAGGTCCATGTCAGGCCATCGCGCGAAGTTTCCCAATGGTCGGCGATGCCGGGGATCGGCCGCGCCGCCGCATCCAGGGTGGTCAGCCCCACCATCATGTCGCCCAGAATGTTGGCTTCGGCTGTGGTGCCGGCAAAGGCGGGATCGAGTGTGTCGGGCTCCGCGCCATTGCCGCGATTGAGCACCGTCTCAGCCCGCGCGCCTGTCGCCGCCAGCAACAGAAGAAGCGCCAGCCAGGCCTTCATGCGAACAGCTTCGGCCGCGGGCGCTCGTCTATCGGAAATCCAGCGCGAGCGATGCTAGTCGACGCGGATTCGCTTGCCACCCTAGACGATAGGGCCAGACCAAATTCTCGTCCAGTCGAAATAAAGCGGCATCAGATGCCTGGTCGTGAGAAGCGATGGCTTCTGCGGCCGCCAGCTTCTGTCCGCGGCTCTCAAGGTCGATCATCGTTCTCGGCGGCTGCCAGCGTCTCATCGAAGGCAAGATTGCTGTAAAGGCAGCTCATTGTTGCCGCCAGCCGTCTGCAGCAATTCCAGGAAGGTGGCCGCATCGTTGAAATCGGCATACCAGCCGATTGCGCGATGTCGAAATTGTGTGCCTGGGCTTCCGCCAGGAAAACCTGGAAGTCTGTGGGCAATATGGTGACGTTGATATGGACCAGTGCCAGCATCTGCTGGATGGCCGCTGCGACGGCCCGCCTGGTTTCCCGGCTGCGGTGTCGCGGATATTAAAGGTGTGGCCTGCCGCCGGTCGTATTTCGCCGATCCCCGCCGCATCAGGACGCGGGCGCGTTCTATGCGCTGTCGGCATGGCATCGGATCGCTTGAAATCAAATCCGTTGCCACCGCCAGAAATTCGCTATCGCCAGGCGGCACAACGGAATAGGCCGGGAATATCGCCGATCGGGCTTGATACGTCTGCGCAGGTTGCTTCGCGATTTATCGCAAGATTGATGGCCTCGCGGACGCCGATGTCATCGAAAGGCTTTCGGGGATGGTTGACCTCAAGAGATCTCAGGACCAGCAGCGGCACCGTGTTACAGGGTCCCTGGGATATTGCCCTGATCGCAGTCAATATCCTGGCCTGGTAGGCTGATCCTGCGATCCAGTTCGCCCGCGCGCATGCGCTGCAAGGCCGCGCCATAATCATCGGTCGGAAAGAAATAGACATGCTTGAGCGCGACATTGGCGGCTTCATAGAAGAAAGCGGTTTTTCTCCATCAGGACGTGGCCGTTGGGAACCCATTCCTTGAGCAGGAAAGGCGCCGTTGCCGACATAGCTGCCCGGCTGGGCCCAGCCCGCACCTTTGGCCTGGACCACATGCCGTGGCGTGGGTGGATGGTCTGAAGCGTGGAGTCATCATCTGCGGCAGATAGGGCGCGGGATGTTCCAGCCGCACTTCGAGGGTGTGATCGTCCAGCGCCTTCATGCCCAGCGCGTCCGGCGGCGATTTTCCGGCGTTGACGCTTCGGCATTTTTTACGACGTAGAGAAAGTAGGCGTAACGCGGCTGGCCGGGATCTAGCAGGCGCTGCCAGGAAAAGACAAAATCGTGCGCAGTGACCGGTATGCCGTCCGACCAACGGTCTGGCGCAGAAAAAAAGTCCAAGTCAGGCCGTCGGACGATACGGTCCAGCGCAGGGCCATGCCGGGGATGGGATGGCCTTCGCATCCTCTGTCATCAATCCGATGGTCATGTCCCCGATGATGGCTCGTCGTACTGGCTGCTCTGATAGGGAACCGTCGAGTGTCTCGGGTTCGTCGCATTGCCGCGAAGTAACGTCCTGGCTTCCGCCACATGACGCGCGCCATCATGGCGGGGGCGAAAGCCGAGATAGCCGGCGCCTGCCGCCAGCGCTGCGCCCCCCGCCAGCGCAAGCCGCCGGTTCCATGTCTTGCCCGATGCCATCAAGACCTTCTACGATGATCTGGGCAGACATTTGCCGGGTTTATGGCAGGCTGTTCAATGGTTTCTTTGTTTGATGGCGTTTGGGGGAATACGATGTTCAAGATGATTTTGGCGGGGATGGTCGCGGGTTCGGCGCTGGCGCCGTTGCCGGTTCTGGCGGATGCGCGCGAGGACGTGGTCACCGGCATGACCCGTTGCGCGGGATTGACCGACGATCGCCAGTGGCTGGATTGCTATTACGGTGCGGCCCAGCCGATGCGCGCCTGGCTGGGTTTGCCGCCGGCGCCACAGTCGCAGCTCAAGCTGTTGCAGCAGAGCTCCCAGCCCAGCGCGCCGGCCCCGGCGGTCGCCTTGCCGGCTACCGTCACCCGCGCCGCGGTGCGCACGGGTCCGCCGCCGCCGCCCAAGAAGTCCGGCATCTTCGACATCTTTGGTGGTTCGCAAGTGGTCAACAACGCGCCGATCCAGTCCTATCAGGTGACGGCGAGCGGTTTCACGGTGACCTTGCCGGACGGCCAGGTGTGGAAACAGACCGACGATGACGCCGCGAAATCTCCCGTCAGCTGGGACCAGCCCGCATCCAGCATGCGGGTGTCGATCACCCAGGGCGCGCTGCACACCTTTAACCTGGTGATGGGCGACGAAAGCCATCATCACAAGGTGACGCGCATCCGATAAAAAAGCCGCCCCCTTCTCAGGAGCGGCTTTCGAATTCAGTGCGCGGGAAGCTGGCTATCCTGAACAGCCTGGGTGGGTTGTGGAATTCCACATTCCGGACTCATAGACATAGACAGCAAAGCCGGCCATCACGAGTGCTATGACAATCGCCACCATGGTGCGGGACTTTTTGTCCGACGTGTCTTCGGCATGGTGGAATTCCTGCAGATTGGTCACTGTTGCCTCCCAGATTGATTTATGGCGTCTCCGTTCCCGAACTTTTGCGCGCGCCGCTCTTAAATGGCGGCGCATGAGGAGTTTATAGCATGGTTCGGGCACCCCGGTTAAGGCGGCCTAGTCGTGCTCGGCCACAAAATGGCCGGGTGTGACTTCGTCCAGCCGGGGGCGGTAATCCGGGGTATTCAGCCGGGATTTGAGGAACGTCAGCTGGGCCTTGGGGTCCAGTGGCGAGGGCAGGTCGCCGGTCAGAAGCTCGCGTTTTTTCGCCCGTTCGACCCGCGGATCGGGCGTCAGCACCGCCGACAGCAAGGCGCGGGTGTAGGGATGGCGGGGATCGCCATAGAGCGCGGCCGCGGGCGCAAGTTCCACCACCCGTCCCAGATAGAGAACCATCACGCGGTGCGACAGGCGGCGCACAACCGACAGGTCGTGGCTGATGAAAATCAGCGACAGCCCGGTCTCGGCCTGAAGCGTGCGGATCAGTTCCACGATCTGGGCCTGGATGGTGACGTCCAGCGCGCTGACCGCTTCATCGCAGACCAGCATTTTCGGTCCCACGATCATGGCGCGGGCCAGGCCCACGCGCTGGTTCTGGCCGCCGGACAATTCATGCGGATAGCGGTTGATCCATGACGGATCGAGCCCCACGCGCGCCATGCTGCTGCGCACTTTCTCCCGTACGCTTTCGCGCGAAAGAGCCCGGCTCCAGCGCCTTCAGCGGCTCGGCGATGGACTGGCCGACCGGCATGCGCGGGTCGAGACTCGCCAGCGGGTCCTGGAACACGATCTGGAAGTCTTCGCGCAAGGCGCGCAGGTCGGACTGGGTGGCGGCATCCAGATCGCGCCCCAGCCACACCACGCGGCCCCCTGTCTGGGGCACAAGCTTCAGCACTGCCCGCGCCAGGGTGGATTTGCCGCAACCGGATTCGCCCACCACGCCCAGGGTCTCGCCCTGATGCAGGACGAAGCTGACGCCATCCACCGCGCGCAGCTTTTGCGTCTTGCGAACAAGCCCTGATTTTGACTGGGAAATGTCACTTCAGATCGTCCACCGTCAGCAGACGGTCGCGCCCACAGCGGTCAGCGCGGCGGCGGGCATTTCATCCGGCTTTTGGAATCGCCGCCAGCAACATGCGGGTATAGCGTCCTTGCGGCGCATAGAAGACGTCATCGGCGGCGCCGCTTTCCACGATCTCGCCATTTCGCATCACCTGGACCCGGTCGGCCAGGCCGGCGATCACGCCCATGTCATGGCTGATCATGGCGATGGCGGTTTTTTTTCGGTCTTCAGCGCGCGCAGGATTTCCAGGATCTGCGCCTGCACCGTCACATCCAGCGCGGTGGTGGGTTCGTCGGCGATGATCAGATCCGGCCCGGTGATGGTGGCCATGGCGATCATCACCCGCTGGCGCATGCCGCCGGAGAGTTCGTGCGGATACTGCCGCATGCGCCGCGCGCTTTCGGGAATGCGCACATAATCCAGGATCGCGCGCGCCGCGCGTCGCGCTTCGGCGTCGCGGCACTTTGCTGGTGTAGCGTCAGGGCCTCGATGATCTGGTCGCCGACGCGCATATGCGGGGTCAGCGAGGTCAGCGGATCCTGAAAGATCATGGTGACCGCGCCGCCGCGCAGCCATTGAGCCGCTTTGGCGACGGCGCCCAGGATTTCCTCGCCGCGATAGCGCACGCTGCCGCTGACCTTGCCATTGCCGGCGAGAAGACCGAAGGCGGCCAGAAAAAGCTGGCTCTTGCCCGAGCCGGATTCGCCCACCACACCCAGGCATTCGCCTTCCCGGATGACAGGCTGGCATTCTTCACCGCCTCGACTTCGCCATCGGGCGTGGCGAAGCGCACATTCAGGTCGGTGATTTCCAGCAGCGCGTCATCGGTCCTTTGGATCCAGGGCGTCACGCAGCCCGTCGCCAATGAAATTGAAGCAGAACAGGGTCACCGCCATGAACAGGGCCGGGAACAACAGCATCCAGGGTGCGGTTTCCATCTGGTCGGCGCCGTCGGAGATCAGCACGCCCCAGGACTGGTCAGCGGTTCCTGGATGCCCAGGCCCAGGAAGGACAGAAAGCTTTCGGTCAGGATCACGCCCGGCACCGTCAGGGTGACATAGACCATCACCGGGCCCACCACATTGGGAATGACATGGCGGAGGATGATGCCAAAGGGGCTGACGCCGCCGGCGCGCGCCGCCTCGATGAATTCCTTCTGTTTGATGGAAAGCGTCTGGCCGCGCACGATCCGCGCCATGGTCAGCCATTCCACCGCGCCGATCGCCACAAACAGCAGGATGAAATTGCGGTCGAAGATCACCATCAGGATGATGACGAAGAAGATGAAGGGCAGGGAATAGAGCACATCGACGATGCGCATCATCAGCCCGTCGATGCGCCCGCCGAGATAGCCCGCGGTCGCGCCATACAGAACGCCGATCAGCAGCGATACCAGGGTTGCCACCAGCCCCACCGCCAGCGACACCCGCGCCCCGAACAGCACCCGCACGAACAGGTCGCGGCCCACCGCATCGGTGCCGAAGAGTGGTGCCGCGGGCGCGCGGCAGGCGGCTTCCACCGGCCACCAGCCCGGCGCACAAGCGATGATATCGTAATCTGACCTCGTCATAGGCGATAGGGCGACAGCAGTGGCGCCAGCAAGGCCAGCAACGCGACCAGGCCCAGGATGATCATGCTGGCGACCGCGGCGCGGTTGCTCAACAGCCGGTGGCGCGCATCCGCCCACAGGCTGCGGCCCATGATCTCTTCGCGTCGGATTTGAGCGTTGGCCGGTGGCGATCATGCGAGCCGCACGCGGGGATCGAGCAAGCCGTAGAGAATGTCGGCCACGAAATTCAGCACAATGATCAGGGCCGCGTAGAAGATCACCACGCCCAGCACCAGCGTATAATCGCGGTTAAGCGCGCCTTGCACGAAATAGCGGCCGATGCCGGGCAGGCCGAAAATCTGCTCCACCACCAGCGAGCCGGTGAGCACCCCGGCCAACGCCGGCCCCAGATAGCTCACCAGCGGCAATGCCGCCGCCCGAAGCGCGTGGCCTAGCACAATGCGGTGCGTGGGCAGGCCCTTGGCCCGGGCGGTGCGGATATAATTGGTCCGCAAAACCTCGATCATGGAGCCGCGCATCAGCCGCGCCACGATGGCTATCTGCGGCAAGGCCAGCACGGTCACCGGCAGGATCATGTTGGCCAGTGCGCCGCCATTCCAGCCGCCCACGGGCAGCGATATCCCGACATAGGATGCCGTAGATCGCAGCAATGTCAGGATGGGCGCCGTCACAAAGGTCGGGATGGTGATGCCCAGCATCGCCACCGTCATCACCGAATAATCTTCCCACCGGTTCTGCTTCAGCGCCGCGTTCACGCCCAGGAATGTGCCCAGCAAAAGCGCCACCGCCATGGCGCAAAGCCCCAGCCTCGCGCTCACCGGCAGGCCGGTGGCGATCAGCTGGGCCACGGTGAAGTCCTTGTTCTTGTAGGACGGACCCAGATCGCCATGCACGACCTTGCCCAGATAGATCAGTATTGTGGGCAGCGGCTTGTCGAGGTCATAGGCCGCCTTGATGTTGCGCTCCACTTCCGGCGTCAGCTTGCGCTGGCTGTCGAAGGGGCCGCCCGGCGCGGCGCGCATCATGAAGAAGGCCAAGGTCACAATCACGAACAGGGTGGGGATGGCGCCCAGAAGTCGGCGCAGGGCATAGCCGATCATTGGGAGACGAACTCCTGCCAGCGCGAGGCGATTGCCGGCCCATGCGCCAGCCACCAGCTCTCATCGATCGCAAAGGCATTGCGGAAATTCGGGCGCGGTGGGCAGTACCATCGCCTGTCCGGTCTCGGGATTGGGTCTGACCAGCGCCAGCGCGGAACGCCGCGCCGGGCCATAAGGCACCCAGCTCGCGACACCGGCCAGCGGGGCACTGCCGGTGGCATAGGCGATATAGTTCAGCGCCCGTTTCTTGTTGGGATCGCCGGCGGGAATGGCGAACACGTCCATCTCATAGAGTTGATGGTCCCAGATCACGCCCGGCGCGAAGTCTTTCAGATTGGCGACCATCGCCTATTGAGCGCGGTGGTCTATGATCTGCCTGGCCGTCCTTCAGCCATTCCAGCGCGCCCACACTGTCATGGGCCCAGATCGGGTTCAGGGTCTTGAGCTTGGCGAAGGCGCGGTCCAGGCCCTGTGGCGTCTCCAAGGTCTTGTAGACGTCGCCCGGCGCCACGCCATCGGCCAGAAGCGCCATCTCCAGGTTGAACTTGGCGGATGCGCGGCTGAGCGCGCGGCGGCCCGGAAATTTCTGTGTGTCGAAGAAATCGGCCAGGTTCGCTGGCGCTTTTTTCAGGCCGGGCGCGGTGACCATCACCTGGGAATAGACCTGACTGCCGATCCAGCAGGGGCCGATTGATCCGGGCACAAAACGCCGCCGCCGGGGCGCCATCGGCGCCGGGCGGCAGGATGGCGGAATCGATCTTTTCCAGCAGATCATCCTTGCAGGCCTGCACCGCCTTGGGCAGCTCGAAATCAATTACATCGGCCTTGAATTGGCGTTTGTCCACCATCGTCTGCACGTCGGCCAGGTCGCCGTCCCAGAAGGCGGGGCGCACATCGATATTCGTCTCGGCGCTGAAAGACGCATCTGGGCGTTGGTCTGGGCGCGGCCATACACGCCGGGCCAGGTCATCACGGTCAGAACGGGTGGCGGCCGGGAGAAGAAGAACAGGGCGGCCACCGCTGCGATCAGCAGGACAGCCAGGGCGAGAAGAACGCGACGCCGCAGTTTCATCAGATGAGACTAGCGGACCGGGGCGAAACTTACAGGTCCATTTCGTAGCCCAGGTCCACGGCGGAACTGTTGACGCTGTTGCTCAGGCAGGCGCCCAAGGTGGTGCCCGGCACGGCGCATTTGTGGCCCGCATCGCGCACCTGCATCCAGCGGTACATGGCGGTTAGGCGCGAGCTGTCGTCCAGCGGCATCGCCATGCCGGCGATGAAGCTGTAGGCGGGATCCCAGCGATCATCGTGCAGATAGACATTGCCCGAGCCCGCCGCGGCGGTTTCGGTATAGGCCGCGCCCACACCCAGTTGACAAAGGCGAATCGGAATCCGACGGCATGGGAATGTCCCACAGAATGTTCATCATGGGCGAGGCGACTGGGTGTGGCCCGCCTGCCACCATGTCCACGCCGTTCAGGCTGACCTTGGACAGCGGCTGGTAACGATAGAGGCTTCGATCTCCAGCCTGAATCGAGCGGCAGGTGCATGCCCATCACGATCGAGCCGCCGCCGCCGCTGGCGTAGGATCCGCGCAGCTCGGTCATGGGCGTGGTGGGCGCGTAGGTGACGGCATTGTTGCCGCTGAAGGCATAGGAGCCGCGCAGGGCCACATAGGTCCCGGCGAAGTCGTCACCGTCTGGCTGCGCCAGCGCGGGGCTGACGGCAAACAGGAAAAGCCCGCTGATCAAGAACTTGCGCGCGCGCATGGCGGTCCTTTGGCCAAATCGTTTGGCCTCCAAGGTTGCCCTGCATGGTTAATGAATGGTTAATTTCCGGGGGTTTGGACGGTCTAAAGCCTTGCTTTTGCTATGGGCCGCCCATAGAACGCCGGTCCCTGCCGAAAGGCCGTGTGTGTATGCAGTTGTAGCTCAGTTGGTTAGAGCGCCGGATTGTGGATCCGGAGGTCGGTGGTTCAAGCCCACCCAACTGTACCATTATCTTCAATGCTATAGGGCGGCCGATCCGGTCCCTGACGGGCGCTGTCAGGGACTTTTGTCAGGGACTTACTTGCTGCCAGAAGCGCCGGGCGCTCTGCCGTCCGTTCGGCCGCCATTCGGCGAAACTCGTCCGCTACGTCTATGTAGGCCAGAGTGGTCTCGAAATTGCTGTGTCTGGCGAGAGCCTGGGCTGTCACAGCTCCGCTGGTAAGCGCAACATGGGTGATGTAAGCGGCCCGCAAGTCATGCCACCGCCATCGGCACCCCAATTCCCGCTGCATTGTGTCCATTGCGCGATCCCACCCCGACCTCGCTTTTTGAAGCGGGCGCCAGCTTTCGGTCTCCGAACGTCGATACGTTATGAGGTGGTGGACGTGGCGCGCCTCAGCTTCCATGGCCAGACAACGAAGATACCCCATTGCCTCTTGCGAACCGGTAGGAAGGCGTCCTCGTTGTCTTTCACGTCTTCAGCATAAAGGCGGATGCCCTCAGAGTGCCAGTCGACGTTCTTTTCCTTGAGGTTAAATACCTCTCCCTGACGAAAGCCGAAGACAATGTCAGGATGATTGCATCCTTGGTGTGTTGCGGCAGAATATGAATCAAGCGCGCAAGAACGGGTTCCGGAATGGGTCTCGCGCGACGATTAGGCTCTTTGAGATCTTTAATTGTCGGGAGGCTTTCGAGGACAGGCTGGCGCGTGATCGGATCCCGCATTTCGAGCGCATGCTTGAATATTTGGCGCAGTACCGAAAGGTAGCGATTGACAGTTGCCGGTGCGCGCGTGACACGAAGTGTTTTCCATTGGCGCCTCGTGTATTTTTGTTTGGATTTTTGGCGGGGCCGCCCTTCCAGACTGTTCTAGGTGAGAGAAACAAAAGTTGGTGTATTCGTGGATGAGTGCCTCGGAGATTTCTCGAAATCGCGGTAGTGGCTCCAAAGATGTCTGTAATTTCTTTTATATCTGCCGCTTCTTGTCGTCCCAACTGGGGGTCAATTGCCATTGCGGGCGTAAATCCGCGATCACCTGCGCAAGCGTGACTTCGTGGGCGCGCACATGTTTTGTGGTGAGGATGTTACCCGCCGAATGTCGCCTTCCCGCATGCGTTGCCGCAGTTTTGCTCGTGACGGGCAATCACGTGCATCGTCATGTCGGCGGCCCATATCTGCTGCGCTATGCTCAGGAAAGCGCGTGGCGGGAGATGCGCGGGCAGGTGGATAATGGCGCTCAAGTCCACCGCGTGGCCGAACTGGCCCTGCATCGCGGGCCATCAGTAGATTTTGGGGGCTACTACAGCGGCATATCAAGACTTTTAGCAGACCCTCTTGGGCGCATTCGAGCTTTTTTCTTAACAGACCTCTCCGTAGGTTTATCTTCCATTTCATCTGGGTCAGTTTCTTCTAAAGGCAAGGTTTCAACCGCTTCTGGAAAATCATCATTTTCAGCCTGTTCAGCCCCAGCCTTAAGCATTACCGCAATCGCTCTGTCCACGTCGCCAGGTTCTACGTTAATGCCTAATGTTGCGTCCATCAGCACCACTGTCT
>CAWHLV010000011.1:0-6796 GCA_963830095.1 uncultured Alphaproteobacteria bacterium
ATGCCAAGCATCGGCGATAGTACGCCGCTGCCCAAGTGGTGGAACTGGAGACGCGCTGGATTCAAAATCCAGTACCGAAAGGTGTGTCGGTTCGATTTCGACCTTGGGCACCAAACTGCCGCAACCGCCCTATACAATCGCAGTGCTGCCGCACGGCCCGCCCAGCGCGCGAGTTCGCCAACTCCTGGCACATCTGGTTGGCCCCTGCAGGGCCTGTCTTGGACAACGGGAACTGGCTAAATCGGGTATAATCGGGTATAATTGGGTATGAAATCGGATATCCGCCACAGTTCCCGATGAGGGAGCCAGCCTTCGCCATAGGCCAGGATTTGGTCAAGCTCATCGCGGAAATCGATGAGTTCAAGGGACGTTGGGACGCCCTCAAGACCTTGTCGCCGGATCGATTGAGCGCCCTCCGCAAGGTGGCGACTGTCGAAAGCATCGGTTCCTCCACCCGCATTGAAGGGGCGAAGCTCACCGACGCCCAGGTGGAAACACTTCTCTCCAATATCAAAATGCAATCCTTCGCGACCCGCGACGAGCAGGAGGTCGCGGGCTACGCGGAAGCCATGGATTTGGTGTTCCAGGCTTACGAAGATTTGCGCCTCACGGAAAACCACATCAGCCAACTCCACCAAACTTTGCTCCGTCACAGCAAGAAGGACGAACACCATCGCGGCGCTTACAAGAAGTTGCGCAATGACGTTGTCGCCATAGACGCGGATGGCAAACAGCTTGGCGTCGTCTTTGAAACCGCCACGCCGTTCGATACGCCCCGCGAAATGGAGGCGTTGGTGGCCTGGACCAGAAAGGCAATCGAAGAAGAAAGCCTGCATCCGCTCCTGATTATCGCTGTCTTTGTTGTGCAGTTTTTGGCCATCCATCCGTTCCAGGACGGTAACGGGCGGCTTTCGCGCATTCTCACAACCCTGCTGTTGCTGCGGGCAGGGTACGTTTATGCGCCTTATGCCTCGCTGGAACGCGTCATCGAGGAAAACAAAGACCTCTATTACAAGGCCCTTCGGCGGACACAGACCACTCTCAACAGCGACAAGGCCGATTGGGAACCCTGGATCGGCTTCTTCCTGCGTTGCCTCAAAAAGCAAAAGGATAGTCTCGCCGCGCGCCTGGACCAGGAGCGCCAAGCACAAGGTAGCGATGAAGGCTTGCCAGAGCTTGCCGTGCAAATGCTGGCGCTGTTCAAAACTAGCGAGCGTTGACGTTGGCGCAGATGGAAGAGCGGTTGGGAGCCAACCGCAACACGCTCAAAGTGCGTCTGCGTGAGCTTGTCGCTGCCGGTCGGATAAGGCGCCACGGAAAGGCCAGGGCGACCTGGTATACCCAAGCATGAGGATCGTCGCCAACATCCATCAGCCTAAGCGTGCTGAACAATGAACGCCGTCGAAATTGAAGAAGCCGTATCGGCACTGGCGGAACGCCCCTTTGACGGGGCGGAGTTTCCGTACCAATTCCTTGAAGCCTTCGGCAACAAGGAGGCGACGATCAAGCGCCTCCGGGCGGGCGCTACCAACAAGTCCGACCTGGGCGGCGTCCTTCAGACCAACAATGTCCATATCGCCGTCGCCGCGCCGCGTGAGGTCACGAAAACCCTTGCCATCCTGAAAGCCAGTCCCGCCACGGCCAAGGCCAAGGCCAAGTTCGTGCTGACGACGGACGGAGACACGCTTGAAGCCGAGGATATGGAATCCGGCGAGACTGTCGCCTGCGCCCATGCTGACTTCCCCAACAAGTTCGGCTTCTTCCTGTCGCTTGCCGGTATTTCCACTGTCAAGCAAGTCCGCGACAGTTCCTTCGATATTCGCGCCACCAGCCGTCTCAACCGGCTCTATGTGGAGTTGCTGAAAGACAATCCCGAATGGGATACCGCCGCCCGCCGCCTCGACATGAATTACTTCATGGCGCGGCTCATCTTCTGCTTCTTCGCTGAAGATACCGACATTTTTAGGGGTGCCCACTTGTTCACGGGCACCATCGAGAAGATGAGCGCTAAGGATTTCCTCGAATAACGGGCGAATAGTCGAACTGCGGGTTTTGTGCTCCGGATGGCCTTTCCGCCGAGGCCTATGAGGCTGTTTGGATATCGGGGTATCTGGCATTCACGCTCCAGATAGCTTAGCGTTCGGCAAAAATTCGGGGAGACTTTCATGCGCTTTGCCGCTTTCGCCATCGCCGCGTCATTCGTCGCCACATCCGCATGGGCCCAGCCTTTGCCGGCGCCGGCCAGCTATCCGCCGGTGATGGGTGAAAAAGGTGTGGTCACCACCCACGAAATCTCGCTGGACATGGCTGAGAAGATCGCGCGCGGCGGTATCGAGGCCTGCCGCAAGATGGGCTTTCATACCACCATGGTGGTGATCGATTTCCGGCGGCACCCTGAAAGCCTTCCTGCGTGACGACAAGACCGGGCCCCACACCGTGACCCTGGCACAGGACAAGGCTTTCACCGCTCTCGACTCTGGCCTCGCGGTTCGCCACTTCGGCGACCTTCGCCACGGCGCGCAATTCCACCCTGGGTTCTCCTGCGACCAATATCCGCGGTGTGGTCGGCGTCGGCGGCGGCGTGCCGATCAAGTATCACGGCGACGTGATCGGCGCGGTCGCCTCGTCGGGCGCGGTGGGCGGCGACAAGGACGAGCTCTGTTCGCAAGCGGGCATCGATGCTGTGGCCGACCAGCTCAAGTGACGAATTCACCATCGCGCCGGCGCGCACGGCGATCGAGCTGACCTCGGCGGCGGCGCTGTTTGCTGCCTATGCCAAATCGCTGCCGGTGGATCTGGCGCCCCAGGGTTTTTCCGAAGAGCTGAAATCGCTGCCCGGCGTCTATGCACCGCCGGAAGGCGAGCTGCTTTTGGCCAAGCGCGGCGATCATGTGCTGGGCTCCATCGCCTTGAAAGCGCTTGAGCCGCAGGTGGCGGAGATCAAGCGGCTGTTCGTGCGGCCCCAGGCGCGCAAGTTGGGGGTGGGCAAGGCGCTGGTGGCGGCCATCCTGAAGACGGCGGTTGCGCGCGGCTATCGCGAAATCAAGCTCGACACCTTGCCGGACATGCAAGCGGCCATCGCGCTCTACAAATCCTTCGGCTTTGCGGCCATCCCGCCTTACGGCAGCCATCCCTATCCGGGCCTGGTCACCTTGGGTCTGAAACTGCCAAAAAATAAAAGTGGCGGCCCCGGTGAAGAGCCGCCGCCTTAATTCGTTTGCGCCTAGTGGCTGGCAGCGACGATCGAGGCGATCACCCCGCCGGCCACGGCGGCCAGCACGTAATTGTTGTCCACCCGGCGCCATTCATAGCCGTGCGGTGGGCGGCGCAGGTGATAGCTGCGATAATCGGAGACGCGTTCGCCGCGGTTCCAGTCGTCACCGCCGATACGGTCGCCTTTGTGCCAGTCATGGTGCGCGGCCATCATCATGGAGTTGCCGGCATGATGATCGTCATGGTTCATCATCATCGTGTTGTTGGCGTTATTGTTATGGTCGTCATGACGGTCCTGCGCCAAGGCAGGCGCGGCCAGCAAGGTCAAAGCGGCGGCGACGATAAGGTGTTTCATGTCTCTCTCCCTGTTTTGGAAATGACGGGAAGATTACATGCTTCAACATGAACCTGCGCTGACCGAATTGCGGCGGAAATAAACGCTTTGTCGCAAACTGTCGCTGGGGCGCGGCCTCAGGCTGCAGTCCAACCACCATCTATAGTGATGATGCTGCCGGTGATGGAACGCGCCATGTCGCCGGCGAGATAGACCGCCAGCGACGCGACCTCATCCACCGTGACGAACTGCTTGGTCGGCTGGGCCGTCAGCAGCACATCGTTCATCACCTGCTCGCGCGTCATGTGGCGCGCCGCCATGGTGTCGGGAATCTGTTTTTCCACCAGCGGTGTCCAGACATAGCCCGGGCAGATGGCGTTGGCGGTGATGCCGAAGGTGGCGGTTTCCAGCGCCACCGTCTTGGTCAGTCCTGCGATGCCGTGCTTGGCCGAGACATAGGCCGACTTGAAGGGCGAGGCGACCAGGGCATGGGCGGAAGCCGTGTTGATGATGCGGCCCCATTTCTTCGCTTTCATGCCCGGCACCGCGGCGCGGATGGTGTGGAAGGCGGACGACAGATTGATGGCGATGATCTGGTCCCATTTCTCCGGCGGGAATTCCTCGATCGGGGAAACGAACTGGATGCCCGCATTGTTGACCAGGATATCGACCGAACCGAGTTGTTTGGCGGCCTCAGTAATCATCGCCTCGCATTCGGAGCCTTTGCTCATGTCGGCGCCGCTATAGATCGCCTTGACGCCGAAATCCTTCTCGATGCCGCTCCGTTCCGTCTCGATCGCTGCCGCATCACCAAAACCGTTGATGCAGATATCGGCGCCGTCCGCTGCGAAGGCGCGGGCGATGGCGAGCCCGATGCCCGAGGTCGAGCCGGTGACAAGGGCGACTTTGCCTTTGAAGGACATGGGGCTATCTCCGAAAAGGTGCGGGCCAAGCATGGCACGGCGGCGCGCGCACCTCGAATGGGCGATAAGCCGCAGCAGCGGGTCGGAAACCGTCACGATTTCGGCTATGATTTGGCCATGGACACAAAAACGCCGCACAACCATCCGTCCGGGCATCGTTATGCGCCGGTTCAGCGGCCGTCGGGTTGCGGGCGCATTGCGCTGGTCTTGCAGGGCGGCGGCGCCTTGGGCGCCTATCAGGGCGGTGTCTATCAGGCGCTTCATGAAGCCGGCCTGGAACCGGAATGGGTTTCCGGCGTCAGCATTGGCGCGATCAATTCTGCCTTGATTGCAGGCAATGCGCCCGACCGGCGGCTGGCGGCCGTGTGCGAATTCTGGGACCGGATCACCAACCGTACCATCTGGCCCTATACGCCCGACGGCGACATCTATCGCCAGACCCGCAACACCGTGTCGGCGCTGACCACGGCGCTGTTCGGCCAACCCGGCCTGTTCAATCCCCACAAGATCAATCCCTGGTTTCTGCCGCCGGGCGCCAAGGACGCCACCAGCTTTTATGACAACAGCGCGCTCAAGGAGACGCTGGAGGAGCTGGTGGATTTCAAGCGGCTCAATGATGGCGAAATCCATTTCGCGGTCGGCGCGGTCAATATCCTGAGCGGCAATTTCGTCTTCTTCGATAACCGCAAGGAAGAAATCCGCATCGAGCACATCCTGGCCAGCGGCGCGCTGCCGCCGGCTTTCCCGATGGTGCAGATCGGCACCGATTACTTCTGGGACGGCGGCATCGTCTCCAACACCCCGCTGCAGCATCTTCTGGCCCAGGATGACGACATCAATTCGCTGGTGTTCCAGGTCGATCTGTTCAGCGCCCGTGGCGAGCTGCCGCGCACCATGTCGGATGTGCTGGGGCGGCAGAAGGACATCATGTATTCCTCGCGCACCCGCCAGGTCACTGACAGTTTCGCGCGGCTGCAGCGCTGGAAGACGCGCGCCTATGAAGCGCTGGTCCTGGTGCCCGACGACAAGCTCAACGACGAGCAGCGGGCGATGAAGGAAAAGCTGGAGCATCTGCCCAAGGCCACCATCCTGCAGCTGATCTATCAGCAGAAATCCTATGAAGGGAATGCGCGCGACTATGAGTTCAGCGCCGACTCCATGCATGAGCACTGGAAGAACGGCCATGAGGACACGGTCAGCACCTTGAAGCGCAAGGACTGGCTGGAAATGCCGCCCAAGACCGTGGGCGTGATTACCCACGACGTGCACCGCGAAAATGAAGGCCGCTGAATTTGTCCCCTGACGCCGGGACAATCGCCGCACGGCTTGAAAGACTGCCCGCCACGCGCGGCTTCTGGCGGCGCATCAATCTGTTGTCGCTGGGCGGGTTCTTTGAATTCTACGACCTGTTCATGGCGGCCTATATCCAGCCCGGGCTGGTGAAGGCACATATTCTTACCACCACCACGGCGGGGCTGTTCGGCACCGGCGGGTTTGCCGGCTTTGTCGCCTTCTTCTTCCTGGGCCTGTTTGTGGGCACCGCCTTGTTCGGCTTTGTCGCCGACCGGCTCGGCCGGCGCATCATCTTTACCGGCTCGCTTTTGTGGTATGCGGCCGCCTCGCTGGTGATGGCGTTCCAGACTGATGCGCTGCATCTGGATATCTGGCGTTTCATCTGCGGTATCGGCATCGGCGTGGAGCTGGTGACCATCGACACCTATATCGCCGAGCTGGCGCCGCCCTCCGTTCGTGGCCGCGCCTTCGCCTATGCCAACATCATCCAGTTCATTGCTATTCCGGTGGCGGCGCTGCTGGGCTGGTGGCTGGTGCCGCGCACGTTCTTTGGTCTCGATGGCTGGCGTTTTGTGGTGATGGCGGGATCGGTGGGCGCGTTGCTGGCCTGGTTCGTGCGTGCGCGTCTGCCGGAAAGCCCGCGCTGGCTGGCGGGTCACGGCCGCGCGCAGGAAGCCGAAGCCATTGTCGAAATCTGGGAAGTCGAAGCAAGACTGGAAGGCGCAGAACTGCCGCCGCCCAAGCCGCAGCCGGCGGAACAGGGCCGGGGATCGTTCGGGGAAATCTGGCGGGCGCCTTATCTCGGCCGCACCCTGATGTTGATCGCCTTCAACCTGTTCCAGGCGGCGGGCTATTACGGCTTTTCAAGCTGGGTGCCCGCGCTTCTGATCTCCAGCGGCATCGCCGTGACCAAGAGCCTGGCCTATACCTTTGTCATTGCCATTGCCGCGCCCCTCGGCCCGGCGCTGGGCCTGTTGTTCACCGACCGCGTCGAACGCAAATGGATCGTGGCGGGCGCGGCGCTGGCGATTGC
>CAWHLV010000012.1:0-4613 GCA_963830095.1 uncultured Alphaproteobacteria bacterium
GGCGAAGACCAGGCTGGCCACGCCGGCGCCGGTGAAGTCCATCGAGGTCATGGTGCCATTGGCCCAGCCGCGCGCGCCCGCCACCATTTCTTCCACGATCACCACAAAGCAGAGCATCTCTTCGGCATAACCGAAGACGCGGGTGAAGAACTGCGCCCAGACAAAGGAGTTGTAGCCGCCGGCAAAAGCGGTCGCCAGGGTGAATATCGCCTGGCCGAAGATGGTGACCAGCAGCAGGCGGCGGCGCCCCACCAGGTCGGCGCTGGCGCAGATCAGCATGGCGAAGACAGCGGCCAACCGGAAATAGGCGGTGGTCAGCGCGATCTGGTTCTCGGGAATATGGAACGTGGCCTGGATCTGCGGCGCCGCCAGGAAAAATATGTTCATGTCGTAGCCGGCGAAGAACGCCGCCGCTCCGACCAGCAGGAAGATGCGCTCGGTGCGGATGTCTATCGGGACAGGCGGGCGCAGATATTTGAGGAAGCGCGCCGGATCGGAGTTTTTTCTCATCTGATGTTCCGCAACCTGTCCAGCGCGCCCTGCAAAATGTAAGCGGCCGCCATTTTGTCCACCACCTCGTCGCGGCGCCGGCGCGAGGCATCGGCCTCGAGCAGGGTGCGGGTGACGGCGCTGGTGGAAAGCCGTTCATCCTGGAATACGAGGGGCAGGGCCGAATGGTTTGCCCAGTTGCGGCCAAAGGCCCGGGCCGACTGGGCCGAAGGGCCGTCGGAACCGTCCATGTTCAGGGGCAGGCCGACCACCAGGCCGCCGACTCCTTGCGCACTTATTATATGGTCCAGTCGGGCGGCATCGGCGGCGAATTTGCCCCGTTTCAGGGTCTCAAAGGGGGTGGCGATGGAGAGGCTGGTGTCTGACAGGGCCAGGCCGATGGTCTTTTCCCCCAAATCCAGCCCCAGCAGGCGGTTGCCGGGCGCGATTTTGAGCTCTTCCAGCGCCACGACTGCCAACCGGGTCCCCTTTTGCTTGCCTCCGGACCCCCCGGTTGCTAGCTACCAGACCCCTACCTAACACAGCAGGAACTCTATGTCCGTCGACAAGGACACCGTGCGTCGCATCGCCAAACTGGCCCGCCTGGCGGTGCCGGAAAACCGTCTGGAACCCATGGCCGCCGAACTGAATGGCATCTTCCAGTGGGTCGAGATGCTGGGCGAAGTCGATGTGACCGGTGTACCGGCCATGACCTCGGTGGTGGCCCAGAAGCTGAAGTGGCGCGAGGACAAGGTGAGTGACGGCAACCAGGCCGAGGCGCTGCTCGCCAATGCGCCGGGTAGTGAAGACCACTTCTTTGTCGTGCCCAAGGTGGTCGAGTAATGAGCGAGCTCACATCCCTGACCTTGGCCGAGGCGCGCGACGCCATCCGGGCCAAGAAGATTTCCTCCCGCGAATTGACGTCCGCCTTTGTCACGGCGATCGAGAAGGCGCGGCCGCTGAACGCCTTCATCACCGAAGCCGGCGAGCAGGCCTTGCAGGCGGCCGATGCCGCGGATGCGCGCATTGCCAAGGGCTCGAACGGCGCGCTGGAAGGCCTGCCACTCGCGATCAAGGATCTGTTCTGCACCAAGGGCACGCGCACCACGGCCGCATCGAAGATCCTGGGCAATTTCGTGCCGCCGTATGAATCCACCGTCACCCAGAATTTGTGGGATGCCGGCGCGGTGATGCTGGGCAAGACCAATCTGGATGAGTTCGCCATGGGCTCGTCCAACGAGACCAGCGCGTTCGGTCCGGTGTTCAATCCCTGGCGGGCCAGCGACAGCAACGCCAATCTGGTGCCGGGCGGTTCGTCCGGCGGCTCGTCCGCCGCGGTTGCCGCCGATCTGTGCCTGGCCGCGACTGGCACCGACACCGGCGGCTCTATCCGCCAGCCGGCCGCCGTCACCGGCCGGGTGGGCCTGAAGCCGACTTATGGCCGCTGCTCGCGTTTCGGCATCGTCGCTTTTGCGTCTTCGCTGGATCAGGCCGGTCCCATGACCAAGACGGTCAGGGACGCCGCCATTATGCTGAAGACCATGGCCAGCGTGGACCCGAAGGATTTCCACCAGCGTGGACATGGCCGTACCCGATTACGAAAAGCTGCTGGACGGCGGCATCAAGGGGCTAAAGATCGGCATCCCGAAGGAATACCGCATCGACGGCGCGCCGGCGGAGATCGACGCGCTTTGGTCCAAGGGTGCGGACTGGCTTAAGGCACAGGGTGCCGAGATTGTGGAAGTCTCGCTGCCTCACACCAAATATGCACTGCCCACCTATTACATCGTGGCGCCGGCGGAAGCCTCGTCGAATCTGGCCCGCTATGACGGCGTCAAGTTCGGCTATCGCGCGCCTGGCGTGCATGACATCACCGAGCTCTATGAAAAAAGCCGGGGCGAAGGTTTTGGCGCGGAAGTGCAGCGGCGCATCCTGATCGGCACCTATGTGCTGTCGGCTGGTTATTACGACGCTTATTATGCCAAAGCCCAGAAGCTGCGCAGCCTGATCAAGCGCGACTTCGAGCAGGCGTTTGAAAAGTGCGACGTGCTGCTGACCCCGACCACGCCGGGCCCGGCTTTTGGCGTCGGCGCCAAGACCACCGATCCGTTGGAGATGTATCTTCAGGACGTTTTCACCGTGACGGTGAACCTGGCGGGCCTGCCGGGCATCTCGGTGCCGGCCGGGCTGACCCGGAACGGCCTGCCGCTGGGCCTTCAGCTGATCGGCAAGGCCTTTGACGAAGCGACCCTGCTGCGCGCGGCCTACGCGGTGGAACAGGCCGCCGATTTCAGGCATTCCCCGGCCAAATGGTGGTCCGTATGAACGCGCCAACGAAAAACAAACTGCTCAAGGGTGAAACCGGCGAGTGGGAAATCGTGATCGGCATGGAAGTTCATGCCCAGGTTCTTTCCAATTCCAAGCTGTTTTCTGGCGCCTCGACTGCGTTCGGGGCTGAGCCCAACAGCCAGGTCAGCTTCATCGACGCCGGTTTCCCCGGCATGTTGCCGGTGATCAACGGGAAATGCGTCGAACAGGCTGTCCGCACCGGTCTGGGGCTGAAGGCCAAGATCAACCTGCGCTCGATCTTCGACCGCAAGAATTATTTC
Source organism: uncultured Alphaproteobacteria bacterium (assembly GCA_963830095.1). Classification (GTDB taxonomy): domain Bacteria; phylum Pseudomonadota; class Alphaproteobacteria; order Micropepsales; family Micropepsaceae; genus Rhizomicrobium. The sequence continues at coordinate 3,099 of CAWHLV010000012.1, forward strand.
TACCCCGATTTGCCCCAGGGCTATCAGATCAGCCAGTACAAGGACCCCATCGTGGGCGAAGGCGAGGTCATGATCGACCTCAAGGATGGCGAAAGCATCCGGGTGGGGATCGAGCGACTGCATCTGGAGCAGGACGCGGGCAAGAGCCTGCATGACCAGCACCCCAATTCGAGCTTTGTGGACCTGAACCGGTCCGGCATCGCCCTGATGGAGATCGTCACCAAGCCGCATATGCGCACATCCGAGGAAGCCGCGGCGTTCCTGAAGAAACTCAGGGCGATCGTGCGCTATCTGGGCACCTGCGATGGCAACATGGACGAAGGCTCCATGCGGGCCGACGTCAATGTCTCGGTCTGCCGGGTGGGCGGCTATGAGAAATTCCGCGCCGACGGCAGCTTCAAGCATCTGGGCACGCGCTGCGAGATCAAGAACGTCAATTCCATGCGCTTCATCGCGCAAGCCGTTGAATATGAAGCCCGCCGCCAGATCGAGGTGATCGAAGGCGGCGGCACCATCCGCCAGGAAACCCGGCTTTATGACAGCAAGGCGGGGGAAACCCGCTCCATGCGCTCCAAGGAAGAGGCGCATGACTATCGCTATTTCCCCGATCCCGACCTGTTGCCGCTGGAACTGGACGCGGCCTGGGTGGCGGAAATCGAAAAATCGCTGCCGGAACTGCCCGACGAGAAGAAAACCCGCTTCATGGCGCAGGGTCTGTCGGCCTATGACGCCTCGGTGGTGGTCGCCGAGCGTGAGTTGGCCGATTATTACGAAGAGCTGGCCAAGGGTGTGGACGCCAAGTCCGCCGTCAACTGGCTGAACAATGAAGTGCTGGGCCGTCTCAATCGTGACGGGCTGTCAATCATTGAAGTGCCGGTGAGTGCGGCCGCCAACAATGCGATCATCCAGATGGTTGCGGACAAGACCATCTCCGGCAAGATCGCCAAGGACCTGCTCGACATCGTCTGGACCGAAGGTGGTGATCCCCGTCAGGTGGTCGAAGCGCGCGGCATGAAGCAGGTGACCGATACCGGCGCCATCGATGCGGCGATCGAAGCGGTCATCGCCGCCAACCCCGACAAGGTGGAAGAGGTGAAGGCCAAGCCCAAGCTCGCCGCCTGGTTCGTCGGTCAGGTGATGAAACAGACGGGGGGCAAGGCCAATCCGGCCGCCGTGAATGCCGCCCTCAAGACCCGACTCAATCTGCCCGAAGAGGGGTGATTTGCACAAAATGCACAAAACGGGAGTCTGACCCGCATTTTTCGCATTTTTTAGTCCGTATACGGAATGTCAAATTTAACCCTTTTAAAACGGGGGTTTCCTGAATTTCGCGATTTTGGCTCTTTTCCGAAAGCCCCGGCAGAGTTGCATTTCAAAATGCAAGTAATTCATATTGATGACGTTGCGGGGGGCGACATGAGTCGTTCGGACCCGAACAAACGATAGAGGAGTTGAACATGGCTGCGAAGAAAAAGGCCAAGAAGGCCAAGAAGGCGACCAAGAAGAAGGCCGCCA
>CAWHLV010000013.1:0-13458 GCA_963830095.1 uncultured Alphaproteobacteria bacterium
GCTTGTGGATCATCGCCGGATAACCGTGGAAGGCGAAGATCACCGGCTTGTCCGTGGTGAACAATTCGTCGAAATCCTGGTCTTCCATGCCGTGAGGGTGCTCGGACTGAGGTTGCAAAACCATCAAGTCGACCACGTTGACGACACGGATCCGGATGTCCGGAACGTATTCCCGCAAGAGCGTCACGGCTGCCAGCGTCTCCAGGGTCGGCACATCGCCCGCGCAGGCCATCACGACATCCGGGTCGTCGACCCCGTTGCTAGCCCAGCGCCAGATACCAGCGCCCACCGTGCAATGGCGGACCGCGAAATCCATGTCCAGCCACTGCCACTCCGGCTGCTTGCCGGCGACGATGAGGTTGATGTAGTTGCGGCTGCGCAGGCAGTGATCCGCGACCGACAGCAGGCTGTTCGCGTCGGGCGGCAGATAGATCCGCACGATATCGGACTTCTTGTTGGCGACATGATCGATGAAGCCCGGATCCTGATGGGAAAAGCCGTTATGATCCTGGCGCCAGACATGAGAGGTCAGAAGGTAATTGAGCGACGCAATGGGTTTGCGCCAGCCGATCGTCTTGCTCGCTTTGAGGAACTTGGCGTGCTGGTTGAACATGGAATCGATGATGTGGATGAAGGCCTCGTAACATGAGAAAAGACCGTGGCGGCCGGTCAGCAGATATCCTTCCAGCCAGCCCTCGCAGAGATGCTCGCTCAACACTTCCATGACCCGGCCCGTCTGGCTGAGGTCAGTATCGTTCGCGACCGTTTCCGCCATCCACTCCTTGCCAGAGACGGCGTAGACGGCCTCCAGCCTGTTTGAGGCGGTCTCATCCGGTCCGAACAGTCGAAAGTTTCCGCTGTCGATATTGGACTTCATCACGTCGCGCAGGAAAGTACCCAATACGCGTGTCGCCTCGGCCCGTCCGCTGCCGGGTTTGGAAACCGGCACGGCATAGGCGTGAAAATGCGGCATCGAAAGCGGCTGTAACAACTCGCCGCCATTGGCGTGCGGATTGAACCCCATGCGACGATGACCGGTAGGCGCCAGGTCGGCAAATTCCTCACGTAATTTTCCGCATTCGTCGAACAGTTCCTGCGGCCGGTAGCTGCGCATCCAGTCTTCCAGCTGTTTCAGATGTTCGGGTTTTTTGAAGTCAGCGATCGGCACTTGATGGGCACGCCAGGTGCCTTCTACCGGCAGCCCGTCAACAACTTTCGGCCCCGTCCAGCCCTTGGGCGTGCGAAGCACGATCATCGGCCAGCGGGGTCGCACAAGCTTCTCGGACGGGCTATGAGCGCGAGCGGCGCTCTGAATATTGCGAATCTCCGCCAAAATTGCATCCAGCGTGCCGGCCAGGGTTTGATGCATCACTTCGGGATCGCTGCCCTCCACGAAATGCGGCTCATAGCCATAGCCCCTGAGCAGATCGGTCAGTTCCTCGCGGCTGATGCGCGCGAGAATGGTCGGATTGGCGATCTTGAAGCCGTTAAGATGCAGAATGGGAAGCACCGCGCCATCGCGCGCCGGGTTGATAAACTTGTTGGAATGCCAGCTCGCTGCCAAGGCACCCGTTTCCGCTTCGCCGTCGCCGACGACACAGGCGACGATTAGATCGGGATTATCGAACGCCGCGCCATAGGCATGCAGCAGCGAATAGCCGAGCTCGCCACCTTCATGAATGGAGCCGGGCGTCTCCGGCGAGACATGGCTGGGAATCCCGTAAGGCCAGGAAAACTGGCGGAAAAGTCGTTGCAATCCGTTTTTGCTGCGCTCAATCGCAGGGTAACGTTCGGTATAGGATCCTTCCAGATAGGTCTGCGCCACGATCCCCGGCCCGCCATGGCCCGGACCGATAACGTACATCATGTTCAAATCATTTTCTTTGATCATACGGTTGAGGTGAACGTAGAGAAAATTCAGACCCGGCGTCGTACCCCAATGGCCCAGCAGGCGCGGCTTGATGTGCGCAAGCTCCAACGGCTTCTCGAGGAGTGCATTATCTTTCAGATAAATCTGTCCCACCGACAGATAATTGGCGGCCCGCCAATAGGCATGCATCCTCCGGAGAAGGTCCGGCGAAAGCGGACCCGCGGGGTGGGACCGGACTTCCTGCATTGCGTTCATGGTGGATCGCTCATGTTGAGAAAGGTACCCACGGGCACGATTCCGATCAGGATCGACATTCATGGGCCAGGGATGCCCGATAGACTTTGATTTAACACAACTTTGCGAAGGATCAAAGGAAATGACCCTTCTGTGGAGCAGTTTGCAGCCTGCAGATCATCAGCCGGAGCAACATGGCGCTGACACTGACTTTCCTGGGGGGTGCCGGAACGGTGACCGGGTCCAAATATCTTCTGCAAAAAGACAGACATCGGATTCTGATCGATTGCGGGTTGTTCCAGGGATACAAGGCCCTGCGGCTGCGCAATTGGGCGGCCTTGCCGATTTCACCCCCGGACATCAGTGCTGTCGTTCTGACCCATGCGCACCTTGATCACTCCGGCTATCTTCCCCTCCTGGTTCGCAATGGCTTCCAGAGTCGGGTCGTCTGCACTGATGCCACGGCCGCCCTCTGTTCCATCCTGCTTCCCGATTCCGGCCATCTCCAGGAACAGGATGCGGCCTTCGCCAATCGCCACAGCTTCTCGAAACATAATCCAGCGCTGCCGCTTTACACGGAAGATGATGCCCGCGCGGCTCTCGATCGACTGAAACCGGCCTCCTTCGATCAGACGATCGACCTGGGAGAAGGCGCGCAGCTTCGCTTTGTGCATGCCGGACACATACTGGGCGCGGCTTCCGTGATAATTGAATGGGATGGAAAACGGATCGTGTTTTCCGGTGACATCGGCCGTTACGATGACCCGCTGATGCCCGACCCCGTGACGCCCGGTCATGCAGACTATCTGCTGATGGAATCGACCTATGGCGACCGGCTGCACGACCGCACCGACCCTCAGGATCAGCTCGCCGCCATCATTGGCCGGACAATTCATCGCGGCGGCACGGTCGTAGTGCCTGCCTTCGCTGTCGGGCGGGCTCAAAGTCTTCTTTATCACCTGGCACGGCTCAAAGCGTCGAACCGTCTGCCAAAGATATTGCCCGTCTTCCTCGACAGTCCGATGGCCATCGATGCCACCGACATTTTCATGCACCATGCCGGCGATCACCGGCTGGACGCTGGCCAACTGAGGACGCTGCACGATGGCGTGCACTATGTAAGAACCGCCGAAGAGTCCAAGTCCCTGACAGCAAGCCCCATGGCAAAAGTCATCATATCGGCCAGCGGCATGGCGACAGGCGGCCGGGTGCTGCACCATCTGGAACATTACGCGCCAGACCCTCGGAATACGATCCTTTTCACCGGTTTCCAGGCTGGCGGCACGCGCGGCGCTGCTATGGTGTCGGGGGCTCAGGCGATCAAGATGTTCGGCCATTATGTCCCGGTCAAGGCCGAGGTGCATAACCTTTCCATGCTCTCGGCACACGCGGATCGCGACGAGCTTCTGCGCTGGGCCGGCGGGTTTGCCAAGCCGCCCCGTACAACCTTCGTCGTCCATGGCGAGGCGCAGAGCGCGGACGCCTTTCGCCATAGCTTACAGGAACACCGTGGCTGGGATTGTGTCGTACCTGATCATGGACAGAGCGTTGAACTGGCATGATTTCTGACCCCCATCAACTGGTTGCGCGCCGCCTGGGAATCGATACGCATTCCGAGACCGTCGTTTTCCTTCGCAAGGACAGCGTCATCAGCCGCTCGGAGGGCTTCACCTCCCACAATCGCATCCTGCTGACCACACCTATGGCCCATGTCATAGCCACCCTTTATCAGGTCGAAGGCGACTTCCTGCGCCGCAACGAGGCCGGACTTTCGGATTCCACATGGCAACGCCTGGGGCTGCGCGAGGGTGGCTTGATAAGGGCACAGCATGCACCGCCCGTGGAGTCGCTGGGCCAGGTCCGGCGCCGCATTTTCGGCGGGACACTGTGTGAGAGCGCGATAACGCAAATCATCGCCGACATCGTCGCTGGACGATACTCGGCGATCGAGATTGCCGCCTTCGTTACCGCTTGCGCCACCAGTCCACTATCAACGGAAGAAGTAGCGTCGCTCACCCGCGCAATGGTATCGAGCGGAGAGCGGTTGCACTGGGACCGCCCTATTGTCGCCGACAAGCATTCCGTTGGCGGCCTTCCTGGAAACCGCACAACCCCGATCATCGTGGCGATTTGCGCGGCTCTTGGCCTGACAATACCCAAAACCTCCTCGCGCGCGATTACTTCGCCGGCGGGAACCGCCGATACCATGGAAACGCTGGCCCCCGTGATCCTGGACCGAGATGCGATTCGCGCAACCGTTGAGCAGGAAGGCGGATGCATCGCCTGGGGTGGCGCCGTGGCCCTTAGCCCCGCAGACGACATTCTGATCCGGATCGAACGCGCGCTCGACATCGACAGCGAGGGTCAGATGATTGCATCGATTTTGTCGAAGAAAATTGCCGCGGGCGTAACGCATCTTGTGGTGGACATGCCTGTTGGGCCGACCGCCAAGGTCCGAAGTGGCGATGCGGCAGAGTCTCTGGAGAAAGGTCTGGCCGAGGTCGCAAGCACTTTCGGTATACATCTGCGCGTTGTTCGCGGCGACGGCAGCCAGCCGATCGGACGCGGCATCGGTCCCGCCTTGGAAGCGCGCGATGTTCTGGCGGTACTCCGGCGCGAACCGGGCGCGCCGCAGGATCTGCGGGAGCGCGCGGTGACGCTGGCCGGCGCCTTGCTGGAGCTGACCGGAAAAGTGCCGGAAGGCCGGGGCAAGACCGAAGCGGCACGCGTTCTGGATGATGGCCGCGCCTGGGGAAAATTCCAGCGCATATGCGCCGCACAAGGCGGCATGCGGCAGCCGCCGACGGCCAGTCACCACCACGCCCTCACCGCATCTCGAACGGGTACGATTACAGCAATGGACAACCGCCGGATTTCCCGGCTCGCAAAGCTCGCAGGAGCCCCCGAAGACAAGGCCGCCGGTGTTGAACTGCATGTCCGCATCGGCGACAGAGTGACCACAGGCGCTCCGCTCTGCACTGTACACGCGGAGGCCGAGGGCGGTCTCGCTTATGCCCTGACCTACGCCGCAGCAAATACCGACCTGTTCCGGCTCACGTCCCTATGAAGCCGCTGTTACTGGCAATGCCTGGAAACGAAGCCACCGCCGCCAGGCTGGCGGAAATGACCGGGAGTAAACTCGGCAGCATGGTCTTGCGGACGTTTCCCGACGGGGAGACCTATCTCCGCCTGGATGACGTCCCAAAAGACCGGGCGGTCGCCCTCGTTTGCACGCTGGCGCACCCCAATGAGAAATTTCTTCCACTGATCTTTGCCGCCGATACATTGCGCCAGCTCGGCGCCCGACGCGTCGGACTTGTAGCGCCTTATCTCGGCTATATGCGGCAGGACTGCCGTTTTCATCCCGGCGAGGCCGTGACATCGCGCAGCTTTGCCAGGCTGATCTCCAAAAGCCTGGATTGGTTATTGACGATCGATCCCCATTTGCACCGCTACCACTCGCTGGGGGAAATCTATTCCATCCCCGCCCGCGCCTTGCATGCTGGTCCGGCCCTTGCCGCATGGATCAAACAGAACGTCAGAAACCCGTTTCTCATAGGGCCGGATGACGAAAGCAAACAATGGGTGGGAGACGTCGCATCAATCTGCGGGGCAGGATTTGACGTTCTTCAAAAAACACGACTCGGCGATCGATCTGTCGCGATCAGCGCGGCAGGGTTGCAAATCCCATCAGGATCAACCCCTGTGCTGCTGGACGACATTGTCGCCAGCGGAGCGACAATGTTGAAGGCATTGGAAATTATCCGTCAGCAGACATCCCTCCCAACCGTTGTTGTGGCCGTCCATGGTCTCGCGGACCCGTCACTGGGCAACACGCTTCGCAATTTCAATGTCCGTCTGGTAACGACCAATACAGTTTCAAATCCCGAAAGCGATATTGACATTATCCCCTTGCTGGCGGCCGGTCTTAAGGGTCTAGCTTCCTGAAGGATCGCTGGGGTAGCTTCTCGCGCGAGTACGCTGGGAACAACGCTGCGCCTGAGCCGGCATTGGCGAGCCTCAATCAGCAATTGGCCACCACCCAAAACGGTCAGCCTCAATTTGAGTAGTGATTCCATGCTTCAAACTAGATCGCCTTTTTTCTCAGGGCCGCATGCACAAGACTTTGATCCGGATCATGGCCGCCGGTGACCGGGAGGGGTCTGGTGACCGCGATGATGAGGAGAAACCGCATGCTGCTGCGAAAAACATTGCTGTCACTGTCCGCCTTGGCACTGCTCGCTTTTCCCGCTGCCGCCCAGCACGAGCGCAGCGGTGGCGGCGGTCATGCCGCGCCCACCGGCCATGCCGCTGGTGCGTTCCATGCGCCACCGGTTTTCCACGGCGGTCCACGGGGTCCGGTCGGCTGGGGCGATTTCCATCATGACACCGCCCCTGTCAAGATTGCGCCCCATCGCTTCGCGGGCACCAATCTGCCCCGCCCCAATTCCTGGCGCGGCAATGTCCGCGACTTCGACCTGCATACATGGCAGGGTGGCGGCTGGCAGCATTCCAGTCATGGCGGGCGTCTCGGATGGTGGTGGGTCGTGGGACCGGACTGGTATTATTTCGACGCGCCGGTCTATCCCTATCCCGATCTCTACACGCCCTATCAGCAGCCGCTGGGGTGGTGGTACTGGTGTGATCCGTACCAGGAATATTACCCCTACGTGACTTATTGCCCGGTCCCGTGGGAAAGCGTGATGCCGCAGAATTGAGACCCTGAGAAAATGGAGGGGACGTTCTGCTCACGCAGGGCCATCACCGGTGGGCCGCCAATGTGGCTTGGCTTAGGGATGTTTTCAAACGTGAGGTAGCAAGTCGGTCAATTGGGCCACATAGTGCCTTTATGGAGCGCATTATGAACTTGCGTTGCGGCACTCTTTCTCTGGTGGGCTTGATCATTCTCTGCGTCATGCTCGCGGGCTGCGTGACGCTGCCCCGCGCCCCCTTCACGCAGGCAGAACAAGCCTCGGCTTCTCCACCGGGCTTTGGGCAAGTTCGCTATGCGGCCGAGGACGAGAGTCTGGCGCTTATGCTCAGGCAGTCCCTGAGGCCGGATGCCAAAGGAGAAATAGATGCCTTGGCAATCTCGGGAGGCGGGGCCAATGGCGCATATGGTGCGGGTCTGCTTTATGGCTGGAGCAAGGATGGCCAGCGGCCTGAATTTCAGCTCGTCACAGGCGTAAGCGCGGGCGCATTGCTCGCGCCCTTCGCCTTTCTGGGTCCCGCATGGGACAATGAACTGCATCAAGCCTACTTCGGACCGGCAATCGCCCATCTTATGCAACCTCGGCTGCTGCTCAGTTTTTTTACGCCGGGACTTCTACAGCAAGGCACCCCTTGAAGCGCTGGTGCGCAGCTATGTGTCCGACAGGCTCATCAAGGCAGTAGCCGCAGAACACGCGAAAGGGCGCCGCCTTCTGGTCGGCACGACCAACCTCGATACGGAACAGTTGGTTGTATGGGACATGGGAGCGATCGCCGCCAAGGGTGGAGTTGAGGCGCAGAACCTGTTCGCAGCCGTGCTGGTCGCCTCGGCCAGTGTACCTGGCGCCTATGCGCCCAGCATGATCAGGGTTGAGAGCGCCGGGCATGTCTTCAGCGAAATGCACGTGGATGGCCAGACCGAAGACGCGTTTTTTGCCATTCCGCAGTCGCTCTTCCTGGCCAAGCCTGTCACGCCGCCGCCGTTTCACGCACACTTGTTCATCATCATCAACGGTCAGGTTGACAGCCAATTCGCTGTTACACCTCGCAGCACCATTCCGATTCTCGGGCGTACCATAGACGTGGGGGGCAAGGCAGCGGTCCGTTCTGTGATCGTTGCAACCGCTCAATTCTGCCAGCGCACCGGCTGCGAACTTTCCGTCTCTTCACTGCCCGCCACGGTCAAGGATAATTCATCGGATTTCGATCAAGCGCACCTTGAAAGCCTGTTTGCCGCCGGGGAAGCGGGATCGGTTAACGCAAGCGGCTGGAGGCCGGCCACAAAAATCGTGACGCCATAGGCCGCTTCACGGTTCTGTCTGCGGGAGATTTAGGTAATAGCCGTCACGCCGCCAATACCTGCTATACGAGGCGACACAGTTGGTGTGGTAGCTCAGATAGAGAACAAATGTTGGTGGGCCCGCCCCCGCGCCGCACAGCGGCGCCATTCAATAACCTGGCGGGACCGCCATGAGCGAAGCGAATGGTGGGCCCGCCAGGACTCGAACCCGCGACCTAACCGTTATGAGCGGTGTCTTTGAAAGAGGAAATCGGCGGAAATCCTGACTTTTTTGATGAGTGGCGTTGATTCCGCTTCAACGCACTTTCAATGACTTACGCAAATCTGCGTGTCACATGCGTGACACGGCATGTATAGCGCATCACTGGCTATGTGCCAAGCGCGCTTCACCGCATCCAGAGTTCTGAGCTTCGCGATTTCAGACAATCGGCCACGCGAAACACCAGCCGCGGGGATAAGCTCACCCTGCTGAGACATGACTCTGCTTCCTTGGCCGGCCCGGTCCCGAGGCGCCGAACGCGCATTTGCAAACACATTTCGTCTAAGGCTTCGTGCCGGAAAAACACTCGGTGTGAATCTCACCCGTGCGACCGTATTGGATCAGGCGCGGACACGGTTGCGTAGTTCGTCAGCCAGAGCGCGAAGCGCGTCGGCGCTCCCTTCCAGCGCCGTAAAAGCGTAAGGATTGAGGAACTGTCGGCCCCAGAACAGATTGCGGTCTGTGTCGGAGAGCGCCGCTTCCTCGCTGACACGCGGCCAATTCTCCCCAATGCATCGAAGCTGGCCTTCAACAATCGCAACAGCTTGCGGCGCGCCGAGCAGGAAGTGATGCGCGGCTTCAAGGCAGGACGCGATCCGGCTCATGCGGTTATTGCCGCTGATCAGCATGGCCTGGCTGGCCTCCTGGCCGCTGCGGCCCTGCGGACAAATGTCGTAAGCTGGTGTGAGGGTGAGCTTGGCCCCGTCCCAGAACGCCGCATGGTTGCGGGCATGATCGTCGGTGTTGCCGCAAAGGATGTTGAAGACGATGCGGCTGAACAGCTCGCGCAGGGTTTCCGCCGGCGCGGCAAATCGGTGGCGAATAATCTCCGCCAAATCCTGATAGCTGGCGTAACGCGCCATCATCTCATCGAGCGCCAGCATCGTCAGCGCCGAGACCATGGATTTACGCTGCCAGCCGCCGTCGGTCTTGATCCGGTCGAAACGCTCGACAAGCAGCACGTCCTTGCCGGCGGCGCGGACAAGCGAGACGGGTGCCGCCCTGATTCCGCATAGGGCGGCAAGCCGCATGGCGATGAATTCCGCTTTGACGACGCTGTAAAGGTCGGTGGACGAGGAAAATTTCGCGACATGCTTGACGGCACCGTCATCGATCAGCGCTTTGGGCCGGGCACCTCCGATCGAGCTGCCGTGATGCAGCGCCTGATCCAGTTCGGGGGTGAGCGGAATACCTTTCTCCACCCGCTCCGCCGATTGGACAAGTTCTTCGAGAGTGGCATTGGCCAGTGCGCGCGGCTCGTAATGGGTGGGCGAAGACTGAAAATCGAGCGCGCCGATGCGATCCGAGCCTGATTCCAGCAGGAACGTCAGTTCTGAAAGATCGAGCTGCGCAATATCATCGCCCTTCACACCGAATTTGCGGTTGAGGATCACGCGCCGTCCCCATGCATCGGGAGCGGCATCGCGGATGCATCCCGGCATTGTCAGGCCGGGGAGCAGCGGCAATTCGCCTGCCTTCAGCGGCAGTTCCGGGAGATAAAGCGGGATTGCCCGGCGCAGTTCACGAAAGCTCCTGCCGTAGTTGAAACTGACGAGCCCGTCATGGGCATATAGCCGCCCGGCGACAACCGGCGCGGTCTCGCCCGGCAGCCAGACCCAGACATAGGCTTCGTCGTACCTGGGGACCTTAGAACTCATCGACGACCTGCTTGCCGGCCTTGTAGACGTGCTTGGGCAGCAGCGCGATGCGGTCGTCCGTGCGCCCTGAGAGTGCTGTGATGCCCTTGTCGTCCGCATCGAACAGCTTCACGCCGACAATGGCGGCGGCTTCGAACATCAGTCCGATTTCGACTTTGGGATCGCCCTTCTCGATGCGCTGCAGGGTGCTGCGTGAAACACCGATCCTCTCGGCCAGCTCCTGTGCGGTTAGCCTGTGCTGCATCCGGCCCAGCCGGATGATCTTACCGAAAAGGCCAAGCCCCTCCAGCGCGTAGCGCGAATATGTCCGTTTATGCGTTGCAGTCATTTCCATCACCTATGAACTATATATAAGCCATATCGCCAAGTTTCGGCCTTTATATAGATCATTCTAAAAGAATGCCTGTCGAAGTCAAGCTCGCGGATCGCATATGATCCAAATCGCCAGGATTCGGCCTCTATATACGCCAACGATCGCCGCAGGCAGGAGCCGCCATGGATAGCGTTGCCGCCCTCACCGCACGGCAGCGCATCACCTCTTTTTCTCCGATGGGATGGTGACGGGCTCCTCATAGGCCTGGCGCCCTTCCGGTTTTCCTTGCTGCGCCATGGATTTCTGCCGAGCAGGGGTCGTGCGGTAGGCCTATATTCCTAGGTATGAAACCTTGATATTACACCAAATGACGACATATAATCCGTCAGGAGACGTGATATGGGAACGGCCGAAATCAGCACCATCGCGAGGAAGGTTGCAGACGAAGTCCAAAACTTCGCTGATCCAAAGGCACGCGAACGTCTTAGCGCCACAGCCCTCAAGGCCTTCATCAAGCTCGCTAAGAATTGGGATCTCACAAACCCTGAAGCGGCTGCGTTGCTGGGCGTTTCACCAAGTACTTGGGACAGGATAAAGCGCGGTGATCGGGCTGAGGCCCTGAATCAGGACCAGCTCACGCGCATTTCTGCCCTCATAGGCACATTTAAAGGGTTGCACCTCCTTTTCGCAGACAAAATGGCTGACAGATGGCCTCAGCTTTCTAATAAAGGATCCCTTTTTGCGAACCGGCGTCCTATCGATGCAATGATCGAAGGCGGCATTCCTCGAATGCTCGAAATCCGCCGCTATATCGATGCGGTTCGTGGAGGCCTCTGATTTTATCGATGGCATAACGGTTATCCGGGACGCGTTTCCTCGAACCGTGCGCCTGGTGACGACCGCGCGGTTGCGCGGATCTGTTCTGAAAGCGCTGGCAGATAACGAAAAGGAACTGGCGGAGCTTGCAGAAATCGAGGGTGTCACTAGCAGTAGATTAATTGCACAGGACCACGGCATTGAAGGGGTCGCAGCAGAAGAGCTGATCTATAATGTTCCGCATTCAACATTCATAAATGCGGCGTTTTCATACGCCAAGCCTGGGGAACTCAATAGGTTCAATGATGCCCACAGGGGGGCTTGGTATGCCGCCCTGGATGTTTCTACATCACTGGCCGAAGTCTCGTTCCATATGACCGAATTTCTTGCTCGCACGAGCCTATTCGAAGCGGTAGTTGAGTACTCGGAGCTATTTGCAAGCCTGGCCGGAGAATACGCCGACCTCCGCCAACACCGGAACCATCCCGCGCTAAATCCTGACAGCTCTGCCGGCTATCCTGCAGGAAATGCGTTGGCGCTGGCGGCAAGGACCAGGGGCGCCAACGGGATCATATATCCATCTGTTCGGCACGAAGGTGGGACTTGCTTTGCGGTGTTATGGCCACATGCAATCCAGTCAGTAGCGCAGGGCGGAGTTTTCCGGCTGACCTGGAAAGGCTCCCCCTCGCCGACCATCGAGAAAGTCGCGGGATAGGTTGTAGCGATAACTTCCAGTTATCGCCGCGGAGACCTCTTCAAGAAGCGTGTCGCGCTCATGGAAGATTGGGCGAAATACTCTGCAAGCGATGTGGGAGGAGATTGCCCAAGATGAGTTCGAATTCTAGTTCCCCACCCGCTCAGTGTGGCAATCGCCGAAAGCAGAACGCGACGTCTAAGACTTCAGGCGAAGATTATCTCTCGCTGAGCGTGGCAGATCCTGCTTTTGGGCCTAAGACTTTCAACGTCAATCTCGGCCGGGCTGCGGGTCAGGATGACGAAAATCTCTATGCCGTGATCTGGAATCCGGCTGATTGATGTGAGCGAAAAGTTATGCGGACCTTGCAGCGTGATATGGGTTGGAAATTCGATTTCGCGTCTGGCCAACGGGCCCGAATGCGGCGCGTAGCCGCGATCGAGGACGTGATGGCTGAGATCCGCAAAGATCTGAAGCGCGCCAATATCGATCAGCCAGCGATTGATGCCGCGACACTCGCAAGGGCCATACCCAGCAAAGTAAAGCGCGGGGTGGGCGATGCTAAGCGCGAAGAGATACGTCTCTTGATCCTATCCGGCTTACCGCACAAAGAGGTCGTTATGCGTGCCAAAGTTTCGAGTGGCACCGTGAGCCTGATTCGTCAGGAAATACGCAGCTTTATGCCGCTATATCGCAACTCTGAAATCGGCTCTTTGCGTGCCATTTGCGTGTCACGAGGGTGAAAGTTCAAGTTTGCGCGATGGCCAAGTCATTGAAAAAATTGGTGGGCCCGCCAGGACTCTGAACCTGGGACCTAACCGTTATGAGCGGTCAGCTCTAACCAACTGAGCTACAGGCCCTTCCGGGAATGGGGTATAACAGGATTTTCGCCGCCGCCAACCCGGCGTTGGCGCCCTGATTTTGCCCCGGTTTCCTATCAGCATCCGCTTTGGATGGGCATCCGATTTTGAAAGAACCGCCATGAAAAGCCGTATTCTGCCGGGCCTGTTTCCTCGCCTTCGCCTTCAGCCTGCCCGCTTTCGCCGCCGATCCCCACACCATCACCATGACCGGCCATAGCGAGATCAAGGCCGCGCCCGACACCGCAACCATCAATGCCGGGGTCACCAGCAATGCGGCCACGGCAGCCGCGGCGCTGTCGGCCAACAGCGCGCGGATGACCCAGGTCTTCGATGCCCTCAGGAAGTTGGGCATCCCCGACCGTGATATCCAGACCGCCGGTTTTTCGGTGTCGCCCAATACACCAATGGCGACAACAACAATCTGCGCCGGCTGACCGGCTATATGGTGAGCAATGACGTCAATGTCCGGCTCCAGGATGTCACGCGCACCGGCGCTGTGCTGGACACGCTTGTCGGCGCCGGCGCCAACCAGATGAATGGCATCGGCTTCGACATCGCCAATCCGGGGCCGGTGCTGGAAAAGGCCCGCTCCCAGGCGATTGCCGATGCCCGCGCCCGGGCCCAGACCTATGCCCAGGCCGCGGGGGTGACGCTGGGCCCCATCGTCTCGATCAGCGAAGGTGGCGGTGAAACAGCGCCCCGGCCCGTGTTTCGGGTGATGGCCATGGCCGCCCCCACCCC
>CAWHLV010000014.1:0-25028 GCA_963830095.1 uncultured Alphaproteobacteria bacterium
GCCTGATAGGGCGTGTAGGCGCTGTAGAACTCGCCACGCGACACCAGCGCCCACACGGCTGCGGGGATATGGTGCGGGTAGGCGCCGGCGCCGATGAAATTCAGCGGCAGCCCGTCCTGGCGGGCCCGCTCGTGCATCAGGCGCATGACCTGCTGCTCGTTCAGACCGGCGGGAACGCCATCGAGACTGCGGATCCGCAATTCCGCAGGGATCTCGGCAAACAACGACTCCATGTCCGGCGCGCCGATGGTCGCCAGCATTTCCTTAACGTCGTTGTCAGTGTGTGGAATAAATGGCATGGCAACTCCTTCAAGGAGCTAAGGGATCGGGGAACCTAGCCCGCCTCGGCGAGCGTGGCGTAGGCCTGCGCATCCAGCAAATCGGCGCTGGCCACGGGCGCGCTGGGCTTGAGCCGCATGATCCAGCCGCCGCCGTAGGGATCCTGATTGACCAGTTCAGGCGCCTGCGCAAGCGCCTCATTGACGGCCACCACGGTGCCCGCGACCGGCGCGTACACATCGGAGGCGGCCTTGACCGACTCGACCACCGCGCAAGCATCGCCCTGCTGCAACACGCGTCCCACGGCGGGCACCTCGACAAACACCAGATCACCGAGCGCGTGCTGCGCGTGATCACTGATGCCTACTTCCACGGTGCCGTCGGCGCCAGGGTATTCCAATCCGGTTGCTCGCAACCATCCTGGGGGGATCCCCGGCGGGGGATGGCGCGGAATCAGAATCATTAGCCATTGCCCTTTAGTAAGTTAGATATAGCCCCCACAACTGGCACGGGCCATCCGAAAAGGGATCCTGTATTTTCTACCCCCAAGTCCTCAGCTTGCCGGGAACGGTTAGGACAAGGCCATTCCCAGGATTCGTTCCCCACATTAGAACCATTGAGAGACGCCAGCTAAAACATCCCTTCGACCTCCCGTATTGTTTCCAGTGAACCCTAACCCAAAGGGCCATGGATGGGTGCCGGCTCCGCGTCTTGCCGCTGCGCGAAACTGCGTCTTATTGGCGATTGTAGCGCCCAAATTTCATGGAAACCACATCAGGAGAACAAAAGCCCCGACAGCCTGCGCCGGGCGTCGATGGTGCGCGGGTCGGTGGGGCCCATGGCCTCGAACAGGATGACGAGCTGCTTGCGGCCCGCTTCCTCGTTCCATTTGCGGTCGCGCCGCACCAGTTCCAGAAGCTCGGCTACCGCGCCGTCGCGGTCGCCCGCCGCATCCAGCGCCATCGCCAGGTCGAAGCGCGCCTGGTGGTCCTTCGGGTCGGCCGCCAGCCTGGCGCGCAGTGCCGTGGTCTCGCCCGGTTCGGGCGCCGGCGTCTCGCGCAGCTTGAGTTCGGCTTCCACCGCGCGGATGGCTTCGTTCTGCTCGCCGCCCGGCTTGACCATCTGGAGCGTGGTCCTGGCGCGCTCGATGTCGCTGCCCGCGAGGTAGGCACGCGCCAGCCCCGCCACGGCCTCAGGATGGCCGGGTTCGTCCTGCAGCACATGGCCGTAAGCCTGCGCTGCCATGGCGAAGTCGCCGGCCGCCAGCGCCTCGTCGCCGACCGTCAGCACCTCGACGGTGTGTTCGGGGCCGCCATGGCCGTGGTGATGATGGCCGTCGTCACCGCCCGCCAGCGCCGCGACAAAGGCCTTTATCTGGCTGTCGGGAATGGCGCCCATGAAGCCGTCCACCGGCTGGCCGTTCTTGAAGGCGTAGACGGTGGGGATGGACTGGATCCGCAGCTGCTGGGCGATCTCGGGGTTCTCGTCGATATTGACCTTCACCAGCCTGACCGCGCCGCCCGCCGCCTCGACCGCGGCTTCCAGCGAGGGCCCCAGCGTCTTGCAGGGCCCGCACCAAGGCGCCCAGAAATCCACGATCACCGGCACCTCGCGGCTGGCTTCCAGCACGTCGGCGGCGAAGGTGGCGAGCCCCGAATCCTTGATGTGCGGGCTGGCGCCGCTTGCCGTGTTCTGCGCGGGTTCGGATGTGACGGGACGCCCGCTGGGGCCGATCAATGCCATGTCTGAAGATTTCCGGTGTTTCTGTCCGGAAAGATGGTCATTCGGGCCGCAAAAGGGAAGAGACCCGGCGCTGCCACAGCCAAAGCGCTGGCGTGACAGCCAATTCCATGACCAGCGGCAGTTCCACCGACAGGCTCCACGCGCCCAGGCGGAACGCCGTGAAAGCCCGCGCCAGCCCGCCCACGACCACCAGAAGGGTGAGCAGGCCAAAGACGCGGCCCTGATCCTCGATGGTGGGGATCAGTGACCAGAAGACCAGGCCAAGGCCCAGCAGCAACCCGCTCGAGATAGGCGCCATGGGTCAGCGCATGCGCCGGCCCGGCGATCAGAAGCTCGGGTCTCAGTGCCCCAAGCGCGCCCGCGGCCACCGGCACCAGGCCGGCAAGCGCTACGGCGATCTGCAGAAGACGTCTTTCCAGCATGCCCTGACCATAGCCCTTATTGCCCGTCAGGTACGAAGACCGGCAGTGGCCGGATTAGGGCACCAGCTTTTTGATCCACTGCGGCAGTGCGAAGGCCGCGGCATGGATTTCCGGGTTGTAGTAGTCGCATCTGAGCTTGGCCTTCTTGTAGGCGCGGGCGGCTTTCTGGATGCCGGCAGGTGTTCCCAGCGGCTTGCCGCCCTTGGTCGCCCAGCTCAGCGCCATGAAGCCGCCGATATAGGTTGGCACAACCGTCAGATAGAGGCCTGACCGCGGAAAGAAGGCGCTCAGCTCCTGCAGCGCCTCGGTGATCTCCCAGGGCTGATAGAAGGGCACGCCGGTCTGGAAGGTGGCGTAGCCGCCTTTGCGCAGTGCGCCTTTGACCCGGTCATAGAAGGTTTCGCCGAACAGCGCCTTGCCGGGACCCACCGGATCGGGACGGTCGGCGATGATCAAATCGAAGCGGTTCTTGCTGGTCTTGCGGCCCAGATATTCGAAGGCGTCGGCCACTTCCACGGTCATGCGGCGATCACGGAAAGCCTTGGCGTTGACGTCGCCAAACAGCTTCCTGCACAGCTCGATCACCCGTCCGTCAATGTCCACCAGCACCACTTCCTTGACGCCTTTGTGCTTGAGGGCCTCGTCGGCGATGGAGAGGTCGCCGCCGCCCACGATCATCACCCGCTCGACCTTGCCGTGCTCCAGAATCGGCAGGTGGGTGAGCATGTCGGCATAGGCGCTCTCGTCCCGGCTGGTGATCTGGACGATGTCGTCCAGGGTCATCACCCGGCCGTTGGCAACTGTGTCGAAAATGCGGATGTGCTGGTACTGGCTGCGCTCGTCCGCGAGCACCTTGGTGACCTGCATGGACTGGGCGTAGCCCTTGTGGAGGCGTTCCTTAACCTCGGGAAGCTTGGCCATAACGTTTCCTTAAGGGTTGTGACAAAGGTTTCTGGCAGCGGCGTATAGGGCGCGCGCGCGGCGCTGTCTATCGCGTGTTTAAGGCCCATTCCATCGGACTTTCTGATGTCATGCGCGTTGTCGCCGAACGCCTCTCCAGGCGCCTTGGCGCGCGCTCTCTCGGGAGGCTCGCTAAAAAATATTGCCCCTAGGGGAAATTTCTTCTTGCATCGCCGGGGAGTTAGCCCTATTTCGAAATCGACCCGGCGAGAAAAAAAGCCGGACAAAGCGGCGACCGGGTGACCCCGTGCGTCGCTTTCTTCTTTAGGCGCGTCCGGAAGTCCGTAAGGCCAAGGCGCAGGTGTCAACTCCAAGACGGGTAGGTGCTTGAATGGCTCGACTTAATCTGGTGGCGGCTAATCCGCAAAAAGAAATCAAACCCCGCGCGCCCAAGGCGCCGCGTCCGGTTGTCGTGACGCCTTCGAATGACGACCAGAAGGATCACTTCATCACGAAGAATGGCCTGTCCTATGCGGGCAGCCATGTCATCATCGACCTTTGGGAAGCCAAGGGTCTGGATGACCGTGAGCGTATCGAGACCGCGCTGATCG
The DNA here is from genome assembly GCA_963830095.1 of uncultured Alphaproteobacteria bacterium. Taxonomy (GTDB): domain Bacteria; phylum Pseudomonadota; class Alphaproteobacteria; order Micropepsales; family Micropepsaceae; genus Rhizomicrobium. Next base: position 3,956 of record CAWHLV010000014.1, read on the forward strand.
ACGCGGTGAATGAAGCGGGCGCGACGCTCCTGCACATTCATTTGCACAAGTTCGAAGACGGCGGCGGCATCTCCGGCGTGGCGGTGCTGGCGGAAAGCCACATCTCCGTTCACACCTGGCCGGAGAAGGGCTTCGCGGCCTTCGACGTGTTCATGTGCGGTGACGCGGAACCCCGCAAGGCGCTGGATGTGTTCAAGCGCGCCTTCCAGCCGGGCCGTGTCGTGGTCGGCGAGCACAAGCGCGGCGTCATCTAAGACGCGCCTTTGTTGCTTGCCCGCGAAACGCACGCATAGCCGTGCGGGTCTCGCGCGAACCAACGCTCGCGGAACGCAGAAGAACTAAAAGGGCGGGACCTCCTGGTCCCGCCCTTTTTCTTTGCACGCGTTATGCCCCTTCGGTTTCAGCTAGTGACTACTACCTGATGTTATCGTCACAGTAATTTTTCGGGTTTTATCGCCGGGTGGCCCGTATCGCCGTACGACGTCTGCACCACGCATGAAATCGGCAGTTTTTAGAACCGGAATGACAACCTCGAACAATCTGTCGGCACTTGGCCCGTACATGTAGAGGAACCCGTCGCTGCCATCGGTTGCAACTTCATTGCCGTCATATTCTCCAACTTGCGAACGCTTGATTGCGGATTCGAGCTTGTCTTCCAGCACGAAAAGGCGGCGCAAATCGGTTGATCCATAGTGAAAATGAACGATGACGGCTTGCTCAGCGGCTGCCGCATGGTTCAGCAGAAAAAGAATACAACACACTGCAACGACAAAGATTGTTATGGCCGGTTTCACGATTGCCATTGGCTTGAAATCTAGTTCCACGAAAGCCAGAAATAGTCACTGCATCCCACTCCTTATCTCGGTCCAGGCAGAGACGATCTTCTCCTTGTCCTTCAGCCGGCGCTGGAAGATGCCGCTTTTGAGGAACGTTTCCAGGTCGCGCTGGATGCCCAAATTTTTGAACACGAAATCGGGCACTCTGGACATCGGCCCCATATTGGCCGGCTCATCGCCAATATGCTCGATGGTATAGACCGCCGCATCGTCTGAGATCGAAGAATCGATCAGCGCCAGCGCCTTGGCCTCGTTCGACGGGTCCTTGTGCATCACCAGGCCGCAGACGTAGGTGAAGCTGCCGCCGGGCGGATTGAGATAGGCCACCGGCTTGTGCTCGCGGTTCAACGCCGCGAAGGTGGTGCGATAACTCATAGCCGCCACGATCTCGCCCGACGCCAGGCCTTGCGCCAGCGCGGTGTCGTCGGAGGAAACAAAGCGCAGGTGCAGAACCAGCTCCCGCAGTTTGCCTTGCACCTTCATCCAGTCCGCGTCCGACATGTCATAGGCGTTCACTCCGGCCATGTGGGCGATGAAAGGCACGGTATCGTCCACCCCTTCGAGCACCGACACCCGGCCCTTGTATTTGGGATCGAACAGGATGTCCCAGCTCTGCGACCTGGCATATTCCGGCGCCAGATCGGTGCGCACCGTGAGCGAGGTGTTGCCCCAGTAATGCGGCACGAACCACACCTTGCCCGGCCCCGCCGAAATGCCAGGCAGGTTGCGCAAGGTGGGCGACAGCTTGTTCCAGTTCTTCAGCCTTGTGACATCGATCGGCGCAAGCAGGCCCGCTTCCTGCCAGCGCGGGAATTCGTAATAGCAGGGGCCCATCACATCCGGCTTGAAGCCGGCCCGCATCTTGGAGAAAGCCTCGTCCTCGTCGGCGAAGATGGTGATGGCGGGTTTTTCGCCGGTGGCTTTCTCGTATTCGGCTAGGAAGGGTGGCTCCATATAGTCCTGCCACTGGAACAGGGTGACGGGGCCGTTGCCCGCGGGCGGCTGCAGCAGAAACCAGCTGCCCACGGCCAGCGCCGCGGTCAGGCTCATGCCCAGGATCCAGCCGATTTTCATGCTTCCCCTGTCATGCCCGCGAGTTCATAGCACCAGCGTATGAACGGGCATCCATGGACTGCTCCGCCGCTTCGGCGGATATATGGATTCCCGCTAGCGCGGGAATGACAAGGTAGCTGGTTTTTAGAGCTGGTTCTGCATCCAGCTGGGCTGTGGCGGTTCGCCCATGCCCAGCGTCAGGTTCAGGCCGGCGGAGGTCTGGCGCCCGGTTTCGCCCTGAACATAAGACACCGCCGACTGGCGCACGCCCAGCGCCAGATCCACGCCCGGCGCCGGGGTGTAGTGCAGGTCAAGGCCAGCCAAAAGTCCGTTGCTGGAATAGCGGTCCGTCACCCAGCCGGCATAGCCCGAGAACCACACCCCGTTCCAGAAGGTGCTGGAGAGGTTCAGGGTCACCGCATGGTTCTCGATGGAGCGGATGCCCAGCGGTACATAGGGCGTGGGCGCCGCGCCGGTGAAGCTGGCCTCGCTGCTGCGATAGTCGCCATGGCCGTCATAGGCGATGCCGGCGAGCAGTCCGTCCCACACATCGCCCTGCCAGCGCAGACCCGCATCCCAGCCGGCGGTGCGCGCCACATCGGCGTCGCCATGCACGCCGTAGCGGGTGTAGTGGCCGCTGGCGCTGCCCCACAGTCCGTACCAGAGCTCGCCCGCAACGCCCAAAAGGGCGCTGTCAGTGTCGGCGCGATTGCTGATGGCCGTCGGTGTGTCGAGGTCGACGGCGTGATAGGCCACCTTCATGTAGCCGAAGCCGGTGGGCGTGCCCGAATAGAGGGTGATGCGGCCGCCGGTGACGTCATTGCCTTCCGAGGCTTCCAGCCTGAGCTCGCTGTCGCGGCCCAGCTCAAAGGCAAAACCGCCCGCGCCGGTGAACAGATCGGTCGAGGTGTTGGCGATGGTGCCGTCCGCCAGCCGCACATTTTTGCCGGTGACATTGGTGTAGGCGCCGTCGCCCACCAGCGCGATGCCGGGCAGGAAGCTGAGCTTGCCCGACAGATCGGCGCCGATCATCTGGTCGCCGCCGTGATACCAGTTCCATTCGTTGGAAATGCCGATGCCGCTGTCGGCCTGCATGGCGGCGCGGCCGTAAGCCGTCAGCCACATGGGATCGGCGCGGCGCACCGCCAGTTCCTGCGCCTCGTAATTGCGCAAACTGGCATAGTCGGCGTAGCTGTGGAACGCAGCCGAGACCGGCGGCGGCGCGCCCGGCTGCGGCGGCGGCCAAAGCTGCTGCTGCACCGGATAGGCGCCATAAGCGGGACCTTGCATCGGTGGCGGCGGGCCCATGTTCTGCGCCATCTGCTGTGGCGGCGGTCCGCCACGCGGCACGATGCGCAGCGAAAAGCCGTCGCTCTCGGCGCGGGTCAGGAAGGTGACCGGGCGCGGGCTTCGGATAATGCCATTGTCGAAATTCGCATAAGCCATCGAGATCCATTGCGGCACATCGGCGGGCAGATGGTCGAACATGGCGCCGTCAACCGGCTGCTGAAAATCAATCGAGAGCGCGTTCTGGTTGTCGTCGGCATGGACCGAACGCAGCGGCACGCCATGGAAGCGGATCTCCATACCGTCGGGGCCGTTGCTGATGACCTGATAGCCGGCGCCCTGGGCCATGACCGATGCAGACGTCATCAGGCCCGCGCACAACACGGCCAGCGCTGCCAAACCCCGCACCATCGCCTTCCCCTTTTCAGGGCGAGATTGGTTAACCTTGGTTAACAAGTGGTAAACGGGCTGTTTCATAGGCTGGCTCATAGTTGGGCAGCCTCAGTCTCCATGGTGGCGCCCGGGCCGCTTTCGCCGGCCAGCCGCATCGCCCCGCCCATGCGCCGCGCCAGCTCCATGGCGATGGCCACGCCCAGCCCGGCCCCGGTCACCGTGCCGGCCCGGTCGAAGCGCTCAAAGGGCTTGCCCAGCCGCCTGCGCTTCGCGCGGCGAAAAGCCCGCGCCGCTGTCGCTCAAGCTCAGCACGCCTGCGCCTTCCTCGAAGCGGACATCGGCGCGCACGATGCCGCCCTCCGCCGTGTAGGTCAGCGCATTGGTCAGCAGGTTGGAGAGAATGCGGTGCAAGGCGCGCGCGTCGGCGCGCACCCGGCCGGGCTCGCCAAAGGCGAGCGAGAGCGAGATGCGGCGGGAGAAGGCGCGGCCCTGATGTTCCTCGATCGCCGCGCCCACGGCGTCGGCCAGTTCGACCGCTTCTTCCGTCAGGGGAAAGCGTCCGGCCTCGATATTGGCGAATTCCAGGATGTCGCCGATCTTGGCATGCAGATTCTTGCCGGCATCGGCGATGTCGCGGGCATATTCGCCGTATTTGGGATGGCCTGCGGGTCCGAACAGGCCATCGGCGATGATCTCGGAAAAGCCGATCACCGCGTTCAGCGGCGTGCGCAGCTCATGGCTCATATGGGCGATGAATTCCGCCTTGGAGCGCAGCGCCTCCATCGCGCCACGCTCGGCATTGGCCAGCCGCACCATCAGCCGGGCCTCGATGGGGCGCATGGATTTGAGCGCACGGATGGCGCGCGCGGCCTTGGCCTGGCGCTCGAAGGAGCCCACGAACAGGGCCGCCAGCCAGGCGCCGGCCACCGCCGGTCCCAGGATGACAAAGAGATAGAGTGGCAGGGCGCCGGCCCAGCCTGCCAGCGTGGCCTTTTCATCGATCCTGGTCTGGACTGCCACCGGCCAGCCCGGCACGGCCACGCCTGCCTGTCCTGCTGGCGTCTCTCCCGCTGGTGTCAGGGTGGCGCGGGCAGCGCCCGGCATCACGCTCGCCGGATCAAACAGCACCGCGACGATGCGGGGCCCTCGACGAAAGGCGAGAGCGCCGGGCCCCACCATCCGGCGCGCCGGTCAGGACGGGCCGGGGCAGGGGTTCAGCCGCGGTCGCGTCCAGGCGGGCCTCTTGGGCGCCGCCAGCGTCCCACACCGCGATATCGCGAATGGCGGGTTCGGCCTTGGCGAGATCGGCGGCGCGATATTGCTCGGGGCTGGCCGCGAACACCGCGCCCATCCGGGCGTAGCGGTCGAGCGTCGCGCCCGCGGTGCGGGCCAGATCGGTGGCGCGCGCCTGGCTCGAAGCTCTGGGCCAGGGTCAGCGCATGGCCCCTGTCCAGCCGCATCTCGAGCAAGGCGGTGGCGGCAAAGCTGCCGCAGATCAGGACGATGCAGAGCGGGACGGTGAGCCGGATGTGCGCGGCCGACGCGGCGGGCAAAAGGCCACTGGATGGCGGCGGCATCGGGCCATCCCAGCCAAACCCAAGGGCGTGCGGTCGCCTCGGCCATGATCCCCACCGCGCGGTGATTCGCGCACAGGGATTATGGGAGTGAGCGGGGAATAACAAAACCTCCCGTGGAGATTTTGTCCCTGCGAACGCCCGCGTAGCGGGCTTCGGATACAGGCGAGGAGCACCAAATCGGTGGACAACTCTCAGGAGAGCATCTTGCCAGTGACTTCGAACAGGTTGGGCGAGATGCCGGACAGGCCGTGAATGGCGCTCCAGTTCGGCCCGCATCAGCTCCTGGCGGGCGGGATCATAGCGGCGCCAGCTTTCGAACGATCCGGCCATGCGGGCGGCGACCTGCGGATTCATCGGATCCAGGGTGCGGATCACTTCGCCCACCAGCCGGTAACCCGAGCCGTCTTCATCGTGGAAGCGCAGATGGTTGACGCTGAAGGCGCCGACCAGGGCGCGCACCCGGTTGGGGTTCTTGATGTCGAAGGCGGGATGTTCATCAGCCCGCGCACCGAAGTGACAGTCTCAGGCAGAGGCGAGCTGGCCTGCAGGCTCATCCACTTGTCCAGCACCAGCGGGTCATTTTCGAAGCGGTCGTGGAAATGGGTGAAGGCGGCGTCGTGCAGCGGTCAATCCATCCGGGTCAGCGCCGCCAGGCCCGCGATCATGTCGGTCATATTGTCGGCGCTGCGGTAATGCGCGTCGGCCAGCCCGGCGGCGGCTTCGTCGTCCGCGGCGGTGAGATAGCGCAGGCAGGCGTTGCGCAAGGCGCGCCGGCCCGCCGCCTTTGCGTCGGGGCTAAAATCGCCGGCCGTCGCGCATATGTTCATAGAGCCGGCCAGGCGATCGCATGGGCAGCGGCGATGGCGCGGATCAGAGCGACGCGGGCGGCGTGGATGCCGTCGGGATCGACCGGCGTCTTGCGCGCCGCCAGTTCGCTTTCGGTGGGCGGCATCAGCATCAGGGCGGCGAAAGCAGGGTCTTTCTCCGCGCGCGCCAGGACATCGCCGATGCGCCTAGATATAATCCCCGCTGGCGCCGGGCTTCGCGCGCTGCCGCCTTCCAGCATGATCTCGGCCGCCAGGGTCTGGCCGGCTTCCCAGCGATTGAAAGCGTCGCTGTCCTGCCCATCAGGTCGCGGTCGTCCGGCTCGAGGGCGTCTTGAAAATGGCGGGGGCGGAAAAACCGCGGCCCAGCGACAGAAGCGGTTCCTCCTCCACATCGACGAACACAAAGCGGTGAAAAGCTGCGGTCAGTTCCAGCACCCGTTTCCGGGCCCGGCATGGTTTTCGCCCTCCAAGCGTCAGCGGCAGGGCGGCGCCCTTCTGGCCCACCAGCCCCATGCGCACCGGAATATGCATCGGCTTTTTGTCGGGCTGGCCCGGCGTCGGCGCCAGCTCTGGGTCAGCTCCAGGGTGTAGGTTTTCGCCGCGGCGTCATAAGCGCCGCTGCGCCTCGATCACCGGCGTGCCCGACTGGCGGTACCACAGCCGGAATGGGTGAGATCGCGGCCACAGGTGTCCTCGAAACATTTCACCCAGTCTTCGACGGTGGCGGCCTGGCCGTCATGGCGCTCGAAATACAGATCGGTCGCCTTGCGATAGCCCTCATCGCCCACCAGGGTCTTGAGCATGCCGATCACCTCGGCGCCCTTGTCGTAGATGGTGGCGGTGTAGAAATTGTTGATCTCGATATAGCTCTGCGGCTGCACCGGATGGGCCAGGGGGCCGGCGTCTTCCAGGAATTGCCGGGCGCGGAGCGCGCGCACATCCTGGATGCGCTGCACGCCGGCGAACGCATGTCGCCGGAGAAATTCTGGTCGCGGAAGACGGTCAGGCCCTCCTTCAGCGACAGCTGGAACCAGTCGCGGCAGGTGACGCGGTCGCCGGTCCAGTTGTGGAAATATTCATGCGCCACCACGCTTTCGATGCGGGCATAATCGTCGTCGGTGGCGGTTTCGGGCGAGGCCAGCAGCACCTTGTCGTTGAAGATGTTGAGGCCCTTGTTCTCCATCGCGCCCATGTTGAAGGCGCTGACACGCCACGATCATGAAGATGTCGAGATCATATTCGCGGCCATAGGCCTCCTCGTCCCATTTCATCGACCGCTTGAGCGCATCCATCGCGTAGATCGCGCGCGGCTCGTTGCCATGCTCGACATAGATGTCCAGCGCGACCTTGCGGCCGCTCATGGTGGCGAAGCTGTCGTGGATGGAGCCGAGATCGCCCGCCACCAGCGCAAACAGATAGGACGGCTTGGGGAAGGGATCGTGCCACACCGCGAAGTGCCGGCCGCCGGCAAGGTCGCCGCTTTCGATGCGGGTTGCCGTTGGACAGCAGCACCGGATAGCGCCTGGTCGGCTTCGATGCGCACCGTGAAGACGCGACAGATTGTCGGGCCGGTCGAGGAAATAGGTGATGCGGCGAAAACCTTCCGGCTCGCACTGGGTGCAGAACATGCCGCCGGACTGATAACAGGCCTTCCAGCGCGGTGTTGGCGGCCGGCTCGATCTCGCGTGGCGATCTCAAGCGTAAGCTCGGGACCGGCGGATGGTGAGGCTTTTGTCGTCGACGAGGTAATCGCCTGGCGAGAGCTGCGGCCGTCGAGGGCGAGCGGACAGCAGCTTCTGGTTTTCGCCGTGCCAGCACCAGCGGGCCCGACCGGTCTGCCGGGCGATCTCAGCCGCGGTGACCGTGTCGCTTCCGGCTCCAGCGCGAAGTCCAGATGCACGGTGTGGATGCGGAAATCCGGCGCTTTGTAATCGGCAAGATGGATGGCGCGCGGTTCTTCGGTACGCATGGGCGGTATGGCTTTCGGGCTGGGATGGCTTTCATAGCCGGCTCTTCTTGCCCGCGAACAATCAATAGACGCCAAGGACCATCAGTCGGCCATCGTCGGCCACGGAGCTGGATAGGCCTGGCATAATCCGCCAGCCGTCCATCGGCCTTGTTCCAGCGGACAATTCGCCCTGGGGGCGGTGCAGCACGATATATTTGACATGTGCGGCGGCGAGCTGGCGACGCTGCGCGGCGAGATCGGTGGTCACCAGCCGGTCTGCCAGAGTGTCGCCCATCTTGCGCGCGCGGTCTCGCCTGCCACGATCGGGCTGGCCATGGCAGGCCGACAGCATCATGGCGGCGTTGCCCTCGACATAGCCGCGCGGCAGATCCAGGACGCCGAAAGTCGGCCCGGATCGCCGCGCAATGACATCCAGCGCCGCGGGCAGGCCACTGGTGTCGCGCCCAGAGAGGCCGGGGTGAAATCCAGCACCATGAGCAGGACCGTCAGTGCCATGACCGCGCGTGCGCGGCTGTGCGGCAGGTGAGCGCCATCACGCAGGCTGCGCCAAACCAGGCTCAGGAACAAATAGACCATCACCATGGCGCGGGCAGGCGTGCGGGCATTGCCGAAAAAGGGCAGGTTGGCCAGGACCACGCCGGGCAGCGGCAGACCGCGTGATATGCCCGCCGACATGCAGAAGCTCGCCGCAGCAATGACAGCGAAGAACGCCATGCCGCCCAGGGCATAGTGGAGCAGCCGCTTGTCGCCCTTGCGGGTCAGCGCCCAGCCCTGCACCGCCAAGATTGACCAGGCCCAGATAGATCGTGTTTTCCCAGGCGTTGCCGCTCAGCGCCGCATAGACGCCCGCACCATAGCGGCGCCAGAAGATGGGTCGGCGGAAAAGCGATCATGGCCAGCGGGTCGGCGACAAATATGTTGTTGCCGGGATAGGTGTGTGCAGGCGCGCCTATCATGTGCAGCAGCCAGGGCGACAGCAGAAGAAGCGTTGCGCCGCAGGCACAGGATGGGCGCGCGCAATGTCCAGCCCGATGACCATCGCTCGTCGCGACGCGCGGATACAGAAGCTGGAACGCCATGAAATAGAACAGGTAGAAAAGAAATACCAGCAGGACAGCGCGCTCAGCGCTGCCATGACGCACGCCGCTGCCAGAAGGCGGGTGCTGCGCTGCTCCTGCGCCTGCAGATAGAACAGCACGAACAGGGGCAGGAACTCGATGCCTGAGACATGCGCATGGTGCATGGCCTGCGCCACATGCCAGGGATTGAAGGCGAAGATGAAGCCGGCCAGGACCGCGCCCGCGTCACGGCCTTCACCTTCGCCCAGCAGATGGCGCGCCAGAAAAAACATGGCGGTCGCGGCCAGCGGAAAGCTGGCCAACAGGGTCAGATTGTGCAGCGGCGACGAGAGTGGTGAAATCGGCGCCGAAAATGCGGCTCAACAGGGCTACGGCGAAAACCTGCGGCCAGGCAAAGGAGTGATAGCTCAGCGATGTGCCTTCGGGGAAGCGGATCTGGCCGGTAAACAGGAAATCGCGCCAGCCGCGCGCGCTCGCGGCGTGCCAGCTGTTCCAGAAATCCTGCATATTGTCTTCCGGCGGACCGATCAGCGCCGACGACAGATGCGGCTGACCCACGGCCAGAAAAACATCACGGTCAGCGCGGTGAATGCGCCCAGCACCAGCAGCAGCCTGGGCGTGAAGACCGCAGGGCGCGCCATGCTTGCCGCGCGCGCATCGAGCGCGGCCGTCATCGAGGACCGCTTGACCTCGTCAGCAGATCCTGGGCCTGGTGCGCCAGTTCGGCCAGTGCGTTGGGCATGTCCTCGCCCGACTTGCGCGCCCATTCGACCAGGGCGCTGGCAAAGCCGCCAGCTGCGGCGCACTGGCGATCAGGCGCGCCTGTTCCTCAACCTTGGCGGGGTCCAGGTCATATTCGGCGCCCGGCACGCGCCAGCCGCCCCATTCCGCTTCTCCGGTGATAACCACCGGATAAGTGCCGGGCACGGGATGGCGGGCGCAATCTTCCGCGGGCTGCCATTTGTTGCGGGCGCGGACCACGCGCCAGGTGTCGGGTGTCGTTGCGCGCGTTGTCGCTCAGGGGTTCTTCGCTGAGCAATTCCTCGGCGGCAAATTCGCGGCCCAGCCCGACGTCGTAATGAATGCGGATGGGCTCATCGATGCCCTTGGCCCAATGCGGCACCACATGCTCGATCAGCGCCCAGGTGCCGACCGGCTTCACATAGACACGCTGGTTCTTATGGAACTGCGCTTTGGCCATGGCGGGATTTTTCCGAAACTGCGCGGCCAAGCCTAGTGAACCGCTGTTAAGTCCCGGTTAAGGCAGTTGTATGTCTTCGAACAAATGGCCTTATTTTCGCGGGCTATGGAGAGCCCCTGCCTCAAAATCTGCACTTATGAGCCCGAGAGCGGGCTGTGCCGGGGCTGCGGGCGCACCCTGGAGGAAATCGGGGATTGGTACTGCATGAGCGACAGTGAACGCCGCGCGGTGATGGAAGAACTGCCCGCGCGTGCTCAAGGACGCGCTGAGGCCAGCCAGCTGAGTTCTTTCGCCAGGCGCACATTCTCGCCGATCACGATGATGGCCAGCGCCGGTGCATTCTCGGCCGCCGCCGCCAGTCCGCCAAGCGTGGTGAGGATCACCTGCTGGTCGGGGCGCGCGGCATTGGCGACGATGGCAGCGGGCTCGTGGGAGTTGCGCCCTGCCGCCATCAGCGCTTGGGCAATCTCGCCCGCGAATTTGCGCGCCATGTAGAGCACCAAAGTCGGCGCCCCGCGCGATACCGCGGCCAGTCCAGCTTGGTCAGTTTGCCGTCGATGCCATGGCCGGTAATGAAGGTGACGGCATGATTGGTGTCGCGATGGGTGACCGGAATGCCGGCATAGGCCAGGCCCGCCGATGCCCGCGGTAATGCCCGGCACGATGCGGAAGGGCACGCCAGCGGCGCCAGCGCCAGCGCTTCCTCCCCGCCGCGCCCGAAGACGAAGGGATCGCCGCCCTTCAGCCGCAGCACGCGCTTGCCTTCTTTCGCCAAGTCGCACCAGCAGTTCGCAAATCTCCTCCTGCTTGCAGCTTCTGACCCCGGCGCGCTTGCCGGCATAGATTTTTTCGCCGCCGGCCAGCGCCAGCAGGCTCTCATCCACCAGCGCGTCGTACAGAATGGCATCGGCGTCTGCGATCGCGCGCAGCCCCAGCGCCGTGATCAGGCCCGGATCGCCTGGCCCGGCGCCCACCAGCCACACCCAGCCGGGCGCGATCGGGGCAGCTTCAGCCTGTTCAGAAGGTCATTGTCCATGTGCCGTGTTTATACCACGCGGGAACCGGTGCAATACAGGATGGGTGCGGAACGTCCTGGCGGTCAGGCGCGTTGGCATTTGGCAATCGGTGGCAAGGTCCAGCATGAGTGAGAAACAGGGAGAGATCGCGCGTGAATTGTCGATTATCGCTGCGAACAGTGTCATCAGGTGACCCGCATGGCGCGTGGTGATCTGATTATGGCCTGTCCCCATTGCGGTTTTGGCACCTACGACATCGCCAATCCCCGCTTCGAGCGCCAGGATGGGACATTAGGTCCGCACGAGCCGGGTTGAGCAAGGCGGCGGGTGCGACTAAAACCGTGGCCGGTTCCCCTCATATGCGGACATCATGACCAAGCCCCGTTCCGACCTTGTTCCCAACACGGCCGATTACGAGAACCTGCCGCTCGTCACCGCCAACGGCTTTCGCGAATATGATGCGCGCTGGCTGTTCGGCAAGGAGATCAACCTGCTGGGCATCCAGGCGCTGGGTCTGGGGCTGGGCACCTATCTGCACGACATTGGCGTGCAGCCCAAGGTTGTTACCGGGCATGATTTTCGCAGCTACAGTCTTTCGATCAAGCAGGCGCTGACCATCGGTCTGATGCGCGCGGGCTGCGAGGTGCATGACATTGGTCTTGCATTGTCGCCGGTCGCCTATTTCGCGCAGTTCGCGCTGGATTGTCCCGCGGTCGCCATGGTCACCGCCAGCCACAATGAAAATGGCTGGACCGGCGTGAAGATGGGCGCCAAGCGGCCGCTGACGTTCGGCCCCGACGAGATCAACGCCATCAAGGACATTGTTCTGAACGGCAAGGAGAGGGAGCGCGCTGGCGGTGCTTACGTCGCGGTGCCCGACATGCGCGAGACTTATCTTGCGGCCGTCACCAAGGGCCACAAGCTGTCACGCCCCATCAAGGTGATCGCGGCCTGTGGCAATGGCACGGCCGGTGCGTTTGCGCCCGAAGCCTTGCGCCGCATTGGTGCCGAGGTGATCGGCCTGGATACCGATCTGGATTTCACCTTCCCCAAATACAATCCCAATCCCGAAGACCTGGAAATGCTGCATGCCATGGGCCATGCGGTGAAAGAGCAGGGCGCCGATCTATGCCTGGGCTTTGACGGCGACGGCGACCGCTGCGGCGTGGTGGATGATAAGGGCCGCGAGATCTTCGCCGACAAGATCGGGGTGATGCTGGCGCGCGGCCTTTCGGCTGAGCACAAGAACGCGACCTTTGTGGTGGATGTGAAATCCACCGGGCTCTATCTCACCGATCCGGTGCTCAAGGCCAATGGCGTGAAGACCGATTACTGGAAGACGGGCCACAGCTATATCAAGCGGCGCACCGCCGAGCTCGGCGCGCTGGCAGGTTTTGAAAAATCCGGCCATTTCTTCTTCAATCCGCCCATCGGCCATGGCTATGACGACGGCATCGTCGCCGGCATCCAGGTGCTGGAGATGCTGGACAAGGCCGGCGGAAAGAAACTGTCGGCGCTTTACGACGCCCTGCCGCAAAGCTGGGGCTCGCCGACCATGGCGCCCTATTGTCCCGACGACAAGAAATATGCCGTGGTCGAGGCGATGGTGCAGGAATACAGCGTCCTGAAAGACAAGGGCGAGAGTCTGCTGGGCCAGAAGATCGTTTCCGTCGTCACCGTCAATGGCGTGCGCGTGACCCTGGAAGACGGCACCTGGGGTCTGGTACGCGCTTCTTCCAACAAGCCGTCGCTGGTGGTGGTGGTGGAAAGTCCGGCCTCGGAAGCCAATATGCGGGCGATGTTCAAGGATATCGACACGCGTCTGGGAAAACATCCCGAAGTGGGCGAGTACGATCAGAAGATTTAGCCTGGCGCGGTTCTTTTGCGTCGTGAGTTCGTCGCGTTCGCACGCTGCCGCTACGAACCGCTCATGCACGTTTAGTGCACATCGCTCGTTGCTACGCTGGCGCTAGCAACCCTGCTCACACCGCAAAATTCCTCGCGCTTTGCGCCTCTCGAATGAGGGCGTAGAGTCCCTCAAAATAACAGGAGAGCTTTCATGGACCGGCGGGAAATGATCGGGTTGGGCCTGGCTGGCGCGCTGGTATCGGGCGCAGGCGAAGCCCAGATCGAGTCGGGCGCTCTGCCCGGCGATTCCAAGGAATTCGTGGAACTTTGGCCGGGCACGCCGCCGGGCGGCGAAGGCATCACGCTCAACCTGAAAGTCACCGACGCGATCCAGCCGGACGGCTTTCATGTCCGCGCCGTCAGCCAGATCCAGACGCCCGGCTTTTTCATTTATCGCGCCGTGCGGCCCAATGGCCTGGGTCTGCTGATCATTCCGGGCGGCGGCTATGCTAGCGAAGGCGGTGACCGCGGTGGGCGCGAGATCGCCCAGCATTTCTCCAGCCTGGGCATCACCTGTTTTGTGCTGCGTTATCGTTTGCCGGGCGAAGGCTGGAAGAACCGCTCCAGCGTGCCGCTGCAGGATGCCCGGCGCGCCATGCGCCTGATCCGCGCCGGCGCGTATGGCGTGACCAAGCTGGCCGCGATCGGTTTTTCCGCCGGCGGTCATCTGTCGGCCTCGCTGGCCACCCGCCATGGCATGCCGACCTACACGCCCGTGGATGCGGCCGACCAGACAGACGACAAGCCCATCGTTGCCGCGCATATGTATCCCGTGATCACCATGGGGCCGGGGCGCATCAGGGCTCGCGTGACAAGCTGCTGGGCGACAACCCATCCGCCGAGGCGGTGGCCAACTGGTCGCTGGAAAATCATGTCGGCGCCGACACGGCGCCGTCTTTTGTCTGTCTGGCGGCGGATGACGATGTAGTGCCGCCATTCCCCAATGGCATCACCTTTTTCGGCAAGCTGCGCGACGCGAAAGTGCCGTCAGAACTGCATGTGTTTCAGGAAGGCGGTCATGGCTTCAGCCTGCATTGGGCGCAAGGAAAGCCTTGCGGCGCCTGGCCAGACCTGTTCCTGGCCTGGGCGGCGACGCATGGGTTCAAGGCTTGAGGGCTGCCAACAGCGCGGCGTGAAATCCCGCCGGGTCCTGGATCTGGGGTGAGTGGCCCAGATCGGGGAATTCGATCAGTTTGCCCTGTTTCATTCGCGCGATCGCGGCTTTTGCCAGTTCGGGATAATGACCCAGCTGCGCCCGCAGCTCCGGCGGCGCCAGCTGCTTGCCGGGCGCAGTGTTGTCGTGATCGCCGATCATCAGCAGCACCGGCATGCTGAGCGTCTCGAATTCGTAGAACACCGGCTGGGTATAGATCATGTCGTAGGTCAGCGCGGAATTCCACGCCACCAGGCTCTGCCCGGACCGCGATACATGCCGGCCAGCATCTGCACCCAGGGTTCGTATTCCGGCTTCCAGGTGTTGGCATAGTAAGTCACACGCTCATAGTCGCGGATGCTGTCCGCAGTGGTCTTGAGCTGGGTCTGGTATTGCGCGTCCAGGCTCTGCCACGGCACGCCCTTGGCGCGCCAGTCTTCCAGACCCAGCGGATCGACCAGCACCAGCCTTTCGGTGTCGGCCGGAAAGAGAAGTCCATAGCGGATCGCCATCATGCCGCCGGTGGAATGGCCCATCACGATGGCTTTGGTGATGCCCAGTGATTCCAGCAGCGCATGGGTGTTCGCCGACAGTTGTTCGAAGGTGTACTGGTAATGCTCGGGCTTGGTGGATTTGCACCAGCCGATCTGGTCGGGCGCGATGACGCGATAGCCGGCGCCGCTCAGCGCCTTGATGCTGCCTTCCCAGGTGGCGGCGCAGAAATTCTTGCCGTGCAGCAGCACCACCGCATGGCCATTCGGGTTCGCGGGCCGCACATCCATATAGGCCATGTCCATCGCCACGCCCTGGCTCTGGAAACGGTAGTGCTGAACAGGGAAGGGATAGGTGTAGCCCTCAAGTTGAGGGCCATAGGCCGGTCCGTCGTCGGCCATTGCGGCCGATGCGAGAAACAGCAGCGCCAATGCAGGGATCAGCTTCATCATGGGCGCACAATACGCCTTGCCCGCAAAAGGAAAAGAGTGTGATGCTCGGACAAAAGATATGGGAGGGATTGATGGATCGCCGCACTGTGATCGGTGTTGGGATTGGCGCGGGCCTTGCCGCCGCGGCTTTGTCGAAACAGGCCTTGGCCGACACGGTGGTGCAGGGCGATGGCGTGCTGCCCAGCGATCCGAAAGAAAATATCATCCTTTGGCCGGGCACGCCGCCGGGCGGCGAAGCGCTTCATCTGCCGCCGATCCGCGTCACCAATCACGAGCCGCCTTACATCACGCCCAGTGACCGCGCCGTCGATCAGGTCGGCATTCCGGTGATGAATGTATTGCGTCCCGACCGCCCCGATGGCTCGGTCATGATCCTGGCGCCGGGCGGCGGCTATGTTCGCGAGATGCTGGATTTCGAAGGCATGGACGTGGCGCGGCATCTCAACGGCGCGGGCGTTACCTGTTTTGTGCTGCGCTACCGGCTGCCGGGCGAAGGCTGGGCCAACCGCAGCGATGTGCCGCTGCAGGATGCCCAGCGCGCCATGCGGCTGGTGCGCGCCAATGCCGGCAAATACGGCATCGATCCCGCGCGCGTCGGTTTCATGGGCTTTTCCGCCGGCGGCCATGTCGCCTGCTCCATCGCCACGCGCTTTGCGGCCAAAGTTTATGCGCCGTTGGATGTCGCCGACAGTCAGGATGCACGCCCCAGTTTCTCCGTGCCGATGTATCCGGTCGTCACCATGGGCGAAGGCTGCCACAAGGGTTCGCGCGACAATCTGCTGGGCCTGGACGCTTCAGCCGCGCTGATCGATGCCTATTCCTGCGAGCGGCATATACCGGCCGACGCGCCGCCGAGCTGGATATGTCTCGCCGCCGACGACACCACCGTGCCGCCGATCGAAAATGGCGTGGCTTATTTCTCGGCGCTGCGCCGCGCCAACATTCCCGCCGCCATCCATGTCTTTGATGCGGGTGGCCATGGCTTCGGCATCGCGCGCACGGCAGGAAAACCGGACGCGGTGTGGCCCGATCTGATGCTGCGCTGGGGCGTGAGCCACGGCTTCTTCAAGAACGTCTAAGCCGCACGGTGCTCGCGCACGAAGCTGAGGGCATCGCGCAGCACCGCGATGCTGGCGCCGTCACGCACGGCATGTTCGCTCAGATGACGGCGGAACAGCCGCGCCCCGGGCCGGCCGTTGTAAAGCCCCAGCATCGGCTTGATCAGCGGATGCAGCCGCGCGCCGCCCGCAAGCTGGCGCGCGACATGATCGGCATAGGCGTCCACCGCCGCGTCCAGATCGACGGGCCCTCCGCCGAAGAAACGTGAGTCTACCTCCGCCAGAATGACGGGGTTCTGATAGGCAGCGCGGCCCAGCATCACGCCATCGACATGGGCGAGATGTTCTTGCGCCTGTTCCAGAGTTTCGATGCCGCCATTGACCAGAATGGTGAGGGCAGGCCGCTCGCGCTTGACGCGATAGACCAGTTCATAATCCAGCGGCGGCACGTCACGATTTTCCTTGGGCGACAGGCCCTCAAGCCAGGCTTTGCGGGCATGTACCGCGAACACCGTCACCCCGGCGGAAGCACAGCCATCAATCAGCGCGCGCAGGGAGTGTTCCGGATCCTGATCATCCACGCCGATGCGGCATTTGACGGTCACGGGAATGGCAACCGCCGCCCGCATTGCCGCGACGCAGTCGGCGACCAGTACGGGCTCGCGCATCAGGCAGGCGCCGAAGCGTCCCGATTGCACCCGGTCGGATGGGCAGCCGACATTCAAATTCACTTCGTCATAGCCGAAATCGGCGGCGATTTTGGCGGCCTCAGCCAGCTTCGCGGGATCGGAGCCGCCCAGCTGCAAGGCCAGGGGATGCTCGAAAGCGTCAAAGCCCAGCAGCCGCGCCCGGTCGCCGTGCAGCACCGCATCCGCCGTCACCATCTCGGTATAAAGCAAGGCGTGCTTGGTCAGGCAGCGGTGCAGCACGCGGCAGGGACTGTCGGTCCAGTCCATCATCGGGGCAACGGCAAAGATAGGCGATTGTTTTTGCTGCATTATTCCGATATAGTCCAAGGGCTTAGTCGTCGACGTGTGCACTCAATTCTATCCCAAAATCCGACCCAATCCGCCACGTTTCGACGCCTGACTGCACAGGTTTTGCACACGCAGAGTATAGCAGATGGCCACGTTCACGAGATTAAGCTCAGGGTCATGGCGCGTCCAAGTTAGGCGCAAAGGCCGCTATGTAGCAGAGACATTCCTTCGGCACGATCATGCGCGGGAATGGGCTACCGAGGCCGAAAATCAAATTGACCGTGGTCGCAAACCGGTCGGAAAGCGAGCCAGGGGCACCAAGACCTTCGGCGATCTGATCGACCTGCACATTGACGACATGAACGACGTTGGAAAGCCGCCGGGGCGCTCCAAAAGCGCTACTCTCGAAATGCTCCATCGAGAACTTGGGGCCTTCAAAGCATCGGAACTTGATCGCGAAAAGCTGATTAAGTTCGGACGCGACCGATCCAAACAAGGGGCTGGGCCTGTGACCCTTAGCATGGATGTTGGGGCGATACGGTTAGTAATCTCGCACGCTATCGCCGTTCACGGGGTTGAGCTGTCGGTCGAACCGGTCGATATGGCGCGAATTGCCCTGAAGCGTTTGGGCCTCGTTGGTAAGAGCAATGAACGTGATCGGCGCCCAACCGAGGATGAAATTTATCGCCTTTTGAAGAGGTTTGATTTGAGGTCGAATTACCCGGAAATTCCTATGGCTCGCGTCATGAAATTCGCGATCGCGACGGCTATGCGTCAGGAAGAGATTTTCCGCGTTACTTGGTCGGACTTCAACAAGCAGACCAAAATGCTGACGATCCGCGACCGCAAAGATCCTCGCCAGAAAAAAGGGAACGACCAGGAAATACCGCTTCTTGCGGTTTCGGGCTACGATGCGTGGACGTTAATCGAAGAGCAGGCGCTGGAGCGCAAAGACGGCGATGACCGTATCTTTCCGTATAACCATAAATCTGCGGGTGCGAACTTTACACGCGCTTGCCACGCGCTCGAAATTGATGACCTACACTTTCACGATCTGCGGCATGAGGGCACAAGTCGCCTGTTTGAAGCCGGACTAGCAATTCAACAGGTGGCGCTTGTCACGGGCCACAAGGACTGGAAGATGCTGAGGCGTTATACTCACTTGAAAGCATCCAGCCTGCATAAATTCCTCGAGAATAAAGCGGCGTAGTTGGATTACTGCACTAAGAGATCGGTGTAGTGAACGGACACCCTGTCCGCCAGATATGCTCAGTAAGCATCTGAAATGTAACGACGAATTGTGATGCGCGTTTGTGCTTCCCACAATACTTCCCACAAAACCCAAAAAGTGCACCCGGCACCCGACAATCTCCGGCTATTGCCGCAAGTTGGATCTCAAACCAATTTCCAAGACCGGCATGCGATGAGCTTGCCACTGTGTTGTGAGGCGTCAGGGGGCCTCGGGCTTCATGAAGCGCCTCAGTCGTGCCGGCAGACTTCGCCTTCAACGAATTGCCCGTAAGCGAGCAATTCGCCGAGCCCGGCGTCGAAAGCACGCTGCCGCGATAAGGCGTTTTGAGGGCCTTGAGCGGGTACGTTGGGTCAACAAGCACGGTTCAGGGACGACAACCGCCCGCACCCGGTTTCCGCTGCCCGAGAACTTCTGCCTTGAACAAAACTATGAGGAGACTGCCGCACTGCTCGCCAAGATGCGCGACGTGCTTTCCAAGGCGGTTCTAAAGCTCTATCGGGGCGTTCGCTTCAGGAAGAGGCCGCGCAATATTGAATCGTATTTTGATTTTGTTCCAATTAGGCGTATTTCACCGGCCGCTGCGCTGATCGTGGCTTCGGAATATGACCGCTCGCGCAGGCTATTTGACTGGTCGATACCAATAATCAACCAGGAACGGTGGTCTCCCGCGGTGACGGCCAGCCTGGACGAGATCGGCTTTTTTTCGCTGCTCGACATCAAGGTCGATCCTGTCAGCAAGACTGCGACTGCAGGCACTGAAATTGTGCCGTTTATGGCGGGAGACACCGTCGATGGCGACGACGCTCTGAAGTTGGCAACGGCACTCGCTAACATGGTGTTTGCCGACATGCCCCAGGACGCCGATGCGGCGGCCATTGCAGCACGGATGACGGTTTATGGCCCCTTGGTCGAGGCCATCGAGAACACTATTTTACACGCCTACCCGGCCAGTTTCGACAGTCTCATGGTCAAGCGCTGGTGGATGACGGGTGCGGTCAATCTGTCTGAAAGGCATGTGAACATTGTGGTCTATGACCAAGGAATGAGCATCCCGGCCACCCTGCCAGCTTGGTCCGAGTGGCGCTGGATTGAACGCCATCTGGCCAGGTTCCATAGGCGGTGGGGTCCGGGGCGCCGAACAACAAGGCATTGATGACGCGGCAAAAATTCGCTTGGCCATGGCGGTGCCACGGTCTTCAACTGGCCAGTCCAACCGTGGTAAAGGGTTCCCGGCATTCAAAGACGTCCTGACCGGTTGCAAACGGGGCACCCTGCGGATCATTAGTCGGCAAGGGGAGTTTCTCATGGAGGCTCGAAAAAAGCCGGTCAGCCGGGCCCTTAAGACACCGCTTACTGGAACTCTTGTAGAATGGGACTTATGGTTATGACGGCTAAACCCATGGTTGATCGCTCCATCACGGTCGGAACGGACTACTCGGCAGCGCCGGGCGGGCGATTTGCCAGCCATGGCCCCCACAGTGGTGAGGACTTTCGCAATACGGTCCTCGCGCCGGCTCTCAAAGACGCCAACGATCAGCTCACTGTTTTCCTCGACGGCACCGCCGGCTACGCGGGCTCGTTTCTAGAGGAGGCGTTCGGAGGTCTGGTCCGCGTCTGCCATTTCGCGCCGGCCGACCTGGCCAAGCGTCTCAAGGTGCAAGCGCGGGACAGCCGATATGCAATCTATGTCCGGATGGCGAACCAGTACCTGAAGGACGCTGCGGCCGCTGCCGGCGGCGCGCCCAGCGCTGCTTGATTGGCCGACACTTTCACTTTGACAGGCACTGTCGCCGGCCTCCTCTCTGGCGTCGTCGGCGGCTTCCTTAGCGGAACATTTGTCGAGTGGTGGAAGTCAGGTCGAGCGGACCTGGCCGGCTAAGCTATGCGATGAATTTTGCGAGCAAATAGCAACTGCGGCCGACGCGTCGTCGGAATACTGGGTAATGGCCGTAACGATCCACGTTGCGTAGTAACGGAAGCCAGAATTTATGGGCTTCAGCAACGCATCAGCGGGTACAACGCCATTACCTGCACGCGCCTGCACGACACTGCCGCTGATTGGGTCCAGGATGAATTACAGAAGTTCTTTGACGCCCTTACAGGCGGTGATTTTCAGAACCCTAGCCGCGCCCCTGACGTAGCAGCAGCGCGGAAAGCTCAGGACCGAGGCGCTCAGGCTATTTTGGCGGTGCGGCGTGGTGCCTACGAGACTGCCAGCTTCAGGGAAAGTGCATACCGTTGGACTAAGTTCAAACGATAAACGCGTCAGGGTCATTTCGCTTGCCGGTGGATAAATCGGACTTTCTCCTTTTGATCTTTCTAAGCCTTCGTATCCTGCAACGGCGCGGCTAGGTGGCCACCGAAAAGACCGTCCGCACGGCTGCTAGATTTCCTGCGGAACTGCACCACGCGGAGGTGCCAATGGCGGACGATCCCACCGAGACTGAGCGTGCCCTCGCGGAATTGCAGATCAGGTTCGATGCTCTCCTAGATGGATTACGCTTTGCCAGCGACATGGCCAGCGCCAAAGGTGGCGAGACGCC
>CAWHLV010000015.1:0-10561 GCA_963830095.1 uncultured Alphaproteobacteria bacterium
AGAGACGGGCATATCGGTTTGTGGATACGTCTAAAAGGAGATAAACGAGCGACCTGACGGATAGTCTGTTGCGGGGTTGCAGAGAATTAGCCGCACTGCCCAATGCCCATCACGCCGCGGTCGAAGAGGTGAATGCTATTCAGCGAGTTACTTTTTCCGGCGAGCCTTCTTGCGGGCAATGCGGACAGGGGCATTCCTCCGGACCTTTTTCGCGGTAGCGCGGTTGGGGGCGAGTAAGTGGGTCAGCTCAATGGTGCGATCGGGAAGCACTGCGCGCAGTTCCAGTCTTCCACCGAGCGCATTCAGATAGTTCATAAGGCTTCCGACTTTAAGGTTAGGACGCCGCTCGAGCCTGGAGATCGCCACTTGCGTTACCTTGAGTTTGCGGGCCATGCACCGGCTGGCCCAGCGCCTTGCCCTTGATGTCCCACAGCGCCTGATCGATCCCGGCCAGCGCGCTCATATGGATCGCGCCGCCCCGGTAGAAGCCGCCGCGATAGAGCACCGTCCAGTGATCCTCAATCGGCGCTGGGTCTTTGCCGATCAGATAGTCCGCCAGCTCGGCGACGCAGGCCGCCACCGTTTCGGCGCGGCCCTCCACCACCGGCTCGCCCCAGCCCGTGATGCCTTCATCGGTCTCAACTTTCAGGAACAGCCAGCGCGGCGGCACCACAAAGGTGGTGAGCTTGGTGATCTTCATTAAGCTTCCGCCCCAACTGGCCTTTTTCACGCCTTGTGACAGACAGTGACGGGCTTTGAGCCTTGGCGCAATCCTTGCGCCAAGGCCCGCTTTTATTGGCTATCCGCGGTGCATTTGGCCTGTTTTTGGTGGCCATCCGCGGGCGCGTCTGGCCGGACGCAAGTTGTCGCAGGGACAAGCGGCGCAGGCTGAAAAATAACTCTTACGGACTATATGAAGGCAATGACCGAGAACGAAGTCAGCCTGAAAACCGCCGTTGCCCGCGCCCTGATGGGCCGCTGTCCCCATTGCGGCAAGGGCAAGCTGATGAAGAGTTATCTCAAGCAGGTGGAGAATTGCTCGGTCTGCGGAGAAAGCTTCGGCCAGATCCGCGCCGACGACGCCGCCCCCTGGCTGACCATCATTCTGGTCGGGCATGTGTTCCTGCCTTTCGCCTTTCTGGTGAATGTGGACTGGATGCCACTATGGGCCGCCGCGGGCATGTGGGGCGCCTGCTTTGCTGGCCTGGCGCTCGCCATCCTGCCGCGCGCGAAGGCGTTGTTCATCGCCGTGCTGTGGCACACGCGCGCGCCCGGCTATAAACCCGTCGAACTGGCCTGACTACTTCTGCGCGCTGTCCTTGAGATAGCCCGCCGCCAAGGTGTTCTTGTCTTTGGCGACAGGAAGCAGCGTCGGATAGAACTGCACAAACGTCGTGTCCACCGCGCCATGATCCTGGTGACAGGAATAGCAGTTCGCGCTCTGCGGCATCAGCTTGCCGTCCGCCTTGCCATCCGATGACACAAAGAAGGCCCAGCCGCCGGAAAAGCGATCAGCAAAACGCGCCTTGTCCTTCACATGGATTTCCAAATTCATCACCCCGGTCTGGAAGCGCCCGCGTTTGCTGAGCGTGCCGGCGGATTCCGCGACGCGGTTTTCCTTTATCATCACGGTCTGGTCGGGCCAGGTGCCGGCTTTGAGAAATACTTTGTAGGCATCCGGATTGACGAACACATTGTCCAGCATGTGCATGGTGCTGGGCTCGCTCGCGGTGCTGTAGTTCAAATCCAGGCTTGCGGTGAGAAACACCCAGTCCCGGTAATCGCCCGGCACCGTCATCTTGTCACTGCCGGAATATTGCGGCGCTGCCAGGCCGGCGCCCGAGATCAAAAGCAGCCCGCCCAGAACCTTGCTGAAATACTTCATGGAACGCCCCGCCCAAAGGAGTCACGTTCCGATTTAAGAGATCACGCCTCGCCAGAGCAACCGCGATTGCAGGCCCCCAGGCATGCACAGCCGTAATCCTGCGCCTTGCCGGCCAGGAATTGCGCCAGCGCATCTTTCAGCAGTTGCTGGCGCGTAACCCCGCTTTTGACCGCCAGAATGCCGAGCCGTTCATAGTCATGCGCCGACATGCGCACCGCGCAGGAGCGGTCTTTGGCCGGCGGCGGTGGCGGCGGGGCGGCAATGGCGGCGCGCGCATCATTGCGCCAGGCCGGTGGCGTGGTCACAGCCCCTTCTTGCGCCCAGGGCCTGGCCTCGCCCTTGCGGGCCAACAGGCTTGAGGTGATGGATGCGAATCTGGCGCTGCTCATTTGCTCCCCCAATGTGATCCAGCCGGCGGCAAGTCGGTGGCGCGGCGTCCAAAGGCGCGCCGTTCATGCAGGCGCGGCTCCAGGATCAGGCGCCGTTCGCCCCCCAGCCGCCGCTCCGGCCCTTCATAGACCGGCTGCTCCAATACCGGCGGCAGGATATCGACCACGCTTTCCACGCCGGACGACAGGAGCGCGTTGATGGCAAGATGATCGGCGCGGATATCGGGCAGAAGGGCTGGATCGCGCACGATGCGCGACAGTTTCTCCTGGATGTAGGTCCAAAGTTCAGAGATTTCCTTGGCCGATTGTGAGTTGGGCACGACCTCGCCCACGGTGCGGCCGTCGATCATGCTGGCGGCGAAATCGACACGATGATGGATGGTGACGGGCGCGACCGTACCGTGCTGGGAAAGCGCGACCGCGCTTTCGCCGGTGATGCGCGCGCGCGCCGTCGCCGCGTTGACGATAAAGATCAACGGCTTGCCGTGGCGCTCGGCGATGTCCACCGTCGCGCCCACCGCGCGCAGATCGTGCGGGCTGGGCCGGGTCGGCACCAGCACCAGATCGGCATGGGCCACCACTTTGGAAATCGACTGGGTGATGGCGGGCGGGGTGTCGATCACCGCGATGCGTATGCCCATGCGCTCCAGCTCCGCCAGCGTCCCTTCCAGATCCGGCAGACCGGCCTTGACGAAGTGCGGCGTCGGGGCCTGGCGGGCGTTCCACCAATGGGCCAGTGAACCTTGCGGGTCGGTGTCGATCAGCGCGATGTCGCCGGCGCCCTGGCGCACGGCTTCGACCGCCAGATGACCGGACAGAGTGGTCTTGCCCGATCCGCCTTTCTGGGAAGCTGCAACAATGGTGTACATGGCATCAGCCCTGACAGCGACGCTCCAAGCATCGCTGCGCGGCTGTTTCACCCCCGTGAAGGGGCAAGGCGCAATTTGTCTCTAATAAGACTGGTATTTCCGGCACCTGCCCGCGGAAAAGCCGCAGAAACCGCCTTGGAGTGGGGCCGGCCAGACCCTATAAACAGCAGGCCCGCAGGCCGAAGGAGTGCGCCATGAAGCAGATGATCATCGGATTCGCTGCCTTGGGGCTGGTGCTGGGCGCATCACTCGCCGGACTGAAGGCGCAGACCGCCGCGCACAATGTTTGGGACGGCGTCTATAGCGCCGACCAGGCCGCGCAAGGCAAGGCGCTGTTCGCCGACAAATGCGCCACCTGCCACGGCGCCGATCTGACCGGGGGCGAGATGGCGCCGCCGCTGGTGGGCGCGATCTTCATGGGGGATTGGGCCGGACAATCGGCGGACGACCTTTTCACTCGCATTCACACCACCATGCCGGCCAACGATCCGGGCAGCCTTTCCAATGTCCAGACCACGCAGGTGCTGGCCTATATTCTGCAGATGAACCAGTTCCCGGCCGGATCGGCCGCCTTGCCCAGCGATGACGCAGGGCTCGGCCAGATCGCCATCACGGCGGACAAGCCGGCGAAGTAAAACGCCGTCGATCGCCGATGCCAGCCGGCGCAGATTAGACGGGGGCGCCACGGGCGTCTTCGGCCATAACCTACAGTAATTACGCGATATTCCAGAGGGTGCGCGCCCCGGCATAAGGCCCTGCCGGCGGCGGCGCACCTTAGGTTGTGTCCGCCGAATTTATCCAATTTTAAGTGGACGTCCTTACAAGTCCTTCTGGGGACTTATTTTTTCGGACGCGATGTTCAAGATCCTTGGCTGTGTGATCACGCAGCATGACCTGCGCCTGGTGCTGGTGGCTGCCGTCATCTGCCTGCTGGCCTGCGCTACCTCCATCCACATGCTCGTCCGTATGCGGGCGGCCCAGGGTCGCACTTTTTTGCGTGGCTCACCGCGGCAGGCTTTGTTGCGGCCTGCGGCATCTGGGGCACCCATTTCATCGCCATGCTGGCCTTCCGGCCGGGCTTCCCCGTCGGTTACGACATCACCCAGACGGCTGCCTCGGCGCTGATCGCCATAACCTTGTGTACCCTGGCCTTCCGGCTTTCGATCAGCCGCGCCGGCGCCATTGGCGGCGGCATCGTGCTGGGGCTGGCGATCAGCCTGATGCATTTCACCGGCATGGCGGCCCTACGCGGTCCCATGACGATGGTGTGGGACCAAAGCTATGTGATCGCATCGATCCTGGCCGGCATGCTCTTCGGCGTGGCCGCACTGCATCTGTTGAACACCGCCAGAAGTTTCAAAGGTCTTGCCGCCGCCACCGGTCTGTTCGTGCTGGCCATCTGTGGCATGCATTTCACCGCCATGGCGGCGGTGACATTCCGCATGGCGCCCGCGGCTGTGGCCAGCGGCGTGGTGCTCGCGCCCGCAAGCATGTCCATCGCGGTTGCGGTAGTGGCGCTGCTGGTCATTGCGCTGGGCGCGGTCTGCGCCCTGTTCGATTCCCGCCTGGCGCGCCGCGCCGAAGAGGAAGCCGCACGCCTGCGCGCCCACATCGTCGAGCTGGAAAAGGCGAGGATCGACCTGACCGCCGCGCGCGATGCAGCCGATGCCGGCAATCGCGCCAAGAGCGCCTTCCTGGCCAATATGAGCCACGAGATCCGCACCCCCATGAAGGGCATCCTGGGCATGACCGGCCTGTTGCTGGAAACCCGGCTGGACGACGAGCAGCGCAACTTTGCCGAAACGGTGCGCGAATCCGGCGAGGCGTTGCTGGCCATCGTCAATGACATTCTCGATATCTCCAAGCTGGAAGCCGGCAAGTTCGATCTCGACCTGCAGGACTTCGACCTGGTCGCCACCGTGGAAAGTGCGGTGGCGGTAATGAACGGCAGGGCGCGGGAAAAGAATATCGACCTTGGCTGCTTTGTGGAGCCAGCGGCACGCGGCGCCCATCACGGCGACGGTGCGCGCCTGCGGCAAGTGCTGCTGAACCTGCTCTCCAACGCCATAAAATTCACCGACAAGGGTGGCGTCAGCCTGATCGTGAGGGTGACGCGGGTGGAAGACCCTGCCACCGGCCTGGCGCATCTGTGCTTCGAAGTTCAGGACTGCGGCATCGGCATTCCCAAGGCGACCTGCGAGCGCCTGTTCCAGAAATTCAGCCAGGCCGACAGTTCGGTGACCCGCCGCTATGGCGGCACGGGGCTGGGCCTTGCCATCTGCAAGCAGCTGGTGGAGCTGATGGGCGGATGCATCGGCGTGGAAAGCCAGGTGGGCGTTGGGTCCACCTTCTGGTTCGAACTGTCGCTGGCGCGCGCCAATGCCCAGCTTGTCGAGCCGGAAGCGGTGACGCAGCACCTGCGCGCGCTGAAGGTGCTGGTGGTGGACGACATCCCCATGAACCTGGATATCATGGGCCGGCACCTTTCGGCGCTGGGCATAGCCCATGTCAGCACCGCCCATGACGGTTTTGCCGCGCTGGCCGAAGTGGAACGCGCCTGGCGCGCGGGCAAACCCTATGACCTGGCGTTCCTGGACCAGATGATGCCCGGCATGGCCGGCGGTGAACTGGTGCATCGCGTCCGCGCCAACAAGGATCTTTCCGGCATTCGGCTGGTGGTTGTTTCTTCCGCCGGCACCCATGGCGTGCCCGAGGAAGTAATGGCGCTACTGGATGGCCACATGGACAAGCCGGTGCGCCAGCATGAGCTGCGGGATTGCCTGACCCGGCTTTATCAGGTGCTGCCGCAGCAACCTGCCCCCAAAACCGTAACCCCAACCCCGTCCCATGGTGCGCAAGAGAGGTCCCAGATGCGTATTCTTCTGGCAGAGGACAACAAGATCAACCAGAAGTGCGCCCAGGCGCTTCTGGAAAAGCGGTTCCATCTGACCATCGCCGAGAACGGTGTGCAGGCGGTCGACCAGATGCGCCGCCACGACTTCGATGTGGTGCTGATGGACATCCAGATGCCCGAGCTGGACGGCCCCGGCGCCACCCGCCAGATCCGCGCCCTGCCCGCCCCCAAATGCCATGTTCCCATCATCGCCATGACCGCCAACGCCCAGCCTGGCGCACACGAAGAATATCTGGCGGCGGGCATGAACGACTATGTCACCAAGCCGATCAGTCCGGCGGCGCTGCTGGCGCTGCTCGACCGTTTCAAGCCCGATGCGCCCGCCGCGAAGGACACGAAAACATCAACATCGGCCGACGATGGCGATGCGCTGCTGGACCGCAAGACCGTGCAGGATCTGGCCGCGGCGATGGGCGAAGATGGCGTGGGCCATTTTCTGCAGCTGCTTGTCCAGGACGCGCGCGGCAATCTGGATGCCGCAACCACAGCACTGGAGAACGGCGACCTCACGGCCGTCGCCCGCGCCGCCCATGCCATGGTGTCGTCAGCCGGCAACGCCGGCGCCAGCCGCCTGAGCCTTTTGGCACGCAAACTGGAAACGGCAGCCAAGTCGAACGACGCCGCCGCCACGCGCGGCGAGCTGGCCCGGATCGAGGACTGCTGGCAGGCCACAAAAGCCGAGATCGCAAAGCTGGCGGACCAGTCGCAAGCCGCCGTCGCCTGATCCGACCGGGTTCATGACAGTGCCGGGCCTGGCGTGATAGTCCTGTCGCGCCTGCCCGCAAAGCGCGGTCACGCAAGGCCGCTGTCCCCGGAAAAATTCTCCGGGCTGATACCGAGTTTGGCAAGGGCGCGCCGCCATTTGCTATCGTCTTGCGCGTTAAAAACAAGTTCGGCATCGGCCGGCACCAGCAGCCAGCCATTGGCTTTGATCTCGGCTTCGAGTTGACCCGGCGCCCAGCCGGAATAGCCCAGCGCCAAAAGGCACTGGCGGGGCCCCGCGCCCTTCGCCTTGGCGCGCAAGATATCGAAGCTTGCGGTCAGCGCGAATTCATCGCCGATGATCTGGGTTTCCTCCTCGCGGTAATCCAGGCTGTGCAGCACAAAACCCTGTCCAGGCGCGACCGGGCCGCCGAAATGCACCATCTGCGGCGGACGGGTTGGTATTTCCGGCGCAATCTCGAGCTGCTCATAAATCTCGTCGATCGTGAAAGCCTCGATCGTCTTGTTCACGATAAAGCCCATGGTGCCGGCCTCCTCTCCATGCGCGCAGAGATAAACGACAGAGCGGGCGAAAAAGGGATCCTCCATCTGCGGCATCGCGATAAGCAGTTGACCGGTCAGCGGCGTCACGGATTGCCCTTGCTACAAGTTCCTGGACCAGATGGCCTTTTGGGCCAGTGGCCTGGAGCCTATGGGAATGCGGCATCCCGATCCAGAGGGCGCAGGAGCGGGGTAACGCCGGCGCCCTTTTCGGTGCATGCTGCGGGAGGCAATCGGTTCCGCATAACAAGAACCTTCAGGGAGGCGCGCGCGATGAACGCTCACGGAATAGCCTTTGCGATGCTCGCGGTTGTTTCGGTATGCGGCGCCCAGGCACAGCCCGGCAACGACCTTCCGCCCGGGTGGCCCAGGCCCGGTGCGACGCTTCTGGTAGAGAATGAGCGGGGCGCAGCGTACAACGTTGAATATCCCAAAGACCAACCCACACCCTTTCACCGCCATCGCTATTTCTTCGCGGGTCTCGATCTGAATACCGCGACCATCAAAGTCACCCAGCTGGACGGCAAATTCGATTTCCATCCCGTCATCAAAAATCACATGTGGTATCTACCAAAAGGGCTGACGCACCAGGAGATGTCCACCACCGATCCAGGCCGGCACACGGTTGTGATCGACATCAAGGACAAGAGCGTTCCAGAAGCGGCAAACAACACCACGTTCCCCACCAACAAATATGCGGCCACGCAAAGCCGGGTCGTCGATAACGACCGCGTGATAATCTGGGACTGTGCATGGTCGCCCGGCGCCGAGGGCATCACCGCGTTCGACAGCCGCGATATGTTCCTGGCCTTTGCCGAAGGTGGCGACCTCTCCGTTGCGGCGCCGGGCCAACCCGCGAAAGTTCAGCACTATGACGCCGGACAGGCGATCTTTCTCCCCGGCGGCCAGGCGCGCACCATCGGATCGGCCAGCGGCACGATCCATGTGATGCTGGTGGAGGTCAAATAGCGGCGGCGCCGGCGCGGTCAGCGGGGAACAACATCGAACGCGACGGTGAGGCGCGGGCGATCCGAGGTGAAGCGTACGGTGCCGTGCCAGAAATAGGATGGAAACAACACCAGTTTTCCGACAGCCGGCGTCACGAGGCGCGATGGCTGGTCGTGTGCGCCCAGGCCAAAGGGCGATTGCCCGAATTTGAGCGCGCCCTGGTTGCCCAGGCCTGCGGCGACATCGGGCGGCAGATCGACATAATAGGCGGAACTGATCCAGCCTTTGGGATGAATGTGGTTGGTGTGATAGCCGCTCGAACTGAGGCGGCAGGACCATGACCCCGAAAAGTCGAAGCCGTCTTTTTTGCGTCCCAAAAAGGGGTGAGCGGCGTCTTGCGGTAGGACGGCGATATAGCCCGCAATGGCCTGGTGAGACTGTCCTCCAAAAGACAAAGCAGCCGGGTCTTGCGCGCGAACAGATTGCTGCCGGGCGTCTGGGTGCCCCGGTTGAGGCTCTGATCGATCGGCGCGGCCTTGCGGGTGTGAAGGGTCACCAACTCTTCGCCCAGGGCCGCATTGAAGGATGCCATATCGGCAAAACCGGGCGGCACCGGCGGCGCGATCTCCTGCGCCCAATCGTCCACCACCATGCGGCCAAGCGAGGCGCGATCGCCCTGCGCGCGTGCGACCAAAGTGAGAAGTCCCGAACTCATCTGGTCTTGGTGCGCCCATCGCCAAGGCTTCGTCCAGAACCCGGCGCGCCGCCGCCGCATCACGAGCCACGCAGCAACGCCATCGCAAGATCTTGGCGATGGGGAATGGAAGCGGGCTCGGCGGCGATGAACACGAGGAATTCGACAGCCGCCTCGGCGAACCGGTTCTGCAGCATCAGCGCGCGGCCACGCGCGCTGGCGATGCGGAGGCCATCTCCCGCTTGCGCCAGCAGCGCCTCGGCCTTGGCCGCTTCGCCGGCGTCGCGAAAACGCAGCAAAAGCTCGGCCTCCGCGAGCAACAGTTCGGGCGCCTCGCCGATTCGCGCGCGGGCAAAGGCGTGCGAGCCCAGCTGGCGGACATCCTTTCCCATCTCCCAGGCCAGATTGTTGAATTCCTCATGCGCGGTCAGGGCGGCAGGATTGCTCTCGACAGCGCGGCGATACGCGGCGAGGGCCTCATCCTCGCGGCCCAGCCGCGTCAGCACCTTGCCCAGCGCAAGGTGGCCTTCGAAACGCGCGGGCGAAGCGTGGACAGCGCTGGCTTGCGCGGTTGCGGCCTCGGCGATGCGACCCTCGGCGGCAAGCACGGTGCCGCGATAGTAATGCGCCTCGAACCGATCGGCGCGGCCGCCACGGCCTTGTCGAGCATGTCCAGCGCCGCCTCATTGTCGCCGGTCTTGTGCAGCAGCAGCCCGGCTTGCGTCAGGGCTTCGGAGCTGGACGGATTGAGCGCCAGCGCCTGGCGCTGGGCCGCAAGCGCATCCGCAAGACGCGACAACCGCGCCAGCGCCAAGCCCAGATTGTAGAAAGTCTTCCAGTCACCGGGCGCGAGCGCGGCCGCCTGCTGATAAGCGGCAGCGGCGCCGGCCGCATCGCCGCGCTCGAATAGAAGATGCCCCAGCCGGATATGCGGTGCCGGATCATGGGGCGCGGCTATGATCGCCGCACGCAGCGCCTGCTCGTCTTCACCCGCGCTGCCCTCGTGCCGGTTCGTCAAGCAAACCTCCGTCCGCCGCGCGTCTCAGGGCTTCTTGGGATCGGCGCTGCCCATGTCGGCGCGCACTTTCCAGACACCATTCTCCTTGACCCACACCGTCATGTAATGACCGGTGATGCTGACGCCGGGGCCGGTGTGACTGAATGGCCTTCGGTCCAGCCCAGAGTGCCGTCGGCGGAAACGCCGCCGGTATCGGGCACCCAGGTGATTTTGACGGCGGGATCGCTGTGATGGGCTTTGGGATCGGCCAGCCGCGCGACCGCATCGGCCTTGTTCTTGATCGGTGCGGCGCCGGTGAAGGTCTGGCCGTCCGTCGCCAGGTTGGCGATATAGGCCTGGTCATAGCCCTTCTCCAGCGACATCTTCTGAAGGCGCGGTCCACGGCCATCAGGTCATCTTTGGGGCCGGCGAAGGCGAAGGTGGTTGTGGCGATTGTGATGATGGTCGTAATTGCGGTGAGACGCGCGTTCATGACTAGTCCCCTTGCAGATTAGACATGGCCCTCAAGTCGCCGGCGCGCGGGCCGCTCGGCATTCATTCGCGCCCGATCCGGGCGCGAATGAATGGTGCCGCCTGCGTGA
>CAWHLV010000016.1:0-32041 GCA_963830095.1 uncultured Alphaproteobacteria bacterium
GGTTCCCGCCGGGGTTGATCCCCAGAGAAACCTATATTGTGATAATGCGAATGATTGTAATGTCGTAATTAAGCTACTGATATGAATGTGATTTAAGAACGGAATGGCCTGATTCCCTAGCGCCAGGCTATCCCCGTGTCAGTTGCCCGGCGCCACCGTGGGCGGCGTCATTGCGGGTGGCGGAGGCGCTGCCAACGACGTGACAGCCAGACGGGGATGAACTGCACGGCAGCGCTGCTTGGGATATTTGTTGTCTGCACCGGTGGCGGAGTGGATCGCCCATCCGATGCCACCACCCAGAATGATGTTGCCGAACGTGCCGGCGCCATAGCCGCTTTCCAGATTGGCGCTGGCATCCTGATAACCCACCAGCTTGCAGGTCAGCAAAATATCGTTCTTCGTCTTGTCCACCTTCACGGTACCAGGCGTGGCATCCAGGGTCGCGACGTGCTCGCCCTTCCGCGTCAGGTCGCAATGACCGCCGGGTGGTGTGCTGGTGATGGTGATGTTCTGCGATGTCCCCTGCGTAATGGTTCCGCAACCCGCAAGGCAGAGACGCAGTAAAGGCGACGGCTGCCGCCGCCCGGAAAATATTCATCATGTGTAGGCTCCCCAGCCCTGTTTATGAAGCGACGAACGCACGCTACCTGCCCACAGAATAGGCAGCTCACGGACATTCGCAAGCAAATAAGCGTGATTGCTTAATTCACGCTTGCTGCTTCCCGCTTCCGCCATCTTTTGCACGGCGACGTAGTTGGTCTTGCCGGTGGCCAACATGGGAATCGCATCGATCACCAGCACCCGGCGCGGTACGCTGATCTCCGATACGCCATGGTTCTGCGCCCAGCCGATGATCAAATCCATCCGCCGCGCGTCCTTGGCATTGGTCACCAGCACGACCTGTTCACCCTTGCGTCCGTCGGGCACGGCCACCGCGGCATGGGTATTGTCGGGCCAAAGCGCTGCAGCAATGTTTTCAACGACAGCAAGCGACACGGTTTCGCCGCCGATCTTGGCGAAACGTAGGCCGCCACCGAGAATGGCGATGTAGCCGTCCGCGTCGATCGCCACCACGTCGCCGGTATTGTACCACCCGTCTTCGGCGGAATGATCTTGCCCGGCGCATCGACGCGGATATAGCCCTGCATGATGTTCAGGCCCTTGACCATGCAGATAGTCCGCGCCGGGAATGGCTTCCACCGGTTTCCGTTCAGCTTAATTGTCAGACAGCCAGTCCGTCCACCGTGCCGGGATGGTTGTCCTCGATCTGGTTCATAGCGACCACCGGCGAAGCTAGGGTGACCCAGTTGCAGCCTCCAGAAGGGTGACGGTGGACTTCTTGCGCAGGAAAGCGCGGGTCTCGTCGCGCAGCCGCTCAGCGCCGCACACCGCCATACGCAGACTGTCCAGATCGCCGGTGTCACAGGTGCGGGCATATTGATTGATGAAAGTGTCGGTGGACAGAAGAATGGTCGCACCGTGATACTTGATACGGCGCACAATTTCCTTGGGCTGAAGGGGCGTCGGATGGCTTATGACCTTCAGGCCCGCGATCAGGGGCAGAATGGTCCCGCCTGTCAGCCCAAAGCAATGAAAGACGGGCAGGGGATTGAACATGACATCGCTGGACGTGATCGCGATATGGGCGCGCACTTGCGCCACGTTGGACAGAATGTTGGCGTGGGACAGCGCCACGCCCTTGGGTACGCCTTCGGTGCCTGAGGTGAACAGGATTGCCGCAGTGTCGTCCGGACCGGGCTTGGCCGCGACCAGGCGTGGCGCCAGCTTCCCCAGCACCGCCATCAGCTTGTTGGCCAGGGTCAAATTCTTGCGCACGTCCTCCAGGTAAAGGATTTCGGCGTCCAGGCCGGCTACCAGATCCTGAAGACCGGCCATCTCCACCAGCCGGCGGTCGGTGACGACGCGTTTGACCTGGGCGGTCGCCAGCGCGCTTTTCATTCCGGAAAGCCCGGTGGTGAAATTCAGCATCGCGGGCACGCGGCCAAAAGCGGACAGCTCCCGAAGAAGGCGATGGTTCGGCCGCACCCGTGGGCAGCATCACGCCCGCGCGTTCGCCTGGCCGTGTGCGGGTGCTTCGACGCCAAGCCCCCGGCGAACCCGGCGCGCAGGATATTGTCGTAGGTCAGGGCACGATCATCGCCATCCACAAAGGCAGCGGTGTCGCCGCCATGCTCGAAGCGGGCTTCGATCGGGGCATGAAAGACAGACCTGCGGGCGACAGCCGGATCAAATGGTATCCGCTTGGGCGTTCCCCAGCTCTGGCATGGAGGCTTTCCGACAAGGGTCGCAAAGCCTCTTATATCAAGTCGCGTGAAAATGCCCAATCCAGTTTTGGAAACTCCTCACCAGCCGCTCGCGCCCGCTGGGGCTGGCGGCCTGGAAAAGACCGGCGATCTGTTCGCGCAAATGTCGCGAATCCGACACAGTTTCTCGGCCTGGGGGAGGGTCGCGTCGCGCGGGGCTTGATCACCTCGCGCTCCAGCTTCCTGGGCCGATCAGGGCGACCGCCAGCGCAGCAAGGCCCGCGGTGCCGATCACCACATAGGCGGTACGGGCCGGCGGGCTGCCAGCCAGGCGCAGCAGCCTGGCCGACAATGACGGTTGGGTGACGTCGCGATGCACCTGCTGGACGGCGCGCACCGGGCGGCGGCGGGAACGGACAGACGAGGTGGTCGCCATGGAACGCTCCAAAAAGGTGAACTTCTGCAACGCCCGGCCGGGCAAAAGGTTCGGTTTCAGCCCTTGGGGACGCCGGGAAGGCTATGGATGTCCTGGGCCCAGTCCAGGGCCGACTTGCACCAAATCTGACGCAGGGGCGCAATCTGTGCCCGCTGCTTTATCGCCCCCAGACGCAAATTATAGACTCTGGGATCGTCTGCCGAGGTCGCATAGATCGGGGTGCCGCAATCGCCGCAGAAGCCCTGGGCACGGCGCGCGCCGCTGTCGGCAACCTTCACATAGACTGGGGGCGCACCTTTGCGGATATGGAAATTCTCCGCCCTGGCCGGGACGCTGGCGCGGAACGGCGCGCCCGAGAAACTCTGGCAATCGTTGCAATGGCAAACCGTCGCCTTGCCGGGATCGATTGTGGCTTCATAGGCGATTGCCCCGCAATGGCACTGTCCTTCGACCTGCATCCTGCACCTCCTGGTCCGGCGTAACCTTCAGCAAACCCGCCCCAAAGCACCAGAGCAAAGGCCTGCATGGCTGACCGGCAAGCTGGGGGCGTGATTTTGCCCCTCGGGACCTTTATATGGGTTCCATGACCGTCGTCATCGACAAACTGCGGCACCCCGAAAAGGCCCACCGCCCGGACAACGAGATCCAGCGCAAGCCGGACTGGATCCGGGTCAAGGCGCCGGTCGTCGCGCGAATATGTCGCCACCCGCGAGGTGGTGCGCGCCAACAAGCTGCACACGGTATGCGAGGAGGCCGCCTGCCCAAACATCGGGGAATGCTGGACCAAGCGCCACGCCACCATGATGATCATGGGCGACACCTGCACCCGCGCCTGCGCCTTCTGCAACGTCAAGACCGGATTGCCGGCGGCGCTGGATCGCGGAAGAACCCGCCAATGTCGCCCGCGCGGTCAAGACCCTGGGCCTGGCCCATGTGGTGATCACCTCGGTCGACCGCGACGACCTGGACGATGGCGGGGCGGAGCACTTCGCCGCAGGTGATCAGCGCCATCCATGCCGAAAGCCCCGGCACGTCGGTCGAAGTGCTGACGCCGGATTTCCTGCGCAAGGACGGCGCCATCGAAACGGTGATGGCGGCGGAGCCGGAAGTGTTCAACCACAATCTGGAAACTGTGCCGCGGCTTTATCTCAATATCCGCCCCGGCGCGCGCTATTTCGCTTCGCTGCGCCTGCTGCAACAGGCCAAGGAACTGATGCCCACCGGCTTCACCAAGTCGGGTCTGATGGTGGGACTGGGTGAGACCCGGGAGGAAATCATGCAGGTGATGGACGACCTGCGCGCCGCGAAAGTGGATTTCCTCACCATCGGCCAGTATCTGCAGCCGACAAAGAAGCATGCGAAGCTCGACCGCTTCTGGACGCCGGAAGAATTCGCCAGCCTGGAAGCGATCGCCCGCGCCAAGGGCTTTCTGATGGTATCGGCGTCGCCCCTGACCCGGTCCTCCTATCACGCCGACAGCGATTTCGCCGAGCTGAAAGCGGCGCGAGCAGCGAAGGCGTGATCTCCCATCACGAAACGCGCCTCGTGCCCTATCCGGCCGAGCTGATGTACGCGGTTGTGTCCGATGTGGAGAAATATCCTCGAATTTCTGCCCTGGGTGGTGGCGCTGCGGGTGCTGTCGCGGCGCGAGGACGGCATGACCGCCGAGATGGCGGTGGGCTATGGCGGCTTGCGCGAGCGCTATACCAGCGATGTGGCGCTTGATCCGGTGCAGCATCGTATCGATGTCGTCCAGACCAAGGGCCCGTTCAAAACCCTGGAGAACCATTGGCACTTCACGCCCAAAGGCGAGGGCTGCGAAGTGGAATTCTCGATTCAGTTCGAATTCAAAAGCCGGCTGCTGCATGGCGTCGCCGGTCATGCCTTTGAAAAAGTCATGCTGAAAATGGCCGATGCCTTCGAGGCCCGCGCCGCCGCACTTTCCCGTGAGCCTTCCTGACCCTATAGTCTCCCAAAATAAAAATCGGGGAGAGTTTTCTTGCTGACATTTCGGAGGCTGCTGGTATCGGCAGCCGTATGCGCGCTGGCTGCTCTTCCCGCGCAGGCCAAGACCATCCTGTTCCTGGGTTCCAGCTTCACCTACGGCGCCCATTCCGCCGCCCAGCATTATCACCCCGAACTGGTGAAGGACCTGAACGGCCCCGACAAATATGGCGAGACCTATGCCGGGGTGCCTGCCATCTTCAAGCAGTTCACCCTGGAAGCGGGGCTCACCGATTACGATGTCAGTTCCGAACTCGTCGGCGGCAAGGGACTGGAATATTGGTTCACCGTTCCCGACACACTGGCGCGCATCAACAAGCCCTGGGACGCGGTGGTGATGCACGGCTTCTCGACCCTGGATCAGGCCCATCCCGGCGATCGCACTCTGCTGCTGTCAGGGTCCAAGCGTATCGCCGACACTGTTCCTCAAAGCCAATCCCAACGCAAAACTCTATCTCTTCGCCACCTGGGGCCGCGCCGATCAGGTCTATCCCGACACCGCGTCGCCGGCCTGGAAAGGCAAGTCCGTGCAGCAGATGGGCAAGGACGTTCAGGCCGCTTATGAGCAAGTGGTGAAGGAAGAGCCGCGCTATGCCGGCATCGTGCCGGTGGGGCTGGCCTGGAACCGCGCCATCGACACCGGCGTGGCCGACGGCAATCCTTATGACGGGATCGACGCCGGCAAAGTCGATCTGTGGGCCTATGACCATTATCACGGCAGTGCTTACGGCTATTATCTCGAAGCGCTGATGGATTTCGGCAAGATCACCGGCCATGACCCGCTGGAGCTGGACGGCAAGGACCGCGTCGCCGAGGCGCTGGGAATTTCGCCGCAACAAAGCCACGCCCTGATGCAGGTGGCGCATGACACGCTGGGAGCACAAAAATGAAAAGACTTGTCCTGGCGCTGCTGCTGGCTGCAACGCCGGCCAGCGCAAAGACCATCCTGTTCGTGGGCAACAGCTTCACCTTTGGCGCCAATTCGGCGGCGCATTACTACAAGCCCGATACGGTCACCGACCTGAACGGCCCGGGACCGACGGGCAAGACCGTCGGCGGCGTGCCCGCTTTCTTCAAGGCCTTCACCAAGGAAGCAGGGCTTGATTACACCGTGTCGCTGGAGACGGTGGGCGGCAAGGGCCTGGACTTTCACCTGGCCGAAAAGCGCAGCGTTCTCGACAAGCCCTGGGACGTGGTGGTGATGCACGGCTATTCGACCCTGGATCAGGCCCATCCGGGCGACAGCGCGCTGCTTGGTGTCGTCGGCCAAACAGATCACCGACATGTTTCGCGCCAAAAATCCGCAAGCCGAAATCTGGATGACGCGCGACCTGGAGCCGCGCCGACCAGACCTATCCCGATGGCAAGCCCTGGCATGGCAAGCCGATCCAGCAGATGGGCATCGACGTGGCCGGCGGCTATGCGGTCGCAGCGAAGGGTGCCCATGTCACCGGCGTGGTGCCGGTGGGGCTGGCGTGGAATCGCGCCATCGATACCGGCGTGGCGGGCGGCGATCCCTATGCCGGCATTCCCGCGGGCAAGATCAATCTCTGGGCCTGGGACAGCTATCACGCCAGCGCCTATGGCTATTATCTGGAAGCGCTGCTGGTGTTCGCCAAGGTGACAGGCAAGGACCCGCAGTCTCTGGGCGACAATGAGACGGTGGCGGACGATATGGGTTTTTCCAAGCCGCAGACCCATGCGCTGCAGCAGATCGCGCACGACCAGTTGGCGGCATCAAATCAGTTGGGACAGTAGAGAAAGCAGCAAAATGAAAAAGATTGTGTTTGGCCTGTTGTTTGTGGCTGCTCCTGCCGTCGCGCAGGAACCCGATGGCCTGATCCTGCCGCCGGGGTTTCACGCCAGTGTGGTGGCGGAGGGGCTTGGCCCGTTGCGCCACATGGCAGTGCGTCCCAATGGCGACATCTATGTCTCAACCGGCGGCGAAGGCGCCAAGCCGGACGGCCTGGTTGCGATCCAGTTGGACGCAGACGGCAAAGCGGCGCAAGTGGAGCATTTCAGCACCATCGACGGCGGCACCGGCATCGGTCTTCATCATGGCATGCTGTATGCCGCGGCCCAGAACGCCATCTATCGCTTCCATTTCACCGGCAATGCGCTGTTGCCGGATGGCGAGGCCGAAGCCGTGGTCACTGGTCTGCCGCGTGGCGGCAATCACGCCATCGCCTTCGATGACCGCGGCGATCTGTTTGTCGGGCTGGGCGCCAAGAGCAATGCCTGTTCGACAAAACCTGCGCCGGGCGCCAAACCGGTCGGCCAGAAGCCATGCCCGGACCTGAGCGATGGTGGCGGCATCTGGCGGTTTGCCGCCGATCGCACCAACCAGAGCTTCAGCGATGGCAACCAGGTCGCCACCGGTATCCGCTTCATGACCGCGATGGACTGGTCACCGCGCGCAGGGCTTTACGGCATCATGCATGGCCGCGACGGCACCCATGCCGCCTTTCCCGAGATTGTCAGCGCCAGCGATGACGACGCCATCGGCGACGAGATGCATCATGTGACGAATGGCACCGATTTCGGCTGGCCCTACAGCTACTATGACGGGGCGCGCAATATCCGCTTGCTGGCGCCCGATTATGGCGGCGATGGCAAGACGGTGGCGCAAGGCAACTATTCAACGCCGGCCGTCAGCTTCCAGCCGATGCGCGCGGCGCCGGTCGCAATGCTGTTCTATCAGGGAAAGCAGTTTCCAGCCGAATGGCGAGGCGGCGCCTTCATTGCGCTGCATGGCACTGGCGGGCCGCAGCTTGCCCAGGGACGCAACGGTTACACGGTTGCGTTCGTCCCGTTCGACCGCTTTGGCAAGCCCGGCGCACTGAAGATTTTCGCGGACGGCTTTGCCGGGCCATCGCCCGCCGACAAGAATGGCGGCAAGGCGGCGTACCGCCCGGTGGGTCTGGCGGTGGCACCCGATGGTTCGCTTTATGTGGCGGATTCCAGCAAGGGACGCATTTGGCGCATCCACTATGACGGCTGAAGCAGGGCATCCAGCAGTTCCAGAGCGGTAGCCACCGTCTGCAATCGGACTTGCCCGCGGCCGATGTCGCCAAAGTGGCATTCGCGCAGGGTCATGCGTTCGCCGCGTGCAGCCGCCAGATAGACCAGGCCTACCGGCTTGTTTTTGGTGCCACCACCCGGCCCGGCGACGCCGGTAACCGCGATAGAAAGATCAGCGCGCGCATGTTTCAGCGCACCCTGTGCCATGGCGCGCGCCACCTCAGCCGACACCGCACCATGCTGTGCGATCAGCGCGGCCGGAACGCCCAGCAGGTCCTGCTTGGCTTCATTGGAATAGGTGACAAAGCCGCGTTCAACCACATCCGATGAGCCAGGGATTTCCGTTAGAAGACCGGCGATCAATCCACCGGTGCAGCTTTCGGCGGTGACGATTTTGAGTTTTTTGGCGCGCGCATCCGCCAGCAGCTTTTCGGCCTGGGCGAGGAGGGCGGGCGAAAACATCTAGAGATGGAAGAAATAGCGCGCCGCAACGATCAGCACGCCCGCCATCAGGCCCGCGATCATGTCGTCGGTCATCACCCCAAGCCCGCCCTTGATGTTCTGGTCGGCCCATCTCACCGGCCAGGGCTTCCAGATGTCGAACAGGCGGAACAGCAGGAAGGCGAGCAGGAACAGCGGCAGCGAGATGCGGGTGGTCGGCAGCAGGCCGCCGAAGCTCAGCAGACAGAAGGCGCAGGTCAGCCATTGCCCCGCCAGCTCGTCGATCACGCATTCCGGCGGGTCTTCGCGCTTGGTCTCGCGCACATGATCGGCGCAGGCCAGGATGCCGATGATCAGGGCGATCAGGGTGGCGCCCAGAATACCCATCGCGCCACCACCGCGCAGCGCAATCAAAATCGCCAGTGGCACCGCGATGGCGCTCATGATGGTGCCGGGTGCAAATTGGAAATAACCGATGCCAAACACCGAAGCGACGACGGTGGAAGCGCGAGGAAGCTTCATCTTTTATAATCTCACAGTTGCGGTGGCCTGGGCGGCGATGCCTTCGCGGCGGCCGGTAAAGCCCAGACCTTCGGTGGTGGTGGCCTTCACGCTGACGCGGTCCGGCGCGATCTTCAAAATCTCGGCGACCTTCGCCTTCATGGCGTCGCGGTGTGGACCGACCTTGGGCCGTTCGCAGATGATGGTGACATCGACATGATTGATGACACCGCCCTTGTCGCGCACAAGATTCGCGGCGTGGTCCAGGAATTTCCAGGATGGCGCGCCGCGCCAGCGCTCGTCGGTGGGCGGAAAGTGCTGGCCGATATCGCCTTCGCCGATACAGCCCAGAAGCGCGTCGGTGATGGCGTGCAGGCCGACATCGGCATCGCTATGGCCTTCCAGCGCATGGGTGTGCGGCGATTTTGAGCCCGCACAGCATGATGTGATCGCCATCCGTGAATTTGTGCACGTCATAGCCGCTGGCGGTGCGCACATCGCCGCAACCAAGCAAGCTTTCGGCAAGCGCGAAATCTTCCTTGCGCGTCACTTTGATATTCTTTTCCTCGCCCTCGACCATTTCCACCTTCAGACCGGCCAGCTCCGCCAGCGCCACATCGTCCGTCACGTCTTCATGCGCATGCGCGCGATGCGCCTTGAGGATCTTGTCATAGACAAAGCCCTGCGGCGTCTGGGCCCGATAAAGATGGTCCCGCGACACCAAAGTCCAGCGCCCGTCCGCCGCCTTTCGGCGCAGGGTGTCGCTGGCGGCCACCATGGGCAGGGCGCCGTCGGCGCCGGCCTCAAGTGCCTTCACCACATCCTGCGTCACCTTGCGCGAGATCAACGGCCGTGCCGCATCATGGATCAGCACAAAGTCCGGCGCATCCCTAGCCAGCGCTTCCAGCCCAAGCCGCACTGATTCCTGGCGCGTGGCGCCGCCGGTGACCGGCGCGGGCAGATTGAGCCCCGCCAGCGCCGCGGCCGCCAGTTCGTCCTGGCCGGGACCAATCACCACCTGCACGGCATAACCATCAAACGCCTGCGCCGTCCGGCGCAGCATCGGCACCCCGCCCAGCCGTTCATATTGTTTTGGCAGCCCCGTCCCGGCCCGAACGCCTTTGCCGGCGGCCACGATCAGGACGGCGATACGGGACATGGTGCTTCCTTCAAAAACCGGGGGAATGCCTAACATTTAAGGGGACGAGCCGCGATATTTTGTTGCCTTGCGGTATGATGCCTATATTATCGGCTTGTGACACCATTGCTCAAACAATAGGCAGAAATTGGCTGGAGTTTTACAAAAGCTGCGTAATGCGGGTACCGCCGACTCGGGCTCCGGTACCATAGCCAATGCCTTGCCAATGCCGGTCATGCTGCTGGGACCCAAACAGGAAGTGATCTACGCCAACCCGGCGGCGGAGCAGTTCTTCGACACCGGCCTGACTATCTTGCGCAAGCAGACCCTGGCCGATCTGATCGCACCCCATTCGCCGCTGTTCCAGCTGGTGATCCAGGCTGCGGAGCGTAACGCCTCGGCGGCGGAGCGCGATATCGATCTTTCCACCCCGCGTCATGGCGAGCGTCTCGCCGACGTGACGGTAACGCCGTGCCCGATCCCGAGGGCGCGATCCTTGTCACGTTTCAAGAGCGCAGCCTGGCCCAGCGCATGGATCGCCAGCTGATGGCGAGGGGCGCGGTGCGCTCCATGCACGGCATGGCGGCAGTGCTGGCGCATGAAATCAAGAATCCGCTGGCCGGCATCCGCGGCGCCGCCCAGCTGCTGGAAGAAGCGCTGGCGCCGGAAGAGCGCGAAATGACCCAGCTGATCATCGCCGAAAGCGACCGCATCCGCGGGTTGATCGACCGGATGGAAAGCTTCGGCGACACCCGCGTCTTCGTCCGTCATCCCGTGAACATCCATGAAGTGCTGGACCGGGTACGCAAGGTGGCGGAATCCAGCTTTGCCCGCGGCGTCACCATTCAGGAGAATTTCGATCCCTCCTTGCCGGCGGTATCGGGCGACCGCGACCAGCTGATCCAAGTGTTTCTGAATCTGGTGCGCAACGCCGCCGATGCCTTGCCGGAAAATGGCGGCGAGATCACCCTGACCACGGGCTATCGTCCTGGCGTCAAGTTCGGCGCCGGCCTGGCGGGTGACCGGGTATCGCTGCCGCTGGAAGTGACGGTGCGCGACAATGGCTCAGGCGTGCCCACCGACCTTCTGCCGCACATCTTTGACCCCTTCGTTACAACCAAGGTGCGCGGCACCGGACTGGGGCTGGCGCTGGTCGCCAAGATCGTGGGCGACCATGGCGGCGTGATCGAGTGCGATTCCGTTCCAGGACGCACCATTTTTCGTGTGCTGCTGCCGCAATCGCGCAGCGGGGAGTCTAAATCATGGCCGCAACCATTCTCGTCTGCGATGACGACAGCGCCATCCGCACCGTGCTGAACCAGGCTTTAGGCCGCGCCGGCTATGACGTGCGCACCACCGGCACCGCGGCAGGCCTGTGGCGCTGGATCTCGGCCGGCGAGGGCAATCTGGTCATCACCGATGTGGTATTGCCTGATGAATCGGGTTTCGACCTGATCCCGCGCATCAAGCGGATGCGGCCCGACCTGCCCATCCTGGTGATGAGCGCCCAGAACACACTTTTGACCGCCATCACCGCGGCCGAGCGCGGCGCCTTCGAATATCTGCCCAAGCCTTTCGACCTGAAAGAACTGACCAGTGTGGTCAACCGGGCGCTCGCCACCCCGCACGCCAAGCGCGACACCGGCCTGGAGCCGGCAGAAGAGCGGCTGCCGCTGATCGGGCGTTCGCCCGCGATGCAGGAAATCTACCGCGTCATCGCGCGTCTGACCCAGACCGACCTGACCGTGATGATCATGGGCGAATCGGGCACCGGCAAGGAACTGGTGGCGCGCGCGCTGCATGACTATGGCAAGCGGCGGCACGGCACTTTCGTCGCCGTCAACATGGCCGCGATCCCCAAGGAGCTGGTGGAAAGCGAGCTGTTCGGCCATGAGCGAGGCGCCTTCACCGGCGCCACCAATCGCGGGGTGGGCCGTTTCGAGCAGGCCGAAGGCGGCACCTTGTTCCTGGACGAAATCGGCGACATGCCGCTGGAAGCCCAGACCCGGCTTTTGCGCGTGCTGCAGCAGGGCGAATACACCACCGTGGGCGGGCGCACC
Organism: uncultured Alphaproteobacteria bacterium; assembly: GCA_963830095.1. Lineage (GTDB taxonomy): Bacteria > Pseudomonadota > Alphaproteobacteria > Micropepsales > Micropepsaceae > Rhizomicrobium. The sequence goes on from CAWHLV010000016.1 coordinate 11,866, forward strand.
CCGATCAAGACCGATGTACGCATCATCGCCGCCACCAACCGCGACCTGCGCCAGCTGATCAGCCAGGGCCTGTTCCGCGAAGACCTTTATTATCGCCTGAATGTCGTGCCGCTGCGTCTGCCGCCACTGCGCGAACGCGTCGAGGACATTCCGGACCTGGTGCGCCACTTCCTGCGCAAGGCGGAAGACGAGGGCCTGCCGCACAAGACCGTCGACAATGAGGCGCTCGATCTTTTGCGCCGCCATCGCTGGCCCGGCAATGTGCGCGAGCTGGAAAACCTGATCCGCCGTCTGGCGGTGCTGCAGTCGGGCGACACGATTTCGGCCGCGTCCGTCAGCGCCGAATTGAAGGAGCCGGCCAAAACCTTCGCGGCGGATTCCGGCGAAGGCCCGCAATCGCTGGCGGCGTCGGTGGAGCAATATCTGACCCAATATTTCCAGGCACAAGGCGACAAGCTGCCGCCGCCCGGCGTCTATGACAGAATTGTGCAAGAGGTGGAGCGGCCACTCATCTCCATCTGTCTGGCCGCCACGCGCGGTAACCAGATCCGGGCAGCCCAACTGCTGGGCCTTAACCGCAATACCCTGCGCAAGAAGATCAGAGATCTCGGCCTGGAAGTGATCCGCGGCCTCAGAACCGAATAGGCTTGTCATAGATTTGACGCGGAATTCCGTGCGTCCGATCGGTGATTTCCCTGTTTTCCCAGGAATTTAGCCCTTCCGCAGCTTAACGCTGTGATGGAAAAAACACGCAGCATTCTTGCAACACTGGGTGTCTTGACTACACTCACACCCAGTGACCGGGTTCGGGGTGGGGCCGGTCGTAACGGAAGACATGGTTAGCGAAACGACGTTCCCTGAGCGGCGCGCCAGCTTGCGCGCGGTATCCCGGCCTTCGCAGCTCGCCTTTGGCGTGGCGCTTCTGGCTGTGATCTCGGTCGTCACAACCTACATGCTGCTCACGGGGCTGACGCCCTACACCCTGGACAGCACCGGTCTGGTCACCTTGATGGTGATCAACCTGACGCTGATGCTCACGCTTGCGGCTCTGATCGGCTGGCGGCTGGCCAGGCTGTGGGCGACGCGGCGGTCGGGGCGCGCGGGCGCCAAGCTGCATGTGCGGCTGGTGACCTGGTTCTCCATCATCGCGGTGGTGCCAGCCATCCTGGTCGCGGTCTTCGCCACCGTCACCCTGAACGTCGGCATGGCGGCCTGGTTCTCCTCCAATGTGCGCACCGCGCTGGACGGCTCGGTCAATATCTCGCGCCAGTATGTGAATGAGCAGTTCGCGCGCATCATCATCGACGTCGGTGAGATTTCCGACGGCATCCAGCTCGACCGCTCTCTGCGCGATAATCACGGCAACATCCAGCTGGGGCTGATGTTCGCCAAGCTTAAATCCATGACCCGCGACCGCGGACTGGCGGGCTCCTATATTGTGGATTCCCATGGCACCCTCCTGGGCAGCTCCAGCAAGCTCAAATACACCGCCGCCATCACACCGTCGGCGAGCGACCTGGCCGACGCGCTGCACGGCCATCCCGCCGTAGGCGCCGACGCCAAGACCGGGCTGGTGCGCGCCTTGATCCATCTCGACGCGATGAAGGACGCCTACCTCCTGATCGTGCGCGTGGTAGACCCCGCGGCGTTCAATTATTACCGGCGCAACCGCGGCGCGGTCAGCGAATATCACCAGCTGGAGCAGAACCGTCAGAAACTGCAGATCGTCTTCGCGCTTCTCTATGGCCTGTTCTCGCTTGGCGTGCTCCTGGCCGCCATCTGGTCGGGCCTTTGGGCTGCCAACCGGCTAGTGCGGCCGATCTCGGGATTGATCGATGCGGCGGGCCGGGTGTCGGAAGGTGAGCTGGATGCGCAAGTCAGGATCGATCGCGACGATGACGAGCTGGCCAGTCTTTCTTTGGCCTTCAATCGCATGACCCAGCAGTTGTCGGCGCAGCGCAGCGATCTGATCACCGCCAACAAGCTGAACGAGATGCGACGCCGCTTCACCGAGACCGTGCTGTCGGGTGTCAGCGCCGGGGTGATCGGCGTGGATGCCGAGGGTTGTGTCACCATCGTCAACCGCGCCGCCGCTCGCCTGATGGACGCCGCACCCGAAGACCTGGAAGCGATTCATTATTCGCAAGCCGTGCCGGAGCTGGCGCCGCTCATCCTGCGTGCCATGTCGGAACCGGCGGGCCGCGCCGGCGGCGAAGTTACCATCCGTCGCGCCGGGACACCGCGCGCCTTGAGCGTGCAGGTCACATCGGAGCGCGGTTCCGCCGACGGCTTTGTCGTCACCTTCGACGACATCACCGATCTGGTCAGCGCCCAGCGCACCGCCGCCTGGGCCGATGTGGCGCGGCGCATCGCGCATGAGATCAAGAACCCGCTGACCCCGATCCAGCTTTCCGCCGAGCGGCTGCAGCGCAAATATGCCAACGAGATCACCACCGATCCCGAAGTCTTCCAGCAATGCACCGACACCATCGTGCGCCAGGTGGGCGACATCGGCCGCATGGTGGATGAGTTCTCATCCTTCGCGCGCATGCCCACGCCGGTGATGCGGCGCGAAAACGCCCAGGAACTGCTGCAGCAGGCGGTGTTCCTGCAGCGCGTCGCCAATCCCGCCATCACCTATACCACCGCTGCGCCCAAGTCGCCGGTCTGGTTCGAGGGTGACGGCCGGCTGATCGCCCAGGCGCTCACCAATGTGATCAAGAATGCCGGCGAGGGGATCGCGGCGCGCATCGCCAAGGGCGATGACGAGCCCGGCACGATTCATGTCGCCATTGAACCGAAGGACGCGGGTTTCGCCTTTCGCGTCACCGACAATGGCATCGGCCTGCCGCCGGAACATCGCCACCGGCTGACCGAGCCCTATGTCACCACCCGGGTCAAGGGCACCGGGCTGGGCTTGGCCATCGTGCGCAAGATCATGGAAGACCATGGCGGGGAGATCATCCTCGCCGACGCGGAAAGCGGAGAAGGGGCACAGGTCACCTTGACCTTACCCTTCGCGCAAAAGAACCCGAAAGGGACAGAAAGAGGAAATGAAGATGAGCAAAAACGGGTCTCTGATCGCGTCTGAAATCCTCGTCGTCGATGATGAGGAAGACATTCGCGACCTGATTTCCGGCATCCTGCACGACGAGGGTTACACCACCCGCGTCGCCGGCGATTCCGAATCCGCGCTGACCGCGATCCGCGCGCGCCGGCCGCAGCTTGTCGTGCTCGACATCTGGCTGCAGGGCTCCAAGCTCGACGGCATCGAGGTTCTGGACGCCATCAAGCGCGAGCAGGCCGATTTGCCGGTGGTGATGATCTCCGGTCATGGCACCATCGAAACCGCGGTCGCCTCGATCAAGAAGGGCGCCTATGATTTTGTGGAAAAGCCGTTCAAGGCCGACCGCCTCTTGATGGTGGTGGAGCGTGCGCTGGAATCCGCGCGCCTGCGCCGTGAAGTCCAGGAACTCAAGCTCAAGGCCGGCGACGAGGGCGAACTGGTGGGAAATTCGCCCACCGTCACCCAGCTCAAGGTGCTGATCGACAAGATCGCGCCCACCAACAGCCGCGTGCTGATCGCCGGTCCCGCCGGATCGGGCAAGGAAGTGGCGGCGCGGCTGATCCATGGCCGCTCGCGCCGCGCCGGCAACGCCTTTGTCGCCATCAACTGCGCCACCATGGAGCCGGACCGGCTGGAAGCCGAACTGTTCGGCGTGGAATCAGGCGAGGGACAGCGCAAGACCGGCCTGTTCGAGCTCGCCCATAACGGCACGCTCTATCTTGATGAAGTGGCCGACATGCCGCTGGAAACCCAGGGCAAGATCCTGCGCGTGCTGATCGACCAGACCTTCACCCGTGTGGGCGGGCAGGTGCGCGTTCAGGTGGACGCGCGCGTGATCTGCTCCACCACGCGCGATCTGCGGGCCGAGACCGAGGCCGGGCGTTTCCGCGAAGACCTTTATCACCGCCTGAATGTGGTGCCGGTGCGCATCCCTTCGCTGGCCGAGCGGCGCGACGACATTCCAGTGCTGGTCAATCACTTCATGCGCCGTCTGTCGGCGGCGGGCGGGTTGCCGGCGCGCCAGATCGGCGACGATGCCATGGCGGTGCTGCAGACCCATGGCTGGCCCGGCAATGTGCGCCAGCTGCGCAATATCGTGGAGCGGCTCTTGATCCTGGCCAGCGATGACGTCAACGAGGCGATCACCGCCGACCTGCTGCCGTCGGACCTGGGCTGCGAATGTGGGCGGCAACAAGAATGGCGATCTGGTGATTTCGCTGCCGCTGCGCGAGGCGCGCGAGATTTTCGAGCGCGATTACCTGATGGCCCAGATCAACCGCTTCGGCGGCAATATCTCGCGCACCGCCGCCTTCATCGGCATGGAGCGTTCCGCGCTGCATCGCAAGCTGAAGTCGCTGGGGGTGGGTTCGGCGCAGGGGATCCCGAACTGATACGCGCGCAATGAAAAAGTGGTCCGCCAGCCGCGCGCCCGCCGGCCGCATCGCTTATGTCAATGGCCGCTATCTGCCCTTCGCGCGCGCCGGCGTGCATGTCGAGGACCGCGCCCTGCAGCTGGGCGACGGCATCTATGAAGTCTGTAACGTTATCGGCGGCGTGATGCTGGACGAAGAGCCGCATCTGGATCGCATGGAGCGTTCCTTGCGCGAACTGGGCATGGCCATGCCGATGGGGCGGCCGGCACTGAAGCTGGTGATGCGCGAGATGATCGCCAGAAACCGCATCGCCGACGGTTTTCTTTACATGCAGGTGACCCGTGGGGCGGTGAAGCGCGACCATATCCCGCCGGCGGACGGCCCGCGCCCGACCCTGATCATGACCATGCGGGCGCAGGACATGGCCGCACTCGCCAATCGCATGGAGAATGGCATTGCGGTTTCCACCCAGCCCGACATCCGCTGGGGCCGCTGTGACATCAAGACGGTGCAGCTCTTGCCCAATCTTCTGGCCAAGCAGGCCGCGCGCAAGACCGGTGCCTTTGAGGCCTGGCTGGTCGATGAGGACGGCTACGTCACCGAGGGCTCGTCCACCAATGCCTGGATCGTGGACAAGGATGGCACGGTGATCACCCGCGACCTGTCGAACGCGATTCTGCCCGGCGTCACCCGACGTATTGTGCTGGAGGCGCTGGCCGAGGCGCAGATCAAGGTGGTGGAACGCAAATTCACTGTGGCGGAGGCTTTGGCCGCCCGCGAGGCCTTCCTGACCTCGGCCACAGGGGCAGCGGTGCCGGTGGTCGCCATCGATGGCCAAAGTCTGGGCGATGGCGCACCCGGAGCATTAACGCGGCGCATTCGTGAGCTCTATTTCACCAAAGCGGGTATCAAAAACGCCTGATTCCGGCGATTTTTTCTCTTTCGCAATTGCAGCATTCCGCTAGACTGGCGGCCAAGGTGCGGCGTGAACCCCCACGCGGCTGAAACAATGGGCGAACCCATGAGCGATAAACAACAGAACCTTCAGGACACGTTTTTAAATGCGGTCCGCAAGAGCAAGTCTGCCGTCACCATCTTCCTGGTGAATGGCGTCAAGCTGCAGGGCAACATCACCTGGTTCGACAATTTCTGCGTGCTGCTGCGCCGCGATGGCCAGAGCCAGCTTGTCTATAAGCACGCGATCTCGACCGTGATGCCGATGGGCCCGATCCAGCTTCAGGATGAACCGGCCGAAGGCTGAGTTGGGTAACAGAGCGTTCGTCATCCATGTCGAGCCCAAGAACCGCAGCCGCCCCGATGTGGCGCTGCGCGACGCCGAAGCACGCCTGGCCGAAGCGGTCGGCCTAACCGCGGCGATCCATCTGGATGTGGTGGTGGCCGAGATCGCGCCGCTGGGGCGCCCCACGCCCGCGACCCTTTTGGGCAGCGGCAAGGTGGATGAGATCGCCATCCTCGCAAAGGCCGAGGAACCAGAAGTCATTATCGTCAATGCGCATCTGACGCCGGTGCAGCAGCGCAATCTGGAGAAGGCGTGGAACAGCAAGGTGCTGGACCGCACCGCCGTCATTCTGGAAATCTTTGGCGAGCGCGCCGCCACACGGGAAGGGCGCTTGCAGGTCGAACTTGCCCATCTCAACTATCAGCGCTCGCGGCTGGTGCGGAGCTGGACCCATCTGGAGCGGCAACGCGGCGGCTTCGGCTTTCTGGGCGGCCCGGGCGAAAGCCAGATCGAAACCGACCGAAGGCTGATCGCCGAACGCATCGTGCGGATCAAGAACGAGCTTGAGAAGGTCAAGCGCACCCGCAGTCTTGGCCGCAGGCGCGCAAAAAGGTTCCGTTCCCGGTGGTGGCGCTGGTGGGCTACACCAATGCCGGCAAATCGACCTTGTTCAACCGGCTGACCGAATCCGACGGTCCTGGCCAAGGATCTTCTGTTCGCCACCCTGGACCCAACCATGCGGGGGGTGAAGCTGCCCCATGGCACCCAGATCATTCTGTCCGACACGGTGGGCTTCATCGCCGATCTGCCGACCGAGCTGGTGGCGGCCTTCCGCGCCACCCTGGAAGAGGTGCTGGAGGCCGATGTCATCGTCCATGTCCGCGATGCGGCGCACGACGAATAGGCTGCCCAGAAGGCCGACGTGCTGAAGGTGCTGGAAGAGCTGGGCGTCGAGCCCGATCGGCCCATGCTCGAGGTGTTGAACAAGATCGACCTGCTGGAACCGGAACAGCGGGCGGGGCTTTTGGCGCCGTAACGGACGCAATGGCGCCATCGCTGCCTCGGCCCTGAGCGGCGACGGAATCCCGGCACTTCTGGCCGCTTTCGAGAGCGGCGTGACACGTGACAACATCACTTTGAGCCTGAAACTGGACGCAAGCGATGGCAGCGCGCTGGCCTTTGCCTACCGCCATGCCCAGGTGCTGGAGCGGCGCGACCGCGGCAGCAAGATCAGCCTCAGCTTGCGCATCCATCCCGACGATCTGGGCCGGTTCGAGAACCGGTTTCCCAAGAAAATCGTGATACAGCAGGGCGCTATGGCCTGATCTTCAGGTCAGGACTTAGGCTTTCTCCGCCGCCTTGGCGCGTCGCCAGAGGTCTTCCATCTCTTCCAGGCTGGCTTTGCCCATCCGCTCCCCCAGCACTTCCTCGATGAAATGAAAGCGGCGGGTGAACTTGGCGTTGGTCCGGCGCAGCGCAGCCTCGGGATCGACCTTGAGATGCCGGGCCAGATTGGCGACCACGAACAACAAGTCGCCGATCTCGTCCTCGCGCTGATCCTGGTTTTCGGCCGCCAGCACCTCCCGGGCTTCCTCCGCCAGCTTGTCCAGCACCAGGCGCGGATCGTTCCAGTCGAAGCCCACCGATGAGGCGCGGCGCTGCAGCTTTTCGGCCCGCATCAATGCGGGCAGGGCGCTGGCAACATCGTCCAGCAGGCTGGTCTGGCCGGCCGCGGTGCGCTCGGCTTCCTTGAGCTTTTCCCAGAAGTCCTTCTGGCTGGCGGCGTCGGCTTTGGCCTCATCGTCGCCAAAGACATGGGGATGGCGGCGAATCATCTTGGCGGTGACGGCCTCGACCACGGCGCCGAAATCAAAGCAGCCTTCTTCCTCGGCCATGCGGGCATGGAACACGACCTGGAACAGAAGATCGCCGAGTTCGCCGGGCAGGGCCTTGAAGTCCTTGTCGGCGATGCATGATGCGACCTCATAGGCTTCCTCGATGGTGTAGGGCGCGATGGTGTCGAAGGTCTGCACCCTGTCCCAGGGGCAGCCCTCACGCAGCCGTTTCATCACCTCCAGCAGCACGGCGATGTCGCGGGAGGGCTCAAGATGGGAATGGCTCATGCCCCGATAGGAAAGAGGCCCATGGGGGATGGCAAGACCGGGAGCGGGCTTATTCCCCGCAAAAAGTGCCGCAGTCCTAATGGGCCCGGAGCTTTTCGGCGTCCTGGTTCAGGGTGGCGGCAACGCCATTGGCGTCCGCCACAGCCTGGCGCAACTTGTCCTGGATCGCCTTCATGGAGGCATTGGCGTGCGCCGTGATCTCTTTCAGATCGGCATTGGCCTTGTCCTGTATGCGTTGCACGTCGCGATTGCCCTTGTCGATATAGTCATGCATGCAGGAACCGTAGGCGGCCGCATCGCGGTTGAACTTCTTGACCTTGGCGTTGTAGTTGCCCACTGCGGCGCTGTTTCCTGAACTCCGGCTTGATCAGGTCGGTCTGGGGTTTTGTGCACCCGGGATCGGGATAGCTGGCGCCGTCGGGCAGGGCGTCCTGCGCCCCGGCCGCGGCCGAAATACAGCAAAGGATGGCTGCCAACAGGATTTGCCGCGTCACGCCCTTCTCCTTCTTGTTCGGTGGAGCGGAGGCATGGAACGCGGCAAATTGAAAACAGTCAACTGTAGTAGAAATACACTGGTCTGCGTCATCGGACCGGCGAGGGCGGCCCGCACAGCTATTGCGTCAGGGTCTTCAGGTGCGTGACCGCCTCATTGACGAAGGCGAAGATCTTGCGGTTCAACGCCATTTTGGCGGCCACTTTGGGGTCAGCCATGGCATCGTTCCACAAGGCTTTTCCCTTGGCGCGAAGGACGGGATCATCGGGAGTAAATTGTTCGCCCATCGCGGTCCAGCGCCGCGCCAGATCCTGGGCGGCGGGCGAGGTGGGATCGCCAGCCAGCATCAGCACTTCACCTTCGGCGACCAGCCCGTCAAAAGTCCGCTTGAGTTGCTCGCGGTCGCCTGCCTTCTGTTTCATTGTTTCCTTTTCTTCCGGGCTGAAATGACGATCGGCAAAAGGGGTCAAAAGTTGATTCATTTCCTTGGCGTCCAAGATGCCGGTCATGACGGTCTCCTGATTGAGGGTTGCGAGATCGTCGATGGAAAGAGCCTGGCCGGCTTTCAGCTTGGCTCGCGCGGCGCGGACCAGCGCCAGGGCGCGCACCAGCTGTTCGCTGTCCTGCACCAGCACCTGTTCCTGCAGCGCCAGCACCGTCTCCAGCGCGTCCGCACCCGCCAGAAGCTCGCCGATCCTGGCCAGGGGCAGGCCCAGGCCCTTGAGGGCAAGGATCTGGTGCAGCCGGGCGATCTGGTCCGGGCCATAGGTGCGCCAGCCGGCCTCGGACCGCAGCGGGGTCAGCAGGCCGCGCTGCTCGTACAGGCGCAGCGCCTTGACGCTGACGCCGAAGCGCCGGGCGGTCTCGCTGGGGCTGAGATGGGCGCTCGGGATCATGCCGGCTCTCGCTGACGCTCCAGTCTATCGACATGGGGGTTGTGCAGGGTGGACCCAAGGGCCGGGGCAAGCCCAAACCCGGCCGCCCCAGTTTTTCGTATAAGTAATATTATGGGAAATTATAGGGCGATTATATACTATGACTTAGCCAACGGCTGGACCGCACCCCCGCCAATTGAGCCCCCGACAAAAGGAATCGAAGTCAACCCGGCCATGATCGAGGCTGGTGCAGAAGTCATTTTGCGTCGGCTTCACGATGTTTTGCTGCCGAACTCGGAGTCGGCACGGTGGCTCGCACGGGAGGTCTTTCGGGCCATGCCCCCCTTAGCAGCTCCGCCTCCTTCCGAAGCTCGCCGCTGATTTGGCGGTTTAGCCCTAGGGCAAAAATCCGCAGCGCATGTAGTTCATCGCGGTAAAGACGGAACTCCGTAAGGAGTTCCTTATCTTTCATTCGTTAGTCCGGCGTGGCTCTCCATCCGGGTGCGGTATTGCAGCCCATCGCTGGCCACCTAAGGGTTTGAACATATAAGCCGCGTGGATCGGATCGTTTCGCTCTACTGATCGGTCGTCAACAGCATCCAATAGCCATATCAATTCACCAAGGTGACGCGGGCTTTCCTTGAGCGCAATCTTGGCGACCGTTGCCACGGCTTCTCGTTGCATCCTATCTGTGCGAAGCAAATTCCAAATTGCCTTGGCCGTGCTTTGGGGTTTGGCCTGCACCAAAGCCACAAATATCTCACCTAGCAGGCTGTTGAACAAATAGCCGGTTTTCCACGGAGTGGGCTGCGTTGGTCATGGTTTATCTGCGCCGGATTGCGGCGATGCTTCGAGGGATGGGGTTGTGGCTCATGCTGCGGCCATCAACTTCGGCAAGCGGATCAAGTTGTAAGCTGCGGCTGTGAGGATGAAGGCCCATCGGACTTTTTCGAGGCCTCGGTACTTGGTTTTTCTCAGGCCCGCGATGGTCTTCATCCAGCCAAAGCCCTCTTCTATGCGTTTTCGGATACGCTGGCTCGCTGCATAACCTGGGTGGCGGGTGGTCCGCCCGTCAATGGCCGAACGGCGGGTCATGTTCCGGGCAATGTGTGGCGTCACGTTGATCTCACGCAGCTCCATGACGAAGTCAGCCGCATCGAAGCCTTTATCGCCGGCCAGCGTGATGGCTTCAGGTCTGTCGGCGCGCGGCTCAATCATGTCGAGCGCAGCCAACCGTTCGGCATGGCCGGAGACCCGAGTTAGCCGGGCATCAACCAAGAGCCCGTTGCGGTTCTCCATCAGGGTATGGCCAATGTAACAAAGCTTGGCCTCCATGCCAGAACCCTTGCGATAGAGCATGGCATCAGGATCGCTGGTGGAGGTATGTGTCTGGTTGCTCCGCTTCTCGCCACGGAAGTCAACCTCTTCATTGCGCCCGCCGCTCCCAGGGGGCTCGTTGCCGCTGGCGGCTTTCTTCGGCTTGAGGCTCTTCATACTGGCCCAGGCTTCCACCAGCGTGCCATCGACCGAGAAGTGATCCGTCGACAGAAGCTGTTTGACGTTGGGCTGCATCAGAACTGCCGCCATGAACTTGGCTGCGACATCTCCTTCGAGCAGACGGTCCCGGTTCTTGGAGAACACTGAGTGATCCCAGACCGCATCATCGATGCCCAATCCAACAAACCAGCGGAACAGGAGGTCGAACTCCAGCCGTTCCATCAGTTGGCGTTCCGAGCGGATCGTGTAAAACGCCTGCAACAACGAAGCCCGCAGCAGCTTCTCCGGCGGTATCGAGGGCCGACCCAGTGGCGCGTACATCGCCGCAAAGTCCCCACTCAGGTCCAGCAGTGCCCCATTCACTATCTCGCGGATCGCCCGCAGAGGATGGTCTTTCGGTACCCGCGCCTCCAAATCGACAAACGAAAACAGCGATCCTGAGCGTTCATCCGTCCCACGCATTCCACCATCCCCGACGCATTCCCGCACCAAGTAAATCATTAAATGCCAAAATCTGCGATAGGTTTTTCAACAGCCTGCTAGAGAGACGTGAATATTATTCCAGGCAAACGCGATGTGACCTATCTCGGTTGCGTGCTCCTTAAATCGGTCCAACAAATCTGCATAGTTTTTCGCTGTGAATCCCTTAGTATCTGGAAACAAGGGTTTTTTGTCGGCGTCCCGCGTCATGGCTGATCCCAAAACCTCAGATACATCGGCTTATAACGAAGCTGAAACGGTGCGCCGCCCGGAAGTCCGCTCTTAAAGAAGATGCTGGCGACCCCGCCTGCCCCGTTCACGCCCAAGCCGAAGAAGAAGCCGAGTCCCACCAAGCGCAAAGCGAAAAAGGGCTAGTACCTCTGCACAGAGGAAATGACGGGTTGAAGTTTGGGCAAGGTGTCTGGGTCGAGGAGCAAGCCGATGCTACGAGCGACGCCGGGCTTTCGGCTGATTAGGCCCAAGCGTTCGAGGGTCAGCACCATTTGATGGACGGAAGGCGGTGTGACGGCGAAGAAGCGCTGCATGTCGGCCTCGGCCGGCGATTGGCCCATCACCAGCGTATAGGCATGGATGAAGGCCAGATACTGGCCCTGTTTGTTGGTGAAGGCCGGGTTTTGGGTCGCGGAGTTCATGTCACATAGATTGATTTAACTGGGCCTCGAATCACAAGGAGGCCGTGATGAATATCCGCTACTGCGTTGATCTGACTGGCGATGAGCGTGCCGAACTGATCCAGATGTTGAGTGCTGGCAAGCAGGCGGTGCGAAGGTTGAAGCGAGCCCAAATCTTGTTGGCGGCCGATGCCAGGGCTAGTGACGAGGAGATCGAGAGAGCCATCGGCGCAAGCGGCTCCACGGTGTATCGCACCAAGCGTCGGTTCGTTGAGAGCGGTCTGGAAGCCGCCTTAAGCGAAGAACCGCGTCCCGGCGCGGAGCGCAAGCTCACCGGCAGGCAGGAAGCCCTGCTGGTGGCGACCGCCTGTTCGAAACCGCCGGCTGGCCGCGCCCGCTGGACGCTGGAATTGCTGGCTGGCGAGATGGTCAGGCTAACCGGCCATGAAGACCTGTCTCGAGAGACGGTGCGCCGGCGGCTGGGCGAAAACGCGCTGAAGCCATGGCGCAAGGACATGTGGTGCATTCCCAAGGTCGACGCCGAATATGTCGCCCGCATGGAGGATGTGCTGGACCTCTATGGCGAAACTCCCGATCCCAAGCGGCCGGTGGTCTGCTTCGACGAAAGCCCAACCCAGCTGATCGGCGAGGTGCGCCAACCTATCAAGGCCAAGCCCGGACAGCTGGAACGTTACGACTGCGAATACAGACGCAACGGCACGGCCAATCTTTTCGTCTTCCTGGACGCCCACAGGCCATGGCGTAAAGTGAAGGTCACAGAGCGGCGGGCGGCGGCGGACTTTGCCGAGTGCATGCGTGAGATCAGCGATGTCCACTTCCCAAAAGCCGAGAAAATCCGTGTCGTGATGGACAATTTGTCCACACATTCTCCAAGCGCGCTTTATCAGGCGTTCCCGCCAGCCGAGGCGCGGCGCGTGCTCCGGCGCCTCGAGTTCCACTACACGCCCAAGCACGCAAGCTGGCTCAACATGGTCGAAATAGAGATCGGCGTCCTGCGCACGCAATGTCTTGATCGGCGCATCGACAACTACAAACGGCTCGTCTCCGAAATCGCAGCTTGGCAGCGCCAGCGCAATAACTCCCGCGCTCGCATCAATTGGATGTTCACAGTAGAAAAGGCCCGCAAAAAACTGGCCAACGCCTACCCATCCGCTGCCAAGGAGTCATAATCTCTGTGCAGCGGTACTAGGTGAGAAGCCCTTATGCCCGTGCGGCATCCGGTTAACCCGCCGGTGAAGGTCGCGGCGCCATTGTTCCCGCCATATTGGGAGCGGGTTATGGACGGCATGCAGAACATTTCCGTGGTGCCTGTGCTGCAGGATGCGGACTGCGGCCGGGATATCTCCCAGAACACACAGCTTGTGCCGCCGAGAGACCGCGTACTGGCAGGCGCGATCGCGAAGCGGCCGGCGGTCCCCTCCCGGCCGCTTCGCTGCTTCTCGCCGATCGTATCGATCGGCAGTTTCCGCTGATCCGGTCCGCATGAGATATCCCGACCGGACCATGGCGGCGCTCGATGTCGCGGTCTTTGCCGAACTCTCGGCCGCGCTGCCGTATGGCAAGATGCAGGAGCTTGTCGGACTGTTTGTCTGCGAGACCGATTTCTACATGACCGAGATCGCGGCGCGGCGCGCTGAGGGCGATCTGGACAGCGTTGCGCGGCTCGCGCGCAACATCGTCTCGATCGCGGGCAATCTGGGGGCGGCGCGCGCCAGCTGCGCTGGCGCGGGAGCTGGAACGCGCCTGCCGCAGCCGGGACAAGGCGGGCAGCTACCGGTTGATCAGCGAAATGAGCCAGGCCTGCCGGGACGGTGGCGAGGGATGCGCGTCTGGCTCGCACAGGACACCGGGCTGGCTTCACACCGCCTAGGACGATTGTCTCAGGCGTGGCCGTTGGCGCCCTGTTCGGCCGCCAGCACGACCCGCACCAGATCTGAAAGGCTGGAGGCATCCATCTTGCCGCGATGTGGGCGCGGTGGATTTCAACCGTGCGCGGCGAGATGCCCAGCTCATAGGCCACCACCTTGTTGGAGCGGCCCTGCACCAACTTGTCCAGAACGCCGCGTTCGCGCGGCGTCAGCGATGCCAGAAGATTTTTCGCCGCCATGGCTTCGACCTTACGGCTGCGCGCCTTGGAGCCTATTTCCAGCGCGCGGCGCACACTGGCCAGCATTTTCTCGTCGTCAAAGGGCTTTTCCAGGAAATCGATGGCGCCGGCTTTCATCGCGCGCACGGCAAGGGGCACGTCGCCATGGCCGGTCATGATGATGACAGGCAGGTCAATGTGGCGTTGCGTATTTCTTCCTGCAATTCCAGCCCGCTCATGTCGGGCATGCGGATGTCCGCGATCATGCAGCCATGCTTGGGAAAGTCGTCGGCGAGGAATTGTTTTGCGGATATGAAGTTGCGCACCTTGAAACCCGCAACTTCCAGAAGCAACCGCATGGAATACGCGAATATCGGCGTCGTCGTCTACGACAAATACGTGTTCGTCGCTCATGCCGTAACCCGGTGAGATACGCAACGTCTCCGAGTGCATTCGCCCAAGGATACACAACACATAAGAACAAGCCCCCCGAGAACCTGTATCCTATAACGAAGTGTACTGAGAATCCAGCAGATAGAGAATTACCGCATGCGAACAGCAAACCATCACGCGGCACGCAAACCTGTCTCACGCATCGTTCTCAACCAGTGGCCGCGCTGCTCCGGCGTGATCGATGCGATGCTTCCAATAAAGTCCTGATGTTGATGACGGAAACCTGGCAGCGTCGTTCCCCTTGCCAACCCCTTTACATCGATCTCGCATTGCAGCATTGCGCGATACAGGAAGGCGGGCATCTCCATGGTGATCACCAGATGCCGGGCTGCTCGCTTACGCTGCCGCCGTCGCGCTGGTTTGAGGCAAGGTAATCCTCGAAAAGATCGCGCAACTGCGCCGGCGGCTGATCCAGCCAGAGCGGATAGACAACGACCAGTTGTGTCGCCCAGCGCATGTCCTCCAACGCCGCATCCCGTGGGTCCCATTATTGGACAGAAGGCCGATCGTGAGCCGCCTGACGATCCAGCCGGCACGATGAGCACCTTCTTCATAGGCATCGCACAAAGCCGAGCAGAAACGCTCCGGGGCCGGGTCGGGATGGCCGTTGACCACCAGGATGCGGCGTTCCTGCACCGGCCGCCCCGCCCAGAGCGGCCTGATCTTCTCAAGCAGCTGCATGGGCGGCACCGGGGTTAAGCGCGCTGAACTGCTCCAGGTCGGTGAGGTCGGTAAAGGTCCCCACCGTGGCGCCATTGGGCAGGCGGGAAAGCGACAGGGAAATGATGCGTCCGTCGGCGCGGCGCGTCTTGCCCCATTCCCCGAAGCTTTCCGGAGTGGCGGAATTGACGCCGCAGGAGACGATGCCCCAGATGCCGTCGCGGCCGATGCGAGTGGTGCAGACATTGGCGATCTCCGCGAAATGCGGCTGGCCGCTCAGTTCGTCGTCCGACAGCTTCCACATCCTGGCGAACAGCGCATTGTGCAACACAAGCCGGCCATCTGTTCCGAAGATGGCAATGCCTTCGTCCAGCGTATCCAGTGTGGCCTTCTGCACCTGGGTGAGCAGGTTCAGCGAGATTCAAGCCGCAGGCGCTCGGTGATGTCCTGGAACAGGACAAACACGCCGCCGGCCAGATGTCGCTGGGTCACGATGCGGATGCTCTTGCCATTGGGCAGGTGCAGAACTCCTCGCCCCTGTGCTCGGCCGAACCAAAGGCCGCGAGCTGTGCCGCTTTCCATTCCGGAAAGCTGCGCTGTTCCGGCAGCCGGCGGCGGTCGCGCAGACGGTCCAGGATGTCGCTGTAGGAAGGATGGGTTTCCAGCCAGGTCTTGGGCAGCTCCCACATGTCGGAATAGGCGTTGTTGAAGCCAGCCAGCTTGCGGTCGGCATCGAAGGTCGCCACCGCAAAGGGAATATTCTCGATCATGTCTTCCTGGGCGTCGCTGATCAGCTGCAGCTTGGACTCCATGCGGACAAAATCGGTGACATCGGTGGCGAAGCCCGCGACGGCGGGTGTCACTCATGGGCGCCAGACCATCGAGTAGACGCGGGATTCCCTTGCACGATCACGGAGGCGCGGCATTCCACGGCCTTGCGGCTCTCCAGCGCCTTGATGGTGAGGTCGCGTTCGGACCATTCCAGCGCGGCGTTGGCGGTGGCGGCGTCCTCCAGGCTGGCGAAGCCCAGTGGACAGGAAGGTGCGGTTGGCCCGGCGATGGCCTGGCCGGCCCCGCGCATCCATACCGGAATCGGCAGCGCGTCGAGCATCTCGCGATAACGCTCCTGGTTGTCGGGTGTGACTTCGCGGTCGATATCGAGCGCGGCCCGTCCGGCCACCGGCATGCCGCGGAGCGTCAGATTGCCTTCATCGGTGCGGACGGTGAGCGCGAAAGGGGCGCCTTCCTCCGCCAGTCCGTCGATGGCGCGGATGGCCTTGCCGGCCTGGGGGCTGTCCATGCAGACTTCATACAGCGCGCGGCCTTCGCCGAAATACAGCCGCTCCTGGTCGCCGCCTCTCGGCGCGACCACGCCCTGGGCGGCGCCGGTGAGAAGGGCTTCGCGGAAGCTTTGCGCGACCTCGGCCGTGGCGCGGTCCATCTCCGACATTTGGCGCTGGGTGCGCAGGCGCACATGCATCCAGCAGCCCCAGACAACGCAGAAGGTTCCGACCAATGCGGTGGAAAGCGTAAAGGCGGCCACGGTGCAGTCACCATTGACAGGGTTGCGATGGGCGGCCTGGGCAAGGGCCGGGATCAAGGTCTGCATCACCGGCATCAGCGGCGAGGCGACATTCTGGATAAGGGGAACAAGCCAGCTCATATCAGCCCTCCGCGGCCAGCGCGCGCAGCGCCGCCATGTCCCGAAGGACGATCTGGTTGGTATTGGGGATCAGCACAATGCCTTCGCCGCGCAGCGCGGTGATGGTGCGGCTGATGGTTTCTATGGTGAGCCCCAGATGATGGGCGATGTCCTGGCGGTTCATCGGCAGATCGAGGCGGTCGCCGCAGGTCAGATCGGTGCGGTCGGCGAGACGCAGGAGAAACGAGGCGACACGCTCGCGCGCCTTCTGGCAGCCCAGCACGAACATATGCTGCTGTGCGGTGAGAAGATTGGCCGACAGGTGGCAGAGAAGCTGGGTGCGCACCACGGGGCTCTCTTCCGCCAGCCGGTCGAAGCAGACGCGGGGGAAGGCGACAAGGGTCACTTCGGTGACGGCTTCGGCGGACGCCGGCAGGTCGGGACTTTCGACAAAGCCCATCAGGTCGCCGGGCAGAAGAAAGTCGACGATATAGCGGCGGCCGTCGGGCATGTAGCGGCACAGGCGCACGGTGCCGTAACGATGCGATGGACCTGATCGGCGGGATCGTCCTGATTGAAGATGGTTTCGTTGCGGGTGAAGTGCAGGCGCGCGCCGTATTCCTGAATGCGCAGCAGATAGTCGGTTAAGGTTACCGGAGCAGTCGTTTCGTCCTGCTGCGACGGCGTAAAGGAGCGGCTGTAGGCCGCGGACGATATCGGCGCGCTGCGAGCGGTGCTGAGTGCGATCGGCATGATGTGACCCCCAAAGAACGCGAGCACGTCATGTGTTCGCATGTCGTTAATCATCTTTTGCTTTCGCAGCAAATCAGTAGCTCGGAAATCCGCGTACGTAAATCCCCTGCGCGCCAGAGCGGAGTTGTCCTTATTGCTTTTAAAAGCACGGAAAATGGCGGTGATTCGTCAGGGAGATTCCCGTATTGACGGTCTGCGTACGGTATATCGGGCGTTTTGTTTGACAATTCGCAATGCGTTTATCGAGCGGATATCGCACCCATGATCCCGCACGCAGAAAGCGCGCGTTCAGCGATGGAACAACAGAATGTTGCAGCATCCGCATTATTTTTCACGCGATCGCCGCGTGAGCGTTGGAAATATCACGGCGATCAAACCGCGCCGTGTGTGCCACGCCCCTGTCACGGGCAATGAACATGTCACAGCGCATGGTGTTGCCTCGCGCGCGCGCAGAGGGCTGAAAGCCTCCATCAAGACGGCCTGGCGCCGCACCAGCACCGGCAGCAATCACATCAGCGCGCATGGCGTGTGGCGCGATCGTGCGCGCCGCGCGCGGGCGCGCATCAACCGGACCGGCGAAACGCGCTGGCATCGCGTGCCCGCGGTGGCGCGCGCCGTCCATTTCCTTGCGAGAGGCAGCAGCAAATGATCAGCAAACGGAATTGGGAACGGCTGGGCGATGTATTGGCCGTCGTCTGGCCATTTTGCTGGCCAGCGCCATCGTTGCCCTGGCCGAGACCCCGGACGATCCGCCCACGGCACAGGCCGCGCCCAAGCCGGTGAAGATCGAGCTGAACCAGCCCAAGGTGCTGCATCTGGTCGCGATGCCGGGCCTCATTGCCCAGGATGCCGGCGCCAGTGATGCGCTCAGAAGGCTTGCCGCGGAGCAGCGCTGCTGGCCAATGTGATTATTTCGAGGCCCGCGGCGGACGAGGAAGGTCAGCGCGCAGTGGCGGAAGTCATCCTGCACCGGCTGGCCGAGGGCGGCCACGGCCACACCATCTGCAATGTCGTCTATGAAGGCGTGGGCCAGACCTTCTGCCAGTTCACCTTCGCCTGCGACGGATCGCTTCAGCAGCCCAAGGTCTCCGAGCCGTGGCGCGCGGCCCAGGTGCTGGCGGCGCGGCTGATGGCGGGCGAAGTTCCGCCGACGGCACCGATGGCGCCACCTATTCTCACACCATGTCGGTGCATCCGACCTGGGCGCCCAAAAAGCTGCGTCTGACGCAGATGGGCAATCACATTTTCTTTATCGCGACCGGGCGGTGCAGATCAGCGCCGTCTTTCGCGGATCCGTGCAATAGGAGAAAGCCATGAAGGTTCTTTTGATTGAAGACGAATACGTCACCAGCCACGGCATCGAACTTGATTCTGCGCGGGGAGGACATCTATGTGGACACGGCTGCGTGCGGCGAGGAGGGCATCGATTTCGCCCGTCACTTCGACTATGACGCCATCATTCTGGACCTCAACCTGCCGGACATGAGCGGCTTTGAAGTCTTGCGGCTTCTGCGGCGCGCCCAGATCGACACGCCGGTGATCGTATTGTCGGGGTCGGCCACGGTGGACAGCAAGGTGAAGGCGCTCAACACCGGCGCCGACGACTATATGACCAAGCCTTTCAGCAATGAGGAACTGGTGGGCCGGCTGCGCGCGCTGGTGCGCCGCTCCAAGGGTTATTCGGATTCGCGCATCTCGTTCGGGCCGATGACGCTCGATCTGGTCGCCAAGAGACGAATTCGAGGAGGAGGGGGCGGCGGGTCAAACTCAGCGGCAAGGGATCTCAGATCCTGGAGCTGCTATCGCTGCGCCGCGGGGTTGCGGTCAGCAAAGAGACCCTGATCAACCACATCTATAGCGACGGCGAAGGTCCCGACAGCCCGACCATCGGCCTGTTCATGTGCCGTTTGCGCAAGAAGCTGGCGGGTTTGCATCGGGGGGCGCGCACTACATAGAGACCGTGCGTGATCAGGGTTATCTTATGCCCAGAGCAGCTTAGAGGGCGGCCTAGGGCCGGCCACAGAGTATCTGCGCCAGCCACTGCACCAGCGCTTCGGCGGAAAGAGGCTTGCGCAGCACTGCGGCGACGCCGACCTTTGCGGCGGCTTCGGCCAGCTGCTTGCCATTGCCGGAGACCATGATGGCCGGGGTTTCAACCCCTTCGGCCCGAAGCTGCTTGATCAGGTCCAGGCCGGTCATGCCGGAAAGGTTGTAGTCTAGCACGATGCAGCCCGCGGTGGCGGCGTCGCCGGACGCGATGACGTCTTCGCCGTTGGCGAATTCGCGCACCGCCGTAGCTGGACCGCTTCCAGCAGGGTGCGGGTCGAGGCGCGGACTTCGTCATCGTCTTCGACAATAAAAACCAGGTACTTTTGGGCGTCGCTCACGCATTCCTCCGCGCGGGCCCCGCGGCATTTTTCGACGCTAGGTCGGCACTTTCCCTGCCGATATACGTATTTCTGCGTAACCGGGGCCGCAACGTCCCCAAAAAGGCAGGGTTCGGCGGCTTTGCGCCCGGCCCGGCTGTGGACGAATTGCTTTTACGGTTAAGCCCTCGCATTCATGGTGCATGGCGTCAGTGCGTAGCTTGGACCGCCAAGCATAAAACGGGGCTGGAGACGGCACGTGCAAGGCGAAGACGTTACATCCAGCCAGGATGCATTTGATTTCGGCGGCCGCGACCAGGCTGTGCTGCTGGCCGCGCTGCTGGCGACGGCCGTGGACGGCATTATCGTCATCGATCTCGCGGGCCGGATTCTGCTTTACAACCAGGCCTGCGAG
>CAWHLV010000017.1:0-45638 GCA_963830095.1 uncultured Alphaproteobacteria bacterium
GATGGAGCTTCCCGGCTTCATCGGCAGCGCGTTCGGCACCAAGACCGCGACGCTGAACGGCAACATCATCCAGGGCAATGTCTAGCAGCGAGTGACCCTGATGGCGGACGCAACCTATGCCAACACCACTGCCACCATCAGCGGCAATATTCTGACCGCCAAGTCCACCGATACCGGCGTCGTGATGCTGGAGGCGATGGGCCAGGACCGCCATCACCGGCAATAACGTGAACCTGGGCAAGCAGAACCTGGCCGTCAAGCTGGATGAACTCGGCCCACCTTATAAGAGCCAGGTTTGCCGGCAACATCTTCAACGGCACCGGCAGCAACAATCTGAAGCTGGACGATACCGTCAATCCCGGGACGACGCCGGGAACCAACACCGCGGTGACAACCTGGCAGCCGACACGCTGACCTTCAACGGCGGCACCAACATCATCAACAAGTTCGGCGGCGTCGCGTTCGCCGGCGACATCGACGGCAACTTCGTCGGCACATCGGCAACAACAAGCTGAATGCCAGCAGCGACACCACCAACGGCACCCTCATCTTCCAGGGCAATGGCGGCACCGACACCATGACCGGCGGCCCCAACGCGCTGAACGTAGTCTAGTTCGCGGGCGGATTGGCAGTACGCCATCACCGACACGCTCCCCAACGACAATGTGCACCCCGTCACGATCATGGCGGGCCCAATGGCATCCCAGCAACGACACGCTGAAAGGCATCCAGCGCATCAAGTTCCTGAACGCCGGGCCACTGTCACGATGTCAATGACGACGGTTTTGGCGATCAGGTTATTTACAATACCACCACCGGGGGCCTCCAGGTGGACCTGGCCGGGCCGACCGGTAGCGGCTCGGCACAGCCGAGGCCTCACGACCGGCACTGTGACCGGCACCTATTCCAGCGGCTACAATGCGATCGGTACCGGCCAGTTCACGCCAGACACCAACCGCGATGCCAGCCTCCTGCTGCAGAGCTCCAGCACCGGTCAGCTGGAAATCGCCACCAACCTTGCGAGCGGCACCCCGACCATCACCCCATCCTATCACCGGGGCACCCCTGGGCTCGACACTTCGACTACGTTCACCGGTTGGACCGCCATCGTGCCGGTGATTTCAACGGCGACGTTTCTTCTTTGACATCCTGCTGCAGCAGGGCGCCGGTGGTCCGGGTGGAGATCGCCTTTCTCAACACGTTGTCGGCCAGGCGACCGGGCACGGTGGATCCATCTCGGCCGTCACCTCCCCAGCGGAACCCCCGGCTGGAATGTCATCAGCTCCGGCGATTTCAATGGCGACGGCAACAGCGACATCCTCTGGCAGAACAGCACCAGCGGGGCGTTGATGTCTCGCTGATGAATGGCGCCAGCGAGCATGCCCACTTCCGTTGGCACTGCCGAGCCGGCTTCACCGCCATCGGCACCGGCGATTTCAACGGGACGGCAAGAGCGAATCCTCTTCTATAACAGTACCACTCGTCAGGCAGAATCTGGCTGATGAACGGCACCTCGCAATGGGCGGGCGCAACACCCCTGGTTGTCAACGCTCCGACGACCCGGCTGATACCTACACGCTCTTGGGGCGCTGGAGGACATTAACAAGGACGGCATCAGCGATCTTCTGTGGCCGGGCAGTCCCGGGAATTTGGTGGCCACGGAGATGACCGGCACTTCGAACACGGTTTCGGTGCTGAACCAAAACGTCAACCTGGGCATGACGCCCAGCACCTCCTCCACCTGGTCGCATCGACCGGCGGCGGCTGATAGACCTCAAATCGGGAAACAGGGCCGGTGGCGACACCGGCCTTTTTCTTTAGTGGGTGCTTTAGCCGGTGATGGTGGCGCGCTTCAGCGCATCATTTGTGCCCGGATGGACAATTCGGCGGCCAGCAGGCACTGGGCCTGATCCTGGGCGATATGGGTGCGGCCCACGATATCGCTCACGAATTGCAGGCCGAACGGCAAGGGCCCGTTGTTGCAATCGATGTAGCGGGCGCGCGTGCTGTCGACGATGAACAGATTGTTGCCCCGGTGGCGCGACTGCGACATCGGCATATTTGCGCACCTCTATATAGCCGTCGGTGCCGAGGATGAAGAGACGGCCATCGCCCCAGGTGCCCAGCCCGTCGGGCGTGAACCAGTCCAGCCGCACATAGCCGAAGCCCTTGTCGCCCTTCAGCATCATGTCGCCGAAGTCCTGGAAATGCGGATGATCGGGATGGCGGACATTGGCGATTTGTGAACGGCCACCACTTCGGCACTGGTCGAACCCGTATAAGAACAGAAACTGGTCGATCTGGTGCGAGCCGATATCGCACAGGATGCCGCCATACTGCACGGCCTCCCAGAACCAAGCTGGCCGGGGGGCACCCCGCCGCCATTGTCGCCGGTGCGCTGGATCACCTGATGCGGCGCGATGTTGATGGTCTGGATCACCTTGCCGATGGCGCCACGCTTGATCAGTTCGCCGGCATAGACCGCGGCCTTCACCTCCAGCCGTTCGGAATACATGATGGCGAAGATGCGCCCCGTTTCAGCGATGGTCTTGCGCACCGCGGCCAGGTTTCCAGGGTGGTGATGCCGGGCTTGTCGGAGAGAAAATCCTTGCCCGCCTGCATGGCCCGCACGCCGATGCCCGCACGCTGGTTGGCGATCTGTGACGACAAGACCAGCTGCACGGCGGGATCGTGCAGCACCTCGTCCTGGCTCTTCGTCACTTTCGCATTCGGATAACGCCGCGAAAACTCTGCGCGCTTGTCGGGCTCCGCGCCCCACCACGCCACCAGTTCACCACCGCCGCGCGTCACCGCGCCAATCATGCCATGGACATGGTCGTGGCTGATGCCACAAACCGCGAAACGGATGTGATGCTGCGGTTTGGGTTCCGGCGCGGGCGCCAAAGTCTCGGCCTCCGCGCTCGATGCCAGCGCCAGCATCGCGCCCATGCTTTCCAGAAATTCGCGCCGCTTGGTC
Organism: uncultured Alphaproteobacteria bacterium; assembly: GCA_963830095.1. GTDB lineage: Bacteria > Pseudomonadota > Alphaproteobacteria > Micropepsales > Micropepsaceae > Rhizomicrobium. Next base: position 2,978 of record CAWHLV010000017.1, read on the forward strand.
ATTTCCATCCCCATTAACCATAGGCCGTGCTCGCCCGGCCTACGAGGCCTGTGTATCATTTTGGGACACGCAAGGAGCCGGCCATGAAGACACTAGCCGCCGCGATCGCCCTCGCCACCTTACTGCCGCTGGCGGGCTGCGCCACGCCTTACGGTTATTCGCCCGGCGCCTGGGCCAATTATGACGGCGACTATGATTATGGCTATGACGGCTACGACCGGCCAATCACCTATTATGGCGAGGCGCGCTACAGCCAGCCCTATGGCAATGCCTATTACGCGGGTCAGCCCAATTACGGCGGCTATTACAGCCAGCCTTATTACGCGCCGCAGGCTTACGGACCTCCGCCGTCTTACGGTCCGGCCTGGTATTCGACCCAGTACAGTGGCTGTGGCTGCGGAAGCTATTAGATCCAGTTCAAAAGGCGTTGCAGATTGCCGCCCTTGACCTTGGCGATGTCGGCGGCCGAATAGCCCTTCATGTGCACATCGGCGATGTGCGGGGAATCGCCGCTCCACACCATGCGCGCCGGCCCGAATTCCTTGATCACGCGGCTGGTGAAGGGGATCAGGCTTTCATAGTCCGGCTTGTCGGTGGGAGCCATGTAGCCCAGCTCCGACAGCTTCATGTAGACATTGGGATACTTGGCCAGGTCCAGCACATCGCCATATTCCCAGATCATGCCGCTCTTGGGATTGCACATATGGTCGATCAGGACCTTGCAACCGGGGAAAGCGGCGATCGCGGCACCCGCATCGCGCGCATAGTTGGGACCAAGATCCAGCTCGATCACCAGGTTCAGATCCACGGCCTTCTTCCACAGCGCCCGCACGCCGGGCTCCGCGAAGGTGGTGAAGTAGTATTTGTCGTTGCCGCGATGCAGATGGAAACGGGTGGAACAGATGCGCGGATGCATCTTCACCAGCGCTTCCAGCTTGGCGGGTGCATCGTCATCCCTGGGGAAAAACATGCTGGTGGCCTTGAACTGGGAGGGCGCGGTGCGGGCCAGGCAATCCAGCACCAGGGTGTGGTCGTCACCATAAGGTTCGGGGTGCACGAACAGCGCCCGGTCGATGCCGACCGCCTTCATGCGCGCCTGATAATCCGCCACCGGGTCCGCCGAGAGCCGCGACGCATCCGGCTTGTAGGTGCCGCGCGGGCTGAAGGGAAAGCGCGTGGTGTCAGAGCAGAACATGTGCTGATTCCACTCGATTACCGGCGTGGTGGCGCCGTCAGCCGCGGTCGAGGCCGTCGTCGCCAGCGCGGCGGCGCTCATCAAACCAAGAGATCGCGGCGATCGAGCATGTTCATCCCCTTACCTTTGGACCATTGCTTTTGGTGATGGGCGAAGGGATACCATGCCGTCCAGAAGCGGGAAACATGAATACCGGCACCTTACGCGAAAAGGCGATTGCGCTGCACCGCAGCGGCAGGCTGGCCGAGGCCGAACAGCTGTACCATGAGGTGCTGGCGGCCGATCCGCGCGACTTTCCGGCGCGTCATCTTGTGGGCGTGGTTTATGCCCAGCAGGGGCGCAACGAAGACGCCTTGCGCGAGATCGATGCCGCGCTGGCGCTGAAGCCCGACGACGCCGAAGCCCATCTCAACCGCGCCAATGTGCTCAAAGTGATGGGCCGTTCGGCCGAGGCGCTGGCCGGTTATGCTCGCGCCCTGGACCTGAAGCCGGGCTGGCCGCAAGCCGAAAACAATCGCGGCACGGTGCTGCGCGATGAGGGCCTGTATCTGGATGCGCTGGCGGCTTACGACCGGGCGCTGGCGGCATCGCCCGACTATGCCGAGGCGCTGAACAATCGCGGCATCGTGCTGCAGGATCTGAAACGCCCCGCGGAGGCGCTGGAATGCTACGATCGTGCGCTGCGGGCTGCGCCCAATTTTGCCGCCGCCTTCAACAATCGCGGCAGCGCGCTTCTGGAGGTGCGCCGCTTTGCCGATGCGCTGTCCTGTTTCGACCAGGCGCTGGCCTTGCGGCCGGGCGATATCGAGGTGATCAACAACCGGGGCAATGCGCTGCAGGGGCTGGCGCGCTATGATGAAGCGCTGGCGGCGTATGACCAGGCGCTGGCGATCAACCCCAATCATGTCTCGGCGCTGAACAATCGCGGCAGCGCGCTGCAACAGTTGAAGCGCCATGAAGAAGCGCTGGCCTCGTTCGACAAGGCGGGCTCACCGGAGGCTTTTGGCGGCGCGGCCATGGCGGCGCTCAGCCTGTGCGACTGGGACCGGGTCGAGGCGATTGGCGCGGAGATGGAGCGGCGCGTCCGGGCGGGCGATGCCATCTCGCCCTGGGGTCTGCTGGGGTACACCGGCGACGAACAGCTGCAGCGCCAATGCGCGGCGCAGGCGATTGCCAGGCGTTTCCCCCACCTGCCGCCATCACTGGCCACCACGGCTTACCGTCACGACAGAACAAGGCTCGCTTACATTTCTTCCGATGTCGGCCACCATCCGGTCGCGACCCATATCGTGCAACTGATCGAAAGCCACGACCACAGCCGTTTTGAAGTGATCGGGGTGGGCACCAATTCCGATGACGGAAGCCCCCAGCGCAAGCGGCTGGTGGCGGGTTTCGACCGCTTCATCGATACACACGGCCAGGCGCCCATGGCAATCGCGCAGCAGCTGCGCGCCCTGGAAGTGGACATCCTTGTTGACCTGAACGGCCACACCCAGAACGATAATCTCGATGTCCTGAGCCACCGGCCCGCAACAGTCCAGGCGAGCTGGCTCGGCTATGCCGGCACCACGGCCGCGCCTTTTGTGGACATTCTCATCGCCGACAGCATTGTCGCGCCACACCCGCGCGCGTTCAGCGAAAAGCTGGCCATGCTGTCCTGTTTCTTTCCCAACGACAGCAGCCGGACCATCGGCCCCATGCCGTCGCGCCAGGATGCGGGCCTGCCGCAGGATGCTTTTGTCTTCTGCTGTTTCAACGCCAACTGGAAGATCACCCGCCCGGTTTTTGCGATCTGGATGCGGCTTCTGGCACAGATACAAGGCAGTGTGCTGTGGCTGAAGCAGCCGGGCGAAAAGGCAAAGGCCAATCTGCTGGCCGCGGCTGGAACCGCCAGCATCGATCCGTCGCGGCTGATTTTTGCCGGGCCTGCAGCGCTGCCCCAGCATCTGGCGCGCCATCAGCTGGCCGATCTCTTTCTCGACACCCTGCCCTATAACGCCCATGCCACCGGCTGTGATGCGCTATGGGCCGGGCTGCCGCTTCTGACCCAGCGCGGCACCGCCTTTGCCGGGCGGGTCTGCGCCAGTCTTTTGACCGCGCTCGGCTTGCCCGGACTGATTGCTGAAACCGCGGCAGGCTATGAAGCGATGGCGCTGGATCTGGCGCAAAATCCGGACCGCCTCAAAGAAATGCGCGCACGTCTGATCGCCAATCGCGCGACGTCGGTTCTGTTCGACACATCGCGCCTGACGCGTGAGCTCGAGGCGCTTTACCAGCAGATGCTAGCTGCCACCGTGTAGCTCAGCCCGCACACGCTCCACAGTCTCCGGTGACACTGCGGGCGCGGCATTGCTCCAGGTGTTGCGGACATAGGTGAGAATGTCGGCCGCCTGCTGGTTGGAAAGCTTCCATCCCAGGCTGGGCATGGCGGGCGCCGTCGGTGCTTTCGCCGTCGAAACCGCGCGCGTGCCTGCCAGAACCACCCGCGCGATGGTGTCGTCGCGCACCTGCAGCACATTGGGGTTTCCGGCAAGCGCGGGGAACAGCGCGTTGCCCTTGCCGTCACGGCCATGGCAGGCGGCGCAGTTGATGTCATAGCCGTCCTTGCCGGCCTTCATCTGTGCTTCCACCCCGGTCGCTGCCCCGCCATTGCCGCGCGATGCCGGCAGGTCTTTGAGATAGACGGCGATGGCGTTCAGATCGCCATCGTTCATCTGTGAGGTGGAGTTCTCCACCGCTTCCGCCATGGGGCCCGAGGCGATGGAATGCGCGTTGCGCCCCGTTTGCAGATATTCGACGATGTCGGCTGTGCTCCAGCGGCCCAGGCCGGCATTCTTGTCGCTGGTGAGATCGGGCGCGTACCAGCCGGCCAGCACCGCGCCGGTCAGCGGGCCCTTGTCGGCGCCGAACATGTTCTTGGGCGAATGACAGGCGCCGCAATGCGCCGCGCCATTGACCAGATAAGCGCCGCGATTTCACGCAGCACTCTTGCCCGGTTCGAGCGCCTGCGGCTTGGCGTCAAAGAACAGCGCGTTCCAGCCAGCCATAACAATCCGAAGGTTGAACGGGAAATGCAGCTGGTTGACGTCCACACTCTTGTTCACCGGCTTGACGGTCTTCAGATACGACCACAGCACCGCAACATCGCCGTCACTCATCTTGGCATAATAGGGATAAGGCATGGCGGGATAGAGCCGCTTGCCGCCGGGCGCCACGCCGGTCTTCATCGCGGCGCGGAAATCGTCCGCTGTATAGTTGCCGATGCCGGTGTCCTTGTCCGGCGTGATGTTGGGCGCTACCAGCTTGCCGAAGGGCGTCATCAGAGTGACACCGCCCGACAGGTCCTTGCCATGACAACCGGCGCAGTCGCCCAGCACCGCCTGGTATTTACCTGCATCGGCCGCGAAAGCGGACGTCGAAAGAGCGACAAAAATCGCACTTAAGAAAAATCTGCTCATGCCGGCACCAGCGCGCCAGGGTTCTTGATATATTTGGTGGTGATGGCCTCGGCCGCCCAGAAGGCCAGCGCCGCCACCGTGCCGGTGGGGTTCATGCCGGCATTGTGCGCGAAGGCGCGTAGCTCCGATCACAAACACATTGGGCACGTCCCAGCTTTGCAGATATTTGTTCACCGCGCTGGTCTTGGGATCGGCCCCCATCACCGCGCCGCCGGTATTGTGGGTGCTCTGATAGGGTACTGAATTCCAGCCCTTTTTGAGCCGCGCCACCGCCGAAAATTTGGCGTTGAAGGGCCGCACCATCTTCTCCATTTGGTCCGACATATAGTTGGACATGGCGACGTCGTTGTCGGGGAAGTCGAAGGTGATGCGGAGCAGCGGCCTTCCGTGCCGGTCGGTATAGGTGGGGTCGAGGTCGAGATAATTCTCCCGCACCGGATAGGACGAGCCCTGCGAGCCGATGCCCATCGTATTGTTGTAGCCGTCCACCGTCGCCTGTTTCCACCCTGCGCCCCAGCGCGGGCTGCCCGGCAAAGTCGGGCGGTTGCCGATCGGCCGCCCGTTGGAGACGCTGCAGGCGATACCCGCACCACCCACGAAATCCAGCTTGGAATGATCGAAGGCATCGCCGTTGAAATCATCAACGACCTGGCCCAGTGCGCCTGCCCCGATAAAGGGGTTGAAATGCTTGCCCTCGAACATCATGCGCGCGCCGGCGCTGGTCTGGTAGCAATAGTTGCGGCCCAAGGTGCCCTTGCCGGTCGCCGGATCGTACTGGGTGCCGATCTTGGACAGCATCATCAGGCGCACATTCATCAGCCCATAGGCGCAGATCAGCACCATGTCGCCGGGCTGCTCATATTCCACGCCATGGGCGTCCAGATAGGTAACGCTTTTGGCCATTTTGCCGTCGGGGGTGAGATTGACTTTCAGCACCTCGCACTCGGTGCGAAGCTCGAAGTTCGGCTTCTTGATCAAGACCGGCAGGATGGTGGTCTGGGCGCTGGCCTTGGAATAATTGCCGCAGCCAAAGCGTTCGCAGAAGCCGCAATAGCTGCATTGTCCCATCCGTACGCCCAGCGGATTGACATAGGCGCGGCTCAGGTTGGAGGACGGCAGCGGGAAGGGGTGATAACCCAACTCCGTCATCTTCTGCGCGAACATGGTCGATGTGTAGGGCATCTTCAACGGCGGGTTGGGATATTCGCGGGACCGCGGGCTTTCAAAGACATTGCCGCCGGGCTGCAGCTGGCCCTTGAGATTGCCCGCCTTGCCGGAAACACCACAGAGATATTCGAAGGTATCGAAACTGTGTTCGATCTCGTTCCAGGTCACGCCCCAGTCCTGCAATTGCAGATTCTTGAGCTTGGCCGCGCCATACCGCTGGGTGAGATGGGTCTTGATCTGGAAGTCGCTGTCCCAGAAGCGCCAGGTTTGGCCGTTCCAGTGAACGCCGGCTCCGCCCACCCCGTTGCCCGGGAGGAAGGAACCATAGTCGCGCATCGGCAGCGCCGTCTGGCGCATATCGTTGCGCATGGTCATGGCTTCGACATTGGGCTGCAAGAACAAATCTTTGCGCACGGCATAGCGCAGTTCGTCCTGCATATAGGCGATGTTGAAATCGGTGGCGGTGTCGCGCCATGGGCCGCGCTCGATGGCGACCACATTCAGGCCCGCATCGGTCAGATGCTGGGCCATGATCGAACCGGTCCAGCCCAGGCCGATGATGACGATGTCTTTTTTCGGCAGCGTGCGCGCCATGGTCAGCCCTCCATCCCGTAGATGGAGACCGGACCCTTGGGATAGGGCACATCGTGCTTGTCGATATGGTCGCGATAGTCGTAGCGCGCGCCGGGAAAGCCGATCATCTTCCAGCTCGCCATGCCCCGGTTGCCGCCATAGAGCGGATCGGCGAAGAAGCCTTCCATCGTGTTCTGCAACATCAGCTCGAAGAATTCCTTGGTCGTAAAACCGGCCCGCAGCTTCAGCTTGATCTTGCCGGTGTCCAGGCCCGCCAGCACCGTGTTCTGCTGCTCGGGCGCCAGCGCCACGAAATCCTTCTTGTAGGTGCTGTTGGTATAGTCAGCGAGCGCGCGCAGACCGAGGCGATAACGCCCCGCCGGCGTCAGGTCGCCCTGGTAACCTTGGGTGGAAAGCCCCGGCATGAAAGGCCCTTTGTTATAGAGCCGCGACGCCTGGCCGAACGAACCCGCCAGCTGGCGGTCGACGAACACTGCGCAGCCGCAATCCTTGCCGCCGGGCGACAGATGGTCGGCAGGGATCAGCCGGTCGACAATGGCTTCCACCGCTGCCGCCTCGCCGGGATGAAAGAAGTACCAGCCCAGCGGGTTGACCGGCCTGGGTGGCTCGCCCGCAAAAGGCGACCAGGGAAGTTTGCCGGAAATAGTTTCGCCGTGAGCGGCAAGGATCGGCACGGCCGCGGCCGAAGCCAGAAGGCGGCGGCGGCTCAACACATGGTGCATCTGTTCCCCAACCCCTGCGATTCTCTTTTCGTTGATAGTGATCCTAGGCGCAGGTTCCCGCATGATCAATTTTGCAGACGCAAAAGCAGGCATGGCACTTTTTTGGCGTACGCCTTGTAACCAAGAAACCTTTGGAACTGCGGGATTTCCCCGGAACGATGACGCGCGGGGCGGGTTCAGAAAACAGGGCTGGGTAACCCACTCCCACGGAGTTTATGACATGACCAACCAGAACCAGTCTGGCCAGAACATCCCGCAGCAGCAGCGCCACCAGAACCAGCCGCAGTCGGGCCAGCAGGCCGGCCAGCAGCAGCGCCAGCCGGGCCAGCAGGGCAAGGATCAGTCGGGCCAGCAGTCCGCCAAGCCCAACCAGAGCGACCAGGGCAACAAGCAGCGCTGATCCCGTTTTCTGAGAAAGGGGCCCGGTTCCAGCCGGGCCCTTTTTCCGGACCCCAATTGTATTTATTGCTGCGAAAGACCAAATTCGCAGCCCATGCCTCCCAAACGCCCCAGCGCCAGCCGCCTGCAGGCCGAACTTGCCCGCCGCATCCTGCGCTTTTTGCAGGACCAGGGGGCTCAGCCTGGCCATCATCTGGTGGAGCTTGATCTGTGCCGCATCTTCGATGTGTCGCGCACCCCGGTGCGCGGCGCGCTCAAGCTTCTGGCGGCGGACGGGGTGATCGCGGAACGGCAAGGACGCGGCTATGCGCTGGCCCGCCTGCCCGCACCCCCGACGGACGAAGAACCCGCCGGCGACGACGCCGAAGACGCGCGCCTGTTCGAGGCCCTGGCCGACGCCCGCGCCAGGGGCAGCGTCCCCGACCAGTTCACCCAGCAGGACGCGATGCGCCGTTTCCACGCCCGGCTAGGCAGCGTGATGCGGGTGCTGCGCCAGCTGGCGGAGCTGGGCGTGGTGGAGCGCAAGCCGGGCAATGGCTGGGCCTTTGTGCCCGATCCCGCGCGCATCCTGGGCGAGAGCTATGCCTTCCGCCGCGCGCTGGAACCGCAGATCCTGCTGCAACCCGGCTTCCGGCTGGACCGCGACTGGGCGCAGAAAGCGCGCGAAGAACATTTGAGGCTACGCCGCAAGGCCTGGCGCGCCGGCGACGGCGTGCGCTTTCACGCCGTCAATGCCGACTTCCATGCGCAACTGGCGAAAAGCTCCGGCAACCGCGCCATGCTGAGGGCGGTGGAACGTCACAACCAGCTGCGCCATTTCCTGATCGGCGGGTGGGATTATCCGATGGAGCAGGTCCACAGCGCCATCGACGATCATCTGGAAATTCTGGCGGCACTGGAAGCGGGCTATGCCGACAAGGCGGCAGCCTTGATGCTGCATCATCTGACACAAAGCGCGTCACAGTCGCAGAAAGAGGAAGCAGCCTAGTATATATCCCGGCGATAGAGACCGGCTTGTGTCATTTGCTCAAGCTTCTCTTCGCCCAGGATACCAATCAGCGCCTCCTGCACTCCGGCGGCCATATCGAGGCCGCCACAGACCAGAATGGAGGCGCCGCGTCCAACCCAGCTTGCGATTTCGCCACCCGCATCCGCCACCAGATGCTGGACATATTTCCTGGGAGCCCCGTCCCGCGAGAACACCAGATCGGTGCGCGCCAAGGTGCCGTCGTCCTGCCAACCCACCAGGTCATCGCCATAATACAGATCGCTGGCCCAGGCGCGCTCGCCAAACAGCAGCCAGGCACCACCCAATTTCTTCTTCTGCCGGTGCAAAAGATGCGCGCGCAGGCCGGCAAAACCGGTGCCCGCGCCGATCAGTATCTGGGGGCCATCTGCCGGCGGGTGGAAATTGGGGTTGGGCCGCAGGCGCAGCTTGATGATCCCGCCCACATCACTTGTCTGTGTCAACCAGCCCGAACCCAAACCGAGACTGCCATCATCTTTCACGGCCTTCCGCACCAACAGCTCCATGCGGCCGCCCTCGGGCAGCGAGGCAATGGAATATTCCCGCGCCCCGAACCCTTCCAGCCGCTCCACCAGCCATTGCACCGAAATGCCTTCCACCTCATGCGGCTTGGGCAGGCGGGAATGGGCGATGATGTCGCGCAAAAACGTCCAGTTGCCGCGCCACTTGAAACTCAAGGCCCCATCGAGCTGATGGCGGGCGAGAAATTTTTCCACCGCGGCCTCGCTGTTGCGCGGCCAGATCTCGGCAATGTCGCCCGCGGTCCAGTTGAGATGCGCCGGATTTTTCGGCGTCAGCGCAATGGCCCAGGCCTCGCCACCCGGACTGCCGGGATTGAGCAGCCGGCGTTCCGCCAAAATCCAGTCCTGCGGCGCACCCGGCATCAATTGTTCGACACTGGTGTCGGCGCCCAGCTTGGTCAGCTGCTCACACCATTTCGCCATGGTGGCGTCGTCATCGTCGCCATCGACGCACAGAACATCGAACAGCCGCGCCGCCCGGCCCGATGCCAGCCAGCGGTCGACGCTACGGCCAAAGCCGCAAAAGGTAGCGTCGTATTTGCGGTCGCCCAGCGCCAGCACGGCATAGCGCAGCCCCTTGAGCTGCGGCGCCGTCGCCATCTGCTTTTTAACAAAGGCGCGGGCGGAATCCGGCGCCTCGCCCGCGCCATAGGTGCTGGTGACCACCAGCAAGGTGCCGGCCTCGGCCAGTTCACCCGCCGTCAATCCGCCGAGCGCCGCCACGCGCACGAACGACCCGCTCGCCGCCAGCGCGTTGGCGCTGAGCCAAGCGATGCGTTCGGCCGCGCCCGTCTGGCTGGCGAAGGCGACCAGAATCTTGCCGCCAGCCTTGGGGCTGCGGAACAGGGAACCAAAAACCATGACCGCGCACTAACATGCGCGCCCAACCAGCGCAAACCTCCGGTTTTTCAAGCCTTTTCCAGGGTCGTGGAACCGTCGTGCGACCGGGAACCCAATTCGTGCGTTGTCTCCCTAGACCTTAAAGGCCGGAGAAACCATGCACGTCGATATCATCATGATTCAGCCGCTGATTGCGATCCTGTTCGGAATTCTGATCCTGATCCTGCCGCGGCTGCTGAATTATCTGATCGCGATCTATCTGATCTTCATCGGGCTGGTCGGCCTGTTCCCCCACATGTTCACCACCACCATATAGGAGCGCTTGCCATGAGCACGCATGTTGAAAAACCCCATGAAAAGATGCCGGAGCATCTTTCCACCACCAAGCCCGCCACCACCAAGGAAGAGAAGATCGACGCCCAGATGGCGGACAGCTTCCCCGCCAGCGACCCGCCGTCCTATTCCGGCGGCAATCACATCGTCGGCGCGCCGACGGAACGGGAGAGCGATTCCCCCGCGTCCGATCATCCCGCGGTGATCGAGGCCGAAAAGAAAGTGAAAAGCGGCGACGCCAAGCGGCCGCACAAATACTGAAGTCATCGAAAGATGCCGGGATTGCTAAAGAGTCCCGGCATCTTTTGACTTCCCCGTTAACGGGCAGCGCCTAGGCTGTTGCGCGGCTAGGGGGCGGTTTTCAGGAGCCGCCGATGAAAGTCATCACCGACAAAGACACCGCATCCAGGAAAGCGGCCATCAGCCCCGCCGCGCTGCCGCCGGTCACCACCAAAAGATGGGTCGCACGCCGAAAAGCGCAGGTCGTCGCCGCCGTGCGCAGCGGCGCCTTGACCATGGCGGAGGCCTGCCACCGTTACGGCCTTTCGAGCGAAGAATTCGCCGAATGGGACCGGCATTATGAAGCCGAAGGCCTGCCGGGACTGCGCGCGGGCGTGCGGCTGCATCACCCGGACTATCCGGTGCATTAATTAGCCGCCGAGTGCGCCCAGCACGCCGCTTTCGGTCAGGATCTGCGGCAGGATCACCGGCGTGGCAGCGTGTGGCGCGTAGTAGAGATAGAGCGGCACGCCAGAACGGCCATTGTTTTTCAGCAGCTGGGTGATTTCCGGATTCTGGTTGGTCCAGTCAGCCACCAGATAGGCGACATTCTTGCCGGCGAAAGCGCCCTTCACCGAAGGCCGCGACAACACCGCGTCTTCATTGACCAGGCAGGTGATGCACCAGGCCGCGGTCGCGTCCACAAACACCGGCCGTCCCGATGCGCGCAGCGATGCGAGCTTGGCGGCGGTGTAAGGCTCGCCCAGTTTGCTGGTGGCGACAGAAGGTGTTGAAGCCTGCGCATCGCGCAGCAGGCTGATGCCATAAAGCCCGCCCAGAAGAACGATCAGCGCCGCGGCCACACCGACGATGCGGCCGCGTCCGTTGCGCGTCACACTCCACAGCCAGGCCGCCAGCGCGAGCGCGATGAAGGCGGCCAGAATGATGGCCACGCTGCGCGGGCCGGCTTCCTGCGCCAAGACCCAGACCAGCCAGGCAGCGGCCGCATACATCGGGAAAGCCAGGAACTGCTTGAAGGTCAGCATCCAGGGGCCGGGCCTGGGAATAAAGGCCAGCGCGCGCGGCCACACACCCAGCAGCAGAAACGGCAACGCAAAGCCCAGGCCCAGGCTGACAAACACCAGCAGCGCCAAAGGCGCGCTCAAAGTCAGGGCGGCGCCCAGCGCCGCCGCCATGAAGGGCGCGGTACAGGGCGCGGCCACCGCCACCGCCAGCACGCCGGTAAAGAAGGCGCCGGTGAACCCGCTTTTCTGGGTCAGAGTTTCGCCCGCCGTGATGGAGCCTACTTCGAACAGGCCCGAGAGGTTCAGCGCCACGGCAAACACCAGCAGCGCGAAACCCGCCACTGCGATCGGTGACTGAAGCTGGAAACCCCAGCCCACGCTTTGGCCGCCCGCACGCAGCAGCACGATGGTCAGACCCAGCACCGCGAAGCTCGCCACCGCGCCGATGGCATAGGCGAAGCTTTCGCCGCGGCCGTGCTGGCCATGGCGCGCGACGGACAGCGCCTTCATCGCCAGGATCGGCAGCACGCAAGGCATGATGTTCAGGATCAAGCCGCCGACAAAAGCGAAGACCAGCGCCAGCCACAGGCTGAGATCGCCGCTATCACTGCCGGAAAACTCCGCGGGCGGCACCACGCCTTGCGGCACGCTGACATCCAGCGCCTGGGTCGAACCATCGGTTGAGGTCAGAACCAGCAAGCCGGTCAACGCGCCTTTCACATTCGCACCCGGCGCCAGCCGCAGCACCAACCCGTCCTTGGCATAGCCCACCAGTTGCGGCTCGGCGTTCTTGATGACCCCGCTGGTCGCGGGGAAGAAATCGGCAGTTTTCGGATGTGTGGCGGCCAGCGCCGGCGCGGCAACATAAATGTCGAGCGTGTTGCCCTGCGCACCCACACTTCCCATCGAATAGGTCAATTTCCAGGGCGACGGCACCGGCAACAGCGCGCGCGCCGCGGCAAAATCCTTGGCCACCGCCGGATCGGGCGCCTGCGGACCAACCGGCAAAGCCAAGGTCAGAATTGCGTCTTCCGGTACACAAATCTGCTGGCACACCAGCCAGCTGGCATGCGCGCTGAGGGTAACTGGCCCCTTATCATTCTTGGGGGCATCGGCGGGCGCAGTGAGCGTGGTCAAAAGCCAGGGCGTGCCCTCATAGCCATAGTCCATCAACGGGCCGACCGGCAGCCGCTTGGGACGCGGCCACTGGATCGCACCGGCTTTCCAGCCCGGCGGCAAGGTCCACTGGATGTCGCTGGGCGCGCCGGCGTCGCCGGGGTTCTTCCAATAGGTGTGCCAGCCGGGCGCAATCTTCTCTTCCAGCGCCACTGTGATGGTGCCGCCGGGCGCGATGGCTTTGTCCTCCGCCACCAACCGGGCATGGACCTTGGGCTGGTCGTCCTGCGCAACAGCAGGCGTCGCCAGCAGCAAAACCGCCAAAAGAAGTCGTTTCATGCCCTGCCCTATAGCGCGCTCCCGTGCTATTCGCCAGTTGCGGCAAACGGTTACGGGCAGGATGCGGGTCACGGGCGGGATTTTTGGCGGAAGGCTGCTGGTTTCGCCCCGCGACATGGCGGTGCGCCCCACCAGCGACCGCACCCGCCAGGCCATCTTCAACATGCTGCGCCATAAGGATTTCGGCATCAGTTTTTCGCTGGAAGGCGCCTGCGTGCTGGACCTGTTCGCCGGCACCGGGGCGTTGGGGATTGAAGCATTATCCCACGGCGCGCGTTGGTGTCTTTTTGTTGATGATTCCGCCGACAGCCGCGCCCTGCAGCGGGAGAATGTCGAGGCGCTGAGCCTGACAGGCGCCACGCGCATCTGGCGGCGCGACGCCACCGATCTTGGCCCCATCGGTCTCTCGGCGGGCGGGCCGTTCAACCTGGTGTTCCTCGATCCGCCTTATCAAAAGGAGATGATCTCCAAAGCACTGGCCAGCCTGAAAGATGGCGGCTGGCTTGCGCCACGCGCGCTGCTGGTGGTGGAGACGGACGCTCAGGAGCCGCTGGACGCACCGGGCTACGAACTTCTGGACGACCGCGACTATGGCGAGACGCGGGTGCGGTTTTTGACGCCTATCTAACTTTCCCTGCAACAAGTTGGATGGCCGGCTCAAGGCCGGCCATGGAGAAATTAAAAATGACGCATCACCGCCGGCCGAATAGCTTTTCGATATCGGACAGCTTGAGCTCGACATAGGTCGGGCGGCCGTGATTGCACTGGCCCGAGTGTGGCGTGGTTTCCATCTCGCGCAGCAAGGCGTTCATCTCCTCGGCATTCAGACGCCGCCCGGCGCGCACGCTCATGTGACAGGCCAAGGTGCCGGAAACCTCTTCCAGCCGCTCCTTCAGCGACAGGGCATTGCCGGTCTCGGCAATCTCATCCGCCAGATCGCGGATCAGCCCCTTCACATCCAGCTTGCCCAGCATGGCGGGCACTTCGCGCACCACCACCGCATCGGGACCGAATTCCTCGATTACCAGCCCCAGCTCGGCCAGCTCAGTAGCGCGCGCACACACCCGCGTCACTTCCGACGGATCGAGATCGACCACTTCGGGGATCAGCAGCGGCTGACGGGTCACACCGCCATTGGCGAGCGCTTTTTTCATGCGCTCATAGACCAGTCGCTCATGGGCGGCATGCTGGTCCACGATCACAATACCGTCGGCGGTCTGGGCGACGACATAGGTCTCGTGCAACTGGGCCCGCGCGACGCCGAGTGGTGCATCGGCCGCGCCTTGCGCAACCGGCGCCTCTTCCATCCGCACCGAGGGTGCGGCCTCGAACATCGCGGGCGCGTCGTGGAAACCGACCGCGGCGAAATTCGGCGCCTGACGCTGGGACGACGCCGCGCTTTGCAGCGCGGAAAGCGCGGTGCCCGCCACAGTGGTGGAAGCGCGGTACCCGGCCGCATTCAGCGCCTGCTTCAACGCCCCCACGATCAGCCCGCGCACCAGGCCGGCATCGCGAAAACGCACTTCGGTCTTGGCGGGATGGACATTCACGTCCACGAAACTGGGATCGCAGTCCAGGAACAGGGCCAGCGCCGGATGGCGGTCGCGCGCCAGGAAATCTGCGTAAGCGCCGCGCACCGCACCCACCAGCAGTTTGTCGCGCACCGGGCGGCCATTGACGAACAGAAACTGCATCGCGGCATTGGCGCGGTTGTAGGTGGGAAGCCCGGCATAGCCGCTGAGCGTCACGCCCTCGCGCCCGGCTTCCACCCGCACCGCATTGTCGCCGAAGTCGCGGCCCATGATGCGCGCCAGCCTGGGCAGGCGGCCATCCATCAGGGCGGGCTCGGCCTCCAGGTCCAGCGCCTTGCGACCATCGAGAGTCAGGTGAAAACCGATATCGGGACGTGCCATCGCCAGCCGCTTGACGATGTCGATGATGGCCAGGTCTTCGGAACGCGTCGATTTGAGGAATTTGAGCCGCGCCGGCGTGGCGTAGAACAGCTCACGCACTTCCGCGCGAGTGCCGTGCTGGCCGGACGCCAGAAAGCGGCGGGCCTGGGCCCTTCGATCTTGCCGCCATCCACCTTGATCTCGGCCGCCTCGCCGCCGCGCGCCCGGCTGGTCAGGCTCAGCCGCGCCACCGCGCCGATGGACGGCAGGGCCTCGCCGCGAAAACCCATGGTCAGGATGTGCGAAAGGTCGTCCTCGCCATTGGCCACGGGAAGCTTTGAGGTCGCATGACGCTCAATCGCCAGCCGCAGATCGTCGGCCGACATGCCGCAACCGTCGTCTTCCACCAACAGCAGATCGGCCCCGCCACTGGCGGCCGCGATGATGATGCGGGTGGCGCCCGCATCCATGGCATTCTCCACCAGCTCCTTGATCGCGGCGGCGGGCCGCTCGACGACTTCGCCAGCTGCAATCCTGTTGACCGTGCCTTCGGAAAGCCGCCGGATCGCCATTATTTTTCTGCGAGGTACTGTCGCGCCAGCACCTTGCCCTCTTCCACACCCGGCTGATCGAACGGATCGACGCCCATCAGTTTGCCCATGACGATGGTTTCCAGCATGAAATGCATCATCAGCGCACCCATATGGAATTCATCGACTTTGGCGAGATGGATCTGGCGCACCGGGCGGCCATTCTTGAACAGGGTCTGGGCGGTCGCGCGGGCTTCCGCATCCACCAGGTCGCCCAGCTTTTTGCCGGCCAGATATTTCAGCCCCAGCTTGTTGGCGCGCGCGCGTGGCGCGGCCGGGCCCTTGCCCCTGGTGTCCACCGTCATCAGCGTGAACAGCGCATTGCCCGGCCCATCGCGGAACAGCTGCAGCTGGCTGTGCTGGTCCACCGGCCCCAGCACCGACACGGGCGTGGAGCCCTGCCCGTCTTTGCCCAGGCTTTCCGCCCAGAGCTGACGCCACCAGCCGCCAAACACCGCGAGATCATCCGTGTACGGCCAAAGAATGGTGGTGGCGAGCCGGCTCTGCTGGCTGAGCGCATAGTGCAGCGCCGCGCCCACCGCCGCCGGCGCATCGGCCGGCGTCTTGGCGTTCAGAACCTGCTGCAAGGCCGCTTGCGCACCGGCGCGCAGCTGCTTGAAATTTAACCCCATCGCCAGGCCGGGTAGCGCGCCCACCATGGTCAGGACCGAATAGCGCCCGCCCACGCCGGTGGGGTGGTCCAGCTTCACCGCGCCTAGCTGATCGGCAAAATCCGCCAGCGCGCTTTGATGCGGTTCGGTGATGATGGTGAAATGCTTCTTGAGGCTTTTGACACCCAGCTTCTCCAGCGCATCTGCTGCGGTCAGCACCTGCATCAGCGTTTCCGCCGTGCCCCCCGACTTTGAGATGGCGATGAAGTGGGTCTTCTTCAGATCGAAGCGCTTGAGCGCTTTGGTCCAGGCGAAGGGGTCGGGATTGTCGTGGAACTCCACAAACGGCTTGGCAACCTTGCGCAGCGCCGTCAGCGCCTGCCCGCCCAGGCTGGAGCCGCCGATGCCCAGCACCGCGACGGTCGCAAATCCCTTCAGCGCCGCCGCCTGTTTCGCCGCGGCCCGCAAATCATCGCTGCGGATGGGAATGCCCAGAAGCTCCAGCCCCTTGCTGGCATGCTGCTGGCGCAGCCAGTCCAGCGCGGCCGCACTTTTGGCCAGCGCCTGGTCATAGCCGTCGCGCGGGACCGCGCTCTTGCCGGACAAAGCCAGATCGAGATTGACGGAAAACGGAGCGGATGAAGGCATGGGGCGCACTCTATCAGAGGGGTTTCACTGACCGCCTCCAGCCTCATCAACCATCAACAGGCTTCAAGGCTTTTTGGCGGCCTGCGGCGTCGTTACAGGACCGGCCAGAGGCTTATCCGAGGGCTTTGGCGCGGGCATGACACCTTGAGTCGTGACGCCCTGGGCCTGCGGGGCCCCGGCCGGCTGCGGCGGTTTGCCGGGCGGCAGGGGCGGACGCGACGCCGTGGGCTGAGCGCGGCCGTCGGCGGGGCTGCCTGCGATCACGACCGTCAGGCGCGCGGGGTCATATAGTCTTTTGGACACCCGTTTCACATCGGCCAGGGTCACGGCCTGGATCAGGGAATTGCGCCGGGCGACATAGCCGATATCCAGATTCTGGCGCTGGAAGGTGCCAAGCTGCGAAGCCGTGCCGCTGTTGGAAGCAAAGGCCAGCGGGAAGGAGCCGGTCAGATAGGTCTTGGCGTCATCCAGTTCCTGCTGGGTGGGGCCATTGGCGGCGAATTCCGCCAGCGTGTCCTTCACCACCTGCACTGTCTGGCGCACGGCATCGGCGCGGGTCGCCACCGATCCCACCATCACACTGGCCTTGTTGTAGGAGGAGAGCGAGGTGGAGATGCCGTAGGTGAGACCACGTTTGACGCGCACCTCATCCATCAGCCGCGACGAGAAGCCGCCGCCGCCGATCACATAATTGGCGACATAGCCGGGAATGAAATCGGGGTCCTGGCGCATGATGCCCGGCAGGCCGAACATGACACTGGGTTGTGGCACCGGCAGCGGCACGACATGGGTGCCGGGCGCGCCCAGCCGCCCGACACTGGGCAGCGCCGGCGGCTGCGCCCCGGACACCGGCAGGAAGGTATCGCCCAGAAGCTTGGTCAGCACCGGTGCGGTGATGTCGCCGGCCACAGCGACCTTCAGCCCGTATTTGGTCCAGTGACCGCGCGCGAAGTTGCGCAGATCGTTGGCGGAGATCGCTGACACACTACCGATCTCGCCGGCCACCGGATGGGCATAGGCATGGTCGCCAAAAAAGGCGCGCATGAAGGCGCGGCTGGCCACGCGCGGCGGCTCGGCGTCTTCCTGCTGCAGCGACTGGATGATCTGGGCTCTGACCCGCGTCAAGGCTTCAGCCTCGAAGCGGGGCCGGGTCAACGCCAGCTGCAACAGATGCATTGCCTCCGGCGCATTCTCCTTGAGCGTCGAGATGGAAATGACCAGATAATCACGCTCGGCCCGGGCGCCAAAATTGATGGCGCGGTCGGCCAGCGCCTCATGAAAGGCCTTGGAGTCCAGGCCGCCCGCGCCCTCATCGATCATCGAGGCGGCGAAGTTGGCCAGCCCCGCCTTGCCCGCCGGATCATAGGCCGAGCCGGCCGGCAGCGAGATGCTGAAAGAGACAACCGGAACAGTGTGGTCTTCCGTGAACCAGACCTGCGCATTCTTGCCCAGATCGATGTTCTGGATATTGGCGGCCCGCGCCGGTGCGGCGGCCAGGATCGTCAGTGCCAAAATCGTCAATGTCAGTGCGGCGAGGACGCGTCTCATTTCTCGCTCCCCGGGATCAGATACGCACTGACCGCCTGCTTGCGCGACAGCATCTGGGCCGCCTTGCGCACGCCTTCGGCGTTGACCGCGCGGATGCGCGCTGGCCATTCGTTCACATCGTCCACTGTCAGGCCGATGGCCAGCGCCTGGCCATAGGCCGACGCCAGCGCAAACTGGCTGTCGCGGCGATAGGTGACGCTGGCGATCAGCTGGGTCTTGGCACGGTTGAGCTCGACATCGCGCGGCAGGGCAATGGCGCTGACGCTCAACACCTGGTCCACCGCCTTTTCCAGCGCCTCCAGGCTGACGCCGGGGCGCGGCACGGCATAGACCGAGAATTCACCGGAGTCGCGGCATATCGCCGTCGTAATTGGCGCCGGCATCGGTGGCGAGTTTCTTCTGCTCCACCAGCACGCGGTAGAGCGTGGAAGTCTGGTCGCCGCCCACAAGCTGGGCAAAGGTCTCAAGGCCTTCCGCCTGCCCCGGCATGCCCTGGGCGTAGGACGGCACCCGGTAGATGCGGCTGAACAGCGGCACCTTGGCGTCGGGCCGGGTGATCACCATGCGGGTTTCGGCCAGGCGCGGCGGCGAGGCGAATTCGGCGCGGGGCGCAAGCTCGCGCGCCGCCACCTTGCCATAGGCATCCTGCGCCATCTTGCGCACTTCGTCGGGCGTGACATCGCCCGCAATCACCAGGATGGCGTTGTTGGGCGAATAATGATGATCGTAGAAATCCTGGGCCGAGGCGCGGTCGATCCGGCGCACTTCCTCCGACCAGCCGATCACGGGCCGGCCATAAGGATGGACAGATGCAGCGCCGCCTGCATCTGTTCGCTCATCAAGGTCTGGGGCTCGTTGTCCACCCGCATGCGCCGCTCTTCCAGCACCACATCGCGTTCCGGACCGACATGGGAATCCGACAGATCCAGATTGGCCAGCCGGTCGGCTTCCAGCTTCATCGCCAGCGGCAGCCGGTCCTTGGCGATCTCTTCGTAGAAGGCGGTGTAGTCGTGATCGGTGAAGGCGTTATCCTCGCCGCCGTTCTTGGCGATGGTCTGCGAGAAGCTGTCGTCGGGCACCTGCTTGGTGCCTCGGAACATCATGTGCTCGAAGAAGTGCGCCATGCCCGAAAGGCCCGGCGGATCGTCGACCGCGCCCACCCGGAACCACAGCATCTGGGTCGCCACTGGGGCGCGGTGATCGGGGATCACCAGCACCTGCATGCCGTTGCCCAGCGCGAACTGGAACGTTTGTTGCCGGTCTGGCGCGGATTGACGGGGCCGGCGCCGACAGCTTGGCGCGGTCAGGCCTTGCTCGAGGGCGCGGCAAGACCGGCAAGCGTGGTGGCCAGCGACGCGGCAATCAGGCCGGCGCTGGCGAAAAGAGCAGACTTATAACCAGTCAAACCAGCCGCCGCTCTCTTCTTTCTTGGGCGTGCTCGTCTGCGGCCCTTGTTGACTTCGGCGTCGGCATTCACCGGCTTGCCGTTGTCGGGCGAGACGGGGCTTGCCAGCAGGCGATCGGTGAAGCTGCGATCGGAATTCTGGATGGAGGCGCGCTGGTCGGCATTCAGCCGGGCGCGGATGCCGGGATCGGAATTCTGGGCCCTGGCATTGGCCAGGAACATTTTCTCGGCCGGCGTGTAGTTGCCGCGCATGCCGGCGGCCACACTCTGCGGATCGGCATTGCTGGCGAACAGCGCCTGCCTGGGCGCTGTCGGAGGGATCCAGCGTAATTGGTCGGCGGCGCGCCCGGCAGCGGCGGGCGCAGGTCGAAGTCCGGCGGGATCACCAGCGGCGCCTTGGTGGTGACCGGCGAACTCGTCCGGCGATTTCTTCTCCAGGCCCGCGGCATCGGCGCAGGGAATCGCAGCCGCGCAACACGGACAAGGCCACGCCCAGGCCCAGGATTGTGGTCAGCACTCTCATCTCAAACCTCTTGGCCCTAGGACCCTGCGGGGACTGTGGTTGCAGCACATCATACAGGATGGCCATTGCCCCCAGCGTGATCGCCAGATCGGCAATATTGAAGACATACCAGTCATAGCCGAAGCCGTAAAAGTGGAAAAAATCCGCGACTTTCCCATAGATCAGCCGGTCCACCAGATTGTTGCCCAGAGCGCCCCCGATGATCAGGCCATAGCCGATGGCCAGCGAACGGCTGGTGGCGCGCCACAGAAGCCAGCTCAGCACGGTCACCGCCGCCACCGACAGGCCAATCAGCAGGAAAGTTCCCAGCCGTCCGGACGCCGGGAACAGGCCATAGGAAATGCCCGGGTTCCACACCATCACCAGGTTAAAAAACGGCAATACGGGCACCACCTGCCCCGACTGCAGGTGAACACCATAGAGCATGAACAGCTTGAAGCCCTGGTCGGCGACCAGCGACAGGGCGGCGGCGATCAACCCCATTTCGCGGGGCTCCAGGCCTTTTTGCCGATGAGGTCATTCCGGCTCCAGAGCTTGGACCGCATCGGTGCAGCGGTTGCAGAGATGGGTGTCGGGATGGTGGACCACTTCCTCCAGGACACGCCAGCAGCGGGCGCATTTATTGGCCAAATCTTTCGCGACCACATCGATATGCGCTTGCACACCTTCAAACGTACCCATTGGGCCGGTCATGGTCATATCCAGCGTTGGCGCCATGTACATAACTTCGGCAGAAGAAGTGATGGTCACCTCAGCAAAATCGATATT
Source organism: uncultured Alphaproteobacteria bacterium (assembly GCA_963830095.1). Classification (GTDB taxonomy): domain Bacteria; phylum Pseudomonadota; class Alphaproteobacteria; order Micropepsales; family Micropepsaceae; genus Rhizomicrobium. The sequence goes on from CAWHLV010000017.1 coordinate 23,918, forward strand.
GGCGAAACACTCCATCATCTTAGAATTAGCGATCTTCAAAGTGATATGAGCTTCAAGGCCGGAACCGATAATCTTTTCGGCTCGCTTCAACTCCAGGGGGCCGGTCACAACCTTGCGCCAAAGGCGGATACGTGTTCCACCTCTCAACCAACAGGGAGTTATGCCACTCGGCTGGCACAACAAAGAAATCATTTAGATGTACACTGTCGCTCGGGGAAACGCGCGACCCAAGCCTCTTCCATAGTGAAGCAGAGAATGGGCGCGAACCAGGTGGCGACGCGGCGGAAGATATGGTCCATGACCGTGCGAGTTGCGCGGCGCCGAATGCTGTCAATGGGATCGCAATAGAGCGCGTCCTTGCGGATATCGAAATAGAAGGCCGACAGGTCGTTGGTGCAGAAATTGAACAGGATGGAATTCACCAGGCCAAAGTCGAAATTCTCGTAGGCTTTGCGGACTGCGGCGTCGATCTCGGCTAGACGAGCCAGCATGTAGCGCTCCAAGTCTGGCATCTTGAAGCGTCTTCGACGCGCTCGTTCTCATCGAAATCTGCCAGATTGGCCAGCATGAAGCGGACGGTGTTGCGCAGGCGGCGATAGGCTTCGACATTGGCCTTGATGATGTCCTGGCCAATGCGCAGGTCTTCGGTGAAGTCCGATGACGCCGCCCACAGGCGCAGAATCTCCGCGCCGTTCTTTTCCGCGATCACCTGGGGGGCGACGGTATTGCCCAGGCTCTTGGACATCTTGCGGCCCTGCTCGTCCAGCACAAAGCCGTGGGTCAGGACACCCCTATAGGGCGCGTGCCCGCTTGTGCCCACGCTTTCCAGCAGCGAGGACTGGAACCAGCCGCGATGCTGGTCGGAGCCTTCCAGATACAGGTCGGCGCGCTCGGCTTTCGGCCAAGCGGGTCGATGGGGTGCTCGACGACAAAGACATGGGTCGAGCCGGAATCGAACCAGACATCCAGAATGTCGGTGATCTGCTCATAATCGTCCGGCTTGCGGCCCTCACCCAGAAAACGCGAGGCCGGCGAGGTGAACCAGGCATCGGCGCCTTCGGCCTCAAAGGCCTCGCTCGATGCGCTTGAACACGGCCGGATCATTCAGCACGGTGCCGGTCTTCTTGTCGACAAAGATGGCGAGCGGCACGCCCCAGGCGCGCTGGCGCGACAGCACCCAGTCGGGACGGCCCTCCACCATCGAGCCGATGCGGTTGGCGCCGCGCGGCGGATACCATTTGGTCTCGCCGATCGCGGCCAGCGCCAGCTCGCGCAACGACTTGCCGTCCAAAAATGGTTTGTCGATGGCAACAAACCATTGCGGCGTGGCGCGGAAGATCACCGGCGCCTTGGAACGCCAGCTGTGCGGATAGGAATGGCGCAAGGATCCCTTGGCCAGGAGCTTGCCGTGGGCGATCAGTTCCTTGATCACCGCCCCATTGGCGTCGCCGTCCTTGCCTTCGGGCGTGAGAATGCGCTTGCCGGCAAAGACGGGCACATGAGGCGCAAAGCTGCCATCGGGCAACACAACATTGAAGGCGTCGGGATTCTTCGCGGATAGTCGCGGTCCGCACCCACCATCAATTCGAAATCGTCTTCGCCATGACCTGGTGCGGTATGGACAAAGCCCGTGCCGGTATCGGCGGTGACATAAGCGCCGGGCAGCACCGGCACGTCGAAGCTATAGCCCAGGCTGCGCAGCGGATGCGCCGCCACCAGCGACTTCAGTTCGTCCGCCGTCACGGTGCGCACGCGGGAGAGCATCATCTTGGCGTGTTTGGCAACCTGCTCCGCCAGGGTATCGGCCAGCAGCAAATGCTCACTGGGCCGCGCCAGCGAACCATCGGTGGCGTCGGCCACCTCGTACAGCCCGTAGGAAATCTCCGGCGAGAAAGGCGATGGCGCGGTTGCCCGGAATGGTCCAGGGCGTGGTGGTCCAGATCACGATGAAGGTGTGCGCCAGTTCTGGCGACGACTTCACCAGCGGAAACTTCACATAGATCGTGGGCGAGCTCTTTTCGTGATACTCGACCTCGGCATCGGCCAGCGCGGTCTTTTCCACCGGCGACCACATCACCGGGCGGAAGCCGCGATAGAGCAGACCGTTCTCGACGAACTTCATGGCCTCGCGCGCGATCACCGCTTCGGCCTTGAAGGTCATGGTGGTGTAGGGATGCTCGAAATCGCCGATCTGGCCCAGGCGGCGAATCTGCTCGCGCTGCACATTCAGCCAGTGGCCGGCAAAGGCGCGGCATTCACGTCGCAGCACATCCTTGGGGATGTCGTCCTTGGCTTTTCCTTCGGCGCGGAATTTCTCTTCCACCTTCCATTCGATGGGCAGGCCATGACAGTCCCAGCCCGGCACATAGGGCGCGTCCTTGCCCAGCATCCCCTGCGAACGCACGACGAAGTCCTTCAGGATGTGGTTGAGCCCGGTACCGGAATGGATGTCACCATTGGCGTAGATCGGGCCGTCATGGAGAATGAACAGCGGCCGCCCTTTGGCCTTGGCGCGAAGCTTGCCGTACAGATCCATTTCCGCCCAGCGCGCCAGCCATTTGGGCTCGGCCTCGGGCAGGCCCGCCTTCATGGGGAAATCGGTCGCGGGCAGGAACAGGGTCGCCCGGTAATCGGGGGATTCGCCGGGTTTATCGGACTCTTTGGGACATGGGGCACCGCTTCTAACAGGGGGTGCCCAAACAGTCCACTAGGCGCTCTTCAGGGCGTTTTTGCGAGAATTTCCCGGGCCTTGGCGGCATCGGCCCCGATCTGGGCGACCAGCTCGGGCAGACCGGCGAACTTCGCCTCGGGGCGGATATAGCGGATCAGCTCCACCGACAGGTATTTGCCGTAAAGGTCGCCATCAAAGTCGAACAGATGGGTTTCCATCAGCGGCACCTCGACCTGGTACATGGGGCGGACGCCAAAATTGGCGACGCCGTCATGGCGCGCCACGGCGCGGTCACCCTCCAGGATGTTGACCCGCACCGCATAGACGCCAAAGGCCGGCGCCAGGCAGTGGCCCAGATGCATGTTGGCGGTGGGAAAGCCCATGGTGCGGCCGCGGGCATCGCCATGCTCGACGCGCGCTTCCACCGCCCAGGGCCGGCCGAGCAGACGCGCGGCTTCCTCCGGCTTGGCCTCCTTCAGCAGACGGCGGATCAGGGTGGAGGAAATCTTTTCGTCGCCGCCGCCGTGACAGTGTCAAAGGCGGTGACGCTGAAAACCTTCCATCTCGCCCATATAGGCAAGGGTTGCCAGTTGCCGGCGCGCCCTGGCCAAATCGAAATCGTGGCCGACTACTGCGCCGGAAATGCCCAGCCCTTTGACCAGACAGTCGCAGACAAAATCCTGCGGTGAGCGCCGCGCCATGTCGCCGTCGAAGGTCAGCGCAAACAGCGCGTCCACGCCCAGATCGGCCAAGAGCCGCGCCTTGGTGCGCAGCGGGGTGAGACGAAAGCACTCGGGCGAAGGACGGAAATATTCCTGCGGATGCGGCTCGAAGCTCAGCACTGCCAGCGGACTGCGGCGGGCCTCGGCCTGGATCTTGGCTTCGGCGATCAAGGCGCGATGGCCACGGTGCACGCCGTCGAAATTGCCGATCGCCACCACCGCGCCTTTCAGCCCGGGCGGCACATCGTCGAAATGACGGAAAATCCTCAACCCTAGTCCTTCGCTGCTGACCGCCGGGGCGCCAGAACATGCGCCTGGGATTCCAGCACCAGCCGGTCGTCAACCTTGCAGACGCAGTCCATCACCACGGCCCGGCCATTGACCTCGCGCACCGTGGCGGTGGTCACCACCTTGTCGCCGATGCGGACTGGCAGCTTGAACACGATGCTGGCGGACTGAAAGATCGAGCCATTGCCCGGCAGCTTGGTGCCCAGCAGGGCCGAGATGAAGCCGATCGAAAGCGCGCCATGCGCCACCCGGCCGCGAAACACGGTCTTGCGGGCGAACTCCTCGTCGAAATGCACCGGGTTCATGTCGCCGGTGGCCTCGCCGAACAGCTGGACGTCCCGTTCGGTGACGACATGCTCCATGCTGGCAGACATGCCGGGCTTGAGTTCGTCGAGATAAACGTCGTCATCGCCTCACCATCTGAGCGCGCGTGTGACGGCGCTGGCCTTTGCCCCGAACCGGAGGAACAGGGACTCCATATGTTCGGCAGTATAGGGCTGGGTCTCCTCGCCATGAACCCCGTCGGCGATGAAGAGTGCCTCCAGCCCCGCCCCATTGGCGCCCTTGATGTCGGTCAAGAGGCCGTCGCCCACCGCCAGGGGACGCTTGGGTGCCCGGCCGCGGCCAGGGCCAAATCATAGACCGGCCGGTGCGGCTTGCCGTAGTAGATGACGTCGCCCCCCAGATCCTCATAGGCCTTGGCAAGCGAGCCGGCGCAATAGAGCGATCGCTCGCCGCGATGCACCACCAGGTCGGGATTGGCGCAGAGCATGGTGAGCCCTTTTCCCGCATCGCCTGCAATTCACCGGCATACATCTGTGGGGTCTCGTTCATGTCGTCGCGCAGGCCGATGGCCAGCGCCACTTGCGCTTCTTCGATAGGCGCGCGGGCGATGTCGAGGCCAGCGATCATCGGCAGGTCGCGGTCGGGACCGATATAATAGAGTGGCAGAGTCTTGCGGACCGCGCGCCGGGCGAGCTCCTCGCGCGCAGCACCGCCGGATGACACAATCGCGTCATAGCAATCCGGCGGCAGGCCATAGCTGGTGCACTGGGCGGCAACCTCGGCGGGCACGCGCGGCGCGTTGGTCAGAAGCACCACCGGACCATGATGTTCCTTGAAGCGATAGAGCGCCTCGGCCGCGGCGGGATGATGACGCTGGCCATCATGCACCACCCCCCAGACGTCGCAGATCAGCGCGTCATGGCCGGAAGCAATTTCGGAAAGGCCGGAAATCAGGCGGGGCAACATAATGGCAGGGGTGACATGCGGCATTACCTTCCGTCAATGCCGCAAAAGGCGCCTAGTTCAACGGCGCCGCCAGACGGTCGTTGGTATACAGGCCTTGTTCCAGCAGATGACCCTGGGCGTCATAAAGCGCGCCATAGCCGCTCATCACGCCATCCTTCCACTGGCCGATGCGCACTTTGCCGTCCTTGCGATAGACCACGGCATAGCCGTTGAGTTCGTCGCCGGCGAATTCGCCCACGCGCTCACGATAGATTCGCGACGGCGCGCCGGTATAGAGGCCTACGCCAAAACGTTCGCCCGCGCGGGTGCCACCGGCATAGCGGTCGCCATTGGCATAGGTGATCACGCCGACACCGCCGTGCTGGAAGGCCGCCAGCCGGCCGCCCCATTTCGCCAAGCTGTGCGGCGTGCGTTCAAATCCAAAACCGGGCGTTCCGGCCTCAGCCAGCTTGAACATCTGTTCGCCATTCTCGGCCATTTTGCGGGCGCGGGTTTCGGCCGAACGCGCCATGTCGGCGGCCATCTGCACATTGCTGTTGAGGCTGCCTGAGCCGGGCTTGCCCGCGCTCATCGCCGCCTGAACTCGTCGGCATCGGCATGGTCATGGCGGGCGCTTTCGCCGGCGGCGCGGCGGAGGCCTGGACGATCGGCGCGGCAGGCTTGGCGACGGTTTTCACCGGCGCGGGCGCAGGTTTGTTCAACGCGGCCAGTTTGGCTTTGGCCGCTGCGGCAAACATGCCGACAGGGTATTTGGCGAGATAGGAATTGAGCGCCGCGGCATCACCGCTATCCTTCACCAGATCCCACAGATCACTTTCAAGCTTGGCGGGATCCATGGCGGGTGCGGCCTGCTGGGCGCGGGTGCGGCCGCCACCACCTGCTGCACCGGCGCTGGCGCGGGTTTGGACGTAAGCGCAAAGCCCAGCGCCGCGACCGCGGCAAGGGCGGCCAGCAACCCGCCGAAGATCAGCGCCATTCTGTGCTTGCCCGGTTCCGGCGACGGCGACATCTTGGGCGCGGGCATCGCAGGCGTGTCGATCTCGCCGGCCGGCCGGGGCTCCAGCGCCCGTGGCAGCACGGCGTCTATCTGCCCGCCGATGCGGTCCATCGCATGTTCCCAGTCGTCGAACAGATCGATCCATTGCCGCGTCGCCAGTTCATAGGTGAAGTCTTCGCTGGGCAGCACATCCTCGGCCCTGACTGGAATGACCATCAGCTTGCACTGGCTGGCCAGCGCCATCTCTTTCTTGATCTCATCGGAATTGTTGGCGTTGGAGGAAAAAATCATCACCATCACGCCGGCATCGCGGATAGCGCGCACGATGGCGCCCTGGAAATTTTCGCCCGGCTTGACGTCGCGGGTGGACATCCAGCAGGGATGGCCACGTGCTTCCAGCGCCTGGCAGATCGCTGCCGCGGTCTTATGATCCTTGCTGGAATAGCTGAGGAAAATTTTCTTCATCTTGGCCCGCCCAACGTCTGCAATCATAGAACAGGCCGGCTGTTTCAGCCAGCTTTCGCGCTTGTCGCGATATCTAGCGGGCGCTAGCCCGCCCTTTAAAAGGAATAATCGGGGCCGGCTTCCAGCGCACTGACCGGCTTGACCTGGTCCTCGCGCACCGCGCGCGGCTCGCCGAACAGGTAACCCTGGGCATAGTCCACGGCGTAATCCAAGAGTTGCAACACGGTCTTTTCGTCCTCGACCCGCTCGGCGATCAGGTTCAGGCCATGACGGGTGAGCAGCTTCTTGAAATCTTCCGCCGCGACCGCGGCGCCGGCATTGTTCATGCCGCGCAGCATGGTGGCGCTGCGCACTTTCAGGTGGCGGAAGCCGATCGCCTTCAGGCGAAGGAAATCCAGCGCCAGGGTCTCGACATGATCCATGGACAGCGCAAAGCCCATATTCGCAAGCGTGGTCAGATTGCGCTCGCCTTCCAGGCCCGCCTTGATCACGGCTTCCTGGCTGAATTCGAAGATGATCTGGCCGGCCAGGTCCTTGTTCACCCGCATATAATCCAGGAACTGCGGGAAGAATTCCTTGTCGGTCAGGGTGTCGCCGGAGATGTTGCAGAAGATGCCGATGTCGCGGCTTTTCTGGGTCAGGCGGCGCACGATCTGCACGCAGCGGAACAACAGAAGATTGTCCACCACACTCATTAGGCCCGCCTGGCCGGCGACCTGCATATACTGGGCCGGCATGATGACCTGGCCGCTCTTGTCGCGCAGGCGCGACAGCGCTTCGTAATAGCGCAGCTTGCGCTGCGGCAGGCTGACGATGGGCTGCAGATAGAGATCGACGCGATTGTCTTCCAGCGACGGCGGATGGTTTCCAGCAACTCGCCCTTTTCGCCCAGCGTATTGAGATAGGCTGACGGCGGGTCCGCGCTGGGGCTTGATCGCCGGTTGCGGCTGAGACGCCGGACTCTGGGAAATCTTGCCGGCGAAGTCGCGCATCAGGCGTTTCCAGCACCTTCAGCTCGGCCACGATCTTCTTTTCCTGGGCCAGGCCACGCTGTTCGATCTGACCGCCGATTTCGCCCAGCCGGGCGCGGGTGTCATGCAGCGTGGTCTCGAAATTCCAGATGGCTCTTGCGCAGATGCGCCATTTCCTTTGCCACCGCATGCTTGTCGCGGCGGCGCGCGAAGCCCGCTGCCACATGCTGCACACAGACAAAGCCCACCACGCCCGACAGGATCGCCACCGGCCAGCCGGTGAACAGTGCCAGGCCGGCGCCCAAGGTGGCGCAGACGAAAAAGACGGTGAGGGTCAGAAGAACCCGGGTGACGTCGGAAATGCGGTCGCTCATGGGACGCATCATCCCAGCGACCTGTTTCCAATGTATTAACCATGACGCCGTGCCCGAGCGGCAGCGTCACAGGGTGCGGCGTCATGATGTAGCGTTCCCGGCCAGAACGACGGTACCCCGGCTTTGCCCGGTTAAGAAGCGGTTAATTCGGCGGCGGCCCGCGGTCTTCTTCGCGGCGCGTCATGTCGCCGTTGATCAGCCGCACCACCACCCGGCGGTTGCGCGCCTCGCGCACGCCATCGCCGGTCTGCACCGCCAGGCCTGTCTCGCCCATGCCCTCGGTGCGAACGCGCTCGCGCGCCACGCCTTCGCGCATCAGCACATCGGCCACGGCGCGGGCGCGCGCGTCCGACAGCGCCTGGTTGTGCTCATGGGTGCCGGAGGTATCGGTATGACCTTCCACCACCAGCTGGGCGCCGCGCTGGTCGTTGGCGGCATCGGCGATTTCCTGCAGCACCCGGTCGGCGTCGCGGTTCACATGCGCGCTGTCCAAATCGAACAGCACGTCATCTGGCAGTTCGAAATCGGTCTCGCCATCGCGCTGGCTCACATGCCAGGGGCTCTGCTGCTGGTCGTTGGGCGGCGGCGGCGGCGCATTATAGCCCTGCGCATCCGGCGGCGGCGGGGGCGGCGGCGCGTCATAGCCATAGTCATAGCCATAGTAAGGATAGTAGGGCGCGCCATAGTAATAAGGCGACCAGAACGGATCGTAGTAGGGCGCGTAATAGCCGGCGCAACAGCCGAAGCCGAAACCGAAGCGCGCGCCGCCTCGGAAACCGCCACGGAAACCGCCGCCGCCGTGGAATCCGCCACCGCCATGGAAGCCACCGCCGCCGTGAAACCCGCCGCCGCCATGTCCACCACCGCCACGCTGGGCCATGGCCGGCGCCGCCGCCAGAAGAAGGGCCGCTGTCACTGCGATACCAAGATGCTTCATCTCATCCTCCACAACGGGGCATGCGCAACATGAACCCGGCTACATGAACCGTAACTGAACAGGCCTCCGGCGGTTGCCGGAGGCCGCATTGTCTCATTTATTTAGTGATGATGGTCGTGGCCGCCACCGCCGCCGTGTCCACCGCCACCATGTCCGCCGCCGCCGTGGCTCCAACCACCGCCGCCGCCATGGTTCCAGCCGCCGCGGCCACCGCCGAAGTTATGCTGGGGCTGGGCATTGAAACTGGTCCTGCCTGCAAAACCGCCACGGAAGCCATTGAACGCCGGCTGCCGGAACCCGCCTTGCGGAGCAAAACGGGCGAAGCTCTGGCGTCCGCCAAAGTTGCCGCCACGGGCAAAAGTGCCGATGCCATGCTGCGCGAAATAGGACCGGCCCAGTGCCGCGCCGAAATGACCGCCGCGGAATTGTCCGCCGCGCCAGCCGCCATGGATCCAGAATTCACGGTGACCGCCAAAGTCGCGCCAGAAGAAGGGGCCGTTGTCCCAGCCGCCATCAAAGAACACCGAGCCGTCATAGACCGGCAGGTCGTAATAGTCGTCGGGGCAGCCATAGGTGGGATCGCAATAGCCATAGCCGCTGGCGTCATATTGCGCGTCGGGTTGCGGGCCGTAGCCCGGCTGACCGTAACCCGGAGCGGCGCCGGCATAGCCCTGGTCATAACCCGGCCCATAGCCCTGCTGAGGCGCATAGCCCTGCTGCGGTCCATATCCCTGCGGAGGTCCATATCCCTGTTGGGGTGCATAGCCCTGTTGCGGACCGTAGCCTTGCGGAGGTCCGTAACCCTGCTGCGGCGCATAACCCTGGCCCTGGTCATAACCGGGCCCATCGCCCTGGCCCTGATCATATGGGCCATTGTCCTGATAAGGCTGCGCGCTGGCAGTACCCGCCAACGCGCCCGAGGCGCCGAAGGCGATGATGGCCGCTTTGAACGAATGTCTCATGGTCGTCTCCATCTCAGAGCCCACGAAGATTCGTTGGGCGTTGATGATGAAGATGGGCGCCGCGCGCTGAACCCTGTCTGAACCGAATAAGTTTTATTTGTGTTCGCCCGACGCGTGCGAGAGCGCACAAAAAATCGATGCAGCAGAAAAGAAAACGGCTCCGCCGAGAGCGGAGCCGTTTCTGTCTGATTGCGATCAGCGCTTAGCGATGGCCGCCGCCGTGGAAGCCGCCACCACCGTGGAAGCCGCCGCCGCCGCCATGGAAGCCGCCGCGATAGCCACCCCAGCCGCCACGGCCCCAGCCGCCGCCGAAATAGACGCTCGGGCCATAGTAGCCGCCATAATAGGCCGGGCCGTAAGCCGGGCAGCCGTAGTACGGATCGCAGTAGCCGTAGCCGGGCCCATAATAGCCGCCATAGTAGGCGGGCACGCCAAGGCCGATGCCGACCGAAACTCGCGCTTGCGCGGGAGCTGTGGCGGCGACGGTAGTCGCAGTGGCGACGCCCGCGACCATTACGGCGCTCAGGGCGATTTTCGCGATTTTCTTCATCTTGGTCTCCATTCTGATTCCGGACCCCTCAGGTGATTTGCACTTTGCGGGAAACCGGCTGAACCACACATGAACAACGTTAAGAGCCCTCAAGCCGTTGCGGGCGCAGGCCAAATACCCTGAAAAGACCCCAAAGGTGACTGGCTGTTCACCCGCAGTGCCCGGGCCAAACCCGGCTTTTTTGCGCACCGCCCCGCTTGACCGTTGCCGGCCGTCTCCCTAAATACCTGGACACGGCATTGGCACTCATAGGGTGCGAGTGCTGCAACCTGTCTATAATCAAATAGTTCCAAAAACTTAGGAAAGAGGACCCCAATGAAATTCCGTCCGCTTGGCGACCGCGTGGTCGTCCGCCGCATCAAGGAAGATCAGAAGACCGCCGGCGGCATCATCATTCCCGACACCGTCGCAGGAAAAGCCCCAGGAAGGCGAAGTCATCTCGGTCGGCCCCGGCGCCCTTGACAACAACGGCAAGCTGCGTCTCCCCGAAGTCAAAGCCGGCGACTATGTGCTGTTCGGCAAATGGTCGGGCACCGAAGTGAAGATCGATGGCGAAGAGCTCCTGATCATGAAGGAGAGCGACATCATGGGCGTGCTGGAAGGCCGCAAGGCGCAAGAAGTAAGCGCCGCCTCAAGCAGCAACATTCCAAAAACAGAATTCAGGAGAACATATCCAATGGCAGCCAAAGACGTGAAATTCGGCGCCGACGCCCGCGAGAAGATGCTGCGCGGCGTCGACATCCTCGCCGACGCGGTGCAGGTGACGCTGGGCCCCAAGGGCCGCAATGTCGTGATCGACAAGAGCTTCGGCGCTCCGCGCACCACCAAGGACGGCGTGACGGTCGCCAAGGAAATCGAACTGGCCGACAAGTTCGAAAACATGGGCGCCCAGATGGTGCGCGAAGTCGCCAGCAAGACCAATGACATCGCCGGCGACGGCACCACCACCGCCACGGTTCTGGCGCGCGCCATCGTGCGCGAGGGCGCCAAGTCGGTCGCGGCCGGCATGAACCCGATGGACCTCAAGCGCGGCATCGAGAAGGCGGTCGAAGCCGTCGTCGCCGATCTCAAGAAGCGCTCCAAGAAGGTCAAGTCCAACGAGGAGATCGGCCAGGTCGGCACGATTTCCGCCAATGGCGACAAGGAAGTCGGCGACATGATCGCCAAGGCGATGGCCAAGGTCGGCAATGAAGGCGTCATCACCGTCGAGGAAGCCAAGGGCCTGGCCACCGAACTGGATGTCGTCGAAGGCATGCAGTTCGACCGCGGCTATATCAGCCCCTATTTCATCACCAACGCCGACAAGATGGTGGCGGAGCTGGACGAGCCCTACATCCTGATCCATGAGAAGAAGCTGACCAGCCTGCAGCCCATGCTGCCGATCCTGGAAGCGGTGGTGCAGTCGGGCCGTCCGCTGCTGATCATCGCCGAGGAAATCGAAGGCGAAGCACTGGCCACTCTGGTGGTCAACAAGCTGCGCGGCGGCCTGAAGGTTGCCGCCGTCAAGGCGCCGGGCTTCGGCGACCGCCGCAAGGCCATGCTGGAAGACATCGCCGTCGTCACCGGCGGCCAGGTCATCAGCGAGGACCTCGGCATCAAGCTTGAGAACGTCAAGCTGGACATGCTGGGCAACGCCAAGAAGGTCACGATCGACAAGGACAACACCACCATCATCGACGGCGCCGGCAAGAAGGCCGACATCCAGGCCCGCGTCGCCCAGATCAAGGCCCAGATCGAAGAGACCACCAGCGACTATGACAAGGAAAAGCTGCAGGAACGCCTGGCCAAGCTGGCCGGCGGCGTTGCGGTGATCCGCGTCGGCGGCGCCACGGAAGTCGAGGTCAAGGAGCGCAAGGACCGCGTCGATGACGCGCTGAACGCCACCAAGGCCGCGGTCGAGGAAGGCATCGTGCCGGGCGGCGGCACGGCCCTGCTCTATGCCACCAAGGCGCTGAAGGACCTGACCGGCGACAATGACGACCAGACCCAGGGCATCGCCATCGTGCGCCGCGCGATCCAGTACCCGATCCGCATGATCGTCGCAGAATGCGGGCCAGGAAGCCTCGATCATCGTCGGCAAGCTGCTGGAGCAGAAGTCCAACACCTATCGGCTATGACGCCCAGAGCGAGAAGTATGTCGACTTCATCGAAGCCGGCATCGTCGATCCGACCAAGGTGGTGCGCGTGGCGCTGCAGAACGCCGCTTCGGTCGCGGGCCTGCTGATCACCACCGAAGCCATGATCACCGACCGTCCGAAGAAGGACACGGCTGCCGGCGGATGCCGCGGCGGCGGCGGCATGGGCGGCATGGGCGATATGGACTTTTAAATCCTGTCATGGCCGGGCAGCGCAAAGCGCGCGACCCGGCCACCCATCTTCTTGTTTGAATGCGGAAAGGCCCGGTGCGCAATCACCGAGCCTTTTTGCTGTCCCGGCCGAAATCCGGTGGACGGCACGAAATCCGCATTGCAAGTCGCGCCATTTGCGCAGAGCTTGCGGCGGCATTCCGCAAACGAGGCAGTCATGCGTCATCAAACCGTCGCCAAAATCACTCGGTGCGTGCCTTGAGCAGCCCCTGGTCGTCGCCCGGCAAGGTGCCGCCGATGAACTTCGGCGGCATGAAGGGCCTGCCGCCCAACCTCCTCACCGGGGGCGCGGTGGTTCTGGTGGTGGTGATCCTTGTCCTGTCCACCTATTTCACCATCGACCAGGGCGAGCGCGGCGTGATCCTGCATTATGGCGCGGTGGCGGGCGAAGCCGAGCCGGGGCTGCATTTCAAGATGCCCTTCGTCACCACCATCGAGAAGATCTCGGTGCAGATCCAGAAGGAAGGTTTCGAACGGACCACGGACGGCGACACGCGCCTGCAGGCCTATTCGCGCGACCAGCAGCCCGCAACCATCGCCATGGCGGTGAACTATCACGTCACCGACGCCTCGGCCGTCTATGCCGAGTTCGGCTCGCTGGACAACATGAAATCGCGCATCATCGATTCGCGCGCCTATGAGCAGTTGAAGAATGTCTTCGGCCAGTTCGATGCCGCCGACGCCATCCAGAAACGCGCCCTGCTGAACGCCGAAGTGTTCGCCGCTATCCGCAAATCCGTCAGCGGCCCGGTGGCGATCGACAGCGTGCAGATCGAGGACATCAGCTTCTCGGGCCAATATGAAGCCGCGGTCGAGGCCCGCATGCAGGCCATCGTCAAGCAGCAGCAGGCCGAAGCCGACAAGCAGAAGCGCATCATCGATGCCGATGCGTCCGCCTATGAGGTCAAGGCGGCGGCCGACGCCAAGGCGCACCAGATCGAAGTCCAGGGCAATGCCGAGGCCGGCGCCATCAAGGCGCGCGGCGACGCCCTGCGCAACAATCCCAGCCTGCCCACCCTGGTCGCGGCCGAGAAGTGGAACGGCGTGCTGCCCACCACCATGGTGCCGGGCAATACCGTGCCTTTCCTGAATATCGCCAAATAGCGGGGTACCGCCGGGCAGGCTTTTTGGAGTAAAAGGGTACCAGCGGGTCACGGCAAACGATGGCCCGGTCACGATGGGAGAAGCGCATGGTCTTGAGACAGCGTCTTCTGGTTTGCGCCATGGCCTTCGCCATGGCCGGCAGCGCCATGCCCGCAGCCGCAGCCCCCTGGACCCGCGGCTTTGTCGTCTCGAGCTATGAATATGCCTTCCGCTATGGCGGGCGCTCCGACTTCAGCCGCACGGGCGAGGCCGAGCCGGGCGTGGATTGCCCCCACGGCAGCACGATGTTCATGGCCGGTCCCGACCAGACCAAGGTCGCGATTGCGCGCCCGGCCTGGCGCAGCCAGCAGGAGATCGACTGGATCACCGCGCCCCCGGGGCTGGACAAGAGCAAGACCCCCGGCCTGACCCGCCGCCATATCTGGGCGCGGGCCATGTCCTATCGCGGCTACAAGCGCGGCATCGAGACCTATGTGAATCCCTGGGCGGCGGACGACCCGGGCGAACCCGAAGTGGTCAGCCGCATCGGCGACGGCTTCAACCTGGACGGCAAGATCGGGCCGACAGACTTCATCAGCCCCGACGGCGAGCGCGGCATCGACAATGCGCTCTACCGCGCCTGGGGCTGTGATGCGCCCTGGCGCGGCAATGGCAATGCCACCCTGGACCTGCGTGCCAACGACAAGATGCAGGAAGGCCTTTTCACCATGGTGATCCGGGTCAGCGGCAACCAGGACCCGATGAACGACAGCGACGCCATCGTCGAGATCGGCTATTCGCCCGACAAGATCGTCAAGGATCCCATGCCGGCGTCGCCGCCGACTATTCCTACCGCATACTGCAATCGGGCCAGTACACAAAGCTGAAAGCCAAAATCAAAAACGGCGTGGTGGAGACCGAGCAGGTCGAGCATCTCCACGCCCCGCGCATCGCCTGGTTCTATGACCAGACCGGCGACGCCAATTTCGCCAAGGGCAAGATCCGGCTCAAGATCGCGGCCGACGGCGGCTCGGCCACCGGCATGGTCGGCGGTTATCGCGACTGGCGCGACCTGTATGCCGAAAACACTTTCGCCCAGGACGGCGGGCAGCAAGGCACCCGCGAGCATGAGGACGCGGTGGCGCTGTATTATGCCCTGCGCCGCAATGCCGACGGCATGTGAACCCGAAGACCAAAGCTATGACGGCATCTCGACGCGCCTATCGCCTCAAGATGGTGTCGGCCTATGTGGTCGATCCCGGCAAGCCGATGGATATCCCCAAACTGGCGATCGAGGAAGACCGCAAGGCCGCCTTTGATGCGACCAAGCTGGCGGTCGCCCGGGGTGCGGACAGCCGCGTGCCGCAAGCCGTGCCGCCCGGCACCACCGAGCTTCCGTGCCGGCGATGGAGCATGAAGTGGTCGATCTGCCCAGCAAGGATTTCTTCCTCAAGGTTCTGGACCGCCCGCACTATCCGGGCGAGGACGCCAACGGCAATCCGCCCTGGGACGGCGGCTATACCGCGCCGGCGGCGCCACCAAAGCAGCCACAACAGCCTGAGAAACAGGTGCGCAACGAAGTGCCCGTGGTCGCGACAAGGGGTCCGTGATCGCGGCGAGCGGGTGCCGCATGGGCGATATAAGCTTTTAAGTCCGCCTACCGACTAAAAGTCAGAAAGGCCCGGTGAGCAATCTCCGGGCCCTTTTGCTATAACAATCTCATACGGGAAGGGACAGCCAATGATTTTGAAAAAAGTAAAGATCGAAAACTTTCTCTCTATTACGGGTTCAATCGAATTCGATCTAGAGCAAATTCCCTGAAGCACGAGTCCGGAAGGGATTCCGAAGTTTAGCGAAGTGTGATTCGATTCTTCCTGTATTAGCGGGGGGATTTGGATGGGCAGACCCTACAGCATGGATTTGCGGGAGCGGGTGATTTCGGCTGTCGAAGGCGGGATGTCGACGCGCCAGGCGGCAGCGCGGTTCTCGATTGGGATCGCGACGGCGGGCGCCTGGGCGCGGCTGAAGCGTGTAACCGGCGAGGTTACGCCAGCCAAGCAGGGCAAGCCGAAGGGCTCGGTTCTCGATGCGCATGCGAGCTTCATTTGCGGCCTGATCGATGAGACGCCCGACATCACGTTGGAGGAGATCGCCGACCGCCTTGCGGGCGAGCGGGCGGTCAGGGTTGTGTCCACGGCAGTTTGGAAGTTTCTCGCCCGGCGCGACATGACGCATAAAAAAAGACCGCTCACGCGAGCGAACAGGAGCGCGACGATGTGAAGGCAGCACGCGAAGATTGGTTCGTGGGACAAACCGAACTCGATCCCGAGCGCCTGATCTTCGTCGACGAAAGCGGCCTATCCACGAAGATGGCACGTCTGCGCGGTTGGGCGCCAAGGGGGCAACGCTGTCGTGCCGCAGTCCCGCACGGGCACTGGAAGACCACAACCTTCGTCGGCGGCCTGACCTTGGCGGGCATGTGCGCGCCCATGTTGCTCGACGGTCCTATGGACGGGGAAGCCTTCCTGGCTTGGTGCGAGCAGATGCTGTGCCCGCTCTTGTGGCCGGGCGACGTCGTCATCATGGACAATCTGCCGGCCCACAAGGTCGCAGGCATACGCGAAGCCATCGAAGCAGTCGGTGCAATCCTGCTTTATCTGCCGCCTTACAGTCCAGACTTCAAGTGACCATTCTCTTGGGCGCCAACTGATCATGGCAAGTCGAACGTTCTCAAAGCCCTTTTGTGCCTAAATGACAATGCAGCGATTTTGCAAGCAGATGCGAATTGGGACGCCACAAAAAGGCCCTACGTGGCCTATTTTTTTGAACTATCAAAAGCAGGAAACGGAAGCGCTGCTTACTGCTGCCAAGCAAGACGCTTACGAACAAATGGCAATCAATCCCGAGGCAAAGGAAACATTCGAAGCCGATCAAGCCAAGATTGCTGCGGACATCTTGGACAACATAGGTCTGGAGAAAACTGCTGACGGAGCCAAGCTTCTTTTGTCTCGATCAGGGGTAAACAAGCAGTGCAACAATAGAATTGCACATTTTGCCCGCTTCCTTCTGGGAATTCCGGGGACACCATACCCTACCCGGCACCAATCGTTTGGGGTCAGCAGCTCAGGCGTTGGCGTGGAGCTTGTCCGCCAGTTTGGTGACGTCGCTGTCCTGCGCCGCCTCGGGCTTGCGGTTTGCGAAAGTCTTTGCGGCCGCTCACAGAAAGCCGGGCGAGGCCGCCCACCAGCCGGATTAGCCGGGATCCGCGCCGAACGCGTCATGTGCGACTCGGTGATGCGGAAGGCACGCGCGCGATGCGGCTGAGCACATCGCCGATGAAGGCGACATAGCGGACAATGAACATCCGCCACCGCATGCAGCTTGTGCGCTCGACAGCGACGGCCGCCGGCATAGCTTGCGCCCGGTACTGTCCGTGGTCGCATTCGATGCCCCAGCCGCCGGCAAGGCGCTGGTCGTGGCCGCGTTCCAGCCAGCGGTCGGCCAGTTCCGGGTGACGCGACAGCGCCTGTTCAACATCCTCTACTGTCAGCGCCTGTGGCGCGTCCAGATAGCCGCTGTTGCTGAGCAGGCGGGCGGTGAATTCATTGCCTTCTTCGTAAAGTTCGGGAACTTCGCTGATGCGTTCTGCAAGGGTCATGGGAACACCGGGGCGGGGATGAGATTGCGGGATCAGTCCTGCAACGTCTGCCGGCGCGCCGGTTTCACCTGCCCCAAAGATGCCTTCAGTTCCCCAGCAAATGGCACAGTTCCGCTAGCTGGCGGAACCGTTCATCAGGCGCAGGAAGTGTTCGGCGTGCTGCCAATGGCCTTCACGGGTGACGGCATCGTCACTGCCGGCCGCCTGTGCGAGTTCGCAGTAATGGTCGTATTTCCGTTGCCATTGGCTTGGTTGTTGGGGTTTTGGTTGTTGGGGCGTTGGTTGTTGGGCGCGGTTTGCTGGCCGGCCTGCGCCGGCCGCGTGTTGCGCCCGCCATTGTGGCGCCCACGATTGCGGGTGCTGGAGTTATTCTGAGATATCATTTTGGACAATTCGTTGAGTTCGCGTGCCCGGTCACTATTTGATCCCGGTGCAACGGCGGATGGGGTTTGGGCCTGACGGCCAAAGGCCCGATGAATTTTCAGGGTGAATTTCAGGGGCACGCCAGGGAATTCATTCCTCTGGCAAGCGTTATATGGGCGCTTCGCCCCTTATATGCAAGTCCAGCGGTCAGGCGTGCAGGCCGCCAAACAGAAACAGGACAAGGAACACGATCAGAACCACGCCCAGAACGCCACCAAGACCGGCGCCGCCGTAGCTCCGATGGGCGTAATAACCACCT
This sequence comes from uncultured Alphaproteobacteria bacterium, assembly GCA_963830095.1. Classification (GTDB taxonomy): domain Bacteria; phylum Pseudomonadota; class Alphaproteobacteria; order Micropepsales; family Micropepsaceae; genus Rhizomicrobium. The sequence continues at coordinate 41,895 of CAWHLV010000017.1, forward strand.
CCGCCGCCAAACAGGAGCAGAACCAGCAGGACTATCAATAAGAGGCTCATCGAATGGGACCTTTCAATATCGCCTCGTTAACGCGCCAGACCCGGGATGGGCGCAAATCGGGTTTTGCCGTGGTCACTATTGATCAGAACCGGCTTGAATTCGGCTCGACGCGCGCGCGCCGATGCCGTCCATGGATCGAAAGCATGGTCCTGCGCGTTTGTCGTGGGACGCAATGTTTAGCAAGGTCAGAAATCTCCTGCCCTTTCCATCCAGCGATGCGCGTCTCATCAAAACTCTGCCTTGGCCCGCCGTTGCGGATATTCGCGCAGAGTGGAAAGAATGAACCATGAATAGAACCTTGAACGGCGCGATCATCGCGCTTGGACTTGCCTGCGCATCCTTGACCATCGCGAGCCCGGCGAGCGCCCAAGGCATTGGCATCAGTGTGGCCGGCATTGGCGTCGGTGTCGGCTTCGGCAACGTCGCCTATGGCTACCAGGACGGTTACTGGGATCACAACCACCACTGGAACAACTGGCAGAACGACGAAGAAATGAGAAATTACAGAGGCGCGTCAAACAATCACTACAATGACTGGAAGCATGACCGCGACAGCGACATGGGCTGGCATGAATAAGGCCTAGCAGACCGCAATTGGTCTTTGGAACCCGGCGCGGTTGCGCCGGGTTCTATTGGCTTACCGCACCGCAACAAAGGCGAGTTGTCCGTTAACCGGCGGATGATACAATGGCGCGTCGAAGAAATCCGCCGGTCCATGGCTCCAAAACAGATCATGGGGCTTTTCAGCGCCCTTCTGCTCATCGTCGCGATGGGTTGCGGGACTGCGCGCGCCACGACACCCAAGCACCACACGGCCCACAAACGCGCGGCCGCCCACAAAAAACCCGCGGCCAAAGCCAAGCCGTCGCTGGCCATTGTCACCAAGCCGGCCACCGACGCACCGGATTTCGACTATCGCGACCGCATCGCGCAAGCCCAGGCGCTGGCGCAAAACGCAGCCGTACTGCCGGGCGACATGGAGGTCGTGGGCGGCCAGCTTGCCCATTTCACCTGGGTGCTGGTGGTGGGCCAGAGAATCGGGCCGCTGAGCGTCGTGCGCATGGATGAAAGCGGCCACAACGATCAGAGTTTCACCATCACCTGGCCGGTGGACAATTTCCTCAACACCAAATTCCATGTCGCCAGCCCGGACGGCTATATCGTCTTTGCCCAGCGCCGCCCGGTGCGCGCCCCAAGCGCATCGGGCAATGGCGGCTATCAGGAAGCGGTCTATACGGCTTACGCGCCCGAGCTGGACACCAAAAAGATGCGCGACGCCGGCATGGACTATCTGCATCACCTGCAGCGGCTCGCCTATGACCGCATCAAGGACGACGACGTGCGCTCCCGCGTCGCGCCCAACAGCACGGTCGCCGAAGAGATTCCCACTGACATGGTGCTGCGGCTGATGATCACCGAGCATGTCGATCCCCTGCACATGAAATATGTCGGCATCGAGCAATGCGTGCATGAAGTGCTGGTCACCATCGCCGCCAACTCCAGCCACGCCTATGCCTATGCCCGGTCCAGCGCCGGGGCGCTGGGCATGCCCCAGTTCGTGGAAGACAGCTATCAGATGGTGCGCGCCAGCTATCCCAAGGCGCTGCTGGAGCCCGACTTCGACCTGGGCATGACCAATCTGAGCAATGCGGTGACGGCCTCGGTGCTGCTGCTGGATCTGGAGCTGACCGAACTGCCCAAGGATTACCTCAAGCGGTTCAGCGATTCGCGGGCCGAAGTTCGCCGACTTCCTGGCCGCCGGCTACAACCGCAATCCGGTTCATGTGGTGCAGACATACCACCGCACCCACAGTTTCACCGGCGGCAAGGCGCCCCTGGAAAACAAGATGTATGTGCGCATCCAGGACTGGGTCGGCGACTTTCTGAAAAAAGAATACGCCATTCCGTGACATTTTATGGGCGTTTTCCGGGGCCCTTGCCGTGGCGCAGCCGCAGCTTTTTCGCTAAAGAAGAGCGCGAAAAGGGCCGGGCGCGATGGACAAGCAGACGACAGACGCGCGGCCCCGCCTGAAATTCTCGCATTACCAGAAGTTCGTCATCGCGGCCCTGGCCTTCCTGCAGTTCAGCCTGATCCTGGACTTCATGATCATCTCGCCGCTCGGCGCGATGATGATGCCCACCCTGCACATCACCCCGCAGCAGTTCGGCCTGGCGGTTTCCTCCTATGCCTTCAGCGCCGCGGTGTCGGGCCTGCTGGCCGCCGGTTTCGCCGACCGCTTCGATCGCAAACGCCTGCTGCTGTTCTTCTATGTGGGCTTCATGCTGGGCACGCTGCTCTGCGCACTGGCCCAAACCTATCCCATGTTGCTGATGGCGCGCATTGTCACCGGGCTGTTCGGCGGCGTGATCGGCTCGATCGTGCTGGCCATCGCCACCGACCTGTTCCCGCTGGAGATGCGCGGCCGGGTGATGGGCTTATCCAGACCGCCTTCGCCGCCAGCCAGGTGCTGGGCCTGCCCGCCGGGCTGTATTTTGCCAACCGCTGGGACTGGCACGCCCCCTTCTTCGCCATCCTGGCCGTGGCCATCCCTGCGGGCGTGATCATCGCGCTGTGGATGAAGCCGGTGGCGGCGCACCTGAAGCTGAAGCAGGAACGCAGCCCCTTCATGCACCTGATCCACACTTTGAGCGAGCCGCGCTACCGGCTGGCCTTCATCCTCACCATGCTGCTGCCCACCGGCGGCTATATGCTGATGCCGTTCGGCACCGCCTATATCGTCAACAATATCGGGCTGCCGTTCGCCACCCTTCCCACCATCTATCTGATCACCGGACTGTGCACCGTCTTTGTCGGGCCGCTGGTGGGCAAGGCCAGCGACAGTTTCGGCAAGTTCAACACCTTCCTGTTCGGCAGCATGCTGACCGTCGTCATGGTGGCGATCTAGACCAATCTGGGGCCGTCGGGCCTGGCCGTACGTGATCATCGTCAATGTGCTGATGTTTGTCGGCATCTTTTCGCGCATGATTCGTCCTCGGCGCTGATGTCGGCCATTCCCGAAGTCACCAAGCGCGGCGCCTTCAATGCGGTGAGCGCCTCGCTGCAGCAGTTCGCCGGCGGCATATCGTCGGCGGCGGCCGGCGCGCTGATCGTGGCTTTGCCCGATGGAAAGCTGGGGCACTTCAACTGGCTGGGCTATGTCGTGATGGGCGTGGCGGTGACCTCGGCCGCCCTTATGTATTTCGTGCACAAGCAAGTGCCCGAACCGCCACCGCGCTAGGCAATGACGACGCCGTTCGAGCAGGCCTATCACGAGCCCTGGCGCATCACCGCGCCGGACGGCCGCCACGCTCGTGGCCGTGCTCGACGACGACCTCGTCGGGATCGCGGTCCTCGCGCGCTCGACCGAGGGCGTCGAGGCCTGCGTGGGATCCGCACCCGTGCCCGCGCTTCGACGGCGCCGGATCGCGACGGCGCTCCTCGAGGCCGCGCGCGACGTCGCGACGAGCTGAGGAGAAAGCGTTCGAGGCCCTGGCGCTCCCCGGCGATCAGGGGGTGAAGTCGCTCCTCGAGGCCGCCGGCTTCAAGGCGCGGCTGCTCAGGATGAGCGCCGGCCGCTGAGCGCCGGGCGCTTCTGCGCCGTCGGGGGCGGTGGCGGCGGGATCCGCATGCCGAGCAGCTTCGCGAGCGCGGGCACGTGGCCTGCCGCACGGACGGCGGCAGACTCGATGCGT
>CAWHLV010000018.1:0-58088 GCA_963830095.1 uncultured Alphaproteobacteria bacterium
TGTCCTTCAGCCCGTCGAGATGCAGGAAACCGTAAAAGGCGCCATCAGGCCGCATCCAGCGCACCCGGTTCTGGCGGCCGATCCAGTCGTCCACCACATCGCGGCCCTTGCGGCAGTAGTCCAGCAGTTGCCCGCGAAAGGCGTCGCCTTCCGGCGACAGCGCGGCGAGTGCGCCGTATTGCGCGAAATGGGTGGCGCCGGTGTTGTTGCACTGGGCCATGGCGGCGGCGGCGGGCTCCACGCTTTTGGGATGCACCAGCCAGCCGATGCGCCAGCCCGTCATCGCCCACGGCTTGGAAAAAGAATTGATGGCAAAGACCGCGTCTTCGTCATCGGCAATGGAAAGGAACGACGGGGCGTGGCTCGCGCCGTCATAAACAAGCGTGCCATAGACTTCATCGGCCAGAATGGCGATGCCGCGCGCCCGGCAGAATTCCAGAATGGTCTTCTGTTCCTCGGCAGTCAGCATCCAGCCGGTGGGATTGCCGGGCGAGGCCAGGAACATGGCCTTGGTGCGCCCGTCGCAGGCGTCGAACAGCTTGTCCAGATCCAGATGCCAACGCCCGGTACTCCAGTCCTCGTCCAGCCGCACCAGGCGCGGCTCGGCGCCGACAACTTTGGTGGCCTGGAAGATGTTGGGCCAGATCGGCGAAACGATGATCACATTGTCGCTCGCTTCGCACACCATCTGCAGCGCGGTCACCACCGCCATCATGGCGGCGCCCGGAATGGTGATGCGCTCGACCGCGATGTCGGCCTTTGCCGTGCGCTTGTGGAAATCGCGGATCGCTTCGCGCAACGGCAGGATGCCGCGCGCGTTGGTGTAAAAGGTCTTGCCGTCTTCCAGCGCCTTCACCGCGGCATGGCGGATGAAAGGCGGGGTTACCAGGTCGGTCTCGCCGAACCACAGCGGCAGCACGTCGGGATTGCCCAGCCCCAGCGCGGTCACCTTGGTGATGCCGCTGGGCTCCGGGTGCGAATTGTCTGGCGGATCGGGCTTTTGCGGGCGGAATCACTCATGGGCAGCGTCTCTAGCATGGCTTTTCTGCTGATGGGTAAAACCGGGTCCCAAAGCGGTTCTTGGTGCTTTTGGGCCGCTTTTTGGCGCCTTTTTCAGCAAAAGTCGGCTCAAAACCCCTTGTCAGCAAGGGGTTAGGTCCGTATAAGCCCCGCCATCTCGCATGCGCGGGTGGCTTTCGGCGGGTATTCCGCTGTCGCCGTCCGGTGTCTCCTCAAGGGGATAACCCGCGCATCTGGCTAACCGGTAAAGGAGACTGAACAATGGCTTTGCCAGAATTTTCCATGCGCCAGCTTCTCGAAGCGGGCGCCCATTTCGGCCACCGCCAGCAGCGCTGGAATCCGAAGATGGCGCCCTTCATCTATGGCCAGCGCAACGACATCCATATTCTCGACCTCACCCAGACCGTGCCGCTGCTGCACCGCGCGCTGGTGACCCTGCGTGAAACCGCCGCCAGCGGCGGGCGCATCCTGTTTGTGGGCACCAAGCGCCAGGCGTCGGAGCCGATTGCTGCCGCCGCCAAGCGCTGCGCCCAGTATTATGTCAATCACCGCTGGCTGGGCGGCACCCTGACCAACTGGCAGACCATCAGCCATTCGATCCGCCGCCTGCGCTCGATCGAAGAGACCCTGACCACCGCCGAACAGTCGGGCCTGACCAAGAAGGAATTGCTGGGCCTGCTGCGCGAGCAGGACAAGCTGGAACGTTCGCTGGGCGGCATCAAGGAAATGGGCGGCGTGCCCAACCTGCTGTTCGTGATCGACACCAACAAGGAAGCCATCGCCATCGCCGAAGCCAAGAAGCTGGGCATTCCGGTCATGGCCGTGCTGGATTCCAACAGCGATCCGGACGGCATTGCCTTCCCGATCCCGGGCAATGACGACGCCGCTCGCGCCATCGCGCTCTATTGCGATCTGGCGGCCCGTGCGGTGATCGACGGCCTCGGCCAAGGTCAGTCCGATGCCGGCGTGGACTTGGGTGCGGCCGAACAGATCGAAGACGCCGCTCCCGCCGCCGAACCCGCCACGGCCTGAGTTTTACACGATTGCCGCCTGAGCGCGCTCTGGTAGGGGCGCGTGAAGGCACAGATGGAGACTGACATGGCCAACATCACCGCAACCATGGTGAAGGACCTGCGCGACAAGACCGGCGCGGGCATGATGGACTGCAAGAACGCGCTGAACGAGACGGGTGGCGACATGGAAGCCGCCATCGACTGGCTGCGCAAGAAGGGCATTTCCAAGGCCGCCAAGAAGGCCGGTCGCGCCGCCGCCGAAGGTCTGGTCGGCGTTGCCGTCGACGCCGGCACCGGCGTGCTCCTGGAAGTGAATGCCGAAACCGACTTCGTCGCCAAGAATGACGAGTTCAAGGCCTTTGTGAAGGACGCTTCCAAACTGGCGCTGAAGGAAGGCGGCAATCTGGAAAAGCTGCTGGCGTCCCCGATGGGCTCTTCCAGCGTGCAGCAGACCCTGACCGAACTGGTCGCCAAGATCGGCGAAAACATGAGCGTGCGCCGCGCCGCGGCGCTGAGCGTCAATCCGGGCGTGGTCGCCGCTTATGTGCACAACGCCTCGTCGCCCGAGCTGGGCAATATCGGCGTGCTGGTGGGGCTCAAGTCCACCGCCGACAAGGAAAAGCTGTCGGCGCTTGCCAAGCAGCTCGCCATGCATGTCGCCGCCGCCTCGCCCTTAGCGCTGACCCGCGAGCATCTCGACAAGGCCGTGGTCGAGCGCGAGTACAATATCCAGAAGGACATCGCGCTGCAGTCCGGCAAGCCGGAAGCTGTGGTCGAGAAGATGATGGAAGGCCGGATGCGCAAGTACTACGAGGAAGTGGTGCTGATGCAGCAGATCTACATGCTCGACGGCGAGACGCCGATCGCCAAGCTGATCGAAAAGGCGTCCAAGGACTTGGGCGCGCCGGTGGAGATCGAAGGCTTTGTCCGCTTCAAGGTGGGCGAGGGCATCGAGAAGGCCGAAGCCGACTTCGCCGACGAAGTCGCCCAGATGGCGGGCACCCGCTAGACCGAAAAAGGGAACTGCTCATGCCGATAGCGCCGAAATACCGCCGGATACTGCTCAAGGTCTCTGGCGAGGCGTTGATGGGCAAGGGGCAGTTCGGCGTCGATATCGACGTCATCGACCGTATCGCCCGCGATGTGGCGGAAGCCCACAAGGCCGGCAGCGAAATCTGCATGGTGGTGGGTGGCGGTAATATCTTCCGCGGCCTGGCCGGCTCCGCCCAGGGCATCGACCGTTCCACCGCCGACTATATGGGCATGCTGGCGACGGTGATGAATGCGCTGGCCCTGCAGGCGGGCCTGGAACGGGTCGGACTTGCCTGCCGCGTCCAGTCGGCCATCGCCATGAACAATGTCTGCGAGCCTTACATTCGCCGCCGCGCCATCCGCCATATGGAAAAAGGCCGGGTGGTGGTGTTCGCCGCCGGCACGGGCAACCCCTTCTTCACCACCGATACGGCGGCCGCACTTCGGGCGGCGGAAATGTCCTGCGACGCCATGCTGAAGGCGACCCAGGTGGACGGCGTGTACTCGGCCGATCCCAAGAAGGTTCCCGACGCCAAGCGTTACAATTCTTTAAGCTACCACGAGGTGTTAGCCCAGAATCTGCAGGTGATGGACGCCGCGGCGATCTCGTTGTCCCGGGAAAACCGCATCCCGATTCTGGTATTTTCGCTGGCCGAACCGGGCGAACTGGCCAAGGTCCTGCGGGGCGAGGGCCGGGCAACCATTATCGAAGAAAAGTGAAGCCGAGCCCGGGGTTTAGGGTAATCTGCCGCCGGGGACTGGAGCGACTGATATGGCCGAGGCCTATAGCAAGGATGAGTTGGACCGCCGCATGAATGGGGCGGTCGCCACCCTCAAGAGCGAATTGGCGGGTTTGCGCACCGGCCGCGCCAGCGCCGCCCTGCTGGATCCAGTCAAGGTCGAGGCCTATGGTAATTCCGTGCCGATCAACCAGGTGGGCAGCATCGCCACACCCGAAGCGCGCATGATCACCGTGCAGGTGTGGGACAAGGGCCTGGCCAAGGCGGTGGACAAGGCAATCCGCGACGCTGGTCTGGGCCTCAACCCGCAGATGGATGGCCAGCTCCTGCGCATTCCCTTGCCCGAACTGAACCAGGAACGGCGCAAGGAGCTTTCCAAGCTTGCCGCCAAATATGCCGAGGCCGCGCGCGTGGCCGTGCGCAATGTGCGCCGCGACGGCATGGACCTGCTCAAGCGGCTCGAAAAGGACGGCAAGATCGGCCAGGACGACCATCACACCAAGGGCGATGAGCTGCAGAAGCTGACCGACGCCCATGTCAAGGACATCGACACCGCGCTCCATACCAAGGAGCAGGAAATCATGCAGGTCTGATGAGCCAGGGAGCATGACGAAGTCCGACGCCACGCCTCATCTGCCCAAGCATGTCGCCATCATCATGGACGGCAATGGCCGCTGGGCGAAGAAGCGCCATCTGCCGCGCGAGGCCGGCCATTATGCCGGCATGAAGGCGGTGCGCGAGACGGTCAGGGCAGGCTGCGACATCGGGCTGGAAAACCTCACGTTGTTTGCCTTCTCGAGCGAGAACTGGAAGCGGCCCAAGACGGAAGTGGGCGCGCTGATGGGGCTGTTTCGCACCTATTTCCGCAGCGACATGGACGAACTGGTCGAGCGTAACGTCCGTATGCGGATTATTGGCCACCGGGGCCGGGTGGCCTCCGACATCCAGCAGATGATCCAGGATTCCGAGAGCCGCACCGCCAGGAATACCGGCATGAACCTGACCTTCGCATTCGATTATGGCGGCCAGGAAGAGATCGCCGCCGCCGCCCAGGAACTGGCGCGCGCCGCCAAGGATGGACGGCTTGATCCCGAAACCATCACGCCGGAGCTGTTTGCCACAAGGCTGTTCACCAGCGCCTTGCCCGCGCCCGATCTGGTGATCCGCACCAGCGGCGAGCACCGGCTTTCCAACTTCCTGCTGTGGCAATCGGCCTATGCGGAGCTTCTGTTCCTGGACACGCTGTGGCCGGATTTCAACCGCGAAACTCTGACCGCGGCGATGGAGAAATTCTCCGGACGCGCGCGCCGTTTCGGGGCGCTGGATTCCGAGGCTGTGGCGTGAGCATGAGGCGATGACCATGACTCAGGCGCATCCGACCCATGCACTTCGCTCCGGCAGCGAGGCATTTTTGCGCGTGCTGTTTGGTGTGTTCCTGGCGGTGATCGCCATCGTACTCGCCTTGGGTGATCCCAGATGGTTTGCCGCTGTCACGGCGCTGATGGCGTTTTTTGCGGCGCGTGAATGGCATCGCCTGGTCCGCTCGCCTGCGCAGCGCGAGGCTGCGGACCATCAGCCGGTTCATGTCCAAACCGCCATCACTGTCATGGCCATTGTTCTGGCCATCGCCGCCGTGTTGCTGAGAATGCCGCTTTTGGCGTTCGTTCCCTTGGTGATTGGCACCGCGGTTTCTTATTTTTGGGCGCAGCGCCGCAATGATCATCCCTTTTGGCATGCCGCCGGAGTTCTTTATATCGGTCTGCCGTCCTTGGCGCTGGTGGCACTGCAGTCGCTCGCGCCCAAAGGGCACAGCGTTGTTCTGGGCCTATTCCTTATCGTTTGGGCGACCGATACCGGTGCGCTGGTGTTCGGCAAGCTGATCGGCGGCAAAAAGATGGCGCCCAGGCTTTCGCCGGGCAAGACCTGGGCCGGCACCATCGGCGGCAGCACGACTGCAGCGCTGATATTTGTCCTGTATCTTTTCATCGTTCTCGGAGCTGGTTTTAACGTCGTGTTCGCGTTGTTGTTCGCTTTTCTGTTTAGTTTCGTCGCCCATGGCGGGGACCTGTTTGAATCCCTGGTCAAGCGCCGCTTCGGCTACAAGGACTCCGGCGGGTTGATCCCCGGCCACGGCGGCGTGCTGGACCGCATGGATTCTATGTTCGCCTGCAGTGTCGTGCTGGCGATCCTGATCTTCGGGCTGCATCTGAGCCCGCTGTTCGGGGGCCACGCGTGAAGCCCATCGCAGCAACCCGCATTTTCGACGTACTGCCCTCGATGGAGCATGTACTTGCGCGCAAACTCACCGTGCTGGGCTCGACCGGCTCCATCGGCGTCAACACGCTGGATGTGATCGCCCATGTGCGCAAAATCCACGGGACCCATGCGCTGCCCATCACCGCGCTGACCGCGGGCAGCAACGTGGAGGTGTTGATCGAGCAGGCGCTGGCGATGAAGCCCGCGCTTGCGGTGATCGCCGATGAAGCCCAGTTCGCGGAATTGAAGACAGCTCTTGCCGGCAGCGGCATCGCGGTCGCGGCCGGCCGGCAGGCGGTGATCGACGCGGCCGCACGGCCGTCCGATTTCGTGATGGTCGCCATCATGGGGGCGGCGGCGATCGAACCCGCGCTGGCCGCCATCCACCGCGGCGTGGTGGTGGCGCTGGCCAACAAGGAATGTGTGGTGGCGGCGGGCGAGGTATTCCGCGCCGCCAAGGAGAAATCCGGCGCCCAGGTCCTCCCCGTAGACAGCGAGCACAATGCCATCTTCCAGGTGCTGGGTTCGGGCGATGCGTCCGAAGCCGATCTGGTGACCATCACCGCCAGCGGTGGCCCGTTCCGCGAATGGAGCCTGGAGCGGATGCGCGGCGCCACGGTCGAAGAGGCGGTCGCCCATCCCAACTGGGCGATGGGCCGCAAGATCTCGCTCGATTCGCCACCCTGATGAACAAGGGGCTGGAACTGATCGAGGCACATTTCCTGTTTGCGCTACCGCCGGAGAAGCTCGCGGTGGTGGTGCATCCCCAGTCCATCGTGCATTGCCTGGTGTCCTATGAAGACGGCACGACCATGGCGCATCTGTCGGCGCCCGACATGCGCACGCCCATCGCCCATGCCCTGGGCTGGCCGCGCCGAATCCCATCGTCATCGCGCCGGCTTGATCTGGCTGCACTCGGCCAGCTGGTGTTCCAGCCGCCGGCGCATGACCGCTTCCCCGCGCTCAACCTCGCCATCGGCTCGATGCGTTCGGGCGGGCTGGCGCCGACCGTGCTCAACGCCGCTAACGAGATCGCGGTGCAGGCTTTCCTGGAACGCCGCATCGGCTTCCTCGACATTTCGCGGGTGGTCGCCTCAGCGCTGGACCAGGATTTCGGCTCCAACGGCATCGCCAACGATCTGGAAAGTGTTCTGGGCACCGACGCGCGGGCGCGCGTGGTGGCCGAGGAAATCTGTCAACGGGTAGGGACGTAAGTCACATGCTGGACGCGATACGCGGGCTGATTTCCTGGACGCCGCTGGGCCTGCCTGCCTTTCTGTTCGTCATCACCGTTGTCGTCTTCTTCCATGAGTTGGGCCATTTTCTGGTGGCGCGCGCCTTTGGCGTGAAAGTGGATGTTTTCTCCGTCGGCTTCGGCAAGGAGATTGTGGGATGCACCGACCGGCTCGGCACCCGCTGGCGGCTGAGCTATCTGCCCATCGGCGGTTATGTGAAGTTTGCCGGTGATGCCGATGCCGCCTCGCGGCCGGATGCGCAGGCGGCAGCGCAGGCCAGCAGTGCGGAACGCGAAGGCATGCTGATGTTCAAGCCGCTGTATCAGCGCGCCCTGGTCGCGGCCGCCGGGCCTTTTGCCAATTTCGTGCTGGCGATCGTCATGCTCACAGGCATCCTGAGCTATACCGGCCATGTTCTGACCGCGCCCCTGGTGGGCGCGGTGACCAAGGACGGTCCTGCGGCCGCCGCGGGCATCCACGCCGGTGACCTGATCACCCCAATCGACCAGACCCCGATCAACGATTTCCAGCAGCTGCCCGAGATCATTTCGGTCTCCAACGGGACCACCCCGCTGGCTGTCGGCATCAGGCGCGCCGGCCATGACCTGACCGCTGGGTCACCCCCCGGGTGACCAAGGTGCGCGACCAATTGGGCAACCCGGCCAGCCAGATCGCCATCGGGGTCATGTCGAGCGCCAAGGCCATCCAGACCCATCTGCGTTACAGCCCGATGGGTGCCTTTGCCGCAGCCACGACCGAAACCTGGAGCATCATGCGGGTCACGGTCCTCACCATAGCCCGCATGATCGGCGGCCATGGCGGCGCCGACCAGCTTTCCGGACCCGTCGGCATAGCCAAAATGACCCATCAGGTAGCGGAAGTGGGTTTTCTGCCGCTCCTCAATCTGGTGGCTATCCTTTCTGTAAGCATTGGGCTGGCCAACCTTTTTCCCATCCCGCTGCTCGACGGGGGGCATCTTCTGTACTATGGATGCGAAGCTGTTTTGGGGCGTCCGCTCGGTGAGCGGGCCCAGGACGTTGGATTTCGGCTTGGGCTGGTTTTGGTCCTGGGGCTGATGCTCCTGACGACCTGGAATGACCTGGTCCGGCTGAATCTTTTCTGAAAACCAGGCGTCCGTACGCGGACCCCGTGAGAGAGTTGGCCGGACCCGGGATGCGGACATTGCGCCTTAGAAGCAGGTTGTTGCGCGCGACCTCGGCCGGACTCTGTCTGGCCCTGGCTGCCGGACCTGCGGGCGCGCAACTGCGCCCCGGCGCGGCCGACCGCGCCAAGGAGCTGAACCAGCAGCCGGCCGCCAACAATGCCGACGCCAACGCGGCCGCCAATCCGGCGGCGCAGGTGGGTGCCCCGGCCGCGCCCGTGGCCCGCACCATCCAGCACATCGTGGTGCGCGGCTATCAGCGCGTCGAGCCGGAAACGGTGCTCACCTATGTGGGCCTGCGTGAAGGCGACACCTACACCCCCGCCGATGCCGATACCGCGCTCAAGGCGCTGACCGCGACCGGGCTGTTCAGCGACGTCAAGACCGACTTCACCGAGGCCACCGGCACGCTGATCATCCGCGTCACCGAGAACCCGATCATCAACCAGGTGGTGTTCGAGGGCAATTCCAAGGTCAGCGACAAGGATCTGACCAAGGAAGTGCAGCTGAAGCCACGCATGGTCTTCACCCGCGCCAAGGTGCAGGCCGATGTGGAGCGCATCATCGAACTGTATCGCCGCAACGGCAAATTCGCCGCCCGTGTCGATCCGCAGATCATCCAGCGGCCGCAGAACCGCGTTGACCTGATCTTCTCCATCACCGACGGTCCCACCACCGGGGTCAGCCGCATCAGCTTTGTCGGAAATCATATCTATGACGGCGACACACTGAAGGGCCAGATCGCCACCGAGGAAAGCCGGTGGTGGAAATTCCTCGCCTCCAACGACAATTACGATCCGGACCGGCTGCAGTTCGACAAGGAATTGCTGCGCCGCTATTACATCAACCGTGGCTATGCCGACTTCAAGGTGCTGAGCGCAGTCGCCCAGCTTACGCCCGACCGCACCAGCTTCTACATCACCTTCACGGTGTCGGAAGGTATGCGCTACAGGTTCGGCAAAATCACCGTGGAGTCCAAGATCCGCGAGCTGGGCGCCGACCAACTGCGTCCCCTGGTCAACGCCCAGGAAGGCGACATCTATTCCCAGGACGCGGTGCAGAAGGCGATCGAAGCCCTGACCAATGCGGCGGGCACCAAGGGCTATGCCTTTGCCGAGGTCCATCCGCGCTTCAAGCGCAATCCGGTCAGCCACACCATCGACATGGGCTTTGAGATCGACCAGGGCCCGCGCGTCTATATCGAGAAGATCAATATCTCGGGCAACACCCGCACCCATGACAACATCATCCGCCGCATGTTCCGTCTGCAGGAAGGCGACGCCTTCAACATGGTGCTGGTTGACCGCTCGCGCACCCGTATCCGCGGGCTGGGCTTCTTCAAGCAAGTCGAGGTCAAGAACGTGCCCGGCAGCCAGCCGGACCGCACCAATCTGACCGTCAATGTCACCGAACAGTCCACCGCCTCGCTGTCGGTGGGTCTGGGCTATTCCTCCACCACATCGCTGCTGGGCGAGGTCAGCTACAACGATACCAACTGGTTCGGGCGCGGGCAGAATTTGCGCGTGTCGCTGCAGGCGTCCTACATCACCAAGCAGGCGGTGTTCTCGTTTACCGAGCCCAACTTCCTGGGCCGCGACGGGCTGGCGGCGGGCTTCGACCTGTATGAGACCCAGACCAACTTCGACCAGGCGGCGTTCCAGAGCAATTCGACGGCCGCCATCTTGCGCCTGGGCTATCCCGATGTCCGAATACAGTCGGTGGCGCTGAACTACACCTACAAGATCGAGAATGTGCGGCCCTATGCGGGCGCGCCGCTCGAATGTGGAGCTGGCGGCCGGCCAGCTGAACGGTTCGCAGGTCGGCTACACCTACGCCTATAACGATCTCGACGACTACCGCAAGCCCACCACCGGCACGACCTTCGCTTTCTCCCAGCAATTCTCCGGTTTCGGCGGCAACCTGAAATTCCTCAAGACCTTCGCCACGGCGGCGACCTACACGCCCATGTTCGACGGGGCGCTGATCGGCATGCTGTCGGGGCGCGCCGACTACATCACCGGCTATGGCGGCTCTTCGTGCCGTTCGAGGAACGCCTGTTCGACGGCGGCGACACTTTCCGCGGCTTTGCGCTGGCCGGCATCGGCCCGCGCGACATCGTGGCGCCCAGCAATACCGGCGCGCTCGGCGGCACGGTCGACGCCATCGGCACCGTGCAGATACGCTTCCCCGGCTGGTGCCGGAAAGCTATGGCCTCAATTTGGGCCTGTTCAGCGATTTCGGTACCTTGGGCCGTCTGGACAATCGCCCGCCACCCGTGTCTGCACCGGCGCGCAATATTCCGGCACCGGCACCTGCGTGCGGGACAATCTGGCGTTCCGCGCCTCTGCCGGCATCAGCGTTCAGTGGAAATCGCCTTTCGGCCCGGTCCAGATCGACCTTGGCCTGCCATACATCAAGACATCCTATGACAGACCCCAGATCATCCACTTCAGTACAGCTACAGGATACTAAACGATGAAGAAGACCCTGATCCTCGCGCTCGCTCTCGCGGGCATTTCAACCGCCGCTCTCGCCGATCCGCCCCCGCCCAAGATCGTGGTGCTGGACCGTGCCGCCATCATGCGCTTCTCGAAGGCCGGCCAGGACATTGCCAAGCAGGTCCAGGCCTATTCGGCCTCGGCCAAGGCCGACATTCAGGGCCAAGGCCGCGCGCTAGAAGCCGAAGAACGTAATCTGCAGCAGCAAGTCGCGATCCTGGCGCCGGATGTGAAGGCCAAGAAGATTGCCGCTTTCCAGGCCAAGCAGCAGGCGCTGCAGGGCCAGGTGGCCCGCAAGGACGAACAGATGCGTTATGCCGTGGCCCAGGCCCAGCAGACCATGGAGCAGAAGCTCGGTCCGATCCTGCAGGGTCTGGTGAAGGCGCGCGGCGCCAACATGGTGCTGGACAAGCAGGCCGTGGTGTTTGCCACCGCCGGCGGCTTCGACATCACCGGCGACGCGATCAACCAGCTGAACCAGCAGCTGCCGTCGCTGAAAGTCAACTTCAACGTGACATTGCCGCCCGCTCCGAAACAGTAAGCCCCCAAAAGGCAGGTTATGGCCGACCCCCGCTTTTTCGAAAATCTTGGGCCTTTCACTTTGGCGCAGATTTGCGAAAAAGCCGGCGTCGCTGTTCCGGCTGGCGCTGAGGGGACGCGGGAGTTTTTCGATCTCGCGGATCTGGGTGGGGCCGACAGCCGCCATCTGACATTCTTCTCCGGTAATGCCACGCGGCGCGAGGCCTTTGTGGCCAGCCGCGCCGGCGCCTGTCTGGTGGCGGTGAAAGGCAAGCGGCCCGAGGCGCCGCACGGCATGATCGTGCTGGAATCGGATTCGGTCTCCAATGCCTTCGCCGCCGTCGCGGCGATGTTTTATCCCGAACATTCGCAGGCCCGCTGGCCGAAAGACAGTCCGGCGATCTCGCCTGAGGCCCATATCGGCCGCACGGTGACGCTGGCGCCGGGCGTAACGGTCGGACCGGGCGCGGAAATCGGCGACGGCACCCGCATCGGTCCGGGCACCGCGATTGCCGCGGGCGTCGCCATCGGGCGCGATTGCGAGATCGGCGCCAATGTTTCCATCAGCCATGCCTATGTCGGCGACCGGGTGATCATCCTGCCGGGCGCCAGCATCGGCCAGCCCGGCTTCGGGTTCGCCGCGTCCGGCGCGGGCTATCGCAAGGTTCCGCAGCTGGGACGCGTCATCATCCAGGACGATGTCGAGATCGGCGCCAACACAACCATCGACCGTGGCGCGCTGTCGGACACCGTGATCGGCGAGGGCTCCAAGCTCGATAACCTGGTCATGATCGCCCACAACTGCCGCATCGGGCGCAATTGCGTGATCGCGGGCCAGACCGGTCTTGCCGGCAGCGTGGTGCTGGAAGACGGCGTGGTGCTGGCGGGGCAGGTGGGCCTGGGCGATCACAGCCGGGTGGGCGCAGGCGCCCGCATGGGCGCGCGGTCCGGCACCGGATCGGCAATCTATCTGGAGGGCGGCGTCGATTATGGCGGGGCGCCGGCGAAACCTGTAAGAGAATGGGCGCGGGAATTGCACGCCGTGGCGCGGTTGGGCAAACAGCGCAAGCGGGACAAGGATGAGTGATACGGCCGTCATGACTGACACAACCGTGCTGGATGTCGAGCAGATCAAGAAGCTTCTGCCGCATCGTCCGCCCATGCTGTTTGTGGAAAGGCTGGCGGACATCGTGCCGGGCGAAAGCGCCACCGGCTACAAGGCGGTCAGCATCAGCGAACCCTTTTTCATGGGCCATTTTCCCGAACGCGCGGTGATGCCGGGCGTGCTGATCGTGGAAGCCATGGCCCAAACCGCTGGCGCGCTGGTGGTGCACAGCCTGGAAGAAAAGGCGTCTTCAGCGGTCTATTTCCTCACCATCGAACAGGCGCGATTCCGCAAGCCCGTGGTGCCGGGCAATCTGCTGCGCATGCCGGTCAAGAAGCTCAGGCAGCGTGGCCCGGTGTGGAAATTCTCCGGCCAGGCCTTTGTCGGCGACGATCTCTGCGCGGAAGCCGAGTTCAGCGCCATGATCCATGACGGCGCGCCCGGATGAGCGTGCATCCCTCGTCGGTGGTGGAAGACGGCGCCATCATCGGCGCAGGCGTCGAGATCGGTCCCTTCTGTCATGTCGGCGCCCGGGTGGTGCTGGAAGACGGCGTGCGTCTGCGCTCCCATATCTCGGTCACCGGCATCACCAAAGTCGGGGCGGCTTGCGATCTTTATCCCGGCGTGGCGCTGGGCGGCGATGGCCAGATCCGCAACAATGATTTCACCGAAGGCCGGCTTGAGATCGGCGCCGATTGTGTGCTGCGCGAGATGGTCACCATGCATCTGGGCAGCAAAAAAGGCGGCGGGCTGACCAAAGTGGGCTCACGCGGCTATTTCATGGCCAACTCCCATGTCGGCCATGACTGCCATGTCGGTGATGGCGTGACCTTCGCCAATTCCGTGGCGCTGGGTGGGCATGTGGAGATCGGCGACGGCGTGATCTTCGGTGGCCTGGCCGCCGTGCAGCAGTTCTGCCGGGTGGGCAAGGGTGCGATGGTGGGCGGGCTGACCGGCGTCAACCGCGACATCATTCCGTATGCCATGGCCTTTGGCGACCATGTCGAGTTGGCGGGGCTGAACCTGATCGGGCTGAAGCGCCGGGGTCTATCGCGCGACAGCATCAATGCCATGCGCGCCACCTTCCGCGCCGTGTTTCAGGCCGCCGGGGGCGGATCGGTCACAGAGCGGGCGCGCGCGATGCGGGCGCGTTTCCCGCATGTGCCGGAAGTGGGCGAGATGGTGGATTTCATCCTGGCCGACGCCAAACAGGAATTGTGCCTGGCGCGCCGGCGCGGAGACCACGCGTGACTGCCTTGGGGCTTATCGCCGGCGGCGGCGAGCTGCCGCGTGCGGTGGCTGAAGCGGTGCGGGCGACGGGCCGCGCCGTGTTTGTGGTGCCGCTGGTGGGCAGTGTGACCGAGGATTGGGTCAAGGATTTCCCGCACGAGTTTCTCTCGCCCGGCGAGCCCGGGCGCATCATCAAGGCGCTGAAGGGCGCGGGCGCCAGCGATGTGCTGCTGGCGGGACGGGTGGACCGGCCGAAGTTCTCCGAGATGAAACTGGACGCCAAGGGCGTGACTTTGCTGCCCAAGGCGATTGCGGCGGCCAAAAAAGGCGACGACTCGCTGCTGCGTTTCATTGTCGGCATTTGCGAGGATGCGGGGCTGAACGCGGTCAGCGTGGCCGAGGCCGCGCCGGCGCTGGTGGCCGGCGAGGGCGCGATTGGCGCGCACACGCCCGGCGACGAACAAAAATCCGACATCGAGCAGGCGTTCAGGATCGTGCATGCGCTTGGTACACTGGATGTGGGCCAGGCCGCGGTGGTGTGCGAAGGCCTGGCGCTGGCGGTGGAGGCCGCCGAAGGCACCGACGCCATGCTGGCGCGCATCGGCAGCTTGCGCGAAAGTGTGCGCGGCACGGCGGCCAAAAAACGCGGCGTGCTGGTGAAGGCGCTGAAACCGCTTCAGGACGCCAAGACCGACATGCCGGTGGTGGGTGTGCAGACGGTGAAGAATGCGGCCGCTGCTTTTCTTAGCGGCATCGCGGTGGAAGCCGGCGTCGCCCTGATCCTGGACAAGCAGGCGGTCGCGGCTGAGGCCGACCGGCTGGGCCTGTTTGTTGTCGGCGTGAAGCCGTGAAAACTCTTAGTATTATGATCGTTTGCGGCGAGCCGTCGGGCGACGCGCTGGGCGCGCAGCTGATGGCGGGTCTGAAACAGCTGGCCGGCGACCGCATCCGCTTTACCGGCGTGGGCGGGCTGGCGATGGCGCGTGAGGGCTTTGAAAGCCTGTATCCGCTGGATACGACCGCGGTCATGGGCCTGCGCGAGGTGGTGCCGGCTATCCCCAAGATCCTGGGGCGGGTGAAGCAGGCGGTGGATTTTGCGCTGAAGACGCGGCCCGATGTGGTGGTGGTGATCGACAGTCCCGATTTCACCCACCGCGTGGCGCAGGGGATCAAGAAGCGTGATCCGTCCATCCGCACCGTGGATTATGTCGCGCCCCAGGTCTGGGCGTCGCGTGCCTATCGCGCCAAAAAGATGGCCAGCTATTTCGATCTGGTGCTGGCGCTGTTTCCCTTCGAGGTGCCGTTCTTTGAGAAATACGGGCTGAAGGCTGTCTTTGTCGGTCATCCGGTGATCGAGCGGGCGGGGAAAATCGGCGGCGGCGCGGCGTTGCGCGCCCGTCTTGGCATTGCGGCGGATGCGCCGCTGCTGGCGCTGTTGCCGGGCAGCCGCACCAGCGAGATCCGTTTCATCCTGCCGCAGTTCCGCGCGGCGGTGGAAATCCTTGCGCAGAAAATTCCCGGCCTGGTGACCGTGTTGCCGACCGTGCCGCATGTGGCGGCCAAGGTGCGCGCCGCGACGACCAACTGGCCCACGGCGCTTTACATCACCGAAGGCGAAGCGGACAAGTTCGCGGCATTCCATGCCGCGAACGCCGCGTTGGCTGCCAGCGGTACCGTGACGGCGGAACTCGCGCTGGCACATACGCCCATGGTGGTTGGCTACAAGGTGGGCGGGCTGACGTTTTTCCTGTCCAAGTTCCTGATGACGGTCACCCATATCACCCTGATCAACATCATCCTGGGACGCGAGGCAGTGCCGGAATTCCTGCAAGGCGCCTGCACGCCGCAAAATCTGGCGGATGCGGTGGCGCGGCTGTTCGTGGACGCGGACGCGCGCGCGGAGCAGGTGCGGGCCATGGCGGAATTCGGGCGTCTGCTGGGCGAGGGTGATGAAGCCCCGTCCCTGCGCGCAGCGCGCACCTTGCTGGAATTCGTCGGTTCCTGATCAGTCCGCCGGCATGTGGCCGGCCGGCTGGGCGCCGTGATGGAGCCGGGCGCACCAAGTGACTGCGGCGATCAGGGCGGCAATCGCGAGCACTTCGGTCAGCCTGGGCCAGCGCCAGTCCCACAGGAAGCTGTACAACAGCGCGAACAGGGTCTCGAAGATCACCATCTGGCCGCTCAGGGTCATGGGCAATCTGCGGCTGGCGCCGTTCCAGAAGGCGTTGCCGATAATGGAAGCGGTGATCGCGACGCTACCGCTGACCGCCGCGAAGCGCGTCCAGTCGCCATGCTGTACAGGCGCCAGAGCGAAGGCGGGGACAGCCAGCAAGAGCGCCTCCGCGCCCGAGACGATGCCGAACAGCAGCGACCAGTCGTTGGACGACATATGCGGCAGGCGCGCCATGGCCTTGGCATTGACCACGGCGAATAGCGCCCAGGACGCCAGCGCGCCGAAAGCGCAGGCGAGACCCATCGCCTGGTCGCGCCAGTCAGCGCCCGCGTCCTGATGCAGGGCGGGTGCCGCGATCAGCCCTACCCCGATCACGGCCAGTACCAAGGATGGCGCCAGCGCGCTGAGTCGCACCGCGCCCTGTTCACGGCTGCCGGTGATGGTGATGACCACAGGCAGAAGGCCCACGATGAAGGATGCCGGCGCCGCACCCGCCAGGCGCACCGCCATGGTCAGGAAGACGTAATAGACGATGTTGCCGGTGAGCCCGAGCCACCCCAGCGTGATCCAGTCGCCGCGCGCAAGCCCGCCCGTGATTGCGCGCCAGCGCGGCAGGGCCAACAGCAGCGCGATGACGCCATAAGCGAAATAGCGTCCGGCCGACAATTGCAGGGCGCTGAAGCCGGGCGTGAGCTCCGGCGCAACGAACACCGCGCCCCACAAGGCGCCGGCGGCTATGCCGCAGGCGACACCAGTGGCGATCGATCGTTCCATGAGGCGTTATGGAAAAAGCCCGGCCTGTGTTCAAGCAGGCCAGGCTTTGCCAGATTATTTACGGCTTCCCATCGGGATGTAGCTGCGCGCGGTCGGGCCGGTATAGATCTGGCGCGGCCGGCCGATCTTCTGATGCGGGTCTTCCAGCATCTCCTTCCACTGCGCGATCCAGCCCACGGTGCGGGCCAGGGCGAACAGCACGGTGAACATGGAGGTGGGAAAGCCCAGCGCCTTCAGCGTGATGCCGGAATAGAAGTCGATGTTGGGATAGAGCTTCTTTTCGATGAAATAGGGGTCGGTCAGCGCCACTTTTTCCAGCTCGATCGCCACCTTCAACAGCGGATCGTCATGCAGTCCCAGCTCGTCCAGCACGGCATGGGCCTGGATCTGCATCGCCTTGGCGCGCGGGTCGTAATTCTTGTAGACGCGGTGGCCAAAGCCCATCAGGCGGAAGCCGCTGCTCTTGTCCTTGGCCTTGGCGACATATTCCGGAATCCGGTCCACCGTGCCGATTTCCTCCAGCATCTTCAACGCCGCTTCGTTGGCGCCGCCATGGGCGGGGCCCCACAGGCAGGCGATGCCGGCAGCAATACAGGCGAACGGATTGGCGCCCGACGAACCGGCCAGACGCACCGTCGAGGTCGAGGCGTTCTGTTCATGGTCGGCATGCAGGATGAAGATGGTGTCAAGCGCCTTGGCCAGCACCGGATTGGGCTTGTAGTCCTCGGCCGGCACCGAAAAGCACATGCGCAGGAAATTGTCGGTGAAGCTGAGATCGTTGCGCGGATAAACAAAGGGCTGGCCGACATGGTATTTGTAGGCCATGGCCGCGATGGTCGGCATCTTGGCGATCAGGCGGTGGCTGGCGATCTCGCGCTGACGCGGATCGGTGATGTCGGTCGAGTCGTGATAGAAGGCCGCCATAGCGCCGACCACGCCGCACATGATCGCCATGGGATGGGCATCGCGGCGGAAGCCCGAGAAGAAGCTGACCATCTGCTCATGCACCATGGTGTGATGCGTGATGGAAAAATGGAATTTCTCCATCTGCGCCTCGGTCGGCAGTTCGCCATAGAGCAGCAGGTAGCAGCTTTCCAGGAAAGTGGAGTGCTCGGCCAGATCGCCGATGGAGTAGCCGCGATACTGCAGCACGCCCTTGTCGCCATCGATGAAGGTGATGTTGGATTCGGTCGAGGCGGTCGATGTGAATCCGGGATCGTAGGTGAAGATATCGACCTGGTCGTAGAGCTTGCGGATGTCTACGACGTTCGGCCCCTGGGTACCGCTATAGACCTGGAACTCATAGTCCTTGCCTTCATAGGTAAGCTTGGCTTTGCTTTCCGGCTTGATCTTGCTCTCGCGCATGGTGAAATCCCCATTTCCCGGTTTTCTTGCGGTGCAATATGCCGGGCTTTTGATGGTCCGTCACGGGGGGAGGTGCGTGGAACCGCGGACTATTTCAGTTGGCAGCGTAAGCCCTTAATCGGATAAGGGATTTTTCGCGCCCCAGCAGCGCCAACATCGCAAACAAAGGCGGCGAACTGGTCTTGCCGGTCAGCGCCGCGCGCAGCGGCTGCGCCACCTGACCCAGCTTTTGGCCATTTTTCTCGGCGAAAGTGCGGGCGGCATTTTCCAACGCCTCGCCGCTCCAGTCGGTCGCTTCCAGCACCGGCAAAGTCTTGGCCAGGGTGGCGCGCGCTTCCGGCGTCAACAATTTGGCGGCCGCGTCATCCAGGGTGCGCGGGCCGTCGGTGAAGAGGAACTCGGCACCCAAGATCAGTTCCACCAGCGTCTTGGCGCGTTCCTTCAGCGGCGCCATCGCGGCCTGGAGGCGCTGTCGCGCGGTGACCGACAGGATGCGCGGCGGTGTTTCGCGGGCGAGGAAAGCCGTCACTTCCGCCACCAGCACGGCGTCGGCGGTCTCGCGGATGTAATGCCCGTTCAGATTGTCGAGCTTCTTGTAGTCCATCCGCGCCGCGCTCTTGCCGATGGACTCCAGGTTGAACCATTCGATCGCCTGCTCCGTGGAGATGATCTCATCATCGCTATGGCTCCAGCCCAGGCGCAGCAGATAGTTGCGCATGGTCTCGGACAGATAGCCCATGTCGCGATAGGCCTCGACGGCAAGTGCGCCATGGCGCTTGGACAGCTTGGCGCCATCGGGTCCGTTGATCAGAGGCAGATGGCCATAAACCGGAACGGCCACGCCCATCGCCTCGATCAATTGCAATTGGCGCGCGGCATTGTTGAGATGGTCGGCGCCGCGGATCACATGGGTCACGCCCATGTCGGAATCGTCCACCACCACCGCCAGCATATAGGTCGGGGTGCCGTCGGAACGCAGCAGCACCATGTCGTCGAGCTGGCTGTTCTCGAAGCGCACATCGCCCAGCACGGCGTCATGCACGATGGTCTCGCCCTCCTGGCGGGCCTTCAGCCGCACCACGAAGGGTTTGCCGTCCTGTTCGGGGCCGGGCGCGCGGTCGCGCCAGCGGCCGTCATACCGCATGGGTTTGCCGGCAGCCTTCTGTTCTTCGCGCATCTGGGTCAATTCTTCGCCCGTCGCGTAGCAGCGATAGGCCTTGCCCTGAGCCAGCAGCTGCTCAGCCACTTCGCGGTGACGCGCCGCGCGGGCGAACTGATAGATCACATCGCCATCCCAGTTCAGGCCCATCCAGCGCATGCCATTCAGGATGGCATCGACGGCCTCAGGCGTGGAGCGTTCGCGGTCGGTGTCCTCGATGCGCAGAAGGAAGGTGCCGCCGGTGTGGCGGGCATAGAGCCAGTTGAACAGGGCCGTGCGGGCGCCGCCGATATGCAGCATGCCTGTGGGCGAGGGCGCGAAGCGCAGGACGGGTTTGGGATTTTTCTGGACTGGGTTTTCCGACATGATCGGAGGGATTAGAGCAGGGCCGGGGGCTTGGCAAATACCTTTCTGACAGCGGAACGGGACCGCTGGCCGCTGTGGCTGCCGGTCGCGTTGGGAGCCGGCTCGGGCCTCTATTTCGCCTTGCCGTTCGAGCCGGCGCCGCTTTGGGGCTGGGCCGCACTGGCAGCCGGGCTGGCCCTGGCCGCCGCTATCCTTGCCGGCTTTGCACGCTGGCCGCTGGCGCTGATTGCGACGCTGCTTTTGGGGTTCGCCTCAGCCAAGCTGAATGAGATGCGGCTGGCAACGCCGGTCCTGGGCGCGCCCGTGGTGAGCCATCTCACGGCGCGGGTGGTGAGCCTGGAGCCGCGCGGGGCCAATGTGCGCGCGGTGCTCGATCAGGTGCGCTCGGGTGGGCTTGATCCGTACCCGCGCCGTATCCGGGTGGGTTTTCGCGGGTCTGGAGAGATGCATCCCGGCGACTGGCTGAGCCCGGTATTAGGTAGCAGACACACCTAGACTTCTTGTTCTGCCTTCGGGGGTCCGGGGGTATTTTGTCGGGATGGGCGGCGATGTAGCAAAACCTCGGACCATTGAATCCCTACAGGTCAAAAAGGCTGAGATTGAATGGGCGGTTGAAGCCTATGGCCGAAAGTACCGCCAAGCCCAAACTGACCTTGCCCATATCACGGCGGCACTCGCCCTATTCGAGGCCACTGGCGATAGGAAAGCCACCACGGCCTATGCCAACTTCGCCCGCATCTGGAAGCCCCGGGAATTGATGGGCCTGTGTGTGGGCTTCCTAGAGTCCGAGGGGCCGCTTTCAACCCGCGAACTGGCGGCACGGGCTATCAAAGCCAGCGACATGGACACCTTGGACGAAGTTCTCG
Organism: uncultured Alphaproteobacteria bacterium; assembly: GCA_963830095.1. Taxonomy (GTDB): domain Bacteria; phylum Pseudomonadota; class Alphaproteobacteria; order Micropepsales; family Micropepsaceae; genus Rhizomicrobium. Next base: position 20,514 of record CAWHLV010000018.1, read on the forward strand.
CCAAGGTTGTGGCTAACAAGATTGTCTATGTCATGCGGGCCCAAGAGAAGCGCCGGGTGATCCAGCGCGGCGGGCTCAGGGATGGGGCCTGTATCTGGGCTTTACCTGTTACAGCTTGAACTAGGGCCAAGCGGGCAGAAGCTTAAAGACGCCCCCGATGACCCACATGAGCGGAAACAAGGCAGCTAAGGCCCATATCCAGACGCAAATTCGATTTAGCTTCGCATCTTTCAGGGCCTTTTGTTGGTTGTGATTGGCATCGGCGTCGCATGGTCCGCGCGCCCGCCCGACATGCTGGTGGCGTCCGATGCGCGCACCGTGGCGATCCGTGGCTCTGATGGCCTGCTGCATTTTGTGAGGAAGGCGAGCGACAAATATGCCGCCCGCGACTGGCTCAAGCGTGATGGCGATGCCCGCGACATCAATGACGCGGTGGGCGTGCCCGGGATGACGTGCGATGGCGTTGGCTGTGTGGTGAAGGACAAAGTACTGATCGCAGTGTCGATCGAGCCGGAAGCCTTGGCGGAAGACTGCGTGCAAGCCCAAATTGTTGTTAGCGCAGCCGAGGCGCCCGACTGCAAAGGCCCCGCTGTTTTGATCGATCAGAAAGCGGCGGCAGAAGGCCAGGGCTGGCGGATCATGCTGTCACCCACACCGACTGCGCAAAGCGTACGCCAGTATCGTGGCGAACGGCCCTGGGTGGTCAGTACCTTCGAATAAGCCCGACCAGCTTGCCCTGGACCTTGACGCGGTCGGCGCCATAAAGCCGCGTCTCATAGGCCGGGTTGGCCGCTTCCAGGGCGATGGAATCGCCGCGGCGGCGCAGCCGTTTCAGGGTGGCTTCCTCATTGTCGACCAGGGCGACGATGATCTCACCGGTATTGGCGGTGTCGGATTCCATGATGATGACGGTGTCGCCATCCAGAATGCCGGCGTTGATCATGGAATTGCCGGTCACTTCCAGGGCGTAATGGCTGCCCTTTCCGATCATGCCGCCGGGCACGGGTATGTCGCTGACCTTGTTCTGCAGCGCCTCGATCGGCGTACCGGCGGCGATGCGGCCGACCAGGGGCACATTGACCGCGCTTTCGGTGCCCTCGCCATAGCTGCGCCGGGGCTGGGGGGCGCGGGAATCAGCCATGCGGATTTCGCTGCGGCCATGGCGACCCAGCGATCGCTGGGCCTGGCTGCGGGTGGTCGCGGGCCGAAGCGTCTCGGCCATGTTTTCGGGCAGCTTGAGCACTTCCAGCGCGCGGGCGCGCTTTTCCATGCGGCGCAGGAAGCCGCGTTCTTCCAGGGCGGTGATCAGGCGGTGGATGCCGGACTTGGACTTGAGGTCCAAGGCTTCCTTCATCTCGTCAAAAGACGGCGGAATGCCGCTTTCGCGCACCCGCTCATGGATGAACATCAGAAGCTCGTATTGCTTGCGGGTCAGCATGCGTTTTTCCTCCCCAGGGGGTGGCGAACAAAGCCGAAACACCCGCGAATTGTTCTACTTTAGTTCTACCCCGTCAACGGGCGACGTTACACTTCCCAGAACCAAGCCGCTATGGGTAGATAATGTCTGCCCTGATTGAGACCCCCTGCCATGACGGCTTCAGGCCTGGTCGGCTTTGGAGCCTCTGGGAAATCGCCATGAAGCCATTTACTGCCGTCAATTTCATGCAGATGTACCGGGTTACTGACGGTTACTACGCTGATTTCGCCAAGCTCGATGACGTGGAACATGATTGGGCACCGGCCGATGTTATCGCTCAACAGGACAGAGATACTTTTTCTGATCTATACCAGATCATATTGCAGGATACCGAAAAGCTTGAGCTGACTGCTTCTATGGCGACGATAAAGAAGATGTTGGACGTCCTGCGTAAGCCCAAAAGCATGGACAAAGAATTTTTCGAACTAGGCCCGGAACTGAGCGGCAGAATTAAGGATGAAATGGCCTCTCGCAGCTTCTTGTCGCTAACCCTTAACGAAACAGAGTTGTATCGAGCGCCTCGAAGTGGATGGGAGACCATCATTGAAAGATTTCCAGCGGCGGTTATGGATATTGAGGTAGCGAAGAAGTGCTTTGCCCTTTCTCGTTATGCCGCAGCGGTTTTTCATAGTCTCCAGATAGCTGAATTTGGCCTTATCGCCTTGGGCGAACTGATCGGGGTGAAAGACCCGGTGCCGGGCCTAGGCGGCTACTTCAAATGCATTGCTCGCGATTGTTCGAAAGAAGCACCCTGACCGCACCCCGTTCGAACAGGAAAATTTCGCTTTTCTGGAACAGATGCAGGCGACCGTCGAGGCGCTAAAGAATGCATGGCGAAACAAAGTTAGCCACGCGCACTGCAAGCCAATGGTGATGACAGCCGATTTTTCCCTGAGGTGGCAGAAGATATTCTATCGGCCACCCGCGCGTTCATGCGTAGGTTGGCTACCGATGCCCCGTGGCCCGCTTCACTGGAGCAACTTCCTTGATCGCCCTCTCCAAATCCTTGGGATCATCGGATGCTTCTGCGGCTTCGCGCCGCTTCAACAAAGCGCGCGTATTGCGCTAGGTCTTTTCAGGCCGTTTCTTTTGCGGCTTGCGAGGCATGGTTTCTGGCCGTCATAACTGACCATTTACACGCAGCCTACGTAACGCCAAATACCGGACTCCCGACTTTCTCGAACGGGGCATGGTCACAATCGCGAGCCTGAAAAAAGGGGTTCATATGCGCCGAGGACTATGCTGCTTATTTTTACCAAAAACTGCTGCATCAAATCCGCAGTTTAATCTATTTTCTCCCCACATGACATACCTTGACGCACCAGAAGAGCCTAATTTTTGGATTTCCCGATAGCTTCATTGTGTCTGCTCTTTGCGAGATAAAATTAGTTCTCCAGTTCAGGGTTATCTCTCCAAACTATTTTCCATCTCGATATCGAGCGCCGGCGTGTCATATGAACATGCAAGAAAAAGACATAGGCGCATGAAATAGAAAATATTTATGCCGTCCACACCAGGTAATAAGGACAAGCTAGGACTAAGGTATCAGGCGTCATTCTTGAACTTCGCACATTTGCGATGTCAAGGGTTCTTCGCGCGCAAGCTCCCGCGACGGACTCGTAGGCATACTGATGTATTGCCCTCAGACGGCAATAACCGTGAAGTGGCAATTGAGTGAACGTCGATTTTTGGCTTTACTACTTCGGACTCACCCGATCAATCGAAGATAATTTAATGTCACCCGACCAATTCTATTCAAGTAGCCTTAAAATGAGGCTGCAACCGTGTCTACACCGGCGCGGAATTTACTGTCCCGCACAAGTCGTTCGATAGGTGAGCCGCTTACCCTTGGCTTGCTTCAAAGCAATCGAGGCACGGCTCACGTCATTAATGCCCAACTTCTCGCGGTTGGAATAGCGGAAATCAAATTCAGCCAGATAGCTTTGCAAATGCTGTTCGCCGCACTGCTGGTAGGTGCCGATCATCGCCACGCTTGAAGAATGCTGAAAACGCCTTCAATGGTGTTGGTGTGAATGTCGCCAGCGCACATATTCATCGGCCTGCTGTGGTTGACAGTGCTGTGCTGGATGAAATTGGTTTTCCGGCCAGCCCACGGGATAATAAATCTGCGGCTTCATCGGTGGCACGATGTCGGAAGCCTTATCAACATTGGCGAAAAGGATATTGCGCGCGACCTTCTTGTTCAGTGGCTCCCTGACATGAAGAAGCGAACAGGACGGGGCCGCCGCGCTCAACGAGGCAACACACGGTGTGCTTGATGGATGTTCCGGGATGGTTCTTGCCCTTGAGTTTGCGGCCCAGCTTGTTGCCGATGTAGGTTTCATCCACTTCAACAATCTTGCCTTCGCCGCCATCGGGCCGCGTAACAACGGGGGCCATCACTTCCCGGATACGGTGGGTCAAGGAACCAAGCGGTTTTCATGGAGCAATTCAGAAGCCGCTGGATCTGACGGGTGCTGATCCCCTTCTTGCTAGCGCACATCAGGTGAATGACCTGAAGCCACAGGCGCAAGGCAAGGTGGCTGCTTTCAAAGATGGTGCCGATCCGCACGGTGAACTGCTTGCGACAGGCATTGCACTTCAGAAGACACGGACGGGTCGCCATTGCCTGCCAGACGCTTGATGCGGGTGGTTTCGCTGCAGTGCGGGCAGACAGGGCCGTTCGGCCAAAGCGCCGCCTCAACGAACGCAAAGGCTGCGGTTTCGTCATTGAAAATGGTTCGCAGAAAGAACGGGCTTGGCCATGGGACTGACTCCTATGCCTCAAAGCTATATATGGGAGGTTGGTTTGTCAAGTGTAACGTCGCCCGTCAACGGATGGAAGTTCTGTCATGAAAACGGAACGGAACTTTGCTGCGGGCGTTGCTAATCTTCCTGTGAGGAGCGCAACCCAATTTTCCTAGGAGATCATTGCATGAAGATCAGAACTGCCCTTCTGGGCGCCCTGGCCGGCGCCGGCGCATTGGCGGCGATGGCCGCGCCTGCATCCGCCTATATCGCCTGCAACCGCGAAGGCGACTGCTGGCACACCGAAAGCCGCGTCGCGCCGCCGGGCGTGCGCTTCGAATATCACCCGGATGACTGGTATTTCCATCGCCACTGGGATGGCGGCGATCGCCACTGGCGCGATTATCACGAAGGCCGTGGTTATTACCGCGGCGGCGTGTGGATCACGCTCTAAGCCAGACCATCTGAGTCTTTTCAGGGACGGCGGAACCCGTATTGGGTTCCGCCGTTTTTCTTCGCGGGAGGCGGTTTTCCCCACCAACGGAGACAGGCAATGAAAATCAGGACGCTTATTTTGGGTACCATCGCCGGCGCGGGTGCGCTGGCCGCCCTGGCCGTTCCGGCTTCGGCCTATGTCGCCTGCAATCGCGCCGGCGATTGCTGGCATACCAACGACCACTATGACGATCACCCCCACCTGGGCATCACCATTCATGATGATGCCTGGAAATGGCGCGGCGACCGCTATCACTGGCGCGAGCATGAAGGCCGCGGTTACTGGCGCAATGGTGTGTGGATCACGTTCTGATCCAGACAGGGAAAGGGGGCGGCCTTCGGGCCGCCTCTTTTTCAGAAGAAGTCTTCGACCGCGCAGCCGGCAGTGCGCGCCAATTTTTCCAGTGACGCGGGCGCGATGGCGCGGGCATGGCCGGTCAGGAAAGCCATGATTTCGCCGGGCGCGATGCCGGCGGCGCGGGCCCAGTCGCTGGGCCGCAGATGCCGGGCGATCATGAAGGCGCGAAACGCGTCGCGCTGCTGACCGATTTGCTCGCCGCGCGGGGCGGCCACTTCGCCCATCAAGACTTTTGGTTTGGCGTAGCGCGAGGTCGAGACTTTTTCGCGCTGGGGCGCTTCGGGCATCGCCTTGGGCGTGGTCGAGATCGGGCGATGTTCGGGCGCGGCATTGCGCGGGCTTCCCCGCATGCCAGCTGAGCGTCTGACTGGCGGTTCTTTATCGGAAGCCATTGCCGAGCAGCTGTCGCGTGGCGGCGGCGACATCCTTCTGGCGCATCAGGCTTTCGCCCACCAGCACGGTGGTGACATGGGCGCCTGCCAGACGCTTCAGGTCAGCCGGCGCCGACAGCCCGCTTTCGGCCACCACATGCACGTCGCGCGGCACCTTGGGCGCCAGCTTCAGGGTGACGCCCAGATCGGTGACAAAGGTCTTCAAGTTTCGGTTGTTGATGCCGATCAGTTGGGCATCCAGATTGAGCGCCCGCTCCAGCTCGGCTTCGTCATGGATTTCCACCAGCGCGTCCATCTCCCAGCGCTCCGCAGCATCCAGCAGGGCGCGCGCCTGGCCGTCGTCCAGCATGGCCATGATGACCAGGACGCAGTCGGCACCCCAGCTGCGCGCCTCGGCCACCTGATAGGGCTCGAGCATGAAGTCCTTGCGCAAGACCGGCAGGCGCACGACCTCGCGCGCCTGGATCAGATAGTCGGGCGCGCCCTGGAAGGAGGGTGTGTCGGTCAGCACCGACAGGCACGCAGCACCCCCTTCCTCATAGGCCATAGCCAGCGCCGGCGGATCGAATTCGGCGCGAATAAGTCCCTTGGAGGGTGAAGCTTTCTTGATCTCGGCGATCAGGCCGTATTCGCCGGCTCTTTCTTGGCGTCAAGCCGCGCGCGGAAACCACGTACGGCGGGCGCATCATTGGCCTGGGCCTCGATTTCCTTGGGTGGGAGCTTGGCCTTGGCGGCGGCTATCTCGTCGCGCTTATAGGCAACAATCTGGTCAAGAATGGTCATTTGTTCGATGCAGCAATAAGTTCTTCCAGTTTGGCCCTGGCCGCGCCGCTGTCCAGTGCCTGGGCGGCTTTGGCCACGCCGTCTTTTACATCTTTTGCCACGCCCGCCACCATCAGGGCGGCGCCGGCATTCAGCAGCACGATGTCGCGGTAGGGGCCTTTTTCGCCGTCGAACAGGCGGAGGAGGCTGGCGCGTTTTCTACCCCGTTTCCTCCCTTCAAGTCGGCCAAGGTGGCGCGGTTCAGCCCAGCATCCTCCGGCGCGATGGTGCCGGTGGTGATCTGCCCATTTTCCAGGCTGGCGTAATGGGTGACGTCCGTCGTCGTCAGTTCGTCCAGTCCGTCGGCGCCATGCACCACCAAAGCTCGAATGCTACCGAGCCCCTGTAACGCTCGGCATAAGGGAACCAGCCACTCTTTTCCTATAAATCCCAACTAACTGACGTTTAACTCGTGCGGGTGAGGCGAGGGGGCCGAGCAAATTGAAGATTGTACGGATTTTTATTTGACGCCTGACATTTGTCACGTGCCGCATCGCAGGATGGTGTACTTGGGCGAACAAGAACACGATTCCGGTTTCGGCCAATACTTTCGCTGCGCGCTTAGGTTCCAAGTCAATTTTTACGCCGAGCGCCTCGAGTATATCCGCAGCGCCTGCTTTTGATGACATTGAGCGGTTGCCGTGCTTCGCTACTGGCACGCCCATACCCGCCACCACGAAAGATACCGCGGTGGAGATGTTGAGGGTGCCGTGACCGTCGCCGCCTGTGCCACACAAGTCTATAGCGTTCTCGGGTGCTTTGACCGGGCGCATATGTTCACGCATCGCGCGTACGGCACCAAGTAATTCGGGAACTGTAGGCTTACGGATCGCTTGGGCTTCAAGAAACGCCTTAAGGTCACCCTCAGGCACCTCTCCTCCCATGATGTGTTCGAACACGCGCGCCGACGTGTCGGCATCCAGGCTCCCTCCTTCGCGCACAATGGCGAGCGCGGCGGGAAAATCTACCGAGGCGCTGGTGACCTTCATGCAGGGACTTTGGAGAAATCGCGCGCGATGGTGAGGAAATTGTTCAGCAGGGCATGGCCGTTTTCCGACGCGATGCTTTCGGGATGGAACTGCACGCCATGGACCGGATGGGTCTTGTGCATCACGCCCTGGATCACGCCATCCTCGCTGGTGGCGGTGACTTCGAGGGCTGCGGGCATCGACGGCGGATCGATGGTCAGGGAATGATAGCGCGTCGCCAGAAAATCATTGTTGAGGCCGCGGAACACCGACTTGCCACTGTGATGCACGCGGGAAAGCTTGCCATGCATGGGCTCGGGCGCGCGCACGACACGGCCGCCATAGACCTGGCCGATGGCCTGATGGCCGAGGCACACGCCCAGGATGGGCATGCGGCCGTCGGCCTGTTTGATCACATCCAGGCAGATGCCGGCTTCGTTGGGGGTACAGGGGCCCGGCGACAGCACAATGCCTTGCGGTTTCAGCGCCAGCGCCTGATCGGCGGTGATCTCGTCGTTGCGCACGACTTTCACCTCGCGCACCCAGCTCTCCCAGATAATGGAAGAGGTTGTAGGTGAAGCTGTCATAGTTATCGATCAACAATATCATTTCTTCAACAACTCGTTGTTTTTGCAACACAATCCGAAAATTTCCACTTTCAGATACCCGCAAAATGGCCCACTTTTCGTAACGGCTGCAATATAGCACCAAATTTAGCTTTCCCAGGGGGCCCGTCGACAGACTTGGAGAGGTGGATTTCATAATCGTCGGCGGAGGGACTTCATTGCGCCACGACTAAGCGAGATCAGGCAGTCGCGTCTTCAAGACGCCCCAGCATTCATCGAGGTGCGATCGAACCGCATCCTGAAACTTCCACCAATCCGTATTCTGATAGTTGGCTGTGTCTTTCCAAGTGCAAGAGACGCGCGTCCCAAAACCAAGCGCATCACCAGCCATACCAGCCTTTTCCTCCAGGAAGATTGCGATCTGCTGCTTGAGATCGGACCGCTGCTGAACGAAGGCAGCATCGGCCCATCTGGCGACTTGGTATTCCGGCATGGGGACACCCCCATATGGCATCGTATTGGCCCGTGCTTTGTATCGATCAATCCGTGTCTGATCCAACTGCTGGCTGGTCTTGCTCGATGGACCGATGTCGGCCTTGAGATCGATCACCAATGCGAGCGCGGTTTCATCCAGCTCCGCTTGGGAGATTTTCTGGTTCTTATAGGTTGCGAGCTTGCGATAAAGGTGATTTGCTGCGTCCATAAAGCGAGCTGTGTTATCGATTTCAGGATCAACAAGCCGGCCGTCGATCCAAATCAGGCCGGGGATGTCCGGCAGATGGCCGGCGAGCGCGTGCCCGACCCGCATCAAGGAAATTATGCCTTCGATTTTCTCGGCTCGGGTTTCGTCAGGCATCTCGTTGAACGACGCGTCCTTGCCAAGGAAATTCTGGTGCGCCCAGGTGTCAGCATATGCGTGGGCGCTTGCCCCAATTCGATGGAGGCTGCCGGACCTGAGGGCGGTATCCAGCATCTCGTTGGCGAGCGGGCTATTGGGCGTCGTTGTCCAATCGCTCATCAAGCCGTCTTTGCGTCGTGCCGTGGATGCATCCGGTTCGCCCGGAATAAAATGGAAGATCGGATAAATCTTCCTGTCATGCTCAGGGCGAAGGATATCCATTGTCTGCGAGGTAATGCTTTCGTAGGCGTACGGTGTGCCTGCGCTGACGCTCATGGGAATATGGTTGTCGTCAATTTCTTGAGCGGATTGAGCGACAACGGCGGCGTCCGCGGGCGCAAACCCGGCCCGCGCCGCGATCAGATAGGTCATATAGTAATGGAATTCGATATCCACGACTTGTCCGCTAAGTTCCTATCGTTAGCATCCTAGTGCGAAACTATGGTGCGCGCAGGCATTCAATGTGGGCGAAAGCCCAACATCTATGTAACGGTGGTTAGCGACAGATGTGTTTTGACCGCATCAAACTCATGCTGCCTTGGCGGACCGACGTTTGGGCCTCTGATCAGGAAGCGCCCGCGCCAAAATCTCATTGATACGTGACTGCCAGCCTTCGCCCGTCGCTTTATAGGCAGCTACGATCTTCGGATCGAGCCTTAACGAAACCCGCTCCTTGGGGTTTTCAACCTTTGGCCGGCCACGGCCACGCTTCATGGCTTCAACCACATCCGGCATGGCCGCTTTGAGAGATTTCGCGCCGGCAAAATCGGCAGCGGTCATCTCTGGAATATCGTCATCAGGGACGATGTGCTTTTTAGACTTGCTTACCATGGCACCTTACTTCTTTCCGGTTCGCCTTGCGAAAACTGATGATTTGTACTTTGGAGCCGCGCCTGCAGAAAGCGACCAGGTAGAGCCGGCTCTTCCATAGTGCAAACGCCCAATAGCGCGGCTCGGGGTAGGGGAAGCGTTTGTCTTCGATATAGGTCGCATGATCCCAATCGAGATATTTGGCATCGGCAAAATCCAGGCTGTGTTTCTGGATGTTGGCGCGCCGCTTCTCCTCGTCCCATTCCAATTCTAGCATTTTATGTAGGACTAATAATATAGCATTTCAAGTGGCTGGCCATGCCGAATCATCCACAGAATTATAAGAACGAACTGGCAACAAAACTTGGAAAGATTACCCCAATCAGGCTATATAGTGTCCATGCCGGCTGGCTTGTCCAGGGCTGGTTGGCATCCTGCCGTGGGCGGTAGACGCTGGCGCGGCAGCAGACTGGGTTACCAGGGGGCGCACACACAGCCCAAGCGCAGGACTGAAGCCTGAAGCGCGTGTGCCGGCCGTACTCTCAGCGGCCGCAAGTAGCAGGCGATCTGCCGCGGGAGAGACGCGACGGCAGAGCCTAAAGCGACGGGCCGGCTCCGCCGAGCATGATCGCGAAGGCTGGTTCCGACCACTGGCGGACCGTGAGGTTTCCGGGGCTGGTCGGACTTATGCCTTTCGCTCTGGACCTCACCACCGAGCATCGACATCTAAGATTCTCACTCAGTAGGGACGAAAACAACATCGCGGTCAGCGAAATCGGCAAAAAACCCAAAAAGCGAAAATTTTTCGGCCGCGGGCATAACCCATTCCGGCCATCAAGTGACCGGACGCCGTCTCGCCGGCTAAGATTCATAAAGCGGCTCGTGAGGCGGGAGCCAGGAGTGCAAATACCATGACCAAACACTACCCCAAGGGACTGGACGACCGGATGCGGGATGCCGATGGCGAGATCCGGAAAAAGCGGAGTGACACGCTGATCCGAACGATCCGTGACGAATATGGTCCGGGCGTCGCAGCAGGCTACCGGTCCGATGCCAAGCTCGGTACGATCCTTGAGAAAGAAGGGCTGACCAGTCTGGATCAGCTCCTCAAGAAGGACCGCTAGTAGGGTCTCGCGTCGGGACCCGCAGACCTTCAAACCAGATGGCGGAAGCGCGCTGTCTGGGGGTGGGGGTGTTTTCTTTTGCATATGAATAGACATGGCATACATGCGCGCTTCGCAGGACGAAAAGAAAACAATACTCAGCCGGCGCGACCTTTATGAACTGGTGTGGTCGACGCCCGTGACCAAGCTGGCCGAGCAGTTCGGCATATCGGACCGCGGATTGGCCAAAATATGCGAACGCCACCGCGTGCCGTCGCCGCCGCGCGGCTATTGGGCAAAGCTGGACGCGGGCGCGAAGCCAAAGCGGGCGATCTTCGTGGACACCAGCGACGAGGCTCTCAACGTTATCAAGATAAACTCGACGCTTTCGGCGATGCCGCCGGAAGCACGGCTCATTGTCGAAAAGGCCCGCGCCGAACGAAAAGCCCAAAAGGCGTCTAAATCGGCAAAAAGGGCCACGGAGCAACCGAAACTAGAACCGGTGGACCAGGTCCATCCCCTTATTGCCGCGACCGCCAAGACCATCCGCAAACAGCGTGGACCTGGCATGGTCCATGTTTCGGGGGCGGGCTTGATGTCCCTTCGTCTGGGGCCTGACGGTGTGGAACGGGTGCTGTCCTTTCTGGATACGCTGATCCGGCGACTGGAGGGCAACGGTCTTGCTGTCAGCTTGGCGGACAAAGGCATGAAGGTCGCGCTCGGCATAGATGACGCGGTTTTCACGGTATCTGAGCGCACCACATGGGAGCTCCACGAGCCGACGGAGGAAGAACTGGCCGCCGAGAAACGCCGCCAGGCCAAGATCGAAAAGGCCAGACTGGCCGGATCCTGGAGCATTGATTGGTCATCGCGGGCCTATCCGGAACGAGATGAAATCCCCCGAGGCGAGCTTGTCCTACAAGTCGAAGGCTGGTGGGACGGAGTCCGGCGGCGCTGGGCGGATGGCAAAACACAGCGGCTTGAAACCCTGTTGGACAGCATCGTTACCGGGTTCGAGGTACTGCTTGCGTCCCGAAAAGCGCGGCGGCTGGAACGTGAACAGCGTGCGCGGGATGAAGCCGAATTGGCGCGCCGGCAGGTGCTCGCTGAGGAACGCCGCAAACGGGAAAAGAAACGGCGGGATCTGCTGCGGGAGGTCATGAGCAAATCCAATGAGGCGACTACAATCCGGCAATGGCTGTCGTCCGCCGATCCCGGGGAGGGGAGCGAAAGCGAAGAATTCGGAAGGTTCGTCGCGTGGGCGCGACAGCGGCTCGCTGCGCTGGAAGATTCTATCTCACGCCGAAACGTAGCCGAGGTTGTCCGCACCCAGGAACTGTTTCCCTTAGCCGACGAGCTGCATGATCCCCAGGGTGAGCCACCGCGACGTTATTATTACGGCATGCCGGTGGATGACGAATAATTCGCGCCTGATTGGATTTGCTTAAATTCGGAAGTTGTTCGCGGCGGGAGGGTCACCATACGTGAAGGACGGCCCGAGATGGCATCGACCAAGTCTGCCCAAGCCTGCATCATCTTCTGGCGTTCCGCCATGTATTCGGCGTAGTTATAGCTGGCGCGAACCTGATTACGATTTTGGTGGGCAAGTTGGCGTTCGATCACATCAGGGCGGAACCCAACCTCATGCAGCAGGGTTGATGCCGTCGCCCGAAAACCGTGGGCGGAAAAGCCGATTGTATTTTCTCCAAGAAAACCCAGGCGGGTCAGCGCGCCATTCAAGACCGTGGCGCTGATATGGGTTTTTGGATTACGCCTGTTTGGGAACAAAAATTCCCGATGGCCTGTGATGCCATGAAGCTCTCGCAGAAGTTCCACAGCTTGCCGTGACAAGGGCACGATATGTGGCTCGCGCATTTTCATGCGCTCCGCGGGAATTCGCCATTCGCACGCCTCCAGGTCGAACTCGGACCAGCACGCGCCGCGTAATTCAATCGTGCGCACAAATGTCAGCAACATCAGGCGGAGACCGAACCTCGTTCCCGGATCACCGCGATATGTCTGCAGGGCCAAGACAAGCTGCTTTAGTTCCTTGGGAGAAAGGGCTGTGCTATGTTGCACCTTGCCACGGACGACGGCGCCTCGGACCACCAAAGCGGGGTTACTCGTGGCCCGCAGAGTTCGAATCGCATAATGGAAAATCGCGGCTAACCATTGCCTGATAGTGCAGGCATAAGCATTCGCGCCTCGGCCACCGATATTCTGCAGTATCTGGAGAATATCGACCGGAGAGATGGGATCCATCGGGCGTGCTCCGATCGCCGGATATATTTCGACTTCCAACGCGCGTTTAACGATTTTGGTATGGCGCTTGGACCAGTTTTCGCCTTTTCGGGACATCCATTCTTTGGCGACCGCGTCGAACGTACTGTCCTGTTTTGTGGCCTGGAGACGTACTGCCTCGCGACGCGCGTAGAGTGGATGAACCCCTTTTTTGACGAGAACTCGAGCTTCATCTCGTGCTCGGCGCGCTCTTTCGAGGGAAATATGGCCTTCGCGTTGATCGGCGAAAAACTCACCAATCGTATATTGGTTTTCCTTTTGTTCGATCCGGTATCGGTATCTCCACGACTTTGCACCGCTCGGCCGTACTTCCAGATAAAGACCTCCGGCGTCGGTCAGTTTGTACGGTTTGCTTCTTGGTTTGGCGGCCAGGATTGCGAGATAGTTAAGCGGCATTGTGAATCTCTAAAACGTGTCGGCTCGCTCTCCAGGGGCAGAACGCCAGTCCGCCAAGTCGGAGATCGAAATTGATAAAGGCATTTATAGAAAGAAAATAATCGCGGGATTTTGCAATGGAGGTGGTCAACTCGTCGTTGGCTAGCGTGCGAAAAGAAGCAGTTGGCGGTATTGATCTTTCGGTGACCCAAAACAGTCGCCGACTTCGGCGTGCGATGCGACCCATGCCACCATCGAATTGCAGACCGGATGTTTTCCGAACTGAGCGCCTCTTAGAAACGCTCCTTGACCATTTCCTCGCTCTTCGCCCAGAGCGCTTTGGCGTGTTCCGGGTCGAGCGCATAAGGGCGGACGCCGGGGCTCACGGGGCTTAGCAGTCCGTCAGTCACCTGCGACACCTGGCAGTTCTCAGAATAATGGCCTCCCACGACGTCGGCCGGAGCGACAAAGGCGGCCCATACGGACGTCGCGGCGCCCTGCGGAATCGTCTTCCATTGGTAGGGCGGCTGGCCGTTCGCCGCCAGCTGGGCATTGATCTGCGCCACCAGCGTGTCGAGTTCGTCGGCCCGCATGTGCCGGCCGAGTTCAGTCTTTATCCCACCCGGATGCAGCGCGGTAGCCCGAACGCCGCGCGCGCGGTGACGCCTGTCGAACTCCACAGCGAACAAAATATTGGCTGTCTTGGAACGGCCATACGCGACCATGGGATCATAGGGCGTGCGCGCGAAATTGGGATCGTCCAGATCGACATCCGAATAGCGGTGGCCGGAGGAGGCGACATTAACCAGCCTGCCGCCTGGCGCGATCAGCGCGGCGATGCGGTTCACCAACACGAAATGGCCCAGGTGGTTCGTCCCGAACTGCGTCTCGAAGCCGTCTTCCGTGTGACCAAAAGGCGTGCGCATTACGCCTGCATTGGCGATCACCACGTCGAAGGGTCGTCCGTCCGCAGCCAGTCCGTCTGCGCAAGCGCGCACGCTTTTGAGCGAGGAGAGATCCAGTTCTACCAGCGCGAGGCTGCCGCCATTCGCGGCCTGGGCACGCACATCTGAAGTTGCGCGCTCCGCCTTGGCCAGATCACGTGCAGCGCCTACTACTTCCGCGCCGTGCGCAGCCAGCGCGCGAGCCGTTTCCACGCCCAGACCAGCGGACACGCCCGTGACGAGAACGCGCTTTCCCTTGAGATCAATGCCGTGGAGAACTTCATCGGTGGTTGAGGTCGCGCCAAAAATTGCAGTCATGCCAGTCTCCTTCGATATGTGCGCACCACTCCCGTCGACCGGCGTGCCATTGTCCGCCGGCCCTGGTTGACTAAGAGGAGGGTGCCTCCGATTACATATACGGAGGAACCCTCCGTTTATCAAGAGGTGATCGCGCGTGCCCGCCAAAGCCAAAGCCAGTCCCGTCCGGAAGGCCCGAGTCGATGCCGAGCGCAATCGCCAGCGCCTGCTCGATGCGGCCAAAGCGGTGTTCGCCGAGAAAGCGGCAAGCGCCAGCCTGGAGGAAATCGCACGTCGCGGCGGGCGTCGGTATCGGGACGCTCTACCGTCATTTTCCCACCCGCGATGCGTTGATTGAGGCGGTCTACCGTCATGAGGCCGAACAGCTGGCTCTCGCCGCCACGCGGCTCTCAGCCAAGCATCCACCGATCACCGCGCTGCGCGAATGGCTGTTGGTGTTCGTGGACTATTTGGACGCCAAGTACGGGATGGCAGCGGTGCTGAATTTGCTCGTCAGCGGTACGTCAGCCCTCTATGCGGAATCCGGCGTGCAGATGAAGCAGGCTATCGCGAAACTGACACAGGATGCCGTTGCCAGCGGCGATATCCGCATGGACATGGAGCCACTCGATCTTTTGCGCGCGCTAGCCGGCGTTATGAACAGGGAGCCCGGCCCGGACAGCAAACGGGCGGCCAGGCGCTTGGTCGATATCCTGATCGCGGGAGTTCGGAAGCAAAAGTAGCCTCCGCAAGGTCTTTCATCCTGGGAGAGCACTATACGATCGATTGTGCGCCCAATGCGCATTATGAGTTTGGCCATCGGAAATTTGGGCCCCCTTTTTGGCCCCCTTTTCGGGGGAATCGCCGTGAACAAAGACGTACGAGGGCGACGGTCGGACAGAGAAATTTCGACCTTCAGCTTGGGTCAGAGAATGACCGCGAACAGCCAGGAATTGATGACCCTGGGATCGATCAGAAGGATCACGAAAAGCACCTAAGGCATTGAAATTAAAGGGGTGTGGACTGCGGACCCGCCCGTTGCCCGCATCCATAGCCGCTTTTGGGATATAGAGCCACGCAAACACATCAAACCCGGTCTGCAAGTCCCCGGCCTACGGCGATGCGGATCAGCTCGGAGGTCTGGCCCACGCCCAGCTTTTCCTTGATGCGGCTGAGTGTGTTGGCGACCGTCTTATAGGCGATGCCGAGCTTGTCGGCGATTTCCGACAGGCTGTCGCCGGCCGACAGCAGGCGCAGGATTTCCAGGTCGCGTTCGGTGAGGGGTCGCAGATAAGCGTCTTCCGCCAGATCGTGCAGCGCCATCTCGGCCGCCACGTCCTTTTCGATGGCCGTGCCGCCACCCAGGATGGTTTCGATTGCCGCCAGCAGTTCTTCCGGCGTCGCGTTCTTGCTGACAAAGCCGCGCGCGCCGCTCTCTAGCGCCCGGGTGGCATAGATCGCCTCGGTATGCTGCGAGAAGATCATGACGGGCACGTTGGGGGCCTGGCGCACGATGCGCCGGAGAAGCTCCGAGTCCCGCCGAGTCCGGGGAGGTTGAGGTCCAGGATGACGAGCGCGAACTTGCGGGCCGCGATTTCTTCCAGCGCGGCTTCGCCGGTTGCCGCTTCAAACACCTCGATATCGCCGCGCTCGCCCAGAAGCCGGCGGATGCCGGCCCGCACGATGGCGTGATCCTCGACCACCAGCACCTGTTTCATGCCACGATGATCCGTTCGGGGGCCAGGGGCAGGATGCCGGTGATGCGCACCCCGCCGTCGAATTGATGGACGATGAAGCGGCCGCCCAGCGCCTGGATGCGTTCGCGCATGTTGGCGAGCCCGCCATGTCCGGCGGAGGCCATGGCATCCGGTCCCAGCTTGATGCCTCCGCCATCATCGGCGATGCCGATGCTGAGCTGCTGCCCGTCGGCCCGGATCGCGATCTTGATGGTCTTGGGCGCGCCGTGGCGCATGGCGTTGCTGAGTGCTTCCTGCACCACACGATAGGCGGCTTCTTCCTGGGGCCGGCCTATGCCGGGGCCAAGCGTGATGGTCTGCTCGAAGGCGATGTCGGGATGACGCCGCGCCCAGAAGGCGACCAGATCAGCCACCGCCGGTTCCAGTCCGAACTCCAGCTGGGACACCGGCTTCAACTGCCTAAGAATGCTCTTCACATGGTTCTGGATATGGGTGACGGACTCGCGGATGGCGTGGCTCAAGCGGCCGGCATCGGGCGTGCCGAGCTTGGCGATCGCCTTGGCATCGACCTGGAGGGCGAAGAGATAGGCGCCCACTTCGTCATGCAGGTCGCGCGCTATGCCGGCGCGTTCTTCCTCCTGCACATTCTGGAGCTGGGCATAGAGATGCTGGTTGCTTTTGGACAGCGACGACAACTGGCCGGCCATGTGATTGAAACCGTCGGCAAGGGCTGCGAATTCCGGCACGCGGCTTTGCGGCAAGCGGGTGTCATAGCTGCCGCCAGCGATGGCGAGCAGGCCGGCCTGGAAGCGGCGGAAGAAACGCAGCGCCGAGGTGATGGCCAGCGACATGGCGATCAAAGTGGCCAGACAGAACAGCGCCATGATGGTGAAGGCGTCGCGCACATGGCTCCAGACACCGGCGATCTCGTTGGCGGGATCGCTGGTCAAGACCACGACGCAAGGATATTTGGCCAGCGCAATCGGGATGCGCGCCGACAGCGGCGCAGGCGCCATAAGCGCCGCGAACCAGGCCGGGGCGGGCGCGTCGAACTCCGCGATCCTGGACTGGACGATAGTCTTTCCCGCCTCGTTCACCAGGGCGGCGCGCACATGGCGCTGGCCTTCGAAGCTCGCCACCACCTGGCGCAGGGTGACGGTGTGCTCGACATCGGACTTGAGGGTGTTGCTGACCGAATGGCGCGCGCCGTCAAAGGCGCTGCGCACTTCCAGATCGATCATGGCGCGGGCATGTAGCGACAGAAGCCCCGCGCCCACCACAAGCGCCAGCAACAGAAGCAGCGTGACCGTACCGATAAGGCGGTGTTGAAGCGACATGCGCCCTTTATAGCCCCGGACGGGCTGCGCGAGGCGCTGGAAAATGGGGAAATTTTCCCGCATCCCCGGTCAGGCGCCCTTTTTGCGGGACCGGGCACGCCCGCCATCGCCGCCGGCGGCCTGGAACGCCTTCACATGGTCAATGAAGGCGCGCAGCTTGGGCAGCATCTGGCGCCGGCTGGGATAGTAAAGAAACACGCCCGGCGCTGTGGGGGCGAAGGCTTCCAGTACGGGCACAAGCTTTCCCGCCGTCACCAGCCCGGCGGCGATGGGCGCGGGCACCTGCACCAGGCCCAGGCCACGGGTTGCCGCACCCAGAAGTGCTGGAAGATCGTTGGCGATGAAGGGGCCTGTGACGGCCATGTCGATCCTTTTGTTGCCGCTGGCGAAGGTCCAGGGTGCGATGGTGTCGCCGGTGCGCCGCAGGCGCAGACAGGCATGGTCGCGCAGATCCTCGATTGTCTTCGGCCGCTTGCGCTGCTTGAAGTAATCGGGGCTGCCCACCACGATCAGCGGGAAGGGCGGCGACAGCCGCACCGCGATCATGTCGGCATCAAGGAACTGGCCCAACCGGATTCCGGCGTCGAAACCCTCCGCTGCCAGATCCACCAGTTTCTCATTGGTGGAAATCTCCAGCTCGATCTCGGGATAGGCGCGGGCGAAGGAGACCAGCAGCGGCTCCAGCAGGATCGGGACGACGGCGCGCGGCACGGTCAGGCGCAGGAGCCCTGCCGGCCTCGCGCCCAGAGTGTGCGCGGCCTGGGCGGCGGCGACCAGTTCCTCGAAGGCGGGCTTGGCGCGCAAGAGAAAGCGTTCGCCCGCTTCGCTCAGGCCCACGCTGCGGGTGGTGCGGATGAACAGCGCCGCGCCCACGCGCGCTTCCAGGGTGCGTACCGCCTGGCTGATCGCGGATGGCGTGACGCCCAGCTCCGCCGCGGCGCGGCGGAAGTTCTTATGCCGGGCGACGCCGAGAAAGGCTTCCACGCCGTCGAGCGCGCCCTGCCGCACTGTGAAGTTCTGCTTCATAGTCTATCGACATTATCGCGGATAGCGCGGCGCGCAAAGCCGCGGCTAGATGCAGGCCGCACGTCGTTGCCGGAGGTCCCATGTCGCCTGAAGCCATTTTCCGCATCCATCTGGTTCTGGGCTATGTCGCCTGGCTCTTGTGCTTTGGCACCTATATCTGGCCGTGGCTGAAACGGATGGACCGGTTCGAGGCCCAGCGTGCCATCGCCACCCTGCACAGTTTCCGCTTCTTCGGGCTGGTCTTTATTCTACCTGGTGTCATCGGGCCGGGCCTGCCCGCCGCCAGCTTTGGCACCTTTGCGGCCTATGGCGATTTCGCCACTGGCGTGCTGGCGCTGCTGGCGCTCTTCACCGCGCGCACGCGAGCACTGTTCTGGCTGTTTGTCGCCGCGTTCAATGTGGTGGGCGTGGCCGATCTGCTGATCGACTATTACGACGCCGTCCGGATCGATCTTCCGTCGATGGCGGGGCAGCTGGGCGCCGACCTATGCCATCCCGATCATTTATGTGCCGCTGCTGATGATCACCCATGTGGTGGCGCTGTATTGGCTGGCAAAGCCGCAAGCAAAGACGGTTGCGGCGTAGATCCCCGATTGCGCCGCCCGGTGGCGCTGTCTAGCATGGATAGCGCTATCACCGGGGCGGACAATGAGAACAACAACCGCGCTTCTGACCGTTCTGTTTCTGTCGGGCGCCGCATTTGCCCAGGTGAAGCCGGCCATACCGTCGGACGCCGCTGCAAGGTCGCGCACGCCGGAGCAGCAGGCAATTCTGGATGCCTCCACTGCGGAGCTGCAGCGGGAGATGCAGTTGCTGGGCATCAAGGAACTGCGTCCGCCGAAGAATGCGGTACATCCCGGCCGCCCCGATTTCGCCAATTACGACGAAGCCAAGGCCAATCCCTATCCCGATCTGCCGCCGCTGCTGACCATGAATGACGGCAGCAAGGTCACGACCTTGGCGCAATGGAAAAAGCGCCGGGCCGAGATCAAGGCGCTGTTCGACGAAGATGTATACGGCAAATACCCGGCGCGCATTCCCGGGCGTGACCTGGAAAGTCAAAGGGTCGAGCAGAAAACGGTCGATGGCGTCGCCGCCATCGTCAAGCACATCATCGGCACGGTGGACAATTCCTGCGACCCCGCCATCAGCGTGCAGATGCCGCCGATGTGGTGACGCCGGCCGCGACCAAGGGCAAAAAGGTGCCCGTCATCATCGGCGGCGGCGCGCTGACAGCCGCGCTTCTCGCTGAACGGGCCCGATCCCATCCTGCATATCCCGGGCAGCGAGATGTGCATCATGCTGGGTCCGCAGACGGAAACCTCCAGCAAGCAGTTGCTGGATCACGGCTGGGGCTTTGTCAGTGTCGACGTACAATGGCGTGCAGGCCGACAATGCCGCCGGGCTGAACAAGGGCATCATCGGCCTGGTCAATAAGGGTCAGCCGCGCAAGCTGGACGATTGGGGCGTGCTGCGCGCCTGGGCCTGGGCCAACAGCCGGGTGCTGGATTATCTGCAGACCGATCCCGACGTGAACGGCAAAGACGTCGGCATCATGGGCCATTCGCGCGGCGGCAAGGCGGCGCTTGGTGGCGCTGGTGGATGATCCGCGCTTCGCCATCGGCTTTATTTCGTCTTCGGGGGCGGGCGGCGCCAATCTTTATCGCCGCAACTATGGCGAAGCGCTGGAGAATGTGGCCGCGCCCAACGAATTCCACTGGATGGCGGGCAACTTCCTGAAATATGCCGCGGTGGGCGCACACCGCCAATGACATGCCGGTGGACAGCCATGAGTATCATTGCGCTCGCCGCGCCGCGTCCCTGTCTTTATCGGCGGCGGCGGTTATGTCGATCAATCCGGCTTGCGCCATTCCGGGCGACGCCTGGCAGGACGCGCAAGGGCATGTTCATGGCGGCGGCGGCCGCCAGCCCGGCCTGGAAATCTATGGCAGGACAGGCCTGCAGACCGATCCATTTCCCAAGATCGAAACCTTCCTGTACAATGGCGACATCGGTATCGCCAGCATCCTTATGGCCATACGCCGCGCCCAACTGGTCCTATTTCATCGCTTCGCATCGAAATATCTGAAGTAGCCGCTATTCGAACTTCAGCTCCATGCGGGAATGGCCGCTGTCGGCGGCTTCTGTCGATCCAGCGGCCATGAAGACGCGAGCAGGATCGACCGAGCCATCGGCCAGCAGCGCGGTTCTGACCGCATTCGCGCGTGCCGTGCCCAGTGTGGCGAGTTCCGCATTGCTGGGCATGAAGCTCTTGCGAAGCTCGCCGCGCATCCATTGGGATTCCAGCAGGGCGCGGCGGTCATCGTCGCTTGCATCCGGCTTGGCGCCAGCAGCGGCTTTGAGCGCTTCGGCGGGAAAATCGGGGAAGACCGGCTTCTTGCCCAGTTTGGCGCGATAAAGATCGTCCAGCCGGTCATGCTGGTCGTCCGCATCCAGCGCGGCCACGCTCGTCACCTTGCCGGCGTCTTTCGCCAGCAGCGCCTTGTCGATCGCGGCATCGGCTACCGCGGTTGCATCTTCGCGGATGCCGGGGCCGGCGGGAATGTCGAGCTTGAGTTCGGGCCGCTGGGTCAGCGCCTTGGCGAGCGCGCCCAGCGCCTCGGCCGATCCTTGCGGCAGGCTGGCCGAGCCCGGCGCGAAATCAATGTACTGCGCCTTGTCGGCGCCCGCGAACAGCGAACCGATCAGGCGGAAGGGCGCGGTCACCGCGTTTGTGATGACGTTACCGACAACCTGCCAGACGACAGGCCAGATGCTGAACTTGGGATCGTCCAGCGACCCCGTCACCGGCAGGTCCAGGTCGATCACGCCCTTGCTGTCCTTGAGCAAGGCGGTCGCCAGCCGCACCGGCAGGGGGACTGCGTCCTTGCTGTCGGTGGCCTGGCCCCATTCCAGCTGGTCAACGATCACATGATGGTCGGCCCTGAGCGCGCGATTGTTGATTTTGTAAGACAGTTCAGTGGTCAGCTTGCCCTTGGCGATGGCGTAACCCGCATAGCGGCCGGAATAGGGGTTGAACACCGGCAGCTCGATATTGCGGAAGGCGAGCTGCATGTCGGTCTTGCGGTCATAGGCCAGCAGGTCCATCGAACCCTTGATGGTGACGGGTGAGAACTGGTCGATCACCTGGCCGCTGAGGTCGATGGCGGCGGTCTGGCCAGGCGCATTGGTGATGTTGGCGATGGTGCCCTTCAGTTCGTCGATGCGGGCCGAGAAATTGGGCTGTATGGACAGATCGGAAAAACCCATCGAGCCGCCGCTGATGTTGAGTTTCTTGACCTGGATGGTCCAGGCCGATTTTGCCGAAGAGGCCTGGATCGGCACCGTCGCGGCCGCCGGCGCGGACTGTGTTGAAGCGGCCGCCGTGCCGGCGGCCTTGGGCGGCACCAGCGGCGTGAAGTTGAAGCTGCGGTCGGCCAGCACCACGACCTGGCCCAGCGGCCTGGCCAGGCTTGCCTGATTGATGGTGATGCGGTTCCTGACCACGTCAATGCCCTTGAGGGCAAAGGCGCGCCAGGCAAACAGCGGGCTGTTGGTGGTGGTCTCCAGCATGCTGAAATTGCCGACTGCGGCATTGCCCTGGAAGCTGAGTGCAGCGAGGTCGGCGCCCTTGAAATGCACGGTGCCCGAGGCGGATGCCTCGCCGGAGCGCAGTGCCAGCGACTTGAGCGGCGGCAGATAGGGCGAAAACGGCTTCAATGCCAGGCCCGTCAGGGTGAATTTCAGATCCCCGGCAAGACTTTCGGGTGTCACGGTCGCGTCGCCTGCGGCATGGCCCTTGCCATTCAACCCGGTGTCGAAATGGATGGTCACCGGCTGGCTGAGATCGCTGCCCGCGCCCGTAGCGCTGACGCTGAGCGGCGCGATGCTCAAGCGAGCGGGATGTGCCAGCGCCAAATCCTCGAAGCGCACACGCGCGTCGTTCAGCGCGAACTGATTGAGTGCGATGTGCCACGGCTCTGCTGGCGCTGTCTTCGCGGGCGCGGAAGCTTTTGGCGGCAGAAGGGTGAGGAGGCTGATCCGGTTGCCCTGCAGGCGGCGGACCGACAGATCGGCGCCGTCCAGAACCAGATTGCCCAGCCCAAGCTTGCGTGCGCCATAGTCTAGCTGCAGGCCGGTGAGTGACGCGTCCGCCAGCTGGATGGCCGGTTCGACGGCACCGGCTGCTGTCACACCAAGACCCTTGAGCGCCAGCTTCGGCATCGCCGCCGTCAGCCGGACGATGCCGTGTGCGTTGGCCGAGAGCGCGATGGGACCGGCGCTGGCATTCAGTTGCGTTATGGCCGCCGTGCCTCGAAACAGGCTTTTGTCGCCGGCCAAAGATAGACCTGCCGCCGTGATCTGGGGCAACGACAGGTTCAGCATCAGGTTGCCGGCGTCATAGGCGAAATCATAGTCGGCGGTGAAAGTGGCATGGCCGCCCGCCAGGGCCACCGGCAGGCGGCGCCCCAGGAATTCCTGGACGGTGGTGCTTTGCAGGCCGGCGACGGTCAGCCGTCCGCGCGAGGAAATGGGGGCAATCGAAAGCGTGCCGCTCCAGGCGAAAGCTTCACCGCGCTCGCTTTTGGCGTTGAAGGTGAAGTCGCCGCCCTCCGCCACATTGGTCTGGAAATCCTTGAGGGTGAAGCCACCGGGATGAGGGTCGCTTCCGGTACGGGCGTCTGGCTTTGGTCGGCATAGACGACATGGCCGTCATGGACGGAGAGGACATCGATCTTGACCGCCGGATTTGGCCCCTGCGAATGTGTACGGGGTCGGAGTTCGATCAGGTTCAGCGAGCCATCGGGACGGATGATGGCATTGATGAAAGGCTGGTCCAGGGTGACCTGGTTGAAGCGATAGGCCGACTCTGAACAACGACAGGATGGAAAAACCAACTCGCACATGGGCCGCCGCCACCATCGGGGTTCGTGCGCCCATAGTGGCAGATGGCAGCGCGATATCGTCCACGTCGAGCGTGAAGGTGAGGGGATTGAATTTGATCTCACCCAGCGCGATGGGCTTGTCGAGATTGGTCCTGACCCAATTGGTGGCCGTGGAGCGGACCAGGCCTGGCACCAGATAAAAGCCCGCCAGCACATAGGCAGCGAACAGAAGCACCGGACAGAGAAGCGCCCATGGCCAAAGACGCGGAAGACCCCAGCGCGGGGCAGGCGCCTTTTGCGCAGCGGTATGCTGGCGATCGGAGACGACGTCGTTCGACATGGAAATGGCCCGGCCGTACCGAACAATGATGCGTGTATTTTGATGACAGGCAACTGACGAATGACGCGCAAGCCCCACAATCGGCGCGCGTGGCAAAGCATTCCCGTCCAAGGGCGCGCAACCAAGCGCGCATGCGCACTCTGCGCCGCACATTGCCGCGTAAGGGCCCGGCAGGAAGCCCGACTATAACGGGAAAATGCTGCGCCTGCACAGTGTTGGGCGTCCGCCGATGCCGTGCTAAAACTCGGCCCATATAATAAAAATGTGGGACGGGGAATGGCTTTGCGGCTTGGTGGTGTCTGCGCGCTGGCGCTGGTTTGGGCGGTTCAGCCCTGTCTTGCGGCCGAACAATTCGAGACCAGATTGTCGTCCTCGCCCTTGACGGACGGCACGCGCGTCAACATTTCCGGTGAGGGCAGGGCGCATGCCACCCTCGATGGCAATACGCTCACCGTCAGCGCCGATTTCCATGGGCTGGGAAGTGCAGCCACCACGGCGGAATTGTATGACGGACCCGGTATCGGCATTCCGGGCCCCAAGGCTTTCGATCTGACCGCGAGCCAGGGGACATCGGGCACCGTGTCGGGCAGCGTGACCTTGACCTCCAAACAGGTCGCGGCTGTGCGGCACGGACACTTCTATGTCCAGATCAACAGCCAGAAGACGCCCACCGGCAATCTGACCGGCTGGCTTCTGCCGCCGCACGCCGACCCCGGACAGGATGTGCCGGTGGCCGGTCCGGGCTTCCTGCCGCAATTCGATGTGCCGGCGAAGTGAGGCGGTGATGAAAAAGATTTTCTGCTTTCTCCGTTCTTGCCGCCGCATTTGCCAGTGTCAGCGCGCTGGCGCTGGACAATGGTCCCTTCAGTGCCGACCAGGCGCGGGCAGGCCGCGCCCTCTATGCCGCCAACTGCGCCCAGTGTCATGGCGCGCGGTTGCAGGGCGCGGGCGAAGCCCCGGCGCTGTCGGGTGCGACCTTCATCGCGGCCTGGGGCAATCGCTCGACGGACGAGCTTTACAATCTGGTCAAGGCGTCGATGCCCTATGGCAATGGCAACAGCCTGGATGCCGACACCTATCGCCGCATCGTCTCTTTCGTTCTGGCGGCCAATGGCGCCAAGCAGGGCATGACGGCTTTTACCGGCGCCGAGAAGATCAAGATCAATAGTGTCGCTGACGGCAAGATGCCGGCCGATCTGGCCGAGGCAGCGCCCGCCGCCGCTGGCGGCGGCGCAGCGCGTCCGGCGACCTCTTATCCGCCGGGGCGTTTCGGCGTGACGGTGGCCGGTTCGCTGAAAAGCTATGATCCCGTCACCGACCAGATGCTGGCCCATCCCAAGGATGGCGACTGGCTGATGTATCGGCGCACCTATCAGGGCTGGAGCCATTCGCCGCTGGCACAGGTCAACACCGGCAACGTCAAGAACATCCAACTCGCCTGGTCCTGGGCGATGAATGAAGGCGGGGCAAGCGAAGTCACCCCCATCATTCATGACGGCATCATGTTTCTCTCCAACACCGCCAACACGGTGCAGGCGCTGAATGCCGCCACCGGCGAGCTGATCTGGGAGAACCGCATCGGGCCGGCGCCCACCCGCGCCTATGGCGCGACGCGTTCAGCTGGCGCTTTACGGCGACAAGGTGTTCGTGCCGACCACCGACGCCAAGCTTTATGCCCTGGATGCGAAAACCGGCAAGATCGTCTGGCAGTCGGTGATCGAGGACGCCAAGGAAGGCTATTCCAACACCGGCGGCGCCATCGCCATCCACGGCAAAATGCTGGTCGGCCTGACCTATTGCAACCGCTATGAGACCAAGCATTGTTTCATCAGCGCCTATGACACCGAGACCGGCAAGGTCGCGTGGCGCTTCAAGACCATCGCGCTGAAAGGCGAGCCGGGCGGCGACAGCTGGAACAATCTGCCCGATGAATTCCGGCAAGGCGCCGAGACCTGGATCGCGGGCACTTATGATCCCGAACTGAACACGACCTATTGGGGCACGGCACAGGCCAAGCCCTGGACCCGCGCCAGCCGCAATTCGGGCGGTGGGGCGACGCTTGTATGCCAATTCCACCCTGGCGCTCGACCCCGACAAGGGTTCGCTGAAATGGGCCTACAGCCATGCGCCGGGCGAGAATTTCGATCTGGATGAAGTGTTCGAGCGCGTGCTGATCGACCATGGCGCGTCCAAGGACCTGCTGACCATCGGCAAGGTCGGCATCCTGTGGAAGCTCAACCGCGTCACCGGCAATTATGAAGACAGTGCCCAGACCGTCTTCCAGAACGTGTTCGACAAGATCGATCCCAAGACCGGTGTGCCGACCTATCGCAAGGATGTGCAGGACGCCAAGGTCGGCGACTGGATCTCGTCCTGCCCAGGCCCAGCCGGCGGCCATGACTGGCCGGCGACGTCTTATGATCCCAAGACCGACCTGCTGATCATTCCGCTGCATCAGTCCTGTGTGCTGATGCGGGCCGAACCGATGGAAAAGAAGATCGGTGTGGGCGGGGATGCCGGTTCGCAGCAGCTGTTCGAGATGCCGGGCACTGACGGCAATCTGGGGAAACTCGCGGCCTACAACACCACCACCATGAAGGCCTTGTGGAGCTTCCAGCAGAAGGCGCCGTTCCTGACCGGCGTGCTGACCACCGATGGCGGTGTGGGCTTTGTTGGCGATTTCGACCGCCGCTTCCGCGCCTTTGAAACCTTGACCGGCAAAACCCTGTGGCAGACCCGTCTTCCCACCACGCGTGCAGGGCCATGTCGTCAGCTATGCGGTGGATGGCAAGCAGTATATCGCGGTGGAAACCGGCCTTGGCGGCGGCAGCCCGGTGGGCAAGCCCACCACCCTGATGCCGCAGGTGCATCATCCCAACAATGGCGCAGGCGTCTTCGTCTTCGCGCTGCCGGACAATTAATAAGGAGATATGTGATGAGATTTCTGACCACGGTCGCAGCCACGGCCCTGCTTGTTGCTTCGGCCAATGCGGCGCTGGCCGCGCGTGCCTATATCGGCACCTATACCAGCGACCCCACCGATCCCAAGGCCGCGGCCAACGGCCATGGCGAGGGCATCTATCTGGTGGATGTGGACCCTGCGACCGGTGCGCCGTCCAATCCGCGCGTGGTGGCCAAGACCACATCACCGTCCTGGATCGTGCTATCGGCCGACCACAAGTTTCTGTATGCGGTGAATGAGGTCGCCACCTATGGCGCCAACAAGAGCGGTTCGGTCACCGCCTTTGCGGTGGACCAGGCCAGTGGCGCGCTGAAGCAGCTGAACGTTGTGGACTCTGGCGGCTCGATCCCGTGCTTCACCAGCATCGATCCGTCGGGCAAGTTCCTGCTGGTCGCCGACTATACCGGCGGCGCTTATGAAGTGATCCGGCTAAAGGCCGACGGCAGCCTGGGTGAGGCCACCGATGTGGTGAAGCCGCAAGGCCCGCAGAGCACCTACACCGCCGCCGACAAGCCGGTGGCGATGTTCGGCGATGCCCGGCCGCATGGTTCGCGCGGTCATATGATCCTGCCCGATCCCACCGGCCAGTATGTCGTGGGCGCCGACGCCGGCCGCGACCAGATCTTTGTCTGGAAGCTCGACACCAATAGCGGCAAGCTGAACCAGGTCTCCGTCACCAAGTCGGTGCCGGGTGCGGGCCCCCGCCATTTCGCCTTCAGCCATGACGGCAAAACGTTTTATCAGCAGCAGGAACAGGACTCGCGCCTGACAACCTATGCCTTTGCCGACGGCAAGCTGACCCAGAAGGGCCCGTCGATCTCCTCGCTGCCGGATGGCTTTCAGGGCACCAACACGACGTCCGAGCTGTTGATCGACAAATCGGGCAAGCATCTGTACGGCGCCAATCGCACCGAGGATTCGATCGTCACCTATACGGTCGGCGCTGATGGTGTGGTGAGCCGCACCGCCAACACCTGGACGCAAGCGGACAATCCGCGCAGCCTGACCATCGATCCGTCGGGCAAGTTCATTTATTCGCTGAACCAGAGTGGCAACAATATCGTCACCTTCCGCCTGGGCGCGGATGGCGTGCCGAAATTCACTGGCAAGTTCCTGGGGATGGGGTCGCCGGCGGTGATGGTATTCCTGGATAAGTGACGCGGTTTACTCCTCATGCTTCGACAAGTTCAGCCTGAGGAGATTTCCATAATTCCTCACCCTGAGCTTGTCGAAGGGTGAAGCTTTTGTGAGGTAGATATGGACAAGCGGCAATTTCTGACCGGCGCGGCAATGATCGCGGCATCGCCGGCCCTCGTTCAACAATCAAAGGCGCAGCCACAGATGCAAAAGCCCGGCACCGATGAGTCTGGGCCGCACCCTGGCCAGCATCCAGGCCAAGCCGATCCCGCGCCGCAAGGCGCGCACCACGCAACTGTTCCTGACGCCGCCCTGCTGGCCCAATGCCATCACG
Source organism: uncultured Alphaproteobacteria bacterium (assembly GCA_963830095.1). GTDB lineage: Bacteria > Pseudomonadota > Alphaproteobacteria > Micropepsales > Micropepsaceae > Rhizomicrobium. Next base: position 48,787 of record CAWHLV010000018.1, read on the forward strand.
GCGGATCCGCAGGGCCGGGGCTTCTGGATCCAGCAGCAGCGTCACGACAAGGGGGTGGAAACCGCCTGGCTGCTGGACCGCAAGGGCAAAGTGCTGCACAGCGTGGTGACCGAGTGCGTGGATTGCAGCGGCATGGCGGTGGGCAACGGCTTTGTCTGGAGCGGCGCCAATGGCGCATCGGTGCACAATCCGCCCGACCCGCCGGTGGAAGGCGTGTTCCAGACCGACATGGATGGCAAGACCATCAGTCATCGCCAAATTCCATTCGGCGCCGAAGAACAATGGCGGTTCCTGTCACGGCCTGGCTTGGGAAAATTCAGAGGGCGGGCGGTTGTGGATTTAGTCCAACCGGCTGGAGTCTCTGGTGCGGATGAACCCTGTCACCTGGGAATGCGACTATATGTTTCCCGCCGCCCATGTGGACCGGCTGCACGGCATCGAAGTTGATGGCAGCTTCATCTGGCAGGTCTATGGCACCCAGAATCCCAAGGTGCCGGGCTATGAGGGCTATACGCCCGGGCTGATCAAATACGACATCAAGAAGGGCGAGCCGGTGGAGTTCGTCGATTTCGTGCCCGGCTCCTGCGACATGCATGATGTCTGCCTGCTGGATGGCCAGCTTTATGGCGTGGATGCGGGCGAGCATCCGGGCTGGCCGATCAACGACAAATATGCACGCCCCGGTTTTCCGCGCGCTCAACAGTCCCAGCGGCGGCTATGTCTTCCAGATCGACATGATCTAAGACATACTGCGTGACAAAAATTCACCTGAAGGAAATGGCATGGCGGCGTTCGAGGCACTGAAAGGGTGGACGCCGACCGCCAAGCATACGGTGACGGCGAGCTATCTCGCCTGGACGCTGGATGCCTATGACTTTTCCTGCTGACTGGTGTTCAAGGACATCGCCGCCGCAGTTCGGCACCACCATCACCAATGTGGCGGTGGCGACCATGCTGACCCTGGCCTGCCGGCCGCTGGGCGCCTTCATCTTCGGGCGCCTGGCCGACCAATTCGGCCGCCGCCCGGTCCTGATGCTGGACATCGCGCTTTATTCGCTCTCAGTTTCGCGATCGCCTTCACCCCCAATATCTGACCCTCTATTCGCCTGCGCCGCTCTTCGGCGTGGCGATGGGCGGGGTGTGGGGCATCTGCGCCTCGCTGTCGATGGAGACCATCAAGCCGCAGGCGCGCGGTTTCGTCTCCGGCCTGCTGCAGTCGGGCTATCCGACCGGCTTTCTCGATCGCCGCGGTGGTCTTCGGCTATCTGTATCCGATCATCGGCTGGCGCGGCATGTTCATGGTCGGCGTCATCCCCGGCGCTGCTGATCCTGTATATCGATGTCGCGTGCCGGAATCGCGCTTTTCAGCCGCGAAGGCGCCACAGAAGCCGCCGGCACAATTTCCATCCTGCGCGACCATGGCAAGGTGGCGCTGTTCGCCGATTATGCTGATGACCGGCTTCAATTTCTTCAGCCACGGCACCCAGGATATCTACACCACCTTCCTGCGCGTGCAGCACGGCTTCGATCCGCATGGTCGGCAGATCTGGTGATCGGCAATATCGGCGCCATCATCGGCGGGCTGTTCTTCGGCTCCTTCAGCCAGGGCTTTGGCCGGCGCAAGACCATCATCCTGGTGCGCTGCTGGCCTTGCCGGTGATCTGGTTCTGGTCGCCTCCGACGCCGCTGATGCTGGCGATCGGCGCCTTCCTGATGCAGGTCTGCGTGCAGGGCGCCTGGGGCGTGGTGCCCGCCCATCTGAACGAGCTGGCGCCGGCGGCGGCGCGCGGCACTTTTGCCGGCACCTGCTATCAGCTGGGCAATCTGATCGCGGCAGTGAACAATCCGCTGCAGTCGAAAATCGCCGAAGCAACGGGCGGCAATTACAGCCTGGCGCTGGCGATCGTCGCCACCTCCGCCGCACTTCTGATCGCCACGCTGGCGTGGCTGGGCCGGAAGCCCAGAATGTGGATATGGGGGCGCATGCCAGCGTCCGCTTCGAAATAACAAGGGAGATATAGGTATGCGTAAATTCATTCTTGGTGCGGTGATGCTGGCTTTGGCCACGCCCGCGATGGCGCAAGGAGTCACGCTCCGGGTGATCACGCCGGCGGTCACCGCCAATTCTGGCCTGCGCGATCTGGCCATGGGCTTTGAAAAGGAAATGGGCGTCAAGGTCGATATCGTGACCTTGAACATGGCCAAGATGGGCGACGAGCTAAAGGGCGGCACGCCGCCGGCCGACGTGGTGTTCATGCCCTATGCCCTGATGGATCAGGCGCAGGCCAGCAATCAGGTGGCGTCGGGCAGCCGTATTAACATTGGCCGGGTGCGCATCGGGCTTGCCGTGCATAAGGGTGACGGCATCCCCGATATCTCCACGGTCGACAAGCTGGCCGCAGTACTGAAGGCGGCCGACAGCGTGATGTACTCCGATCCCACCTCGGGCAGCATGGAAGCGCGCATCATCGACGGCATGCTGAACGCCCATCCGGAGTTCGCCGGGCGTGAAGCGCAAGATCAGCCACAACGGCGAAGGCGGCCAGGCGGTGGCGCGTGGCGAAGGCCAGATGGCGCTGCAGTTGATCTGCGAGATCATCAATCATCCCGACGAGCTGACCAATGTCGGGCCCGGTGCCGGATTCGCTGGGCGCCTATATCGACAGCGCGGCGGCGGTGACGGCGCGTTCGGCGCATCCCAAGGAAGCGGCAGCGTTTCTGAAATACGCCACCCAGCCCGGCACCTATTCGCTGTGGCTTGGACATGGCCTGGAACGGGCGAAGCAATAAGGGGGCAATGATGCAGCGGCGCGATTTTCTTACCGGGGCTGCGGCCGCGGTGCTTTCGGCCAGTATCGTGGAAGCAGCCGCGCCACTGGCGGACATTCCCATCATCGACACCCATGTGCATCTGTTCGATTCCCGCCGGCCCCAGGGCGTGCCCTATGCCGGCTCGCCGGAATGGGCCAAGGACATGCATGGCGTGGCGCTGCCCTCGACCTATCGCCACTATGCGGTGCCCCTGGGCATTGTGGGCGCCATCGAGCTGGAGGCGAGCCCCTGGATCGAGGACAATCTCTGGGTGCTGGAGCAGGAGCATACCGATCCGCTGTTTGTCGGCACGGTCGGCGACCTGGAGCCGCAAAAGCCGGACTTCGCCGACGAGTTCGCCCGCTTTCGCAAGGACCCGCTGTTTTTGGGAATTCGGTGCGGCAATATCTGGGACCGCGATGTTTCGAAACTGGTCGACGATCCCAAATTCATTGACGGGCTGAAGCGCATTGCCGATGCCGACATGGTGATGGACAGCGCCAATCCCACGGTCAAGCTGCTGCAGACCATGGTGCAGATCAACGACAAGGTGCCCAATCTGCGCATCGTGATCGACCATCTGCCGCAGCTCGATCCCGAGCCACAGGATCAGGCCGGCTATGACGCGGTGCTGAAGGAGATTTATTCCAGGCCCAAGATCAATGCCAAGCTGTCGGAAATCGATCACCGCTCCATGAAGGCGCGCGGGCTTGCCGCCCACAAGGCGCGCCTGGACCAGCTGATGGACACCTTCGGCGAGGACCGGGTGGTGTTCGGCAGCGACTGGCCCAACAGCTGGGGTACCGCGACGCCGGCCGAGATTGTCGCCATCGCGCGGGCCTATTTCGCCACCCGCAGCCACGCGGCGGCGGAGAAGTATTTCTGGAAGAACTCGCTGGCGATCTACAAGTGGAAGAAGCGGGCGAAGAATCAGCCGTCGCTGTAGTTGTCATTCCCGCTTGCGCGGGAATGACAGTTGGACGTGGTTAAGCCGCCGCCAGCTCTTGCGCCAGCAGCTTGACCAGCTCCGCCGCCGGCATCGGCCGTGACAAGGGTGCACCCTGGCCGGCCCATTGCGCGCCAAAGCCGAATTCGCCTTTGGCTTTTGCTGCCGCGTGCAGCGCCTTGCCCAGATCGTAAGTGATCGGATAGCTGGGTACATCGCTATCGGGGACGGTTTGCGCGAGCTTGGTGAAGCGGTTGGCCAGGCAGCGGGCCGGGCGACCCGAAATGGCGCGCGTCATCATGGTGTGGTTGGCGGCGTCACTGGCCAACGCCGCGCGATAGCCCTGGTCGGCCGAGGACTCCGGGCAGCCGACAAAGGCGGTGCCCAGCTGTGCCGCCGCCGCGCCCAATTTGAGCGCCGCGGAGATACCCACCCCGTCCATGATGCCGCCGGCCGCGATTACCGGCAGGCTAAGCCGGCGCGCCAATAGATGGATGAGCGTGAAAGTGCCCAGCCGGTCGTCGGGGGCGTTTTCGTCGAAGGCGCCGCGATGACCGCCGGCCTCGTATCCTTGCGCGACAATCGCGTCGAGCCCGGCATCGGCGAGCTTTTGTGCTTCCGCCAGGCCGGTGGCGGAGCCGAACAGCAAAATGCCCGCCTGTTTCAATGCCCGGATTTGCGCATCGTCAGGCAGGCCGAAATGAAAGCTGACAATGGCGGGCCGCGTCTCTAGCAGCAGGGCGGTCATGGCGTCATTGCCGCGGAAAGTCTGATAGATTTCGCGCAACGTGCCCGGTGGTTCTGCACCCAGCCGCGCGAACTCTGGTTGGAAGCGCGCGATCCAGGACGCTTCCACCGCCGCGTTTGCCGTCGCCGGCCGGTGACAGAAGACATTCACATTGAAGGCCCGGTTGGTCAGCGCCCGGGTGGCGCGGATCATCTTGCCAGCGCCCTCGGTGGTTTCCGCCGCAACCCCGATCGCGCCCAGCGCGCCCGCGTTCGACACCGCCGCCGCCATGGCAGGGGTCGAAGGGTATTCATTATTCGGAAGGCGAATTTAGAACATATCGGGCAATATTTGGCATGGCTTGTAAAAACCCGGCTTGCCGCAGAGGGGGCATTTTTTAGCGCGTGTGGGAGGCATAGAAAATTCCGGTGATAGAAATGCTTTTATTTTAGTACGTTTGAAAGGCAGGGTCAAAGGAATTGGCGCAATCCCTATATGGCTCCCCGGTCGCCCTCAAAATCCGGACTTTTCCTAAATTAACACTACGCCGAATCCCGCCCCAATAAAGCATTAAGTTTATTTTGCAACATTTTACGGTCGGGAAGATATAATTGATATTTTGAAACAAATAATTTATCCGAAACCCCTCCCAGAGCATATTCGACAAGCGCATGGTCCTTCTTATCTGCCCCTAAAATAATCCCAATAGGCTCAGCATCCCCCGGAGTCATTTCTTCTTTCTTAAAGTAATTCAAATACATATTCATTTGGCCAATATCCAAATGATCCACATGCCCAATTTTTAAATCCACCAAAACAAAACATTTTAATATCTGATGATAAAAGACGAGATCCACATAAAAATGTTTATTGCTAAAGCTTATTCGGTATTGCCGGCCGACAAAAGCAAAGCCTTTTCCCATTTCCAGAAGAAACATTTGCAGATTATCAATAATTTTCTGTTCCAATTCCTTCTCAGAATATCTTACGTCCCTGAGGAATACCAAGAAACTCAAGGACATATGGTTCTTTAACAGCATCTTCACCCTTTGTGATCATACTGCCCTTCTTTAGACATTTTAAGAACGCCCTTTTTATCTTTACTTAAAGCCATCCTTTCAAAAAGCATGGAATTTACCTGTCGTTCCAAATTACGGACGACCAGGCCTCATTAACGCATTGTTTTGCATAAAATCCTCTGGCAAGATCATCGCTGACACCAAGAAGAACGACATAATGACTCCAGGTCAATTTTCCAGACACTGTCTGGAATTTCTGGTACTTAAGATAAAACTGCCGCATTGCATAGACATTGCTTATGCTAAAACCCTTACCATGCTGTATCTTCAAATCCCTCGACAAGGCACGAAGCAATTCGGAGCCATACTCTGCCCGCTCATTCCCTTGTTGCTCGTACTCAACGATTTCCCGGCCGACATGCCAATACGTCTCAACAAGAACGTTGTCAACGGCAACATACGCACGCTGACGACCACGGGCTAAAATATTCCCGATATTCTTAATCAATCCTTGATAACCTGACAAACGTTTTGACATGGAATACCCCCTTGATGAATAAATAGTTAAAAAATCAAAAAACTTTCGGGGGATTTTTATTGCTACGTTTCCGATTTGGGGGGAATCGGAAGAACTGATGTGATAAATAATATCATAAGCCGAGAATAAAAAATAATCAAATAAAAAGACCATCTAAAAATCAGATGGTCTTTTTTATTGAAAACTCCCCCGCGAGGGCTCGTTGCCCTTCAGTCGTTCGCTATCGCTCACTCCTTACGGGTCACACCCTCGCCCTATAAACTCCTCCTATTCGGTCGGAGTTTATAAGCAGGGCTCACTTCGAGCCCCCGCTCATGAGGAAACATAAACAAGAAAACCCGCCTAAAAAGGCGGGTTTTCTTGTTTATGGCTCCCCCGGTCGAGACACTCAGCGCACCATTAATAGGCTCTACCTTCATATCCCTATCTATCTTAACTACAACGGCGGCAGAGGTTTGGAGATTTCTGAAGGTCAAACTCCTACGGTATTAGCACCAATAAACGTATCACCCGACGGCTTTTAAAGCAAAATCGACCGGTTATTTGTAAACCAAATCCCTTCGAAATTGCTATAAAATATCAAAAACTTTATAATCAAACAGGATCAATGACTGCTGTTGGCCAGCAATTCGGCGTTTCTCGGGTCAGGATACATCAAATGCTAAATCTACTAAAACTAGATAAACGGATTATTGATTACATTCAAAATATTAAAGATCCAAGACAGAGAAATTATTGGAATGAACACCGTTACGAAAACTTACATTATTACCCCAACAAAAACAATTTAGTCAATTTTATAAATTAAATCAACTTTTACTGGCTGAAGAAAATTAGCACCAATCTGCCTTTTTTTCATGATTTATATTGTTCATCAGTAACCTTTTCCATCCAGTCAGCGCTTTTTCCATCAAGCACTTCCACAATGGCGATGTGTGTCATAGCCGTAGTAGGTGCAGCACCATGCCAATGCTTTTCACCTGGAGGGAACCAAACAACATCACCTGGGCGAATCTGCTCGATTGGACCATCCCGAGCGTTGCACAAGGCCGCAGCCGGAAGTCACAATCAGGGTCTGCCCTAGCGGGTGCGTATGCCATGCTGTGCGAGCACCCGGTTTAAATGTAACATTAGCACCAAAAACTCGAGTGGGCGTGGATGCATTAAAAAGAGGATCAACACGGACTGTTCCTGTGAAATATTCGACAGGCCCTTTCGTAGAAGGTTGTGACCCGCTTCTTTTGATTTCCATATCTGATATCCTTTCTATGGCTTGGGAGCAAGCTCTCCGAACCAATAAGATGCTGTTACACCGCCGTCCATTAGAAAATCACTACCAGTTATAAATGTACCGTCCCGCCCCATAAGAAGAGCACCAACGGTTCCCACCTCATCAGGCGTGCCTGCCCGTCCAGATGGGCATAATTCAATCATACGCCGATAGCCCGCTCCTCGCGGCCCATTGAATTCATCGTTGGCTAGCGGGGTAATGATAATGCCGGGACTAATAGAATTGACACGCGCACCACGCTTGCCCCATCGGACTGCCTCTGCCATAACACGCAAAGAATTCGCACGTTTTGAAATCCGGTAAGCATGAAGAGTATCGCGGATCTGATCCGGCTGAAGCATCGGAAGTTTAAGCAACTCCTCTGTTGGTGTTGTCGCAAGAGCTTTATTCTGCTCAACAGAAAGCGACGGCAGTCGATGCCCGGACTGTGAAGAAATAACAACACAAGAACCACCGCTTGCGATAACATTGCCAAACTCCTCTAGCACAAGTGCAGTTCCATAAAGATCAACCTTTAAGATTACCTCTGGAGTCGCTTGACTCGGAGAAACACCAGCAGCATGGATGACGCCGTAAATCTCTCCAAAAGAGGCCGCAGTTTTAACCAAAGCTTGAACAGACGCACGCGATGAAACATCCACTTTCGCTGTACTAACAATAAAACCGGCATCCTTCAAGATTTTTGCCGCCGTATCGGCATTCTCTTGACGCAAATCCGCAAGCACCACGTGCTTGCCTACGCTAACTCGCCGGGCAATCGCTTGACCAATCGATCCTGCCCCTATTACGACAATAGTACCTGTATTATTTTGCATATTAACCTTCCTTCCCATTCTTTGAAAGGGATGCCATGTCTATAACAAAACGATATTTAACATCACCTTTGACTGTACGATCATAGGCCGTATTAATGTCTTTGATAGAGATTTTCTCAATGTCGCAGGTAATGTTATGTTTACCACAAAAATCCAGCATCTTTTGTGTTTCGGGAATGCCTCCGATTAATGATCCTGCCATGGAACGCCGTTTGAAGATAAAATTTATACCGTCCGCTTTCTTTAAAGGCTCTACCGAACCTACAATCACCATAGTGGCATCACGTTTCAACAAGAGCATATAAGGATCAATATCATGCCCAACAGGAATTGTATTAAGTAGAAAATCAAAGCTGTTTTTGGCAACTTCCATCGCTTTAGTATCTTTGGAAATCAAAACTTCATTCGCTCCTAGTTTTTTTGCATCTGCCCCTTTTTCAGGAGAAGTGGTGATCATAACAACATGTGCGCCCATAGCATGGGCAAATTTAACTCCCATATGACCAAGCCCACCAAGACCGATAATGCCAACCTTTTGACCTGAGCCGACTTTCCAATGGCTCAAAGGTGAATAAGTTGTAATTCCGGCACATAATAAAGGCGCGGCTGCAGCCGGATCAAGATTTTCGGTATACGCAAAACAAAGTGTTCATCTACAGTAATTACATCGGAATACCCACCCAAAGTTTTTGGATGTGATGTCCCACCAATTTTATCTTCATTACCATAAGTTCCTGTAAATCCGTTTTCACAATATTGTTCTAACCCCTCCTCGCATGATTCACAATGTCGACAGCTGTCAACCAGACAACCGACACCGACTAAATCACCCACCTTAAATTTCGAAACCTTATTCCCAACAGCCTTTACGCGTCCGATAATCTCGTGACCCGGGACAAACGGGTAGGTTGTCCATCCCCATTCGTTGCGGGCAGAGTGAATATCAGAGTGACAGACACCACAAAACATAATATCAATGACCACATCTTGCGAACGCGGATCACGACGTTCAAATATAAAGGGACCAAGTTTATCTGTTGCAGAATGATTGGCATAGCCATGTGCATGTATACTCATTTTTATCTCCTTATAAATTCCTATTAAGAGTTTGGCTTGTTGATACCTAAGTTTTCACGAATATAAATAGTTGGTTGT
>CAWHLV010000019.1:0-19729 GCA_963830095.1 uncultured Alphaproteobacteria bacterium
AGATGCTGCCAGAGCGCAATAGAACCCTCATTATCGTGATAATCACCGTCACGGTAATTCTGGGCCTCTACATGAAAACGGCCCATATCCACTATTAATAGCCCAGCAGCCAGGGCGTTAAAGTGTCATTTGACTCAAGTTTGCCTTGGGCAGAGGGTGCTCCATCGCCCTCGGTTGGGCCGACTGAGAGACACGTGAGCTTGTTTGAACAAGCCAAGCGCTCCCACCAAATACGGAGCCGCTCATGGGTAGAAAGTTAAGCCCACAGGATGTTTTGGGCCAATGGATAGCTCAGAATAATCATTACGATACATTCAACAGGCAGATAGCAGACGAGACTGACAACTACGTTAGAAAAGTGCTGGTAGGACTGCTTGAGAGAGAGAAATAAAGAAGCTCGGGCAAATCACGCATCCGGATTAGCCGTTGCCGGCGCTGCGCCAGCCCTTTTTGCCCCAAAAACCGGCCGAACTGGTCATTTTTGAACAGTTTTTTCGGTGGCGTTGTAGTTTCTGGACGACCAGATCACCGAGGTCACAACTTCCGGCGTATCCAGGAGGGCCGGTGGCGAAAGCGACCGACCCTTTTTTAATGACGCCAGAGGGATTAATGGGTTGCAAGCTATGCGCCACGGTCGTGCAATGGGAAAAACCATCCTCCAGTTGAGTCCGAGTGGACCACGCACGGCAACATTGCACGTCTTATTCGCGCCCTGGAGCGTGAACCGGTCGAGAGCCGCCGCATCTACCTTGAGGGCTTGTTGAAAGAGCAGCGCGAACTCGTCGCCACATACGAAATCTGTGGCTAGCGAAGTCTGTGGCTAGCGGCCTGGATTGCGTTTTCCTGCCGGCTGTCATCTTCCATCCATGACCAACAGTGACCAGCCCAGCGACAAAAAAACCAATCCGCGCGCCGGCGCGCGCCCAAACCCAAGCCGAATCCCCGTCCCGCCCCAACCAAGGCCGATTGCCGCGCAAAAACGGATCGACAAGACCGTGATCAAGCGGATGCGCAAACGCTGATCCGGCTACGGGTGCGCTGTATCGCAATGATGGTTTGGGCATGAGGCCAGGTGCGCCAGGTACCGCTCATACCAGCCTGCGGCGGCAATAAGCCCAACCAACATCAGCAACAAAAAGACTGTCCGCATCGCCATGCGCGGACGTTAGGCGTTGCGCCGCTGCCTGACAATGAGCTGGCAAGGACCAAGGCTGGGCTTCCACCCACGGTCAGGCTCTGTCAGAAGCTCGCAGCCGGAACATTATGCCGGGAAGATCAGGTGCGGAATATAGCTGCAGGCGGACGCGGTGCTGCGATAGCTGCTCTGCAGTCTTACGCGATCCCCGACATGGACGGCCACGCCAGCGGGCACGTCGAACTTATCGATAAATCCGTCATCCTGCCGCACCACGGCGCGCAGATCGTTTCGATAGTGCGGATCGATCGCCCCGCCCCGCTGGGCTTCGCGCCCAGAAATACCGGCGCGCGCCGCGGCAGGGTCCTCAAATCCCAGAATGGTGCCATGCCCGCTTGCGTGCGGTGCATCCGGTTCGTGCAAGGCGCAGGCGGGCGGCGCTTGGGTTTGCGCAACCGCGGCGGGCGAAAACATCATGCCCAGCAGAACAACGGCGATGGAATGGCGCATCTGTTCCTCCTGCCTGAGGAATATCGGTGGAAATAATACCGCGAGCCCGGTGCGACGCCTAGCCGGGTATCTGTTTTGCCGGGTATCTGTTTTGTACGCTTGGCCAGGACGGTGCGCCATGAGATTTCGCTGGCCCTGCCCCCCAAGCCGCGCTTGACCTAAAATCGCGGTAGAATCAGGCTTGAACCAAAAGGCTCCGAAGCCCATGCGCACCCTCGCCCTGTCGCTTCTGATCCCCCTGGGAGCCTGCTCCTACACCACGTATCTGAGCGGTGCCGATGAAAACGGCGGCACGGTCAACCTGGTCACCCAGATCGGCATGGACAGCGCGGTCGAGAAAGCCAACGCGCATTGCCACCAGTACAACCGCGTGGCGCGGGTCACCAGTACCGACCCGCAGAGCAGCACCATGACCTTCGTCTGCGAACCGGCCGAATAGCGGACGGCCGCTATTGGGACGCCAGGCCTGCCCGGTCAGCCCGGCGCTGCGCAGCTCGTCACGCGCGGACACAAATTGGGCGTGGAACGCCGGATTCTCCAGCATCAGCATCGCCAGTTCGGTGCCCAGCACATGGCTGGCTTCGATGTCGGACGGATAATGGGCGCCGCAGACCACGCGGCTGTAAGCATATTCGTGCGCCCGGGCGAGGATCGCTTGCGCTTTTTCCGGCATCAGCGCCGCCAGGATGAATCCGGTCGAATAGCTCAAGGTGGCATGGCCGCTGGGATATGACGTCAGCGGCGCGGCGTTGGGCTTGTAGTCGCAGGCCACCAGGGTGGGATCGATGGCCCAGGGGCGGTTCCTCAGGAAATAGCGTTTGGCGATGTTGGCGGTCACCGCCTGGTCGTTGTCCACTTCGGCCATCACCTTGGCCGTGGCGGGCAGCTTCGCGAGATCGAACTTCGGCCCCAGCACGGTATCGAACAGCGCGATGCTTTCATGCTTGTCGTCCCATTCGGCCTGGGCGCGGCGCTCGGGGCTGCGGTTGTGATAGACCCGCTCGACCTCGGCCAGGTCGGCTTTCTGCAGGTCGGAGCCGTCCTTGTAAGGCGGCGGCAGCAGGCGCGACGGATCGACTTCTTCCGGCGTCAGGATCTGAAGCACCTTGTGGCGGCCCGGCTTGGGCGCGTCGGCGGACTGACCGGCGGACTGGCCCGCAGCCTGGGCCAACAGCATGGGGGTAAGGAACACCACGGCGAGCAAGGCCGAAATGGCCAGAGGAAGCGGAATCGTGCGGTTCATGGGATGACCTCTTTGCGGTGCGCGCTGTGACAGGCGTTGCACCACCGGCGGGTCATGCGGGCAAGTAAAACAAGTGCGACGGTTCTGATTAGGAATCGTGACAGAAGCGGTCATCGCCTTGTGCGGCATGGAGGATTTTTCTCATAGCACCGCCGCCCGCGCGTGGATTGAGAATTTCCAATCTGAAAAACGCTCTGCCCTCTACTTGGGCATCATCGCCCGGATGCGATCCCACAGCGCCACGCATTTGGTGTCTTCCATGGCGAAGGCCGTGGAATCATGCCCGCGCATATGCATGGTGGCGGCGGCGCGTTCAATGGCCAGCGCCAGCCGGTCATAGAGATGCTTGAGTTCGGCAACTTCTTCACAGTCGCGGACGGCCTTGCTCATGGACCAACTATAGCACGCTTGCGGCGCTTTTCGAGCCTGCGCTGACTGTACCCTGGAACTTCAGCCGTCAGCTTGGACTCTTGTCCGGCGCCGGACTGGTGGTGACAATGAAGTCCTTCAGCCGCTCAGTCGCCGGCGCATAGTCAGGCTCGATCTCCAGCACCTTCTTGTAGTCGTAATAGGCTTCCTTGTAGCTGCCCGTCATCTCTTCAGCGATGGCGCGGTCGTAATAGCCGATATGGGGAAAGCTCATCCCCAGCTCCAGCCCCTTGTTGATCTCGTCCATGGCCTCACTATAGCGGCGCTCCTTGATCAGCATGGAGCCCAGATTGACGTGCGGATCGCCCAGGGTCTCGTTCAGCCTGATCGCCTCGTGAAAATCGTCGGCGGCCTTGTCGACCTTGCCCAGCATGTCCAGCATTACGCCGCGATTGTCGAGGGTGGCGGCCCGGTCCCTGGTCGTCAGGACTTCGTCCTTCAGGGCCTGGTTGCAGACATCGACCCCGTCATAGGGATCGACCCCGGCCTTGGCGTAGACGAAGCAGTCATGGGCATAGCCCTTGCCCATCGACACAACGGTCTGGGCGCCGGCCGGGCCGCAAGCCAGCAGGACACTCACGGATGCCGCGAACAGAAGATGCTGAACCCTCATTTCCGACTCTCCCGGAAAGACAAGTTGCCACTGGATATTACACCCATTTGCCGCACACCGGGGATCGATTTCGGTGGTTGTGTTAGCGCTACAAAGCGGACATTGTTTCGGCAACGAAAACATGGGTTTGGGGAGTGATCTTGATGAAATCCCGTAATATTTTGCTGGGCGCATGCGCCCTCGTCTTAGGCCTGATGCCGGCCCTGGCGCAGGACGCCGCGGCGCCGAAGATCTGGTTCAGCTGGTCGTCCAAGTCGACCAACACCGCGCCCTGGAAGTCGCCCAACAAGCCGATCTGGCGCCTGAACGAGATCATGGCCGACCACAAGGGCAAGGCCGACTGGGATCAGCCCATCGTCCGCGACCAGGATTATGCGGCCGATTACATTTCGCTGGCGCCGGGCGCAAAGACCAAGCCGCAATTCTGGGCCGATGACCGCATTTTCTGGTACGTCGCCAGCGGCCAGATCCGCTTCCATATCGACGGCCAGGAGCCGTTCGTGGCCTCCAAGGGCTTCCTGGTCCAGGTGCCCTATCGCAACATCTACTGGATGGAGACGGTGGGCGATGATCCCAGCGTGCGGCTGGAAGTGGTGCGCAACAACCGCACGCCGCTTTATCCGGCCACCCAGCATGACGCAGGACCTGCGCCCACAGCACCCCCGGGCAAGGAATATGTGCTGGCCAGCTACCGCACACCGCCGGACAAGTATGACGAGGTCAACAAGCCCTATCTGGATTTCTGGGGCGATTTCGTGAAGCGGCCGCCCACGCCCGGCGACCATCCCTTTGTCGCCGACACCACCAATTTCATGAATGTGATCCGCGGCCATGGCACGCCCACGCCGCCCGACAGCAACAAGGGCCACTTTCATATCGACTTCAACGAGTTCTGGGTGATCGCCGAGGGCACGGTCGATTACAAGATGGACGGCATGCCGTTCTTCACCGCCAATGTTGGCGATGTCGTCTATGCGCCGCAGGGCCGCTGGCACCGGGCAAGCTGGGCGGGCAATGGCATGTCCACCCGCATCGCCATCAATCCCAGGCCCTATGGCATGCACAATTTCGATCCGGAGTCCGGCGCTCGCCAGTAGACCTTACGAGAAGGTCACCGCCAGATCAGGCTGACCGGTCAGGGAGAAGACGAATTCGTCTCCTGCCTTGACCGGCAGCATCTTGGTGATGCCACCGGAGATGATCACATCGCCGGGCTCCAGGCTGACACCGAATTCGCCAAGCTTGTTGGCAAGCCAGGCCGCCGATTTGGCGGGATGGCCCATGACGGCGGAGGCGGGCCCCTCGGCGGCGAGTTCGCCATTGTGGCGGATCTTCATCACCAGCTGGCTGAGATCGACGCCGCCCAGCGCCGCATCCCAGGGCCCGACGCTGAAGCCGCCATAGGAGGCGTTGTCGGCTATGGTATCGGCGAGCTTGATGCGCCAGTCGGCAATGCGGCTGTCCACGATCTCCACGCCCAGGCTGTAGCCGCGCACGCAGGCCAAAAACTGTTCGGGCGTGACATCAGGGCCGCTCAGCCGGTCACGGATCAGGAAGGCGACTTCGCCCTCGATGCGGGGCTGCAGAAAGTCGGAAGCCGGAATGGTGACACGGCCATTCTGCGCTTCGTAGAAACTGGACTGCCACAAGGTGCCATAATCCGGCTCGCTGACGTTCAATTGCTGGCGGATGGCCTGGCTGGTCAACCCGATCTTGCGGCCGGCGATCTTTTCGCCGCGCGCCAGCCTGAGATCGGTCCAGCAAGACTGGATGGCGTAAGCCGTTGGCACATCGGTGACGCCATCGGCCTCGCTGATGGGCGCAATCGGCTTTTTCGCGCGCCAGGCGGTGTCGAGCTGTTCGGCCACGCGCTGGGCCAGAGCGGTTGCTGATTGTTCCGCCGCGGACATTTGGTTTCCTCCTTCAGGCGCCGGATTTCTTCTGGTTGACCATGTCCAGCGCCACGTCGGTGATCATGTCTTCCTGCCCGCCCACCATGCGCCGGCGGCCCAGCTCGACCAGGATGGTGCGCACATCGACGTGATAGTCCTGGCTCGCCTTTTCCGCATGGCGCAGGAAGGACGAATAAACCCCCGCATAACCCAATGACAGGGTTTCGCGGTCCACCCGCACCGGCCGGTCCTGCAGCGGACGCACCAGATCCTCCGCCGCATCCATCAGGGCGAAAAGATCGCAGCCATGATGCCAGCCCTTGCGGTTGGCGGCGGCGATGAACACTTCCAGCGGCGCGTTGCCGGCCCCTGCCCCCATGCCGGCCAGCGAGGCGTCAATGCGTTTTGCGCCGGTCTGGGCGGCGACAATGGAATTGGCTACACCCAGCGACAGATTGTGATGGGCATGCACGCCGCGTTCAGTTTCTGGGCGCAGCACCTTGTCATAGGCCTCAAGCCGCGCCCGGTAGCCGTCCATGTCCAGCGCGCCGCCGCTGTCGGTGACATAGACGCAATGCACGCCATAATCTTCCATCAGCTTGGCCTGCTGAGCCAACGGTTCCGGCTCGTTCATATGGCTCATCATCAAAAAGCCCGCCACGTCCATGCCGATCTTGCGGGCAAAGCCGATATGCTGTTTGGCGATGTCGGCTTCGGTGCAATGGGTGGCAATGCGCACCGAGGTGACGCCCAAATCGTGGGCGCGATGCAAATCTTCCACCGTTCCGATACCGGGCAGCAGCAAGGTGGTGAGGTGGGCTTTTTTCACCGCCTTGCCCGCGGCCTTGATCCAGTCCCAGTCGGTGTGGGCGCCAAAACCGTAATTGAAGGACGAGCCGTTCAGCCCGTCACCATGGGAGACTTCGATGGCGTCCACGCCACCCTCATCCAGCGCCTTGGCGATGATGCTGACCTGGTCGGTGCTGTAATGGTGGCGGATGGCGTGCATGCCATCGCGCAAGGTGACGTCCTGAATGTAAAGCCGGTCGGTATTGGGATTGAACATCAGGCCGCCCGCTCCTCGCGCTTGCGCATAGCGATCTTCTCGCCCGTGGCCAGCGCCGCCGAGGTCATGATGTCGAGATTGCCGGCATAGGCCGGCAGATAATGCGCCGCGCCCTCTACCTCCAGAAAGACGCTGGTCTTGACGCCTTCGAAGGTGCCCACGCCCGGTATGGCGATAGGATTGTTGGAGCCGAAGCGTTCGAACTGCACCTTCTGCTTCAGGCGGTAGCCCGGCACATAGGCCTTCACCTTTTCCACCATGGCGGTGACTGATTTCTCGATCTGGGCTTCGTCGGCGCCGGACGACAGTGTGAAAACCGTGTCGCGCATGATCATGGGCGGTTCAGCCGGATTGAGCACGATGATCGCCTTGCCTTTGGCTGCGCCGCCCACACGTTCGATGCCGCGCGAGGTGGTTTCGGTGAATTCGTCGATATTGGCGCGGGTACCGGGGCCGGCGGATTTCGACGCGATGGACGCCACGATCTCGGCATAATGCACGGTCGCGACCTGGGCCACCGCCGCAACAATGGGAATGGTGGCCTGGCCGCCGCATGTCACCATGTTCACATTGGCGGCGCCCAGATGCGCATCGCCATTGACCACCGGAATGACGTAAGGCCCGATCGCCGCCGGGGTAAGATCGATCATGATCTTGCCGGCCGCGGTGCACATATCGCTGTTGGCCCGGTGTGCCGCCGCACTGGTGGCGTCGAACACGATGGCGATGTCCTTCCACCCAGGCATCCGGGTTAGGCCGCCTATCCCCTCATGGGTCGTGGCCACGCCCAGCCGAACGGCGCGCTTCAGCCCATCGCTGTCGGGATCGATGCCCACCAGGGCGGCCATTTCCAGGATGTCCGACATGCGCATGATCTTGATCATCAGGTCGGTGCCGATATTGCCCGAACCAATGATGGCGACCTTGAGCTTGTTCGTTGGTGTACTCTTTGTCATGACGCTTTCGTGGACCCTCGTTGCGGCGCACTCTGGTCGGTGCACGGCATAAATTCAAAACATGTCGTGTGGATCACTCTCATCTGATGAGAAGAATACGCTGTGCGCATCTTGGCAAGCTTCACAATGCAAGGCCTATTAAACTCAACAACAATGGGAGGTTGGGCAATGCGCGTGATGGCGAAATCCCTGCAAACAGCGGCCTTGCTGTGTCTGGGAACCGCAGCCCTGGCCCAGGATGCGGGCGCGCCCCTGCCCGATCCGACGCATATTCCCTTCACGCTTCCCGAAAATATCCCATGGGAAGGCGATGCCGCGCGCGGCGAGCAGCAATACAAGGTCTTCGGCGATCCGACCAAGCCGGGCTGGTATGAATTCTGCTGAAATGGTATCCCAACCATTTTTCAAAACCGCATTTCCATCCCAATGTCCGCTACATCACGGTGCTGTCGGGGCATTGGTGGGTCTCCTCCAGCAATGTCTATGATCCATCCAAGACCTATCCGCTGGGACCGGGCACCATCGCGCGCGACGAGGCCAACACGGTCCATTGGGATGGCGCCAAGGACGAACCTGTCGTGCTGGAGATCGTCGGCGAAGGCCCCGCCCCCAATATCAATGTGGACGAGACCGGCAAGCCCCTGCCGCCGAGGGGTGGCCAGGCGCAGGCGTCCGCCGCACCGCCGCCGCGAAGCGGACCACGCCCGCGCTATCAGGTGCAGCCCGGCGATTACAACCGGTCGGACCGCAGCGTGGCGGACGAGAACCTGCCCCAGCCCTATGACCGCAACGAGACGTTTTTCAAATTTCCCAAGGGCCGCATCCTGGGCGCGACCAGCGCGATCGACATAGACCGCGACGGCAAGTCAATCTGGATCATGGAACGCTGCGGCGGCCAGGATTTCTGCTTCGGGCCCAATGCCCATGTCCCGCCGATCATGAAGTTCGATTCCAAAGGCAATTTCATCAAGGCCTTTGGCGCCGACATGGTGGTCTATCCGCACGGCCTGCATGTCGACCAGCAGGGCAATATCTGGATCGCGGATGAGAATTCCAACGTCGATTTCTCGGCGCTGCGCAGCCATACCGCTCCGGCGGATGCGCCGGCATCGCCCAGGCCGTCGGGCGCGGACGTGCTGAAGTTCAGCCCCAAGGGCAAATTGCTGATGACCTTGGGCGTGCCCGGTGTCTATGGCAGCGACGAAACCCATCTGTCGCAGCCCTCAGCGGTGGAAACCAATGCCAATGGCGACATCTTCGTCGCCGACGGCCATGATACCCAGCCGTCGAATTCGCGCATCGTCAAATACGACAGAAGCGGCAAGTTCATCAAAGCCTGGAGTTCCTGCGGCACCAATCCCACCTCGATGCTGGACTGCAATCATGCCCTGACCATGGATTCGCAAGGAAGGCTGTTTGTCGGCAATCGGGGCAACAGCCGGATCGAGATATTCGATCAGGAAGGCAATCTGCTGGCGGAATGGAAGCAGTTCGGCAAGCCCAGCGGCATGTACATCGACAAGCATGACATTCTGTATGTGGCCGATTCCGAATCCAGCGTGCGCGAGCACAATGCCTTTGTCCGCGGCATCCATATCGGCAGCGCCAAAACCGGCGAGGTGACGGCCTTCATTCCCGATCCGGGCAACAATCCGGCGCCCTGGAATCCGGAGCGCGGCACCAGCGGGTCGGAAGGCGTGGCCGTGGACAAGGACGGCATCATCTATGCGACGTCTGTGACGCCGCCGGTACTGGCCAAATACACACGGAAGAAGAACGCGCCGCCCTGACCAGTCAGGGATGTTCCATCAGCAATTTCGTGATTGCAGCGCCGTCATAGGGCTGGGCATTCGATGAGGACGGCAAGAGGTCGTCCGAGTGCTCGAGGTTCCAGGTCATCATGATCTGGGCGCGGATGGGAGCGCAACTTTTCTCAAACGGTTCCCAAAGCCAGTTGTCCCTTATCCACGGTGCCGACGCGTCGTCCAAACGCGCGTAGCCCGAAGACGTCACCACACGGGACTGCGTCGGCTTGCCATCGGCGCCAATCGTCACTTCGACAATCACACTGCCCTGTTCACCGGCCCGTACCAATTTACGGGTATGGAGGCTGTATATGCGTCCGCATGACCGGCATCAGCGGGTGCGGCCCACAAGACGCAC
Organism: uncultured Alphaproteobacteria bacterium; assembly: GCA_963830095.1. Taxonomy (GTDB): domain Bacteria; phylum Pseudomonadota; class Alphaproteobacteria; order Micropepsales; family Micropepsaceae; genus Rhizomicrobium. The sequence goes on from CAWHLV010000019.1 coordinate 10,008, forward strand.
TTTTTCCGGTTGCAGGCTGGGCCTGTGACGATGCGGCTGAAACGCAGACCGAACCTGCCACCAGAAGCCAGCCAATATGCGATCGCATACGTTATCCCGCCCTTGTGCAGCGAAAAACTTAGCCCCGAACCGGTCAGTCCGGCAGCGCGAAGATATAGAGCACATTGCCGGTGGGCGCGCGATGCACTTCATCCAGCAGGGTTGACGGCTTCTGCTGCGGACTACCGCCGCCAAGGCCGGAACAGACCGCGATATACTGCTTGCCGTCCAGGCTGAAGGTGACGGGATAGCCCTGCACCGTATTGCCCAACCGGATCTGCCACAGGATCTTGCCGGTCTTGACGTCCACCGCCTTGAAGTAGCGATTGAAGTCACCCACGAAGGCAACACCGCCGCCGGTGGAAAGCACCGCGGAGAGGAACGGCACACGCTGCTGCCAGGTCCAGACCTGCTTCATGTCGGAGGTGCGCCAGGCCGACAGCCGGCCCATATTCTGATGCGTGCCAGGCATGAAGAAGAACTTCTGCGACGCCGCGGTGCCACCACCGCCCAGCGTCATATCCACGTCATGGCCCTGGATCATTACGCAGCTCTGGCTTTCCGGAATGATCAGGAGATCGTCGGGCTGGTCATAACTGGTGGCCTGCCAGTCATGGCCTCCTTCGGGGCTGGGACAGGACGACAGCCACTGATTGGTCTTCTGGTCGAGAATGTCCTGGCGATAAGTCACCTGGCCGGTCTTGTGATCGATGTTGGAGAAGACGTTCTGGAAGATCGTCTCTTTCGCCGCCAGGAACTTGCCGCTGACCCGGTCCAGCTTCCACAGGATGCCGGGCTTGCCAATGGTCATCAGCGTCTTCTGGTCGCCGTGATTGATCAGCACGCGTTCAAAGACTTCATCCAGGTCCAGCGATTTACCCGGAGCGTGCTGGAAATACCATTTCAGCTTGCCGGTATCGGGGTCCAGCGCCAAGGTCGAGGAGGAATAGAGCGTCGCCGCGCCGTAGGTCTTGCGGCTGGCACGGAACCAGGGCTTGGTCTGGGCCACGCCCCAATAGGTGGTGTTAAGATCGGGATCGTAAGTGCCCGCGATCCAGGTGTCCCCGCCACCGCGCAACAGGTTTGGCAGGCCGTTCCAGGTGTCGCCACCGGGCTCACCTTCCAGCGCCGTGGTGTGGAATTTCCAGGCCGGCGCGCCGGTGTCAGCGTCAAAGGCGGAGATATAGCAATTGTTCTCTGAATAGTTGTCGCAGCCCGTCATGCCGGTCAGCACCTTGCCGCGCATCACCATCACGCCGCCGGTGGCGGAGTTGTTGGGATTACCCAGCGTGTGTTCCCACGCGATCTTGCCGGTGCGCGCGTCCAAGGCATGGATCTTGGCGTCGGTGGTCGCGACAAAGACCTTGTCATGATAGACGGCCAGGCTGCGCGTGCCGCCATAGGCGATCCGGGACACCGGACCGATGCGATTCTCCCAGATCAATTCGCCGGTGCGCGCATCCAGCGCCTGCACGGTGTTGGAGGTGTTGGACAGGAACATCACCCCGGAATGGATGATGGGCGTCACTTGGCTGGCGCCGCCCTCGTTCATGTTCCAGGCCCATTTCAGGGTCAGGGTCTTCACATTCTTGGGCGTGATCTGCTTGAGTGGCGAGAAGCTCCAGCCGGCATAATTGCGGCGGTACATCAGCCATTCGCCATCGGCGGGATGCTTGAGCATCTCATCGGTGACATCGACATAGTTCTTGACCGTGCCGGTGACATCCAGGCCATGGCCGACCGGCGCCGCAAACTGCGCGGCAGCCGCCTCCATCGCATCCATCTTGCCCATGGGCGCGGGTTTGATTGCTTCATCGACCACCTTGCCGTCGGCTATGGACGATACTTTCACATCGGTGGTCTTGCTGAAGGTCACGGTGCCGGGCTTGGCGCCATTGGCCCACAAGAGATAGGCAGTGATATTGGTATACTGGTCTTCGCTCAGGCTGCCGGGCGCGCCCGCCGGCATGGATGCGGCGATGAAGTTGTAGAGGTCCTTGGTCGATTTGCCGCCAAAGCTGGTCATAAAGCCATTGCCGCCCAGGGCCGGCGCATCGCCGCCACCGGCCAGATTGGCGCGGTGGCAGCCGGCGCATTTCAGGGCATAGGCGGAATGACCCGCATTGGCCTGTTCCTGGGTAAACACGCCCTGGCCTTGCGCGCTCGCATGCGGCGCGAAAATGGTGACGGCGCCCAGCGCTACGGCCATAGCCGTGCCGGTCAGGAATTTCGCGGAACGATTCATGTTACTTGGTCCCTTCCAGCCAGCCCTGGACATTGCCGTCGGAGGCCTTTTCGCTGTCGATGCGCACATAGATCGCCTGCCTCTTCAGGGCCGCGACCTGTTGGCTGCTGAGTTTCACCGTGCCGGAAAAATGCCCGCTGGTGGCATGGTCGGCGCTCAGGCTGCCGATGGCATCGCCCGGCACGCCCTTGGCAAGGCCAATGCGCACCGAACCGCCGGTGGCGGGCGAAGTGAAGTTGGAGAAGTTGCCCTTCACGATCAGCGTGCCGCCGTCCAGCGTGGCGCTGGCATCACCGATGCTGTTGATCACGATGGCGCGGTTGGAGGCGTCGAACGGCACCGGATCAAGCTCGGCGTCATAGCCGGCAGCGATTGTCGGCGTGGCACAAACGGCAAGCGCGAGCGCCCAGAACAGGTTTTTGCGAGACATGGTCTTATGGTCCGTCAGCGTTATGTGGAATAAGGCGGCAGCTTGATGCCCAGCACATCGCGCAGATAGTTGATGTTGTGGGCGATATAGTCGTCCACCGCCAGTTCGCGGTTGCCGCCGATGGCGTCATAGCCATCGTCGCCCTTGCGCGGGCCGTCGACGTCGAAGATCGCCCAGCCCTTGAAGTGCTTGTCGCGCAGCACCTTGAAGACGCCGACGAAGTCCACGCCGCCGCCGCCCAGATTGTGATAGACGCTGGCCTGCGCATGCATTTCCGGCGTCGGTGTCTGGGTGTTGCCGCGATATTTCGCGTAAGTGTCCTTGAGGTGAATTTCCGAGATGCGCGGGAAATAGTCGCTGATGATCTGCACCGCATCGCCACCGCCCAGCGTGAGATGCCCGGTGTCGGCGGTCATCCAGACATATTTGGGATCGGTGTGATCGAATACCCAGCGCATGTCCTTTTCGCGCTCCAGCGGACCCCAGATATGGGGATGGGGCGACAGGCGCACGCCCATGGCGATAGTCTTGGCTCCCAGTTCGTTCAGCGTGTCGGCCAGGCGCTTAAGCTGCTCTTCGCTGGGACCGCCCGCCGGACGCTGGCCCATGTTGACCTTCCAGTGATCGCAGCCCAGGGGCTGCAGGAAGTCGCGGCAGAAGGCGACATGGTCGGCGATGGTCTTGGGAATCTGGTCGGGATCGATGAAGTTGGTGGACTGGCCCTTCTCGCCGTTCGAGGCGCCGATGAAGGTCAGGCCCGCCGCATCCATCAGCTTCTGCAGCTCCATGGGATTGGCGCGATACTGCTCGATGCCGTCCGCGTAGAATTCGATGCCCTGCAGCCCGACTTCCGCGATGCGCTTGATCGCCCAGGGCGTATCATGGGTCTGCTTGGCGCCGATGCCGGCCCCACCCCACATGGAACTGGTGGTGCCGAACAGGATGTCCGGATTCACCGGGTCCAGCGGCTTGTGCTTGATGGTCCTCGCCAATAACTGGGTCGTGTGCAGACCCGTGGCCGCAGCCGCGGCGGCCGCCGTGATCATGAAATGACGGCGCTGAAACAGCTTTGCAGCCATGGCTTTCCCCTTGATTAGTTGCGCAGACGTTTGGGCGCGGGTGACATTAAGTCAAGCAAAAAGCCCGCCGGTTTGCGTGGGTCAAATCGCGCGCGCCTGCTGCGCCGCAGCAAGCATCTGCGCCGCATTTACAGGCTTTGGCAAAGATGAGAGTTTGTCGGCAAGCGCACCAAACGATGCGCGGCAAAAATGGCAGAACTGGGCGTGACGCAGTCGCGGTAATGGGCTGAAGAAGGAAAATACCATGCGGATTTTGGCGAAGATGGCGCTTGGCTGCGCTCTGGCCGCAGGCATCAGCCTGCCAACCCTGGCGCTGGGCGATGCCTGGTATGCCTGGTCGCCCAAGCCCGACAAGCTGCCGTCTTACGGCCAGAACCGGCCTGTTACCCATCTCAAGGCCGTGCTGGCCAAACACAAAGGTCAGGCGCGCTGGAGCGAACAGGTCATCCTGGACAAGCGCTATGACGCCAGGTGGATCCAGGCCGCGCCGGGCGACAAGACGCCGGTGCAATATTACGGCGACGACCGCGTCTTCTGGGTGGTGTGGAGCGGCCAGATCCGTTTCACCATCCAGGGCCAGCAGCCGTTTGTGGCCAGCAAGGGTTTCCTGGTGCAGGTGCCGCAGCGGGTGCGCTATGCGATGGAGACCATCGGCAGCGAACCGTCGCTTCGTTTTGAAGTGACCCATGCCGGCATCCGTCCCAGCTATCCCGCCGATGAGGGCCAGCCCAAGCCGCCGGAAGCCGGCAGCGATTACATCAAGATCAGCACGCCGACCCAGCCGGACAAATACGACTCGCTCAACCGGCCCTATCGCGATTTCTTCAAGGAGGTCGTCGCCGCCGATCCGGTGAAAAATCCCGACGACCATCTGGTGATGGCCGACGAAGCCAATATGGCCAACATCATCCGCGGCCCGGGCGTGCCCACCCCTCCGACCAGCAACAAAGGCCATTTCCATATCGGCCATGAGGAGTTCTGGTTCATCCTGGAAGGCAAGTGCGACTATCTGATCGAGCAGGCCGGCTTCTTCACCGCCGATACCGGCGACATCGTGTTCGTGCCGCCCGGCCGCTATCACCGCGCCAGCTGGGCCAATGGCCAGACCGACACGCGGCTGTCCTTCAATGTGAGTCCCTTGTTGTTCCACAATTTCGCCGTTGATGCCGGCGGCAAGCAGTAAGCGGAGAGAAAAATGAAAAACGCCTCCAAACTCGCTGCCTGCGCGCTGGCCCTGCTGGCCGTTCCGGCTCTCGCACAGGATCGCAAGGTTTACCTGTCATGGGCGCCCAAGGCGGCGCCGGTGCCGTATGTGGCGCCCAACAAGCCGGTGACGCGGCTGGATCAGGTGCTGGCCAAACATACGGGCCAGAAAAGCTGGACAGAAGATTCACTTGAGACCGAACGCTACAGCGCCAAATGGATCCAGATGGCGCCGGGCGAAAAGACCCGCACCCAGTTCTATGGCGATGACCGCACCGTGTGGGTGGTGTGGGGCGGCAAGATCCGTTTCACCATCAAGGGCCAGCAACCTTTTGTGGCCAGCAAGGGCTTTCTGGTGCAGGTGCCTCTGCGTGTACCCTACAGTATGGAGACGGTGGGCGACGAACCAAGCTTGCGGTTCGAGATCACCCGCGCCCATAGCCTGCCGTCTTATCCAGTGGACTCGCCCGACGCATTCGGTGCGCCTCCCCCGCCCAGGGACGGCCAGCATTATGTGAAGGTGAGTTATCCGACGCAACCGGTTGGCGGCGGCATGGGCACCTATGACGACAGGAACCCGGTCTATATGGACTTCATGAAGGACTATGTGCAGGACGACCCCACCGCCAGCGGCAAGGGACGCCGGCACCTGTTCGTCAATGATGCCGACAACCAGGCCGCCATCATCCGCGGCAAGGGTGTGGCGATCCCCCCCGACAGCAACAAGGGCCACTTCCATATCCAGAATGAAGAGTTCTGGTTCATCCTGGAAGGCAAGATCGGTTATCAGATCGAAGGCATCGGGCTGGTGGTGGCGCAGGCCGGCGATGTGGTGCTGGCGACGCCCGACCGCTGGCACCGCGCCAGCTTCGCGCCGGGCCAGATCGACACGCGGCTCGCCTTCAACCGCAGCCCGACCATGCTGCACAATTACGACGAGAACGCGAACGGCACCCAGTAGAAACCAGCGCCGGGACACAGGAATTGATCGACAAGATATCCGTTGCGCTGGCTGGCGGCCTTTTCGCGCTGCTCGCACTGCCGGCTGCGGCGCAGCCGGAAAACAAGATCACTCTGAGCTGGGTGCCCAAGCCCGGCAAGTTGCCGGGCTATGTCGGCGTCAACAAGCCGGTGACACGCCTTGCCCAGGTTATTGCCAGCCACAAGGGGCAAGCGAGCTGGAGCGCAGGAGGTCATCCAGACCGATCGCTATGACGCGCGGTGGATCCAGATGGCGCCGGGCGAAAAGACCCGTACCCAGTTCTATGGCGATGACCGCACCGTGTGGGTGGTGTGGGGCGGCAAGATCCGTTTCGCCATCAAGGGCCAGCAGCCCTTTGTGGCGAGCAAGGGTTTTCTGGTGCAGGTGCCGCTGCGCGTGCCTTATCAGCTGGAGACAGTAGGCGACGAACCCAGCCTGCGCTTCGAGATCACCCGCGGCCACACGCTGCCTTCCTATCCGGTGGACTCGCGCGACGCCTTTGGCGCCCCTCCGCTGCCCAAGGACGGCCAGCATTATGTGAAGGTGAGCTATCCAGCGAGCCGGTGGGCGGCGGCATGGGCAGCTATGACGAAACCAACAAGCCCTATCTCGATTTTTTCCAGGACGTGGTCGGCGAAATATCCTTCGGGCATCCAGCACGTGCAATTCGTCGGCGATCACGACGACTACGCGCCGATCAATCGCGGACCAGGCGTGCCGACGCCGCCCGCTACCAATCTGGGGCATTTCCACATCGACAATGACGAGTTCTGGTTCATCCTGGAAGGCAGTCGACTATCTCATCGAAAAGGTCGGCCTGCTCACCGCCGATCAGGCGACATCGTCTTCGTGCCGCCGGGACGCTGGCATCGCGCCAGCTGGGCGCTCGGCAAATCGGGAGAGGTCCAGATGGATACGCGCCTGTCGTTCCTGCGCGCCCGACCATGCAGCACAATTACGGGCCGGACGCCAACGGCACCCAGAGGAGCCGCAAGCACAGCCTCGCCTCCCCTTCGCGCGCGTACCGCGCATGAGGGGGAGGTGCCTCGGCGCTCGCAGCGAGGCCGGAGGGATCAAAAATCAGCGTCATGCCGTCATAAGCGGCTCGACGTGGCGGCAGTTCGCGCCGCAGCCGGTCGTAATCCAGATCGACATGCATGTTGGTCAGGATGGCGCGTTTGGGTTTGACCCGCGCGATCCATTCCAGCGCTCGCGCCAGATGGGCATGGCTGGGATGGGGCGTGTAGCGCAGCGCGTCCACGATCCAGCATTCCACGCCCGTCCAGCGCCGCAAAGGCCGCTTCATCCAGGGCATCGACATCCGGCGAATAGGCCAACCGGGCCGAAGCGATAGCCCAGGCTGCGGATGCGGCCATGGCGCTGACCGAAGGCGCAGCACCGGACCGCGCCGCCCGGCCCGTGATTTCGAACGGCGCAAAGGGTTCGGCAATTTCATGGGCGTTCAGGATGGGCGGATAATCGCTGCCCGCGCGGCGTCGCAAAGCAATAGCCGAACTTCTGCATGCACGCCGTCGAGCGCGGCGCGGTCGGTCCACAAATCCAGCCGGCGCCGCATTGTTCAGGGCAATGACCCGCAGATCGTCCATGCCATGCGGCTGGTCGGCATGGTCATGGGTGATCAGGACCCCATCCAGCCGGCCGACACGCGCGGCCAGCAACTGCTCGCGCATGTCGGGCGAGGTGTCGACCAGCACGCGGGTCTCGCCATCTGCGATTCGCGCGCGCACCAGGAGGAACAACGGCCGCGGCGGTTCTTCGGATTGGCGGGATCGCAGGCGCCCCAGAAGGGCTGGCGTCCCTCGCCCAGGCGCGGCACGCCGCCCGAGGAACCGCAGCCCAGGATGCGGACCTCGAGCATGTAACTTATTCTGATTGCGGATCTCGGCGCCGGGGGCGTCACCTTGGAGAACAGGCGGAAAAAATTGTCGGTGGTCGCGGTCGCCAGTTCGCTTTCGGCGTCACGCCTTTCAGCTCGGCCAGCATTTGGCGGTATGGACGACAAAGGCCGGCTCATTGGTCTTTCCCCGGTGCGGCACAGGCGCCAGGAACGGCGCGTCGGTCTCCACCAGCAGCCGGTCCAGCGGCACGCTCTTGATCACATCGCGCAAGGCGCCGGAATTCTTGAAGGTGGCGATGCCCGACACCGAAATATAAAATCCCAGGTCCAGCGCCGCATCGGCCAGCTTCTGGGTGCCGGTGAAGCAATGGATCAGGCCGGTGAAAGCCCCCTTCCCCATCTCGTCACGCAATATCTCGATGGTGTCGTCATCGGCATCGCGGGTATGGACCATCACGGGCAGCCCGGTCTGCGCGGCCGCAGCGATATGGGCGCGGAAATTCGGCCTGCGCGGCGCGCGGGGAATGTTCGTAATAATAATCCAGCCCGGTTTCGCCGATGCCGACAACTTTGGGATGGGCCGCCTCGCTGCCAGCAGCGGCTGCAGGACCGTCCAGCTGTTCCTTTTCGGACTCGTGCGGATGCACGCCGACGCTGCACCAGACATCGGGGAATTTCTCGGCCACGGCGCTCACGCCGGGAAAGCGTTTCAGCTCGGTGCCGATGCTGACACAGACGCCCACGCCGGCCGCGCGGGCCCGCGCCACCACGGCCTCCGACCTTGCCGGCATAGTCAGGGAAATCCAGATGGCAATGACTGTCGACGAAATGGCAGCATCACAGGGATCCGCCCCGCGCCGTGCGCGGACAGATCGCGCGCCGCCGACAAGAAGGTCTGGCGCGGCTCCAGATTAAGGCCGTGGCGCGGCGCAAAACCCTGTTCGATCCGCTCGCTCAGCAGCACTCCAGCGGTCCAGACCGGCCGCGCCCGGATGCGCCCTGGCACGGATGCGCGCGGCCAGAACTCTCGATCAGAAAACGCGCCGAACTGTTCCAGCCCATCCTGGATGCGAAACAGTTTTTCGCCCAGCGTCAGCAGCGCCAGCAGGTCGGGCTCGCGCGCATGTCGATCAGCCGGTCGGCTTCCGTGGCCAGTGCGGCGCCATCGCCGCTGGCCAAAGTCAGCGCCGCCCCGATGCAGCCGCCCGATAGCCGCGCCAGCGAGGCGCGCTCGGCCGCGTCAGTTCCGGCAGATATTCGGCCAGCGCCTTTTCCACATCGCCTCATCCAGCGGCCTCAGATCCAGCCGCTGGCAGCGCGAACGGATGGTGGGCAGAAGCCGGCCCGGCGTGTTGGACAGCAGCAGCAGCATGGCATTGACCGGCGGCTCTTCCAGCATCTTGAGCAGCGCATTGGCGGCATTGTCATTCATGTCGTCGGCGGTATCGACGATCGCCACCCGCCAGCCGCCCGCGCCGTGGTCATGCCGAAGAAATCCGCCAGCCTGTCGGATTTCGTCCACCGACACACGGTCATCAGCTTGCCGGTCTTTTGGTTGATGGCGCGCTTCAGCACCAGAAGCCGGATGGGACTGGGCCGCGACCTGCCGCGCGGCCCGCGCTATCCTGGCGGCACCTCAGGTCTTCCGGCCCGGCATCGATAGCGCCATAGCGCCAGCAGATAGCGCGCGATGCGATAGGCCAAGCGTCGCCTTGCCGATGCCCGGCGGCGCCGGTGATCAGCCAGGCGCTGGGCGGCCGCCCGCGCGGAACGCGCGGGCCGCACGGCCAGGCCAGCGTCTTGTCCCAGCAGCGCAAACCTCTCGCGGGGATGGGCAAAGCCCTCGATGCGGTCGCAATCATTGGGTTCTGGGGCGCTACGTTTTG
>CAWHLV010000020.1:0-5204 GCA_963830095.1 uncultured Alphaproteobacteria bacterium
AGCCCTGCCTGAAATGCCTTAGTTGGAATTACCGGGACCATAATAGTCCAGAGTGTGGGTCCAGTGTGTCGCGGCACCCGGCGCCACCTTGATGTCCATATAGGGCTCGATACCCATGGTGGAGGGCACCGACCACCACAACAGCCGCGATACCGGCTTGTCGGCGCGGATGCGGATGCCATAGCCGGTCTTGGTGGCGGTGACCTTGAAGTCATTGTCGGCCACCACTGGTGAAGCCGGTCAGGTCGCTGGCCACCTGTTCTGGGTAAGCCGGCGCAGATAGGTCATGCGCCGCGCCGTCGAACTTGACCACATCGGCCGGCTGGGGCGGCAGGGCGAGGGTGAAGGGCGCGGCCATCTCCACCCCGTCTTCGCCGGGGGACAGGGTGATCAAGTGATTCATAGACGCTGGTGTCGATCGTTTTTGCCGGTGTTGCGCAGATCTCGGCGATCTTCAGCTCGGCTTTGCCCGGCACGATGTGACGGTCTTGGTGAAAACATAGCCATAGCCGGTGGCCGGATCGCGGACGGTCTGGCTGAAGCGGATGCTGTTCTTGGTCACGGTGGTGGTGCGCTTGCCTTCATTCACAATCGGATAGGTATGGAAGCGGTCATACTTGTCGGTGTCGCGCTTCAGGATTCCAACGCCGATCTTAGGAAGCGGCCGTTCATGCCTGCCGCGTCAAAGCCGTTCTCGCCGAATTCCTCCACCGGGCCGGCGGCGAAATTGTTGCTGTTGGCGACCAGGCCGTCCTTGTCATAGGTGAAGTTGTGCACATCGGGCGAGGTCTTGACGAACCAGTACCGGCCATAGTCATGGCCCTTGTAGGTGATGTGGGTAATCATGCCGGCATGGTCGAAGCGGGTGGCGCGGTAAAAGCCGAACGGCACCGGCAGATAGACCTTGGCCGAGACGATGCCGTTGGTGATGGTCTTGGACGGCATGTTGTCCAGCGCGTTGGCGGGCGAGGTGTCGGCCTCGTTGGCGGAATGAAGGGCGCGTATCCTTGCGCAAATGCCAAAGTGGTACTGGCGAGCAGGGCCGCGGCGATGGCGAGTTTTTTCATGTCTTGTTTCCCCCAGTTGGTCCGAAGAAGTCGTAAGTATAAGTCCAGCGCTTGGTTTCGCCGGGCTTCAGCAAAATCGCCGACATAGGGCTCCAGGCTGTAGGTGGTGTTGATCGACCACATATTGATGTCGGCGACCGGCTGATCGGCCCGAATGCGCTCGCCGAATCCGCTCTTTGTATCGGTGATGGTGAAGTCGTAGTCGCCGACCTTATCGCCAAAGCCCGTCATTTTGCTTTGGGTGGTGCGCCCGCGGGGATCGGCGCGAGATAGCGGATGGTTTTTCCGTCCAGCTTCACCAGCTCCGGCTGCAGCGGCTCAACCGCGCTCCAGACAAAGGGGGCAATGATGACCATGTGCTCGCTGCCGGGGTCCAGGGTCAGGAAATTGTGGCAAAAGACCGTGGTGACAATCGGCTTTGTGCCGGTGTTGGTCAGCACATGACTGATGGTCATTTGCGGCTTGCCCGGCAAAAGCTGCGACGCTCTTTACATAACGATAGCCATAGCCGCTCTCGGCGTCTTTCAGATCCTGCGTCCAGTGCGCGCCGGTTTGGTCGCTTTGAAGGTGCGCGTGCCCGGGTTGAGAATGGGCAAGGTGGGGAACTGGTCGTATTTGTCTATCGTCTTCTGCAGGACGCCGACGCCGATCTTGAGGAAGCGGCCATTGGCGGGGGCGTCGTCAAAACCCACGGCTGCGAATTCCTCGACCGGCCCGAGGTGGAGCAGCAGGCGCTTTGGGTGCCTGCGCCATATTTCTTCGGGTCATGCGGATCGACCACGAAACGGTCGTACCAGTAATTGGAATATTCCTGGCCCTGATAGGTGACATGAAAACCACGCCCGCATGGTCGAAACGCGTGCCGCGATAGAGTTCGCGCTTGCCCGGCGGATAGACCTGCGCCGTCACTAGCCCGTTGCTGATCGCGACATGCGGGAAGTCTTCCTGCGCTGCCGGAGGGCAAAGTGGCGGGAACGGCAGGATCAGCGATTGCGGTGCCGCAACCACCCGCCAGGAACAACGCGACAACCGCCGCGCGCTTCATATCAACCCTCCCCCGGGCCGAAGTAATCGTAGGTATAGGTCCACTTCTTGGTCTCGCCCGGCTTGAGCGAGATGGCGATATAGGGCTCCCAGCTGAAGATGGTCCGGATCGACCAGAAATTGATACGGGCAAGCGGCTGGTCGGCGCGGATGCGCTGGCCGAAGCCGGTCTTGGTGTTCACCACCTTGAAATCGTAATCGCTGGCCGAGGTGCCAAAGCCGGTGAAGGGCGAGGTGACGCTTTCGCCTTCCTTCACGGCGCGCAGGTACTTCAGCGTCTTGCCGTTCACCGAAGCCGCGTCAGGCTGCAGCGGCTTGCCGGCTTCCAGATTGAACGGCGCGGTCAGGGCGACATTCTCGTTACCGGGGCTCGGCTCAGGAAGTTGTGGCAATAGACAGCGGTTCGATCGGCTTGGTGCCGGTGTTGGTCAGCACATGCTCGATCACCATTTCCGGCTTGCCCGGCACCAGCCGCACCGTCTTCACATAGTGATAGCCCCAGCCGGTGTCCTTGTCGTTCAGGTCTTGCGTAAGACGCACGCTGGTCTTGGTCGCCGAAAAGCCGCGCTTGCCTTCATTCACCACCGGATAGGTATGGACGAAGTCGTAAGCCTGGGTGTCGCGCTTCATGATGCCGATGCCGACTTTAAGGAACTTGCCGCCCATGCCTGCTTCATCAAAGCCTATTGCCGTGAATTCCTCGGCCGGGCCGGCGGCGCCGCTGGCAGTCGAGACCGTCACCTGATGGTCGCGCCAGGCAAAGTCATGCACCTGGGGGCTTTGGCTGGAGAACCAATACTGGCCATAGTCCGTGCCCTTGTAGGTGGCATGAGCCACCACCCCGGCGCGGTCGAAGCGGGTGCCGCGGTAAAAGCCGTTTTCGCCCGGTACATAGACCTTGGCCGAGATGATGCCGTTGGAGATGTCCTTGTGAGGCAGGCTGTCCAGGGTGCTGGCTGGGCTGACACTGGCAGCATCGATGGGGGCGGGCTGTTTCTGGGCTATTGCCAGGTTCACAAGCCCAGTGAGGATCGCCGCAGAAGCCATTGTCAAAACGGCATAATTTCTTTTGAAACCCTGCATATTCCACCCCTTTTGCGCGCGCCCTCGTCCCCTTGTATGAGGACTGGCCTCTTGTGCACTTCTTATATAGCGAAATAGCAGAACATGAAGCGCGTCCTCATCACCTCCGCCATCCCCTATGTCGCCGGGGTCAAGCATCTAGGCAACCTGGTCGGGTCCATGCTGCCGGCCGACATCTTCGCCCGTTTCTGCCGGTCGCGGGGGTATGACACCCTGGCGATCTGCGCCACCGACGAGCATGGCGCCCCGGTCGAACTGGCGGCGCTGGAGGAAGGCACCCCCGTCGCCGACTATGCCGCCAAGTGGCATGGGGTTCAGAAGGAACTGGGCGACCGCTTTGGCCTGGCCTGGGACAATTTCGGGCGCTCGTCCTCGGCCCAGAACCATGAACTGACCCTGCATTTCGCCCGCGCGCTGTGGAAGAACGGCTGGCTGGAGCTGCGCACCACCAAGCAGGCCTATTCGCCGACCGATGGCCGCTTCCTGCCCGACCGTTATGTGATCGGCACCTGTCCGCACTGCGGCTATGACCGCGCCCGCGGCGACCAGTGCGAGAACTGCACCCGGGTGCTGGATCCGGTGGACCTGATCAAACCGCGCTCGGCGGTGTCGGGCGTCCAGGATATCGAGATCCGCGATTCTACCCATCTGTTCCTGAAACAGTCGCATTTGCCGACAGGCTTCGCACATGGATCGACAGCCACAAGGCCGACTGGCCGCAGCTGGTGACGTCTATCGCCTACAAATGGCTGGACGAGGGGCTGCAGGACCGCGGCATCACCCGCGACCTGGAATGGGGCATTCCGTTCCCGACGACATTGCCGATGGCAAGCTGAAGGGGAAAGTCTTCTACGTCTGGTTCGACGCCCCCATCGAGTATATCGCCGCGACCAAGGAATGGGCCGACAAGACGGGCAAGGGCGACGCCTGGAAGGACTGGTGGTTCGGCGAGGCGGCCAAGGACGTCACCTATTGGGAATTCATGGGCAAGGACAATGTGCCTTTCCACACCGTCGGTTTCCCGGTGACCATCATGGCGTCTGGCGAACCCTGGAAGCTGGTCGACCGGCTGAAAGGCTTCAACTGGCTGAACTATGACGGCGGAAAATTCTCGACCTCGGGCAAGCGTGGCATCTTCATGGATACCGCGCTGGAAGTCGCCCCCGCGGATTACTGGCGCTATTACCTGATCGCCAATGCGCCGGAAGGCTCCGACAGCAATTTCACCTGGGAGCATTTCGCCGGGGTGATCAACAAGGACCTGGCCGATGTGCTGGGCAATTTCGTCAACCGGGTCACCAAATTCTGTGTCGCGCGACGACCTCGACGCTCTGGTTGACGGTTTTGCCGTCAGTTTCAATGCGCAGATCGACAGGCATGCGGAAGAGGTCGAGATCCTGGTTGATTTCGCCGATGGTTCGGAAGCCCTTGTTGTTGCCGAGGCGATAGACGGAGTACTTGTTGGTGAAGGTGGGAGCGCCGGTGCCATCGATCCACTGGGAGAAGAAGGGCACGAGCTCTTTCTGGCTTTCGGCCTCGGCCACCTTCTCGAAGTCGGAGGTGCGGATGGAACCGCCTGAATACTGGCTGAGCGCGGCTTTGAGGATGCCGGGAAAGGCCTTGTCGCCGACCTCCCAGCGCAACATGTGGAAGATCATGGCGCCCTTTTCGAGGGTCATGGACTGGAACTGGGGCGAGAAGGGATCGAGACGGCCGACGCTGGTGAGGGGAGTGGTGTCATAGGCGAGCGCGCCGGCGGAAACGTCTTCCATGGCGGCTTTCAAGGCGCTCTGGCCGTTCTGGTCCTCGACATACATGAGCTCGCCGTAGCGCGACATGCCGTTGGTGATCCAGGCGTCGTCGAGGGTTTTGGGGCTGATTTCGAGTCCCCACCACTGGTGGGCGATGGTGTTGGCGAGGAGGCGGATACCGGATTTGTCGCCGGTGCGAGAGCCCATGATGGCTGCCAGCTCGGGGGCGTAAACGGCGGGCAAGGTGTCATCGGGCAGT
>CAWHLV010000021.1:0-6221 GCA_963830095.1 uncultured Alphaproteobacteria bacterium
CAAGACGATGTGCGAAGGATTATTCAAGGATAGTAGCGCAGTCTCAACATAGTTAAACGGATGCAGTTGCCGGTGGAGCTACAGGTCTGGCCAAGTGCTTTCCATGGCACCTGTTAGACCGAGCAGGCCTAAGCTTGAGCCGCTTCACAGCATCGGCTGCGATGACGGCTCTGGGTCAAAAGCGGTCTTTTGAAACGCGGCGGATTTGACCCAGCATCCCCGCAAAACGATGGGAGAACGCCATGCTAGATAAACGCGCATTCCTGGTGGCCGCCGCGGGTTCGATGGCCGGCTTTGGCGGCGCCAGGGCGCAAGGCACCGCACCGGTCAAGAAAATCGTCTTCTGGGCGGGGCCGAAGGAGCACGGCATACCCGGTCGGCATGAATATCAGCGGGACCTGACCGAACTGGCCTGGCAACTTGAGCACGCCACCAATCTACGCGGCGTGAATACTGTGGTGATGGTCGTCACCAGGCCGCCCAGGGACATCAGCGAGCTGGACGATGCTGACGCCCTGGTGATCTTCGGCAATGGCGCCTGGCTGAAGACCGAGACCGGCATCCTGTTCCCGCAGGATCAGGATACCGACGGACGCACTTATGATGCGGAGCACACCGACTGGCTGAACAAGCTTGATGCGGTAATCAAGCGGCGGAAGCTGGGCCTGGCGATCTTCCACTACACCATGTGGGTGGACAATTGGGTCGGCAAGCGCTTCCTGATGGACTGGTTCGGTGGCAACTGGCTGCCCTACTCGTCACACAATCCGGTGGACACCTGGACGGTATCGCCGCTGCCCGTGCGTCATCCCATCCTGGGCGGCGTACAGCCCTGGACCTACCGGGACGAAATGTTCTCGCGCTATTTTCTCTACCACGATCCCCGGCGCACCGAGTTGCTGCAGGCCATGCCCGCCACCGCGAGCAACGGCGGGCCCGATCCGGTGTCCTGGATATTCAACCGTCCAGATGGTGGCCGGTCTTTCGTCTGGGGTGGCCGACTTTCACGACAACATGCACAATGTGGCGGCGTACCGGAAATACCTGTTGAACGGCATCGCCTGGATCGCTGGCCTCGACGTGCCTGCAGAGGGGGTCGACGCACCGGCACCGCCGGCTGACGATCCGCCGATTCCCATGGTTGAGCCCGGTACGCCCGGACTGGGACGGGGACCGGTCACACCGTCGCCCTGAGCGGCACTGGCAATCCATTCCAATCTGGGTCAGGAACGGCCATTCAGGCCATCGTCAAGAACACCACCCAAGAATACCGGAGCAATATCTCCGGTCGCCCCCGGCATAGCCTCGCAGTTTCGGAACCGATTACTTAATTCGTAAAAAATATGCGCCGCACTCGGCCGCGCGCCCAATCTCGCGGCGTTAGACCGCTTTCGCAGGTCCGTGAGGAGCGTTGGCTCACGCGCGCCGCGGTCTGACTCGGCTGCGAGCTGATTTCTTTTGTCGAACTGCGACCACACGCCTTCTCGCCATCCCAGCTGCCACTTCGCGCCCTTGGAATATTCGGTTGCACGCTGCTCGAAGAAGTTGGCGTGTTCGACGCCGTTGAGAATCTCCACCAGCCAGGGCAGCGGATGGGGTTTGATCTGCGTATAGCCGCTTTCCGTCGCCTCGAAATTGCCGAACACCGGCGGCAGCTTTAGCTGGGTCAGCCGCCAGTCAGCGATGTAGCGGACATAAAACTTGATTGCGGCCGGCGTCATGCCCTGGACTTCGCCCAGGCCGAAGGCCAGATCGACAAAGCCCTCTTCCAGCCCGACCATCGTGTTGGCGACATCGATGATGTCATCGCGCACCGCCTTGGTGACAGCGCCGGTTTCGTCGTTCCAGGCATGATAGAGCTTGGTGATGCCTTCGCAGTGCAGGCTTTCGTCGCGCACCGACCAGCTGACGATCTGGCCCATGCCGTTCATCTTGTTGTGGCGGGGGAAGTTCAGCAGCATGGCGAAGCTGGCGAACAGCGACATGCCTTCGGTGAAGGCGCCGAACATGGCCAGCGTCCGCGCCACGTCGGCGCACGGTGTCGACGCCGAAAGTGTGCATGTAGTCGGCCTTGGCCTTCATCTCGCCATAATCGCGGAAGGCCTCGAACTCGGTCTGGGGCATGCCCAGGGTCTTGAGCAGCAGCGCATAGGCATCGATATGCACCGTCTCCATGTTGGTGAAGGCGGCCATCATCATCTGCACTTCCAGCGGCTGGAAAATCGGGATGTAGCGTTTCAGATAATTGTCGCCCACTTCCACGTCCGATTGGGTGAAGAAGCGGAAAATCTGGGTCAGCAGGCCCTTTTCGGCGGCGGTCAGACGGCCCGACTGCCAGTCCTTGATGTCGGCGCCCAGCGGCACTTCCTCGCCCATCCAGTGGGTCTGCTGCTGGCGCTTCCAGCAGTCATAGGCCCAGGGATAGCGGCTGACGTCATAGGTGCCGGTGGAATTCAGCAGGCCGAGTTGCCCTTTCCGATAAGCGTGCGTGGATCGACTTTCCCGAGATCGTCATTGACATGCCAGGCACTCTTCATAGTCGGTCTTAGGACACGGCTTCGATGCTTCCGGGTGCCTTCTTCTCCAGCTGGCCGGCAAAACCGGCCCGGCTGATCGACTTGGAGCGGCAGTAATAGAGGCTCTTGATGCCGCGCTCCCACGCCGTCCAGTGCAGCATGTGCAGGTCCCACTTGTCGATGTCGGCGGGCAGGAACAGGTTCAGCGACTGGCTCTGGCAGATAAGGGCGTGCGGTCGGCGGCCAGCTCGATGATCCAGCGCTGGTCGATCTCGAATGCGGTGCGATAGACCGCCTTTTCCTCTTCGCTCAGGCAGTCCAGATGCTGGACCGAGCCTTCCTGCTCGACGATGGACTGCCCAGAGTGCTCGGTGTGTCTGGCGCCTTTGGCCGCCAGCACTCCTGCAGATAAGGATTGCGCACCGAGAAGGCGCCCGACAGCGTCTTGTGGGTGTAAACATTGGCCGGGATCGGCTCGACACAGGCCGACGTGCCGCCGCAGATGATGCTGATCGAGGCGGTGGGGGCGATGGCGATCTTGTGGCTGAAGCGGGCCTTCATGCCCGTTCTCCGGCGTCCGGGCAGGCGCCGCGCTCTTCCGCCAGGACATAAGACGCAGCATCAGCTTCGCGCCGTATCTTCCTGAAAATGCGCAGATTCCAGGACTTGGCCATTGCGCTTTCCAGCGGGATGTTCTTGGCCTGCAGAAAGGAATGAAAGCCCATCACGCCCAGACCGACCGAACGTTCGCGCAGACGCGGAATATTTGGCGCGCTCCATGCTGTCTGGCGCGGTCTCGATGAAGCTGGTCAGCACATTGTCGAGCATGCGCAGCACGTCCTCGACAAAGCCCGGCTTCGTCACTCCATTGATCCCAGGTCTCGATATTCAGCGACGACAGGCAGCACACCGCAGTGCGCTCCTTGCCGCATGGTCGGTGCCGGTCGGAAGCGTGATCTCGCTGCACAGGTTGGAGGTGTTGACCTTCAGCCCCAGCTCGCGCTGATGCTTGGGCAGCGCTCGGTTCACAGCGTCGATGTTCAGGATATAGGGCTCGCCGGTCTGCAGCCGGGTTTCCAGGATGCGCTGCCAAAGCTGGCGGGCATCGACCTCGCGCAGCACCTCATTGTCCTTGGGGCTGCGCAGCCCGAACATCGTACCGTCCCGCAGGCATTCCATGAATTCGTCGGTGATGTTGATGCCGTGATGCAGGTTCAGGCCCTTGCGGTTGAAGTCGCCGCGAGGCTTTGCGGATTTCCAGGAATTCCTCGATCTCCGGATGGCGGATGTCGAGATAGACCGCGGCCGAACCGCGCCGCAGCGAGCCTTGGCTGAAATCGCCAGGGTCAGCCCGTCCATCACATGGATGAAGGGAATGATGCCGCTGGTCTCGCCGGACTTCACCTTCTCGCCGATGGAGCGGACCTTGCCCCAATAGGTGCCGATGCCGCCGCCATTGGAGGCCAGCCGACATTCTCGTTCCAGGTGCCGACAATGCCGTCCAGCGAATCCGGCACGTCATTGAGAAAGCAGGAGATCGGCAGGCCGCGCTCGGTGCCGCCATTGGACAAGATCGGCGTCGCCGGCATGAACCACAGCTGGCTCATAGCGTCGTAAAGCCGCTGGGCGTGGTCGACATCATCGGCATAGGCGCAGGAAACGCGCGCGAACATGTCCTGGAAGCTTTCGCCCGGCAGCAGATAGCGGTCGCTCAGCGTCGCCTTGCCGAAAGCGGTCAGCAGCGCGTCGCGCGAACGGTCGAGCTTGAGGTCGGACGGCTATGGGCTGGGCGCCAGCGGCACAGGGCAGCGGCGGCTGGGTACTGTGGCGAGGCTGTTCCTGCGCGGCTTCCACCTTGAGCACTGGCTTGGGCGCGGCCTTGGGCATGGGCGTTTCAGTGACGGTATGTCACCACAACCGAACGCTCGATCACCCGCTCCGCCGGCGACTGGACAATCTGCCCGTTGCTGTCGAAATCGCCGTCCAGAACGTGTTTACCGAGTGCCGACATTTCTCCACCCCCAAGAACCGGCGGCGGAATCAGAAGGCGCAGGCCGCGGCGGTGCCGCTCCTTGCTGCCCCCTGGGACACCCCGCCCCATAAGCCAATACCTTCGTTCCCGGCAGGTCTCCTGGCTCGCGGCTCTCTTTCCGTCCGCCTTCCCGGGGACCGGGTCCCAGTGGCAATGGCCGGAAAATCAGCCGTTTACAGTTGCGGGGGCAGCCCCGGTTTCAGCCCCACCAGGCTGCTCCGAAGTTCCCTTGAATCCCCTAAGTAGAGCATTCGAGTGACCTGGAATTATACCACACTGGAGGGGCCTATTTGTGAAATTCCTAACAAGAGGACGCTTGAACCAAGTAGATGTACATAAAAACGTATTGCTAGCAAGCGGGAGACCCAGTAAATGCAGGTCCAAACCGAATCCACTACGACACCATCAACGTCACGCCGATGCTGGATCTGGCCTACGTGCTGCTGGTGGTGTTCATCCTTGTGATCACTCCATCCATCCAGGTCCGACTTGTATCTTCCATGCCGAAACCGTCCAACAAGCCGCCCACCGACACCATGGAGACCCAAGGTCGTGCAGGTCCTTGCCAGCGGTTCGGTGCTGCGAACGAGCGCTACATAGGAGCCTGGAGGCGCAGCTGAAGTGCGCACAGGCGCGGGGACTTGAACAACGCCACCATCAAGGGGGATGCCGGCACGCAGACGAAGGCTCGGAGCTCGTATTGACCTGTGCGACCAGCTGCAGGTGACGGCCATCGTGACGTCCCGCATCGGGACCTGAGCAGGTTCATATGTAAACGCGGCAGTTTTCAATCCCGGGCATTTCCAACTGCCAGACCCGCAAACGCGGGATGCAGCGCGTCGTCACGGTGGGCTTCTGATCCTGCTGTCCCTGGCAGGCGGGGCCGTGAAGGCGGCATGGCGCTGGTGCACAATCCGACGGCTCCCGAAGCGTCAGATGGCCCACATCATGGTGCTCCCGGACACGCCGCCGCCACCGCCGCCGCCTGAGGAGAAGAAGCCGCCTCGGCCTCCTTCGGCGGCGGCGGCTTCTTCTCCTCAGGCGGCGGCGGTGGCGGCGGCGTGTCCGGGAGCACCATGATGTGGGCCATCTGACGCTTCGGGACCGTCGGACTGTGCACCAGCGCCATGCCGCCTATCACGGCCCCGCCTGCCAGGGACAGCAGGATCCCACCCCCATGACGACGCGCTGCATCCCGCGTTTGGGTCTGGCAGTTGAAATGCCCGGATTGAAAACTGCCGCGTTTCTATGAACCTGCTCAGGTCCCGATGGGGACGCCACGATGCCCATGTTCACCTGCAGCTGGTCGCACAGGTCGATGACTGCCACGACCTTCGCGTACTGCGTGCCGGCATCCCCCTTGATGGCAACGGTAATCTTCAGTTCCTGCGCCTGCGCCGACTTCAGCTGCGCCTCCAGCTCCTGCATGCTGACGCTCGTTCCGTTCAGCAGCACCGAACCGCTGGCGATGGTCTGCACCAACTTGGTCTCGTGCTGTTCGGTGGGCGGCTTGTTGGACGGTTTCGGCATGGAAATCGTCAGACCCTGGATGGACGCCGTGGTCATCAGGATGAACACCACCAGCAGCACGTAGGCCAGATCCAGCATCGGCGTGACGTTGATGGTGTCGTAGGGCTTGGATTCGGTTTGGACCTGCATTTACTGGGTCTCCC
>CAWHLV010000022.1:0-22935 GCA_963830095.1 uncultured Alphaproteobacteria bacterium
GGTAATCCCATACTATGCGAGGCCCCTCCTTCGAACAATTGGCGACATTCTCTACAACTTCCACTGGGTGGTGCCGGGCGAGGCCGCGCGCGCCATGCAGGCCTGGGCGGGCGGGTCAGGCCATTCCTGAAACGACGCGGCATCCGCGCCATCATCAATCTGCGCGGCAGGAACGACGATCTGGCCTGGTGGAAAAAGGAAACCGCCGATGCGCGCGCGCTGGGCATCGCCCATCTCGACGCCATGCTGGATTCGCGCAACTGCCGACGCGCGACATGCTGGTCGCGCTGATCGAAAGTTTCGACACAGCCCCCAGGCCATTCCTGCTGAAATGCTCCGGCGGCCAGAGATCGCACCAGCTTTGCCGGCCGCGCTTTATCTGATCCATCGCGACGGCTGGGGTGCGATGGATACGGCGATGGCGCAGTTCGCCGCGCTTTCCCTATCTGCATTTCCCAAGACCCATCAGCGCTGGCTGAAACAGTTTCCGGATTCGCGCGGCAGGACACCGGTGGCGCGCCCATCGGCCGATGGACCGCAAAGCTATACGCCGGAAAAGCTGGAAGACTGGCTGGACGCGAAGGGATGGGCGGAGCCATGCCACCATCTTCACCAAGCCGACGCGTCTCCCAGGCAATGGTGAAGCTTTCGGCATCGCGCCGGGCGTATCTCTCTGGCGCGAAAAATTCTCCCCCCTGGAACAGAAGGCGTTGCTGGACGAGGTGCTGGCGCTTCGAAGAGGCACCGCTTTACCGTCCGGTGATGCCGGGCACGCCAAGCCCTTCTCGGCGGAGGAAAGCAATTTCGGCGCTCTGGGCTGGGTCGCGGACAAACGTGGCTATCGCTATCAGCTCACCCATCCGATGACGGGCAACACGCGGCCGGCGAATTCCCAAGGCATTGCTGGCGCTGTGGGCCGGGATCAATGACGGCCCCGAACCGGAATGCTGTCTGGTCAATCTCTACCGGGCCGGCGCAAAAATGGGCCTGCACCAGGATCGTGACGAGAAGGACACCAGCGCGGCCGTGATCGGCGTGTCGCTGGGAGACAGCGCTGTTTCGAATCGGCGGCGCGGTCCGCGGCGGCAAGACCGAGCGTGACCCTGGCCTCCGGCGATGTGATCGCTTTTGGCGGGACAGCGCGACTTGCCTATCACGGCATCGACCGGGTCCGGCCTGGACTCCCGCTGCTGCCGCGGAGGCCGCCTGAGCCTCGACGCTGCGGCAGTGGCAGGAGGTCACTGTTGATCGCATGCCTACGGGACGGGTCGGCTATGCTGTCGCCAGCCGACAGCCCAAGCCCGGCGGGGGCCGGGGGCAAATGCGCTTAAATGCGCGAGGAGGCGACCGGGAGGGGATACCGGAAGCCCCAAGAAGACGGGAGCTGGAAGCGAGCGGGGGGCAGTGCCAACAGCTCAGGGCCGTCTTCGGGATATAAACTATGCAGGATACAACAGGTTTCAATAAAATTCGGTTGCCTGACAGCAATTATAATGACAGTGTTATTTCTGTCATAACTGCAGCAGACCAAATCACAGGGTTTTTCCGAACAGGTCCCGGCTGCCTTCTCGGCCCCGCGCCCACTGCAGCCGCTTCTCTGGCCGTTCGCCAGGCTGGCTACTTTTCTTGGCGCAGCGGCAGCGAGTCCAGAAAGCTTGCCCCTCTTCGAGCGCAGTGAGGGAGGCGCGGCGTCGCGGCGGACAGCTTCTCCGGCCCTTCGTCTTGCGCTTACAAGCGTTCGACCTTGAAAATCGGTCGAGTCACTGGACCATTTTGACCGGCAAGCCGGTCGGGTCTCACCCCCAGCTTTCCGTAACGCCCTTGCGCCGGCCGGCGGCCTGTGGCGCGGGCGGAATTTCCATCAGCGGCGCGCCCAGCCATTTGCCCTGGCCTTGCTGGAAGCCCATGGCGCGGGCGGCCTTCGGCCATCGCCTTGTTCTCGATCCATTCCGCGATGGTGATGCTTCCCATCTCGCCGCATAGTTTCGCCAACCCCGCCAGCAGCGCGTCGTCGCGTTGGAGACGCCGATCTTCTGGATCATGGCGCCGTCGAATTTCACAAAATCCACCTGGAAGGCATGCAGATAATTCGATCGACGCCGCACCGGCGCCGAAATCGTCCAGCCCCACGCGATAGCCCATGTCCCGCAGCACCTGGACCGCCTTGCCTGCGCTTTCCAGATCCGCGATCGCTGCGGTTTCGGTGATCTCGATCAGAGTGCGCGGCGCCAGCTTGCGCCGTTTGGCCAGTATGCCGCCAGCATGCCGAAGCTGGCCGGCGAAGCGATGGTGTCGCCCGAAATATTGAAGGCGACTATGCGCGTCGCGGATGCTGCTCGATCAGGGCCAGCACCTTGTCGGCCACCGCCAGGTCGAAGATGTCGGCGATACCCAGCGCCTCGATGAACTTGACGGTCTCGCCGGTACCTTCCTGATTGGCGAAGCGGGCCAGCGCCTCGTAATGGGAAACCTTGCCGGTCGCGAGATCGGCGATGGGCTGATAGGCGATTTCGAAAGCGCCTTCGCCAACCGTGCTTGGTCATGGCGGCCAGCCGGGGCTGGGTATCTTCCATCATGCCGGCGAAGGCCGAGGCGATATCGCCGTTCCCTTCACCTTGCCCTTGTCGGCGAACGGCCGATCACATAGCGCAGCGCCAGAAGGCGCTGTTCGTCGCTGAGGCCCGGCGCCCTGCAGCGAAACCGGGTTTCCGCGACCTGGGGCGCCGTCCAGACCACCGCCGGCGATGGCCTCCGCCACCTTGCGGCCAGATCCGAGGCGCCGCGGTGGCCGGCGGCAACCGCGCCGAAGCTGTGTCCGAGAGGCGCCCGGCGGAGCTGGCGCCGGCTGTCCTTGAAGCAGTCGCCGATACGCTGCATCAGCGCGTCGGCGCCATCCGGCGGACAGCTTGGCGCAGAGATCGGGAAGGCCCGGCACATCCACGAGGGTCAGCGTGTCGCTGCCGCTCGCCTTCTCGGCCGCGCCCAGAAATTCGCGCGTAGGCGAGCCCGGTCTTGGGATCGATCCTGGCCGCTGGGGACGCGCGTGCCCGGCCTTGCCAGGGTGCAGGAAATATTGGCGCCATTGTTCGCGGCAGGCGGAACATGGCGAGATTGGCTTCCGCGCCGCGTCGCCAGCATCAGCTTGTAGGGACCGGCGCGATCGCCGCTCTTGAGCGCCTTGCCGAAGGTACGAATTTGATCGCCTTCGGACGGCTTGAACAGCTTGCCGGCGGGCTTGCCCACCAGCGCCTCGCCGCTTTCCTTCACCAGATCGTTGGCGGCGCCGGCGGCGAACAGGATGACCGCCCTCCGTGTCGACTTCGAACAGGAAGTCGGCGTTGGTGAAGGCAAAGCCGTAGAAGCCGGACATGGTGCAGGCAGCGACTCCGGCGCGTCAGAAGTCGCAACCTGTCAGGAATGTCTTCGAGATGCTGTAAACGGCGTGGGGTCAGAGCGCCGCGCCGAAGCCTGCGAAAATGGCGCGGCTGAAGGGCTCGTCCGCCCAGCGCCATTCCGGATGCCATTGCACCCCCAGCAAGAAAGCCTGCGGCCGGCATGCGAAACCGCTTCGATCTGGCCGTCGGGCGCCATGCTTCGACCGCTAGACCCGTGGCCAGCCGGTCGATGCCCTGATGGTGCAAGGAATTGACCATCGCTTCGTCGCGGCCCGACAGCCGCGCCAGCACGCCGCCTGGCGCAAGGCGATGGCATGGGCCGGGGCATATTCGACTGTCCGGCGGCGACATCCTGTGGCCCGGTGATCCAGCCGGCCCGGGATCTCATGCACATGCTGATGCAGGGTGCCGCCCAGCGCCACATTCAGCTCCTGAAAGCCGCGGCAGATCGCCAGCACCGGTTTGCCGGCGGCGATGGCGGCGCGCAGCAGCGGCAGGGTGGTGGCGTCCCGCCGATCGTCCAGATCGGTGCCGGGGCGCGCGCTCGCGCCATAGTGCATGGGCGCGACATTGGACGGCGCGCCGGTAAAGAGCAGCCCGTCCACCGCGCGCCAATATCTGTGCGGCCGCCAGCGGTGCATCGGTGGAAGGGATCAGCAGCGGCAGCGCGCCCGCGCCATCGCGCACGGCGGCGATATATTCGTCATTGGCCTGATGCACCGCCATGCCGTCAAAGCGCGGCGATCGCAGACGATGCCGACCACGCGGCATCAGTTTCGGCTCTGCGTGACCTTGCGGCGTCTTTGACCGGCACGGCGAACAGCGGACGGATCCAGATGGCGCGCCGATCTGCATGTTGCCCAGCGCCACGGTGGTGTTGCCGCCCTGATTGTCCTTCACGATCCATTGGCGCAGTTCGAGCCGCGGCAGAGGAAAACACCAGGGTGATGTTGCACTGGTTGCGGTTGGCGCTGGTGCGCGCCTGCACGATCAGCGCGTCGCTCTGTTCGTCACGCCCAGCACCGCCTTGTTGGTCTTCAGGTCGACATTCTCGTTCAGCAGAATGCCCAGCGGCGTGTCCGACAGGTCGTAGCGGTCCACGGTGTTGAGCCGGGCATTCTTGACATAGACGTTGCCGTCGGTGGCCACGATCCGGACCGGGCTGGGCGGCGATAGGCGAAGCGGATCTGGCCCGGCTTCTGGATGTAGAGTTCGCCCTGGTCGACACTGCCATCCGGCCCGATCTGGACGAAATCGGCCTTGAGGCTGTGGATGGCGTTCAGATAGGCGCTGACCTTGTCGAGGTCGGCTTTCTGCTGGTCGGTATAGATGGCGCGCGGATCGCCGGCTGGCCCGCGCCCGCATAACAGGACGATCAGCGGCGGCGAGAAGCAAGAGGTGCGAACGGCGCATCAGGAAAGCTCGCAGGACATCATGGAGAAATTGGGCAGCGATTTGCGGCGTAACAGGGGGCAAGATAGGTCAAAGCCCGAATAAGCAACCGGCGATTTATGAGCAGTTCTTTTTCCCACATTGCCGTTCTGGGCGCTGGCGCCTGGGGTACCGCGCTGGCGCTGGCCGCTCAGGCCGCCGGACGCGACGTGACCCTGTGGGTCCGGGAGGACGATGTCCTGGCCGATATTCGCGCCGGCAGGGACAACCGCTTCCTGCCGGACGTGGTCATACCCCGCGATCTTGATGTCACCGGCGATCTGGCCGAGGCCGCCCGTGCCGACGTCCTGCTGCTGGTGGTGCCGGCGCAGGTGCTGCACGGCTTTGCCGACAGACTGAAGCCGCATTTGAGACAGGATCAGCCATTGGTGATCTGCGCCAAGGGCATCGAAAAAGGCAGTGGCAAGCTGGTGACCGAAGTGGCGGCTGAGTGTCTGCCTGGTGTGCCGCTTGCGATCCTGTCGGGCCCGTCCTTTGCGCGTGACGTGGCGCGCGGCCTTCCGACCGCCGTCACCATCGCCGCGTCAAAAAATGAAAGATGGGGCGATCTGGCGGTCAGCCTACAGGCCGCATTGGGAAGTGCTGCGTTTCGGCCCTATGCCAGTGACGATCTGACCGGCGTGGCACTGGGAGGCGCGGCCAAGAATGTCTACGCCATCGCCTGTGGTGTGGTGGAAGGTATGGGGCTGGGCGAGAACGCCCGCGCCGCGCTGTTGGCGAGGAGCTTTGCGGAGCTGGCGCGGCTGGGCGAAAGCCTGGGAGCCAGGCGCGAGACGCTGATGGGCCTGTCGGGGCTGGGCGATCTGGTGCTGACCGCGACCAGCCCGTCGTCCCGCAATTTCTCCTTCGGCATGGCATTGGGGCGCGGCAAGACCGTAAGCGATCTCAGCGCCCCTGGCCTGCCGCTGGCCGAAGGCGTGGACACCGCACCGGCGCTGGTCGAACGCGCCAAAGCCGCAGGCGTGGAAATGCCCATTGCCGAGGCCATGGCCGACCTATCACCGGCCGGCTCGCCCTGGGCGAAGCGCTGATGCGGCTGATGAGCCGCAAGCTGACGACGGAATAGAGACCGGACATGAAACACTGGCTGTTCAAGAGCGAACCCGAGACCTGGTCCTGGGAAATGCAAAAGAAAAAGGGCGCCAAGGGCGAACCCTGGAGCGGGGTGCGCAATCACACCGCCAAGCAGAACATGATGGCGATGAAGAAGGGCGATCTGGGTTTCTTCTATCACTCCGGCGACGAGAAGGCCGTGGTCGGCATCGTGGAAGTGATCGGGGAATACCGTCCCGATCCCACCGACGAGAAAGCCATCTTCGGGCTGGTCGACGTCAAGGCGGTGAAGGATGTGCCAAAGCCGGTCACCCTGGCGGACTGCAAGGTCAACCCCAAACTGAAAGGCATGAGCCTGGTCACCAGCTTCCGTCTTTCGGTGCAGCCTGTGACGGAAGCGGAGTGGAAGGAAGTCTTGAAAATGGGCGGGCTGAAATAGTTATTTGCCGGCGAACTTGGCGGCGAAGAAATCGCCCTTGTTCCAGGACGGCCTGACATCGGTGTCGGCCAGCTCACGTGTGATGGCATAATTCAGCCGCGCGAACTTCGCTCCCATGTCATAGCGGATCGGTTGGCTGAGATCGTCGCTGGGTTTGTGATAGTGGTTCTTCATGAAGAACTTTGTCGCCGCCTCGCCGCCATTGGCATAGCCAGTGGCGAGAAACACGGCCGGTATGCCCTGCTCGACAAAGCGGTAATGGTCGGAGCGGGTGAAGATGCCCTCGTCCGGCATGGGATCGGGTGAAAGTTTCACATTCATGCCGGCGGCGGCGCGCCGGACCGACGGCCCGACGGTCGAGCGATCGGCGCCGAACGCCACCACATCGGTGAATTCATAGGTCAGGATCGGCATGTCCAGATCCACATCCGCGGCTACGCCAGCGCGCGGCACGGTGGGATTGTGGGCGAAATATTCCGCCCCGATCAGGCCTTTTTCCTCGGCGGTGTCGATCAGGAACAGCACCGAGCGGCGCGCAGGCTTGTCACCAAACAGCCGCGCCACTTCCAGGGTGGTGGCGACACCTGAGGCGTTGTCGAGGGCGCCATTATTGATGGAATCGCCATTCACCGGCGGGGTAATGCCGAGATGGTCGAGATGAGCGGAGAGCACCACATACTCATTCTTCAGCTTCGGATCGCTGCCCGGCAGCAGGCCCACGATATTCTCGCTTTCCACCCTTTTTATTTCGCTGTGCAACTCCGCTTTCAGCGACCACGGCAGAACGAAGCCCTTGACCAAACCTTCTTTGGTCTCGGCGGTGGCCAGGATTTTGTCGGCGCCGGGCCCCAGAAGCTTGTGGGCGCCCGCCACGCTGATACCCGCGAGCCCCGGCAGCCTGCCCGCAAAGAAGGGCGAGCCATCGGGCTTCACCCAAGTCATGCCCCAGCTCTGATACTGCCGCGCGGCATTGGCAAAGGGATAAAGCCGCTCGCCGGTGAGCGTATTCACCGAGACAAAACCCACCGCGCCGGCGGCCTTCGCCGCGGCCACTTTGACCCGGGCGCTGCGGTAATAGGCGCGCTCTTCGCTTTGCAGGAATTTTGGGGCGCCCGACAGCGCCACCACAATCTTTCCTTTCACATCAAGTCCGGCATAGTCGTCGCGGCCATGTTCTGGCGCGACCAGGCCATAGCCGACGAATACCAGCGGCGCATCCAGCTTCAGCATTGCAGCCTGACCGTAACCGCTCACCAGATAGTCGGCGCCGAACACCAGCGGCATGCTATGGCCGGCTTTGTCATGCAGGACCATCGAACCCGAATCCTTGGCGCGAAAGGCCAGCAGCGGCACATGCTGGAAATAGCCGCCGTGATCGCCTTTGGGCACCAACCCGATCTCTTTCATCCGGCCGGCGACATAACGGGCGGCCATGTCATATTCCGGCGTGCCCGCCTCGCGGCCTTTCAGCCGGTCGCTGGCGAGATAGGCCATGTCGGCCTTGATATTGGCAGCGGCGCTGTCGGGCTGAGGCTGGGCTTGCGCCGGCAGACAGAGCAGCAAAGCCAGAAGGACAAAGACTTTCCTCACAGATACCTCCGCATCACGCTGGTATAGGGCGCGAAGCCCGCGCCTTCATAGGAACGAATGGCACGGGCGTTTTTGGACAGTACTCCCACGGTCAAAAGCTTGTGGCCGCGGCCACGCGCCCAGTCCTCGCAAGCTGCCATCAGGGCGCGGCCATGACCGTGCCCGCGTGCTTGCGGCAAAACATATAGCTCCGCCAGGCTGCCATGACGGCGCTCCGGCTCGACGACAAAGAGATGGCCCGGTGTGTCATGGGCGAACGCCCAGCCAACGGGTTTGCCCTCCTGCTCGGCGATCAGGAAAATGCCATGACTTTCAGCGCAGCGATGCTGGATATCGCGCCAGTGATCGGCGGCAAAATCGGGATCGCGCCGGCGGTCGGACTCGAAGACGGCCTCATAATCCTGCAGGCCGGTGATGAAGGACAGAATCGCCGGCTCGTCGCCGGGCAGGCGTGCTTCGCGGATACTGCTAATGATCGAGCGCCTTGACGATTTCTTCCGTCATTTTCTTGGCGTCGCCGAACAGCATCATGGTGTTGTCGTTGAAGAACAGCTCGTTCTCCACGCCGGCATAGCCCGAGCCCATACCACGCTTGATGAACAGCACGGTCTTGGCCTTTTCCACGTCCAGGATCGGCATGCCGAAGATCGGCGACTTGGGATCGGTCTTGGCGGACGGATTGGTCACGTCATTGGCGCCGATGACATAGGCCACGTCGGCCTGGGGGAACTGGCTGTTGATGTCTTCCAGCTCGAACACTTCATCATACGGCACATTGGCTTCCGCCAGCAGCACGTTCATATGGCCGGGCATGCGGCCCGCCACCGGATGGATGGCGTAGGAGACCTTCACACCTTCGCTTCTTCAGCTTGTCGGCCATTTCGCGCACCGCATGCTGGGCCTGGGCCACCGCCATGCCGTAACCCGGCACGATAATGACGCTGGAGGCATTCTTCATGATAAAAGCGGCATCGTCGGCCGAACCTTGCTTGACCGGACGCGCTTCCTTGCTGCCGCCGGCTGCGGCCGCGGAGGTATCGCCGCCAAAGCCACCCATGATAACGCTGACGAAGCTGCGGTTCATGCCCTTGCACATGATGTAGGACAGGATCGCACCCGAAGAACCAACCAACGCGCCGGTGATGATCAGCGCGGTATTTTCCAGGGTGAAGCCGATGCCCGCGGCCGCCCAGCCGGAATAGGAGTTCAGCATCGAGACCACCACCGGCATGTCGGCGCCGCCGATGGGGATGATGAGCGTGATGCCGAAGACGAAGGCGAGTCCGGTGATGGCCCAGAAGGTCCAGGCCTCCTGTGCCATCACGAAATAGACGATCAGGCCGATGATGGCGATGAACAACGTCAGGTTGAGCAGATGGCGCGCGGGCAACAGGATCGGCGCGCCCTTCATGTTGCCATTGAGCTTGGCGAAGGCGATCAGCGAACCGGCAAAGGTAATGATACCGATGGCGACGCCCAGGCTCATTTCCACCAGCGACTGGGGTGCGGATGGCACCGGCCGTGCCTATGCCGAAGGCTTCCGGCGAATAGAAGCCGCCGCCGCGGCCAGGACCGCGGCCAGACCAACCAGGGAGTGGAAGGCCGCCACCAGCTGCGGCATCTGGGTCATGGCGATGCGCTTAGCGGTGATGGCGCCGATCCCGCCGCCGACCACCAAGCCCAGCACGATCAGGCCGATGGTCGTGACGTCGGAGACATTGGCCACCCACAGGGTGGTGGCGATGGCCAGCGCCATGCCGATCATGCCGTTGCGGTTGCCCGCCTGGCTGGTGGCGGGCGACGACAGGCCCTTGAGCGCGAGAATGAACAGAACGCCGGAAACGAGATAGAGAAGGGCTGCGATATCGGCCTTCATCTTATTTCGCCTTCTTCTTGTACATCGCCAGCATGCGGGCGGTGACCAGGAAGCCGCCGAAGATATTCACGCTCGCCATCGCCAGCGCGAACACACCCAGGATCTTGGAAAGCCAGGAGGCGTCGGAGATCACCGGCACCGCTACCGCGACCAGCGCGCCCACCACGATCACCGAGGAGATCGCGTTGGTCACCGCCATCAGCGGCGTGTGCAGCGCGGGCGTAACCCCCCACACCACGAAATAGCCGACAAAGATCGCCAGCACGAAAATGGACAAGCGAAAGACGAAGGGATCGATCATTTCCATGGCTGCCCCCTTGAACCCCTTCTAGCTTCGCGCCACCGGCGCGCCGTCCTTGGTGACGGCCGAGCCTTTGACGATTTCGTCATTCCAGTCGATGGCGAGCGCACCCGTCTTCTTGTCCACGATCAGGGACACGAAGTTGAACAGGTTGCGGGCGTAAAGCGACGATGAATCCACTGCCAGCGCGCCCGGCAGGTTGGTGTGGCCCATGATGGTCACGCCATGGACTTCCACCACCTGGTCGGGCTTGGAGAGCGGCGTGTTGCCGCCCGCGCCCGCCGCCAGGTCCACGATCACCGAGCCCGGCTTCATGGTCTTGATCATCTCTTCCGTCACCAGAATCGGCGCCTTGCGGCCCGGGATCAGGGCGGTGGTGATGACGATGTCCTGCTTCTTGATGGTCTCGGCGGTCAGTGCCGCCTGTTTCTTCTGGTATTCCTCGCTCATCGGCTTGGCATAACCAGCCGCGGTCTGGGCGTTCTTGAATTCCTCGTCCATCACGGCAATAAACGTGCCGCCCAGGCTTTCCACCTGTTCCTTGGTGGCGGGGCGCACGTCGGTTGCCGAGACAATCGCGCCCATGCGCTTGGCGGTGGCGATGGCCTGCAGGCCCGCGACGCCCACGCCCATCACCAGCACACGTGCCGGCGCAATGGTGCCGGCCGCGGTCATCATCATGGGCATGGCGCGGCCGAAAGTGGCGGCGGCATCCACCACCGCCTTGTAGCCGGCGAGGTTGGCCTGGGACGACAGCACGTCCATGGACTGGGCGCGGGAAATGCGCGGCAGCAATTCCATGGCGAAGGCAACCACGCCCTGACCCGCCAGGGACTGGATCGCGGCCTGTTCGCTATGGGGTGACAGCAGCGATGCCAGCACCGCACCGTTCTTGAACTGGGCGATTTCGCTTTGCTCCGGCCCGCGCACCTTCAGGACGATATCGGCGTCCTTGTAGGTCGAAGCCGCATCGGGGGCGACAGACGCGCCCGCGGCGATGTAATCGGCGTCGGCGATCTTGGCGCCGCTGCCGGCACCCGCCTGGACCACCACGTCCAGCCCGAGGCCCTTGAACTTCTTGACGGATTCGGGGGTCGCGGCGACGCGCGTCTCCCCCTCTCGAGTTTCCTTCGGGACCGCGAGGCGCATGGGCAGCCTTTCAGGCTTAGCCGTGGGTACGGAAAATCGCGAGGAAAACCATGATCAGCATGATGAACCCGAAGGTCCACTTCGTGCCTGTCAGGAAGCCCCGATAGGCTTTGACATGCGCGCTGATGTCCATGGATCCCGGCTGATAGTCGGTTTCGTGCGCCATTAGGCCCCCTCAGATGCTTTGAAAGTTGCCGGACTATAGCAAAGGCGGCCCGCCCGGCAACGTGGTTTATTAAGACTTTCGCCATGAGGGACTGTCAGTCTATGTCCCCTTGGGGCCTGCGGTTTTCGCGCCCCTTTCAGCCTTTCTTAAGCATCAAGGCACCCAAAAGCCCTGTGCCGCAAAGAAACAGGCTTAAACGCCACATTTACCTGTGCCCTGCGAGACTTCGCCCGGTTCTGGGGCCCTTTTTCCGCCCCGTTTGAGAGAGGCTTTGTCATGGCGCAGACCATTCTTGTCGTGGACGATGATCCGGTGCAGCGCAGGCTGCTGGAAACGGCGATCACCCGTTCGGGCATGCAGGTTGTCACCGCGCCCGGCGGCCAGCCGGCGCTGGACCTGATCAACGGCCCGCGCGGCGAGCAGATCACCCTGATGATGCTGGACCTGGTGATGCCCGACATGGGCGGCCTGGACGTTCTGGCGCGGCTGCGTCCCGCCAATCCCGATCTGCCGGTGATCGTATTGACCGCCAAGGGCGGCATCAATTCCGCCGTCGAAGCCATGCGGGCAGGCGCCAACGACTTTCTGGTCAAGCCGGCCAGCCCCGAACGCATCGCGGTTTCGATCCGCAACCAGCTCAAGATCGGCACCCTGTCGGGTGAAGTGAAGCAGCTGAAGAAGAAACAGGACAACAAGCTCACCTTCGACGACCTGATCGCCCATTCGCCGGAGATGAAGCAGGTGTTCCGCCTGGGCGTACGCGCCGCGCAAAGCGAAATCCCCGTTCTGATCGAAGGCGAATCCGGCGCCGGCAAGGAACTGATTGCCCGCGCCATCCAGGGCACCTCGGCGCGCGCCGGCAAGCCGTTCGTAACGGTGAACTGCGGCGCGATCCCCGAGAACCTGATTGAATCCATCCTGTTCGGCCACGAGAAAGGCTCCTTCACCGGCGCCAGCGACAAGCATCTGGGCAAATTCCAGGAAGCCGATGGCGGCACGCTTTTCCTGGACGAGATCGGCGAACTGCGCCTGGACATGCAGGTCAAGCTGCTGCGCGCGCTGCAGGAAAATGAAGTCGACCCGGTGGGCTCCAAGCGCCCGGTGAAAGTGGATGTGCGCATCATCGCCGCCACCAACCGCGACCTGGGGACCATGGCGCGCGACGGCTCTTTCCGCGAAGACCTTTATTATCGCCTGAACGTGTTCCCCGTGCTGCTGCCATCCCTGCGCGACCGCACCGGTGACATCGCGCCGCTGGCGCGTCATTTCATCGAGCGTTTCGCGGCGGAAGAGAACAAGGCGGTCTCGGGCCTTACCCCCCAGGCCAGCCAGCTGCTGGAGACCTTCAACTGGCCGGGCAATGTGCGCCAGCTGGAAAACACCATCTTCCGTGCCGTGGTGCTGTGCGATGGCGCGACGCTGGATGTGTGCGACTTCCCGCAGATCGCCGCCGCCATGGGCGTGGAATCGGTACAGCGCCAGAATGTTGCCGGTTCGCCGGCGCATGGCGACTATGGTGCGCCCGCCCTGCCCGCGGCCTCGGCCTATGCGCTGAACGCAACCGACGCATCCGGCCATATCCGCAAGTTCGAGGAGATGGAATCGGAAATTATCCGCATGGCCATCGCCCGCTATGATGGCCATATGTCGGAAGTGGCACGCAGGCTGGGCATCGGCCGCTCGACGCTGTATCGCAAGCTCAAGGAATTCGGCCTGGAAGGCAACGTGGCGGAAAACATGCCGGAAGACGGCACCGCCATCGAGGAAGCCATCCGCAAGGCGGGTTGAAGCAACACGACCTCTATCGTGATGTCCGGCCCCTGTCGCAAGACAGGGGCCTTTTTCTTTTACGCCCTGGCCTGGGACATGATGCCCAGCGGGCGGCCGTCATTGTCCTTGAAGAAGGCCATCCACTCTTCAGTGCCGTCTTCGTGACGATGGATCATGTGCGGGTGAGGCACGTCCGCGAAGCGGCAAATCGGTCCGGTGGACCGATTTGAGCGCCGAACGCCGCAGCGTCCGAGCGAAGCGAAGGCGCGAGGCCGGGACGCCGCGAGCGAATGCGAGCGGCCAGGTGAACCGCAACCCACTAGCTTTTCACCTGAGACATTATCGCCAATGGCCTTCCGTCATTGTCCTTGAAAAACGCCATCCATTCCTCGGTGCCGTCCTCGTGGCGATGGATCATGTGCGGCGCGTTGATGAATTCGATGCCGCGCGCCGCCAGTTCGGCGTGGCGCTGCGGACATCCGGCACGCGGAAATAGAGAATGGAGTCGCCCTCTGTGCCATCGCCTTGCGACAAAAACAGGCGCGTGCCGCCCAGGTCGAAGAAAGCCAAGTCGCCGAAGGAATAGAGATGCTTCAATCCCAAGGTCTCGCCATACCAGATCCGCGCTTGCGCGATGTCCTTCACCTTGCGCGCGACCTGGCCCAGCGGCCCCATTGTCAGCATGCCCCTCTCCTGGTTGTCAGATACCGACGCCTGCTCTTGGCTTGTTGATGCGGACATAATCGGTGTCCTGCACCGGCGGCCCGTCGCATTCCAGCACCAACGTGGTCACGGGGCTGTCGGGCGCGGATGCCGGCAGGCCGGTGATATGGGTGCGGAAGCCGTCCTGGGTGACCGTCGCGCTTTGGCCGGTCTTGAGGACTTTCGCCGACAGGACCTTCTGCTTGAGGCCCGAGATCGACACATCCGTGCCCGGCCAGAAATGCACATGCATGTAAAGCGTGTTGCCCTTGGCCGTGAAGTTGGCATAGGCGCTGCGCGAAACCTGGCAGGGATCGGCGGCATAGATG
Organism: uncultured Alphaproteobacteria bacterium; assembly: GCA_963830095.1. Classification (GTDB taxonomy): domain Bacteria; phylum Pseudomonadota; class Alphaproteobacteria; order Micropepsales; family Micropepsaceae; genus Rhizomicrobium. The sequence goes on from CAWHLV010000022.1 coordinate 14,223, forward strand.
GTCTGGCCGCCCGTCTTCATCCAGTCACCCACTTCACTCAGGACCGCCGCGCTTTCCGGCGGAATGGAGCCATCGGGCTGCGGCCCGATATTGAGCAGGTAGTTGCCGCCATCCCGCGCACAGGTGATCAGGTTGCGGATCACGGTGCGCGGTGTTTTCCAGTTGTCGTCGGCGCGCTGAAAGCCCCAGCTGTCATTCAGGGTCATGCAGCTTTCCCAGGCGCGGCCGCCGGTTTCCGCCTTGATGGTCTGTTCGGGGGTGGAGAAATCGCCGGCGAGGCGGTTTCTGTTGTTGACGATAATGTCGGGCTGAAGCGCAAACACCATCTGGTTCATCTTTTCGGATTCCCAGCCTTGCGCATCCAGCGGCCAGGAGACGTCGTACCAGAGGATGTCGATCTTGCCGTAGTTGGTCATCAGCTCGCGGATCAGGCCGTGGGTGTAATCCACGAAACGCCGCCGCGCGGCGGGATCGCTCTGGCAGCGCGCGCCGTCAGGGTGATGCCAGTCCATCAGCGAATAATAGAAACCCACCCGCAGGCCTTCGGCGCGCGCGGCCTCCACATATTCGCGGATCACGTCGCGCTTGGGGCCAAACTGCATGGCGTTGTAGTTGGTGAGCTTGGTGTCCCAGTTGCAGAAGCCTTCGTGATGCTTGGAGGTCAGCACCATGTATTTCATGCCCGCCGCTTTGGCGAGCCGGGCCCATTTGCGCGGGCTTCCGGGCGCAGGAGTAAAGCCGGCGGTGAATTTCTGATATTCGGCGACCGGAATCGCCTCCATCTCCATCGCCCATTCATGGCGGCCATGGGCGGCGTAGAGTCCGAAATGGATGAACATGCCGAACTTGGCGTCATGCCACCATTTCATGCGGCGCTGCTGGTCGGGCGTGGGCGCATCGCCGGACGGATCGCGGCCCGGTGGCGGCTGGGCGATGGCGGGGTTGGCGGCCAGAATGGTGGGTGCGGCAGCGGCGGCCAGCATCAACCCGCGGCGATCGACGGAAAAACCAGACATGAAATCCTCCCAGACAGCGCGTGTATGCCGCGCTTTCGGAAAAGACTAACGCATATCCATGGCGGTGAGATAGAGGTCCAACATGGCCTCCTGCTCCTGGAAGTCCGCCTTGTCGAGCTTACGCATGCGGATCACCTGGCGCATGATCTTGGTGTCAAAGCCGGTGCCCTTGGCTTCGCTATAGACTTCCTTGATGTCGGCGCCGAGCGCGGCTTTCTCCTCTTCAAGCCGCTCGATGCGGTTGATGAAGGACTTGAGCTGGTCTTTGGCGAAGCCGGATTTGGCCATGGCAAACCTGATATTTCAAAAGCCGCGGAAACTAGCCCACGCGGCTCAAGTGGCGCAATGCACAATATGGCTTCTAACTGTGCACTCTTTTTATTGGCCTATCGCTTCGCTGCTTGAGGCCATGTCGCTCAGCGCAGCATCCAGTATCGGCTTCAATCTCACCGCAAAACCTTGTGCCCGTTCGTCAGTGCCGACCAGATCCTGCCGCATTTCGATCAGCACATGCGGCAGGCCGCGCATGGTTCCGTGACGCCACAGCGTGTCGCCCTCCAGCGCGCCGGTGTAGGGCTCGTTGTCGCCGACGGTGAAACCGGCCTCGGCCAACCGCGCCATGAGAGGCACGGCCAGGCGTACATCGCGGTCATACAACACACCCACGTCCCAGGGCCGCGGGCGGCCTTTCCAGGCCGGAGTGAAACTGTGCATCGAAAAAAGCACGGCATCCGAACCGATGCGGTCCAGCTCGGCAGCGATTGCTGCATGATAGGGCGCATGGAAGGCCTGGATGCGCCGTGCCACCTCTGCGGCATCGGCGTCGCGGTTGCCGGGAATGAGGCTGCCGTCCGAGAGCTTCATCACCAGGGTGGGATCGTCCGCCCCCCGGTTGAGATCGATCAGAAGCCGCGACCAGGCCCCCAACAGCGCCGGCGCGCCATAGGCTGCGGCCAGGGTGCGGGTGACGCTGGCGGCTCCGATGTCATAGGCGATGTGGGTCGACAGCAGCGCGGGATCCAGCCCCAGACCACCCGGCGGCAGGGTGCTGGCGGCATGGTCGCAGAGAAAGACGAGCGGGCCGCTGCCCGAAATGGCCTCAAAGGCGTTTTCCGTCATATGCTCAGGGTATAGATTCGGAAACCGTTGACGGCCAAGCCCTTTCGCGCCAAACCGGACAAACGATGCGTAGCACGCGCCTTTTCTTCGCGATTGCCCTGGGGGTTCTGGGCCTGCCCTGTCTGGCGGGGTCCGCTGAGGCCGGCTTCAGCGTCTGCAACAAGACCGGCCAGGATGTGCGCACGGCCATGGGCCGTTTCGACGGCACCAGCTGGACGTCGGAGGGCTGGTGGACGGTGAAGGCGGGCAGCTGCTCGGCCCTTCTGACCGGCCCCTTGCAGGGGCGCTTCTATTATCTCTATGCCACCGACGGTGCGGCGGGTATCTGGGACGGCAAGACCCATTTCTGTGTCGCGCCCAACAAGCGCTTCAAGGCGGTGGGCCGCGCCGACTGCGCCAAGCATGGCTTCGACCGCCGTGGGTTTTTTCAAGTGGATACCGGCAAGAAACCGGACTGGACCCAGACCCTCTCCAACTGACTCGAGACTTTTTTAATGACCTACCGCTTCGCTACTTGAGGTCCATTCATGCGCCGCCGCCGCAAGACAAAAATCCTGGCCACTCTTGGACCATCCTCCAACACGCCGGAGAAGATGCGCGAGCTGTTCGAGGCCGGCGTGGACGTGTTCCGCATCAATATGAGCCACACCGATCACGACATGCTGCGCAAGATGTTCGCGGACCTGCGCAGGCTGTCGGAGGACGTGGGCCGCCCCATCGGCATTCTCTGCGACCTGCAAGGTCCCAAGATCCGGCTGGGCAAGCTCACCGGCGGGCCGCGCATGCTCAAAGAGGGCGAACGCATCAAGCTGGTGCTGGGCGAAACCAGCGACAGACCGGAAGACATTCCCATACCGCATCCGGAAATCTTCCAGGCCATCAAGCAGAAGCACGCGCTCTTGATCGACGACGGCAAGGTGCGGCTCAGGCTGCTGCGCAAGGCCGACACCTTTGCCGAGGCCATTGTGGAAGTGGCGGGCGAGATCAAGGACCGCAAGGGCGTCAACATGCCCGATACCCTGCTGCCCATGTCGGCGATGACGCCCAAGGACCGTTCCGATCTGGACGCAGCCCTGGAACTGGGTGCGGACTGGATCGCGCTTTCCTTTGTGCAGCGGCCCGAAGACGTGGCCGAATTGAAAGAGATCGTCCAAGGCCGCGCCGGGGTTCTGGCCAAGATCGAAAAGCCCAAGGCGCTGTCGTCATTGCATGGCATCCTGGAACTGGCCGACGCCCTGATGGTGGCGCGCGGCGATCTGGGTGTGGAAATGCCGCTGGAACGGGTACCGGGCCTGCAGAAGCAGATCACCCGCGCCGCCCGCAAGGCCGGCAAGCCAGTGGTGGTGGCGACCCAGATGCTGGAATCCATGATCCTATCGCCCATGCCCACCCGCGCCGAGGTGTCGGATGTGGCGACCGCGGTGTTCGATGGCGCCGATGCGGTGATGCTGTCGGCGGAATCGGCCTCGGGCGCCTATCCCGTCGAAGCGGTCGAGACCATGGACCGCATCGCCTGTTCGGTGGAGGATGATGAACTGTATCACTCCATCATCGAATCCCAGCGCGGCACGCCGGAAAAGACCACGCCCGATGCCATCATGGCGGCAGTGCATGCGGTGACCGAAACCATCGAGGCCCGCGCCATCGTCTGCTGGACCAAATCAGGCATCACCGCCATGCGCGCGGCGCGCGAGCGTTCGGCCGCGCCCATCATCGCACCCACGCCTTCGCTCGAAACCGCGCGACGGCTGACCTTGGTGTGGGGCACCCACAGCGTCATTACCGAAGACATCCGCGATTTCGATGACATGGTGAAGCGCGCCAGCCAGATCGCCCGCCAGGAGGGCTTCGCCCAGGCCGGCGAGCGCATCGTCATTACCGCGGGCGTACCGTTGGGCACAACCGGCGCTACCAACATGCTGCGCGTGGCGTTCGTCACCGACGAAGATTAGAGAAGCCTAGCCGCGCCAGCCCCAGGCCTTGACCAGCGCGACCATCATCGCCTTCCAGCCGGGCGAGAAGAAAAGCTCGGCGGCGATAAACTGATTGACCCACAGCAAGGCCGCGCCACTCAGCACCGCCGGATGCACCCGGCCGCGTTTCCACAGGTCCCAGGCCATCATCGCGATCAGCATCAGCGCGATGCCCCAGTAATATTGCACCCACCAGCCGAGCATGCCCGGCGGGACGACCTTGAAACCATTGAGCCAGAGGCGGGCAAAGCCCGCGTCAGAGATCGCCACCGCCGCCAGGATCATCAGGCGCTTGTGGGCGGCGGGATTCCTGCGCCATAGGATTCCGGCGGTGATGAAGGTTGCAAAGCCGATCATCTCGCCGAATTCCAGCGACAGGAATTGCGGCGCATAATCGGGCGAGCCGATCTGCCTGGCCTGGTCCACGAACGCTGCCGTCAGGCCCAGCGGCACCATGATGGCCGACAGGATCGCGGTCGCCCATCCCAGCGCCTTGTGCCGCTTGATGTCGCCGGTTTCCACCAGGAAGATCTGAACCGAGACCAGGACCAGCCAGACCACATAGACGGTGGCGTGAATGTGAAGGATCGCCGGCGGCACCGGCTGCTCAGTCATGTAGCGGCCGAAATCAAGCCCGAAGCCCGAGAGGATCGCCAGCCAGACGATGGCGATCCAGCCAATATAGATTTTGCGGTCCGGGCCTTTACAATTCGGTTTGCCGGGCCGGCGCGGCAAGACCCCATCCATGCTGCTCATGTCGCCCCCCCGGCTGAAAATGTCTTTAAAAAAGCAATCGAGGCACTGGAACATTCCCACGCCAATTGCGCAAGGCGCTAGCTCGTCAGCTGACAGGACGGCATGTCGAACTTGTCGTCCACCCGGCGTTCGTCATAGGGAAAATTCAGCAGCAGATAGGTGATCTTGAAGTCTTTCGCGCTGGCAGAATCCAGATGATAGATGTCGGTGCGCGGCATCAGTGCGCCATCGTGAAAATTGATCTGGATGGTCAGCGTGCTGCCCGACAGCGACCAGGTGCCATCCTCGCTACTATTGGTCTCCTTGCCGCCGTGGCAGTCGCGGAAACGGGAATGGATCTGGCCATCGGCGGTGAGGCGGTCCAGATACATGGATTGCTTGTCGCCCGGCTGGCCCTGTCCGAACCAGGTCCCGGCGAGCTGGCGGCGCGGCCATGACGGCCTGCGTCAGCAGACAAAACGTGGCGCAGATCGCAAGCCGCCGCATCAACCGATGAGCTGGCATGACGGCATCTCGAAATCGTCCGGCTCGCGCTGCGGCGTATAGGGATAATTCCAGCCCAGACTGAGATATTTCTGGGTCGTCGCGGTATGCGCCAGCATCTTGTAGCGGTCGGTGCGCGGCGCGCGCGCGCCGTCCACAGTATCCACCCTCAGCGAAAGCATGTCGCCTTAAAGGTCCAATGGCCTTCCTGGACCTGGTCCGGAAGCGCCTTGCCCTTGATGCAGGTGCGGTATTCGCCACGCCAGGAGCCGTCGGCGCGCATGCGGTCGATATACATGGCGTTCTTGTCTTCCGGCTGTCCATAGCCGAACCAGGTGCCCACCATGTAGGACGCCGCACTCGCCGGAGTTGCGAGCGCCAAGATCGGCATCAGGATCAGGCTCGCAAGCCACCAGCGCATGGGACAGATATCGCGGCCTTCCACGCTTTGGGTCAGTTCGCGTACCTTGTGCTCGGCGCCGTCCAGTTGCGGGTCCAGATCCAGCGCCCGGCGATAGAGTTTCAAGGCGCCTGCCTTGTCGCCATAATCCTGCAGCATGTCACCCAGCTCGCTCAGCGCGGCGAACTGGCGGGGATTGAGCAGCACCGTCTTCTGCAAGCTGACCAGGGCGGCGGTGTCGTCGCCCGCGCCCTGCTCCATGTTGGCGCGCACATGCCAGCCTTCGGCGTAAGTGGGGGCGATATTGGTCACAGCCTCGACCAGCTGGCGGGCGGTCTTGTTGTCGCCCGCGCCCTGCGCCGCAAGCGCCCGGGTCATCAGCAGATCGACGCTGGGGCTGTCGGAGGTGCGAAACATCGCCTGCAGCTTGGCTTCGATGGGATGAGCATCTTCCGCACTGCCGCATTGTTTCAGCTGGGCGAACAGCTGTTCCTCGCTGACCACCTTTTGCGGCTGAGGCTGGGCGAGTGTTTTCGCTGGCGGCGTCACGGCATAAGCCGCGCCGGAAAAAAGCAACAGGGAAAGGACAAGCGCGCCGCGCATGGGGCAACCTTAATGCGGCTGGCCGGACAATTCCAGATTGGAGGGTTTCGGACCGCCTTCTGCCCAATCCAGCAGTTCCGCGATATGCAGGATGGGCTGGTTAAGTCCTTCGCCCGCCGCCAGATGCTGCAGGCAACCGATATTGCCGCTGACCAGCACGTCGGCTCGGCGGCCGCAATATTGCCAAGCTTGCGGGCGCGTAACTGGCCGGAAAGCTCGGGCTGGAGGATGGAATAGGTGCCGGCCGAGCCGCAGCACAGATGCGATTCCGCAAAAGGCGTCACCATGAAGCCGGCTGCTTCCAGCAGCGCCTCGCCCACCCCGTTCAGCTTCAGGCTGTTCTGCAGCGAACAGGCGGGGTGATAGGCGACACGCAAGGGCTGCTGCGGGGTCACGGTCAGCGGCGTGCACAGTTCGGCGAAATCGCGCGCGCACGCCGCAAATCTGGCGGCCCGCGGTTCCCAGACCAGATCGCCGGCGAACTGATGGGCATAATCCTTGAGCTGGGAGGAGCAGCCGGTGGCGGTGATCAGCAGCGCCGTCGTACTGGCCCTGTTCGAACGCGATGATCGCCTTCTTGGCCCAGGCCTGGGAATCCTGTCGCGGCCCATGTGGTGGGGCAAGGCGCCACAGCAGCCTGCGCCGTCCAGCGCCACCAGTTCGATGCCGCGCCGCGCCAGGACCCGGCCGACCGCGCCGTCGATCTGTGGCGCCAGCGCGCCCTGCACGCAGCCCGGCATGATGGCGATGCGCTGCTTCACCTGCTGCAGGTTTCGGGGAACTGTGTCGGCTCAGGACCTTGCGGGCGCGCGGCCAAGCCCATGCGCGCCATGGCGCCCAGCCGTCCCGGCAAAATCCTGGCGACCGGCGCGCCGATCCTGGCGAACAACAGACCCAGGCGCACCAGGCCGGGGCGCGTCATGATCTTGGCGATGGCAAAGCGCATCAGCCGGTCGGCCAGCGGACGCCGGTAATGCTCCTGGATATGGGTGCGCGCCTGATCCACCAGCCGTTGGTAATTGACGCTGGACGGGCACGCCGTCTTGCAGTTGAGGCAGGAAAGGCGACGGTCAATGTGAAAGACCTGCTCCTTGGTCGGCGCGCCGCCCTTCTCCAGCATGTCCTTCATCAGCACGATGCGCCCGCGCGGACTGTCGCGCTCATCACCCAGCACGACATAGGTGGGACAGGTCGCGGTGCAGAAGCCGCAATGGACGCAGGACCTCACCGCTTTTGCGGCGGGACCCATCTGCGGGATCGGCAATCTGTTCGGCGGTGAAGTTGTAGCGCATCAGAGCGGCCAGGGTTAAAGAGAGACAATGGATCAAATGCCGCCTTGACCGCGCGGCCCAAACTCGCCAGCGCGGGGGCCTGCGGCGCGAACAGACCAGCGCTGCGCGGCTCTCCGCGGAGGCGCGCAGCAGCATCGCCTGACCATCGGCCTTGGCGGCGATGGCGCGGATGCGCGGGCCTTCCGATGGATCGGCCGCCAGCCACAGCACCGCACCGGCCCAGTCACCCGACCAGTGTTTGCGTTGAATTCTTTGCGATACGCGGCGCGTCGAGCCGAGGGACCATCACCCGCCAGATGTCGCCGGAGATGTCGGCGAATTTCTCGCCGCAGCCGATGGCGGCAAAAGGATCGTCGTGGATGCGGTGCATCGCATTGCCCAAAAGCCATGGGCCAGCGCGACCTTTTCTTCCAGCGGTTGCGCCGCGCCTTCCAGCTTGATCAGCGCCGCGCCTTGACCGACCTCCGGCCAGCATGTTCCCCGGCAGATAGGCCAGCCCCGCCGGCTCCAGCGCGCTGAGCGCAATCTTGCGCAAGGCGGCGAAGCCCTCTTCCGGCGTGACATCGGAGAGGCACAAGGTGGCGGCGAAATCTGCGGCTGGGGATAGACCCGGAAGGTCATTCGGTCAGCACGCCCAGGGTGCCATAGGCGCCGCACATCAGCTTGGGCAGATCAAAGCCGGTGACATTCTTTACCACCTTGGCCCCGCCGCGAAACGCCTCGCCCAACCCGTTGACGGCGCGGAACCCCAATAGCGAATCCCGCGCCCCGCCATGGCGCAGCTTGCCCGAGCCGGAGGCATCGCGGACGCCGCGCCCGCCAAAGTCGCCGCGCCATTGGAACCCAGAAGTCGCGACCAGTCGGCAGGATCAAAGCCCAGGCGCTGGCCTTTCTCCGCCAGCACCGCCTTGATTTCGGTGAGCGAAGTCGCGGGCTGGGCGGTGATGATCAGTTCGGCCGGCTCAGTATTTGACGATGCCCGACAGCCCGGACACATCCAGCATGGGCAGATCACCACCTTTAGAATCAAAGAGGGGCCTGCCCACGGAACGACGCGTGCCACCGGCCACG
>CAWHLV010000023.1:0-17236 GCA_963830095.1 uncultured Alphaproteobacteria bacterium
GGGAGAATTTCATGAGCAAGCAGAAAAAGACTTTCCTGTCTGACGTCAAGACCCTGCGCGCGCGCGCCGCCAAGAATCTCGGAGAGGGCGCCGTCGGCACCAAGACTATGGCGGCGACGTCAAAAAGACCATCGAGATTTTGCAGGCGGTGCTGGCGACCGAGATCGTCTGCGTGCTGCGCTATTCCCAGCATGCCATCGCCGCCCATGGCATCTCCAGCGAAGGCGTGAAGGCGGAATTCGCCGAACATGCCAAGGAAGAACTGGAGCACGTGCATGGCTGTCGCCGAACGCATCAACCAGCTCGGCGGCGAGCCCGACTTCAATCCGGAAGGCCTGACCACCCGCTCGGCTTCGCAATATTCGCAAGGCGGCAATCTGGTCGAGCTGATCCGGGAAAACCTGATCGCCGAACGTATCGCGGTGGATCATTACCGCGAGTTGATCCGCTATTTCGGCGATGATGATCCCGGTACGCGGGAGATGATCGAAGGCATCCTGCGGGTCGAGGAAGAACATGCCGACGACATGCACGACTTCTGGTCGCCCATGAGGGCGGCCGATGCTGAAAAAGTGAGCCGCGGCCCGCGGCGGGTGAACGACTTATCCGGTTGCAGCGCAGCGTAAGGCCGAGCCAACTTGGTCTTGGCGCAGCGGCAAGGTCTTGCACCCTTGTCGCTTTGCTGTATACACTTCCCCCGGCAACCCATGGCGCCTGAGACGCGCGGGTTTATCGGGGAGGTCTCACGTGAAGGCATGTCTGGCGGCAACGGCCGCTGTTTCCTTGTTGCTACACCTGTTGCGGCATTCGCGCAGGCCGCGGCGACGGCCTATGCCAGCGCGCCCGACCTGCCGTATGAGGCCGTGCCCAATTTCTTCAAGATGCCCCCCGGCGACGCCATGGGCGAGATGCAGGGCGTGGCCACCAACTCCAAGGGCGATGCCTTCGCCTTCTTCCGCGGGCCGCAGACCCGGCTGTGGGAATTTGGACCCGACGGCAAGTTCCTCAAGGAAATCGGCAAGGGCTTTTACGGCTTTGCCTTCGCCCATTCGGTGCGCGTCGATCGTCACGACAATATCTGGACGATCGATGAAGGCACCAACGTCATCACCAAGTTCAATCCCGATGGCACCAAGGTGCTGATGATCATCGGCCATCGTCCCAGCCAGGCCGATGGTCCCTATGCGACGCCGCACGGCCCCAATCCGCCAGACGAGAAATACACACTGTGCCGTCCCACCGACGTGGCCTGGGACCAGAACGACAACATCTTCGTCAGCGACGGCTACTGCAACAACCGGGTGATGAAGTACTCGCCCGACGGCCACTTCCTGGCTGAAAATGGCGGCTCGGCCGCCGGCAAGGGCGACAACCAGTACAACCTGCCGCACGGATTGCAGGTCGATCATCAGGGCAATGTCTATGTCGCCGACCGCGGCAACAACCGCTATGTGGTGCTGGACAACGACCTGAAGTGGAAGACCACTTACACCCAGTTCGGCACCGCCTGGTCCGACTGCATTTCCGAAGGGCCGCACCAGTATCTGTTCCTCTCCAACTCCAATCCCAACGGCAATTCGCCGGGAAGCTGGGCCAAGACGGGCCAGATCTACAAGGCGGAGCTGGACGGCACCGTGATCGGCAAGTTCGGCCATGCCGGCAAGCTGGCGCCGGGCTTCCAGGTGGTTCACATGATGGACTGCCGCAATCCCAACCAGATCATCGTGGGCGAAATCGAATCCTGGCGCATGCAGAAGTTCGTTCTGAAGGGGAGCAAGTAACATGAAGCGTCTTAAATCCCCTTTGGCAACCCTTCTTCTCGCAGCCGCCGCGGCTGCTTGCCGTTCCCGCCCATGGCGCAGGACATCGGCTATTCCAACTCCTGGCCGCTGACCCTGCCGCACGACACGTTCTTCGGCATGGCGGCGGGCGTGGCCACCAATTCCAAGGGCCATGTCTTCGTCTATACCCGCAACACCGATCCCATCATGGTCTTGGGCGGCAGCCGCGCCTTCGCGCATGGCGGCTCCAGCCTGTATGAGTTCGCGCCGGGCGGAAAATTCGTCCGCCAGATCGGCAAGCAGATCTATGGCTTCCTCGCCGCCCAGCAGGTGCGTGTCGACCCCCACGACAATATCTGGGTCGTGGACCGCTACAGCGACATGGTGATCAAGCTCGAACCCGCAGGGCAATGTCGCGATGCTCTTGGGCCGCAAGCCGGAATCGGTGGACGTGCCGTCCAAGCCCGATACCGGACGCGGCACGCCGCCGGGCTCGGGCGCTCAAAGCGATCTGTTCGAATCGCCGGCCGATGTGGCCTGGGATTCCAGCGGCAATATCTTTGTCGCTGACGGCATCAGCAATGCCCGCGTCGCCAAGTTCACACCCGACGGGGTGTTCGTGAAGAGCTGGGGCTCGCGCGGCACCGGCGACAGCGAATTCCACGAAGCTCATGGCATCGCGGTGGACGCGAACGGCAATGTCTATGTCGCGGACCGCGGCAATCACCGCATCCAGGTGTTCGACAATGACGGCAACTTCAAGAGCATCGATCACCAGCGGTGGCGATCCGGAAGCGATTTGCATCTCGCCCGGCGCACATCAGTATCTGTTCAGTTCCAACTCCAACGCCGCCAACGATCTGGATCATGGCGGCGATATCTACAAGCTGGAGCTGAACGGCACGATGGTGGGCAAGTTCGGCCAGGCCGGCAAGGGGCCGAAGGACTTCGGCAGCGTCAATGCCATCGACTGCCGCAGTGCCAAGTCGCTTTATGTCGCGGAAGCCGGCAACTGGCGCGTGACCAAGGTCGATCTGCACTGATACAGCGCCGGACATTACTGGCGGGCGCGGCGGCTTTTGCTGCCGCGCCCGTTTTTGCAGCCGATGCCGTTCCCGTCATCGACACCCATGTTCATCTGTTCGATCCGACGCGGCCGCAAGGCGTGCCCTATGCGGGCCCCAAGGGTCAGCCGCCGCAGTTGGCGTCGCCGGAAAATTATCACAAGCAGATCGCAGGCACCGGCATCGTCGGCGCGGTGATTGTGGAGGCGAGCCCCTGGATCGAGGACAATCTCTGGATCCTGGAGCGGGCCAATTCCGATCCGGTCTTTGTCGGCGTGGTGGGCGACCTGGATCCCGTCCAAGCCCGATTTCGGCGAATATCTGAACCGCTTTTCCAAGGACCCGCTGTGGCGCGGCATCCGTTATGCGCGGGTGTGGCAGATGGAGAACGGCAAACAGGTGCTCAAGCCCGGCATGGCCGAGGGCCTTAAACTGCTGGCGCGGCCGGCCAGACGCCTGGACATGGCCAATCCTTCTTTCGATCTGTTGCGCGGCGCGCTGCTGGCAATGGAGGCGGTTCCCGATCTGCGCGTGGTGATGGATCACATGCCCTCGCTGGATCCCACGCCGCAAACCCAGGCGCTTTACGATTCCCTGATCGCGGAGCTGGCGCAGCATCCCAATTTCTTCCTCAAGCTGTCGCAAGTCATTCACAAGGATGAAAACGGTGTCACGGTGACGGCGCCGCGCGCGCGGCTGGACCAACTGATGGCGGCCTTCGGCGAAGATCGCGTGATGTTCGGCGGCGACTGGCCCAACAGCGTGGGCACCGCCACCATCCCTGTGGCGCTGGCCTTGATGCGCGACTATTTCGCGGCGCGTCCCCGCATCCAGGCCGAGAAATATTTCTGGAAGAACAGCCAGCACATCTATCGCTGGACAAAACGCGATGCTGCGCAACCGGGATGAGGTTTGCTGCTGTTGCGAAGTGGGCCGGTTTTGCGTCCGGCCAAAAGCCCGCTAGGATCAAACACAAATAAAACCCGGCAGTTGGGAGGGGACTTTGACTCAAAGACATTCCACGCGTGGCGCGTGGCTGATCATATTGGCGTCGCTGATCGCAATGGCGATCTGCGTCTATGACTATTACACGCCCGACACCGGCCTGATCGGCACCGGCGGCACGATCCTGGTGGCGGTGGCGGCGCTGTTGATGCTGCTGGCGTCGCTGGTGGTGGCGGCGGTGCCCAACCGCTCTTGCTTGCTGCAGGGCTTTCTGGTCTCGGCCATCCTTCTGGACATCATCGGTTCGTCCGTCGCCGGCTACTTCCTGGAAAGTCCTGTCATCATGGCCGCACAGGCGCTGGCGCTGATCGGCTGGCTGATGAACGTGATCGGCGACGCCGCCGACCGCAGCGTGGAGATTGACGATGTCGAAGATTAAGAACCTCACGCTCTTGACGTTGGGCTTTGCCGCGGCTGCGGCCGCCATGCTGGTTTTGCCGGACCATCGCGCCACCGCCCAGGCCCCCAACAATGATCCGCCCCAGAACTGGGATGCGTTTGGCGGCAATCAGCAGTCGCAGAAATATTCGACCGCGACCCAGATCACGCCCGACAATGTGAAGGGCTTGAAGAAGGCCTGGAGCATCTGCACACCGGCGATGTGGGCAGTGGCGCGCATGAAACCACCTGGGGCGCCACGCCGCTGTTCGTCAACAACACCGTCTATGTCGGCACGCCCAAGTACAGCATCTATCGCGGTCGAGCCCGACACCGGCAAGGTGAAATGGGTTTATGCCGCGCGGCAAGCAGGGCGGCCCTGCCAACCAGGGCTTCAAAGGCCGCGGCGTCGCCTATTGGGCGGCGTCCGCGCCGGCCGCCGGCCAGCCCTGCCAGAAGATGGTCTATATCGGCACCATGGACGGCGAGCTGCACGGCGTCGATGCCGACACCGGCAAGGCCTGCGCCGGCTTCGGCAACGAACGGCGTCGTCAATGTCAATGCCTGGAACACCATCAACACAAATGGAAGATCGGCCTGATCCAGCCGCCCGCGGTCTACAAGGACACGCTGATCCTGGGCTGGGCCGGTCTGGACTGGGTCTACAAGACCGAGAATCCCCGGCACCGTCTATGGCATCGACGCCCGCACCGGCGAGCTGAAATGGACCTTCGATCCCATTCCGAACGAGCATGCAGGACCAGACCGGCACCGCCAATGTGTGGGCCGGCATTTCGGTCGATCCGGAAACCGGGCTTGGCCTTCCTGCCGGTGTCCTCGCCCAGCCCGAACTATTATGGCGGCGACCGGCTGAAGGAGATGCCGCTAAGTCACCGCGACCGTGGCGGTGAATGCCGAAACCGGCGAAGTGAAATGGGCGCGCCAGCTCATCCATCACGACATCTGGGACCTGGACATCAACTCCGCGCCCACTCTGGTGGATATCCACAAGGACGGGCAGACCATTCCGGCCCTGGTGCAGGCCAACAAGATGGGCCTGATGGTGGTGTTGAACCGCAACACCGGCGAGCCGGTCTATCCGATCGTGGAGAAGGCCTATCCGGCGTCCGATGTGCCGGGTGAAGATGGCGTCCCCGACCCAGCCCTTCGTGCCCTATCCGGAGCCGCTGGTAGCCTGGGCACGCATGCCGCCAGTTTCAACACTGGCCGACATCGCCAGCTTCGGTCGAATGCAGCCGCTGGAAGGCGCGCATCCGCGACGAGGGCCGTTACACGCCGCCTCAGCTCCGCGGCTCGATCTCCTTTCCCGCCACCGTGGGCGGCGTGGAATGGGGCGGCGGTGCGGTTGATCCCACCACCGGCACCTATGTGGTCAATGCCGACCAGGTGCCGCAGGTCTACACCCTCATTCCGCGCGACGAAGCCAACAAGAAGTATGGCAACGCCGAACGCGGCGATGATGGTTATTCGGCGCAGGCCGGTTCGGCCTATGGCTTCAAGCTGGAGAACTTCCTCGAACATGTGGGGCATGCCCTGCTGGGCGCCGCCTTATGGCCAGCTGTCGTCCTATGATCTGAACACCGGGCAAGCTGTTGTGGCGCAAGCCCTTCGGTCAGGTGCAGAAGTGGGGCTTCTACATGCCCGAAAGCTGGGGTTCGGTGACCATCGGCGCGCCGGTGATCACCAAGTCCGGGTTGATCTTCATCGGCGCTTCGATGGACAGCCGCGTGCGCGCCATCGATCTGAAATCCGGCACTGTGCTGTGGAAGCAGATCGTGGATGCGCCCGCCGTGGCCCAGCCCGCGGTCTATACCTACAAGGGCAAGGAATATGTGGTGTTCGTGGCCGGCGGCAACGGCATCCTGACGCCGCGACTGTCCGATCAGGTGGTGGCCTTCGCGCTGCCCAACTGATGACGGGCTGAAACGACAACAAAAGAAGGGCGCTCACGGCGGTGGGCGCCCTTTGTTTTTCAAAAGGGGACGAAGATGAGAAAGCGCGAATTTCTGGCTGGTCTGGGACTTGGTATGGGGCTGGCGGCCGGCGCAGGCCTTTGTGCGCAAGCGGATGACTACATTCACGGCAAGAATCTTGGTGCGGCGCCGCCGGAAAAGAAAAAGGATATACCTCATCGCAAGATCACCACGCGCAACCTGTTCAAGGTGCCGCACGGCTATCCCAACGGCATCGCGGTTGTGGCCGAAGGCGTATGGGTGGGCGAACAGAAGGCGCAAGGCTATGGCAAGGATGGCGGCCACATTACCGAAGACGCTTGGCTGTTCGACTGGAACGGCAAGCTGCTGAAGACGGTCCATACACCGTCCAGCAACACCTCCGGTTTCGCGTTCGGCGACGGCCATGTCTGGATGGGCGCCAATGGCGGACAGGAAGGCATCTATGAAGTGGATATGAATTCCACCCTGATCAGCCATCGCCAGATTCCGCTCGGGCCTGCCGACAATGGCGGCGGTTGCCATGGCTTGATGTGGCACGACGGCAAGTTGTGGATCGTGGCCAACCGGCTGCGCGGCATCATGCGTGTCGATCCTCACACATGGACGCCGGAATTCATCATTCCCATCACCACCGGCCGCTGGCATGGCATCGCCTGGGATGACAGTCATCCCGGCGGCGCGATCTGGATGGTGACGGGCTCCTCCGACGTGGACCGTTATGTGATGCAGAACGGCAAGCTGCATCACACCACCACCTCCGGCCTGGTCAAATATGACGCCCGCACCGGCGAACTGCTGGAAACCGCGGAATTTCTGGAAGGCACCGCCGACCCCCACGGCCTGGCCATGCACAATGGCAAGCTGATTTCCTGCGATGCGGGCGTGGGCCCGCCCGGCTTTGAAGGCACCGGAAGCCCAAGCGCCGGCTATATCTTCGAGATCAATTTCGTCTAGCGGTCTTGCCAACCGCGGTGTGCGTACCCATTGTCCCACCGGAAGGGTAGGACAATGGCATCGCCCCGCGAAAACGACCCAGGTGCAAGGCTGGATGAATGGTCGCCGCGTCTTTTGAAGTCGCGTCTGTACAACCGCATCCTGGTGGACATCATCATCGGGGCTCTGGCGCCCAATGAGCAGCTGGACGAAAACGGCCTGGCCAAACGCTATGGCGGCGGGCTGGCCGGCATCCGCGAGGCCCTGACCCGGCTGGCGCTGGAAGGGCTGGTGGTGCGCCGCGCCCGGGTGGGTACATCGGTGGCGCCGCTGGACCTGCTGGGCGCGCGCGAGGCGTTCGAGGCGCGGCGCCTGATCGAGGTTCATTGCGCGGGCCTCGCCGCCCAGAGCGCGACCGACGAGGAAATCGCCGAAATCCGCGCCACCCTCGACAATGGCGAAGACGCGATACGCGCCAACGACCAGGCGGCGCTGGCGGCGATGGACGAGGCTTTCCATGTCTCGGTGGCGGCGGCCAGCCACAACCGGGCGCTGGCAAAAATGGTCGTCACCCTGCATCACCAGACGGCGCGCTACTGGCTCTATGCCATGCGCGGACCGTCCGACGATGACGGCATGGCCGCCCTGAACGAGCATCGCGGTCTGGCCGACGCCATCGCCAGCCGCAATGTGGAACGCGCGCGCGCCGAAATGCTCAAGGTGCTGGGCGATTTTCCCGCCGAAGTGAAACGCACGCTGGAAAGCCGGTAGCGGCGATGATCGGGCGTGGCGGGCGCGCATGGGCAACTCTGGGCCTGATGAGCGCGCTTTACTTCATCATCACCGCCGCGACCTTCGGCTCGCTGGGCCTGGCGCTGCCGGCCATGGTCAGCGAACTGGGCTGGAGCTGGACCGGCGCCGGCTTCGGTTTCACCCTGCTGGGGTTTTTGTGCGGCATCACCAGCGGTGTGCCGGCCACGCTGGTGCGCCGTTTCGGCGTCAGAATCTGTCTAGCCGCAGGCGCCGGCGTGATGGCGCTGGCCTTCATTTGCCTGGCGCGTACCAACGGCCTTTTGCTCTATTTCCTGGGTGCGTCATTGGCGGGGTTGGGTTTCACCCTGCTGGACTCGGTGCCTGGCACGTATCTCATCTCGCGGCTTTTTCATCGTCCATCCTTTGCCATCGGCCTGTTCTTCACCATCGGTGGGCTTGGGGGCGTGGCCGGGCCGCTGCTTTATTCCCGCATTGTCGGGGCCGCGGGCGACTGGCGTAATTATTGGCTGGTGATGGGTGTGCTGGTGGCGGCTACCGGCGTGATTGCCGCATTTGTTGTCGATGCTGAGACCGATGTCGGTGATACAGGCGCCGACCCCGACATTTCGACCGAGACATGGACCATGCGGGGAGCATTGCAGACCCGCCAGTTCTGGATCATCGCCGCTGCCTATGCCGCTTTTCAGTTCTGTGGCATCACCGCCAGCGCGGTTTCGGTGGCGCATCTGACCCAGCACGGCGTCGCCGCGGCGGTCGCGGGCAGCATGATGAGCGTAGAGGCGCTGCTCAATTCCAGCGCGCGTTTTGTCGGCGGCATTCTTACCCGCTTTGTCAGCGCCAGGACGATGCTATGCATCTCGCTGGCCAGCCTGGTGGTCGGCCTCATCGCGCTGGGGGCGGCGCGCGATCTGCCCATGATGCTGGTCTATGCCGCCGGCATCGGCATCGGTTACGGCCTGACGCTGTTCTCCGCCACCATCCTCTTGCTCGATTATTTCGGGCGCGGGCCGTATCTGGAACTGTTTTCCACCGTCAACCTGATTTCGACCGTGGGGGCGGCGGCGCCCACTCTGGCCGGCGTCACCCGCGACCAGACGGGTGGTTTTACGCCTTTCTTTGTGGTGCTTGCGCTCCTGGTGGCATTGGTCATGCTGGCGGTGTTGACCATGCGGGCACCGCACACGAGACCGGCATGAAGGAATTCGGTGTTTTTCTTCCCGTCGCCACGCGAAGCGCGCGCGAGCACGTTCGCCAAAAGATAACGTTGGCGGCATGACCGGACCAAAAGAATATGGCGTCTTTCTTCCAGTCGCTAACGGCGGGTGGATCGTTTCCCGCGCCACTCCGCCGCTGAATGGCGGCTGGGAACAGAACCGTGACGCTGCCCTGATCGCCGAGGAAGAAGGCTTCGACTTCGTGATGGCGATGGGCAAGTGGCGCGGCTTTGGCGGCGACACGTCCCATTGGGGTTCGTCCCTGGAAGCGGTGACCATGATGGCGGGGATCGCCGCGGTCACAAAAAAAAGTCAAGATATGGGCGACGCTCCATGCCATCCTGCACAATCCGGCGGTGGCGGCGAAGATGATCGCCACCCTGGATCATATTTCTGGCGGCCGCGCGGGACTGAATATCGTGGCTGGCGCTTATCGCGGCGAATTCGAGCAAATGGATGCCTGGGATACGAGCCTCAGCCATGACGCCCGCTATGACCTGACCGAGGAATGGACGCGAGTTCTCAAGCGGCTGTGGCGCGAACCCAAGGTCAGTTTTGACGGCAAATATTTCACCTTCAAGGACTGCGTCAGCGAACCCAAACCGCTGAAGCCGCCGTTTCTGATCTGCGCCGGCATGTCCAGGCGCGGCTTTGATTTTTCGGTGCGCGAGGCTGATGGCTGCTTCATCGGTGGGCGCGACGTGGCGGAGACGCGTGATGCTTCGTTGCGGGCCAAGAAGCTCGCGGCCGAGCTGGGCAAGCCTATCCGCACGTACTGCATGATGACGGTGATCACCGCCGATACCGATGCGCAGGCCGAAGCCAAAGCGCAAGTCTATCGCGATGGGCTCGACGAAGGCGCGGTCGCGGGCATGCTGCAAAGCTATGGCGTGGAAGGAAACGCCATGACCGCCCGCGCGCAGGGCGCCTTCATGACCCAGACCGCGGTGGGCGCGCCGGCCACCTGCGCCGCCAGGATCGAACAGTTCCTGCGCGACTGCGACATCGATGGCCTGATGTTCATCTATGATGATTATGTGCAGGGTTTGCGGGTGACGGGGCGCGAAATTCTGCCCTTATTGCGCAAGGCTTTCGCATGACTGTGCAACATACCGCTTTGCTGCTGATCGACATGCAGGTGGATTTTGGCGCGCCTGATGGCGCGATGGCGCGTCAGGGCAGGGACATGACCGCGGTTTCAACGGCGCTGGCGAATGCCGTGCTGTTGGCGGAGGCGGCGCGCGCCGCCGGCGTGCCGCTGATCTTCGTCCGGCTGTTGGGACGGCCGGAAGGTGGTCTTCTGTGCGTGGAAGGCACGTGCGGCGCTGGCTTTATCGGTCCGCTGCCCCAGGCAGGCGAGCTGATCGTCTCCAAATCCCGCTACAGCGCCTTCGCCAATACCGGTCTGGGTGAGCGGCTGCGGGAACAGGGTATCGACACGCTGGTGCTGGCGGGGCTCACCACCGAATGCTGTATCCAGGCCACAGCCTGGGCGGCGTTCGAGCTGGATTTTCGGGTCATCCTGGCGGGCGATGCCTGTGCCGCCTATGAAGAAGACCTGCACCGCCACGCCCTGCGAGTGCTGGAATTGAACGGCGCGAGTGTTGCGCCCAGCGCGGAGCTGGTCGCCGTTTGGGCGAAATAGATCAAAATCAATAGCTTAAATGTTTTGACGGGATGTCAGTTCACCCTTTCGCGCCCGCGCTGTAAAATGTTACATGGCATTTCCAAAACTCGTACCTATCTAGGGGTCCATGAGGGGTCTGGTTCTTTTTACGGCTGCCGGCTGGGTGGCGGCGATGGGCATGGCGAGCGCGCAGCCGCCGGAATCCATCACCGTGACCGGCGACGTCGTGCATCTGCTCCAGACCGGCGATAACGACGCAGCACTGGGGTTGGACAAGCCGCTGCTGGAAACCCCGCGCGCCGTCACCCTGGTCAGCGACACCACCATCGACCGCTATGGCATCACCGGGGTTAATGACCTGACCGCGATCACGCCGTCCGCCTACACCGCCAGCTATTATGGGGTGGAAGGCGCGGTGTCCCTGCGCGGGACGCTCGCGGAAAACTATTTCCAGGGCTTCAAGCGGGCGGAGAACCGCGGCACCTACACCACGCCGCTTTCCGATGCGGCGGGGATCGAGATTTTGCGCGGGCCGCCGTCGCCCATCTATGGCGCGGGCAAGGTGGGCGGGCTGGTGAACTTCCTGCCCAAGACGGTGGGCGCCAGCGATGCGCTGGGCGGCGAAGCGACCATCACCTACGGCAGCTATTCCAAACGCAACGCCACCTTGCAGTTCAATGCGCCAGTGGTGCTGGGCGATGCGGCGGGCGGCGTGCATGCCTATGGCGAAATCGACGACAGTTTCAGTTTCTATCGCGGCATCCATCCCAGCCATCAGCTGCTGGAATTGACCGGCACCTTGACCCAGGACGCGTGGTCCTTCTCCGCCGACTATATGTATTATCATTCCAATGGCGACGTGCAGACGCCAGGCTGGAACCGGCTGACCCAGGCGCTGATCGACAATGGCACTTACATCACCGGCCGCAACACCTCGCTGACGGCGTCGAACGGCAAATATCTCACCTTCAACGATCTGGGCGGCAACCCCTACACCTTCGATCCCAACTTCCAGCCACTCGCCTGCGCCGGCTGCCAGGATGCGGCGCATCAGCTCAATACCGGCGTGGGCACCACCACGCTCAGCCGCCGCACCGTCTATATCGCCAAGGGCGTGGATTTCTCCAACACCGTTACCCACACCGCCTTCCTGGAAGCCGCCAAGACCATAGGCGACGGCCAGATGCTCCGGCTGCAGGGCTTCGGTGATGTGCTGCAGAACGACCGCTTTGTATCCTATGGCTTTCCCGGTTCCTACCGCACCCAGATCGGCGAGGCACGGCTGCGCTACGATCTCAAGCGCGATTTTGGGCTGCTGAAGACTCAGACCGTGGCGGGCCTGTCGTACCGGTATGTTCACGCCATCGGCAAGGAAAGCTTCAACAGTGGCGTCATCGCGCTGGACCGCCGCGACATCAGTTTCGGCGCCACACCCAATGACATTGTGGATTTGCCCTTCAATACCGATCCCCCGGGCACATTCCAGATGGGCTGGGAAAACAATGTCCACAGCAACACCGCCGATGCCGGCGCCTTCCTTACCAGCGATCTGATGTGGGATGACAGTCTGGATCTGACCGTGGGCGGGCGTTACGACGATTACAATGTGCGCTCGGTGGATGTGGGCGCGCTGTCCTTTGAACCCGGCAGCGGGCAGGGCGACGCCGGCCGTTTCACCTATTCCGCCAGCCTGTCCTACAAAACCCCGTTTGGCCTGGTGCCCTACATCACCAATGCCAAGTCGGCCGCTGTCGAGATCGGCCAGGCCAGCGAAGTGCTGACCAGCCTGCTGGCGGGGCGCGACTGGCTGTCCAATTCCTTCCTGGATGAAGCAGGCGTGAAGTTCAGCGCCCTGGACGAACATCTTCAGGGCAGTGTCGACTGGTATGTCCAGAACCGCACCCAGCTCGAACAGGGTGCCGCCGGTGGCGCTACCAGCGTGATGGGCACGGTGGCGCGCGGCGCCGAGCTGGAACTGCGCTATGTGGTGAGTGCCAATTTCAGCCTGACCTTCGCGGGCGGGCTGCAGCACACCACCGTCAAAGGCCCCGACCAGAGCTTTCAGTATGTTCCGGCGCGCACTTATGGAATATCGCCACAGAACGGCTTCGGCGGCTCCTATGTGGTCTATAACTTCTCGACCCTGCCGGGGCTGGGCGGCAACTACGAAGACACGCTTGTGCCCCATGCCGTCATCAGTCCCTATCTCACCTGGACCAGCGACAGACTGAGCTGGGGCCTGTGGGGTGCGAGCTTCGGCGGCACCTATGTGGGCCATACCCAGCAGACCGTGCCCAATCCCATCATCTTTCCGTCATACACGGTGCTCAACGCCAGCGCCTTTGCCCAATGGGATGTGTGGGAAGCCGACCTGAATGTGAACAATCTGGCTGACACGCGTTATTTCACCCCCGGCGCCGACACCTACGCCAATCTCAGCGCCCTGCCGGGATTGGGGCGGACATGGAAGATCACCTTGAAGCGGTTGTTCTAGCGTCGGCGCCCGCATAGAGCGCGATCGGATGAAATGCGCAGCTTTTCATCCGAAAATTGCGCGACAATCAAAGAATCCAGCGCATGATCTGATTCAAAGTAATCAGATCATGCGCTAGGCTCCGGCCCATGAAAAAGCTCGCATTCGCCGTCTTTCTGTTCTTTCCCTCACTCGCTCAGGCTGCGGATTCCGTCTGGGTCCAGGCGGTCGCCGGCGGCTACGAAGCCCGGCTGGTGACATCGGCACCGAACTGTCCGGTGCTTCATACCGACAAGGGCGATGTGACCATGACGGTGCGCGCCGCAGCCGACGGCAATTTCGCGTTGACCTGTAGCGCGCGCATTCCAGCCGGTACCACAAGCGCCGCCATTGGCGGCACCACCCTGCCGGTGCCGGTGGCCCATCCCCAACGCATCCTGGTCTTGGGCGACACCGGCTGCCGCCTCAAGGGTGCGGCGCTGCAGGCCTGCAATGATCCGGCGCAGTGGCCGTTTCCCCAGCTCGCCAGCGCGGCGGCCAGCCTCAAGCCTGACCTGGTGATCCATGTCGGCGACTATCTTTATCGCGAGAGTGCCTGCCCGCCGGGAAATCAGGGCTGTGCCGGTTCGCCCTGGGGCGACAACTGGACGACCTGGAAGGCGGATTTCTTCGATCCGGCCGCGCCGCTGCTGGCGGCCGCGCCGATCGTGCTGGTGCGAGGCAACCATGAAGTCTGCAAGCGGGCCGGCCCCGGCTGGACGCGGCTGCAAGGCCCGGCCGCTTTTGACGGTGCCTGCAAGGAACATCAGCCGCTTTATACAGTGGACCTCGGCGGACTGACCTTGGCGGTGCTGGACGACGGGGTATCCGACGAGACCGATCTCGATCGCGATGTCGCCAGGCTCTATGCCGATGAGATCGGCGATATTGCCACGCTGCCCGGGCCGGTCTGGTTTGTGCATCACCGCCCGACCTGGGCGGCGATGAGCGGCCCGCTGGGCATCCCCATCGGCGGCAATCTCACCCTGATCGAGGCCAGCCGCATCGCCGTGACGCAAGGCCTGCCGCCCGTGCCCCAGTCCGTGGAGCTGATGCTGTCGGGGCACATTCACACGTTTGAATCCATCAACTTCAACCAGGATGTGCCGCCCCAGATCGTGGCCGGCAATGGCGGCGACGATCTCAACGTGACGCCCCGCAACCTGCGCGGCTCCCAGTTCATCGGCCATTCCGGCGTCACGGTTGCCGACGGCCTGTCGGTCGGCGGCTTCGGCTTTCTGCTGATGACCCGCGCGAGCGACGGCTGGATCATCGATCTCTATGATCCGGCTGCCCAGCCCAAGGGCCAATGCCATTTCATCGCACCGCATGGGAAAAAGCGCGGGCGGCTTGATTGTCCGGGCCTGAAAACCTGACGCTCAGTGGCAAGCAGCGTCCTTGTCGAGCATCGCCAGCAGCGTCGCAGTGGCAAAGCCGTCGGCGGGAAGGCCTTTGGTCTTCTGATATTGGCGCAGCGCCGCGCGGCTCTTGTGGCCCAGTACGCCATCGGGCGTGCCGGCATCAAAGCCCAGTTTGCCGAGATCGGTCTGGAATTGAATGCGTTCGGTGCGTGACAGCGCCCGCTCGTCGCGCGGCCAGGCATGTTTGACCGGCGCCCCACCCGCCATGCGGTCGGCCAGCAAGCCCACCGCCAGCGCATAACTGGCGGCATTGTTGTATTTCAGGATCACGCTGAAATTGGGCAACACCAGAAAGGCCGGCCCGTGTGCGCCGGCGGGCAGATAGAGCCCCGCGCTGTCGTCGGATGCGGGCAACAATGCGCCATCCACCGCCTTCACGCCCAAGGCCCGCCACTCAGCGGTGGTCTTCTGCGTGTCGGTGTCGGCGTCTTCGTAAGGGAAATTCTTGGGCAGCTTGACCTCATAGCCCCAGGGCTCGCCCTTTTTCCAATTCTGACTTGCCAGCAATTTTGCCGAAGACGCCAGCGCATCAGGTGCGGACAGCCACAGATCGATCTTGCCGTCGCCGTCACCGTCGGTGGCATATTTGAAAAAGGTGGTGGGGGTGAACTGGGTCTGGCCGAAGGCGCCGGCCCAACTCGCCACCATCTCGCTGAGCGGATAGTGCTGCCTGAATAGAGCCGAAGTGCTGCATAGAATTCCGGCCTGGCATAATCCGGCGCGCGGCCCGTCATAGGCCAAGGTCGCCAGTGCCGCGAACATGTTGAACCCGCCGGTGTCGGAACCGAAATCGCTCTCCATGCCCCAGATTGCGACCAGGATCTCTTTGGGCACGCCGCTCGAGGCTTCGATCCTGGCCAGCACGTCGCCATAGCGCGCCAGCATCAGTTTGGCGTCGGCGATGCGCCGCGCCGACACCGCCGAATTCAGGTAGCTCCACACCGGTTTGGAAAACTCCGGCTGGTCGGCATTCATGCCGGCGATGGACGCGATGGGCGCGATCCCCGCCGTGGCGGCGTCGAAGGTTTCTTTGGTGACCCCTTGCGCCAGCGCGGTCTGGCGCGCCTCGGCCAGAAAGGCGTCGAACTTGGGATCGCCCGATCCGGGCGGGGGCGGGGGGCGGGAAGCGGAATTGTGACAACGGGGGCGGGCGGGGGCGCGGGGCTTGGGGGCCGTGGTGGCGCAGGCCACCGCCACAGGGTGCCGCACAGGACGGCAAGGCGTTGGAGGCCGGTCAGGGCGGGTATGCGACGCGCCATGCCTTAATTGGTACACCTGTTTGGTGACTTTTTGGCGGGAAAGCTGGATTTTTTGCCTCCCTTGGCGGGTTGACAGGGTGGGGTCCCTTGCATAGTTTCCGCGCCTTCCTCGGTAACGGCCCTCAAGGCCGCGTTTTGGCTTTAGAAGGCAGTGTAATGAAGGTCCGCAATTCCCTCCGGTCGCTCAAGAAGCGTGACAAGGACTGCCGCGTCATTCGCCGCAAGGGTCGCGTTTACGTGATCAACAAGAAGAATTCGCGGTTCAAAGCCCGCCAGGGTTAAGCAATCACTCGACTGCCATAGCATCTCAGGACTGGCGCATGCTTCTTCCACCCACCGACGCAAAGATTGTCCCCGCCGCGCCGAGATCGTCGCGAGCTTGCGCGAGATCGTGCCCGATGGCGTGGTCGCCGATGAATCAGGCCTGGCCGCTTTCGACGCCGATGCGCTCGGTGCCTATCACCAGATGCCGCTGGTCTGCGTGCTGCCCTCTAACCGCCAGCAGGTTAGCGAGATCTTGAAATATGCCGCAGGCGCAGGGCGTACCCATCGTGCCGCGCGGTGCGGGCACTTCGCTGTCGGGCGGGGCGCTGCCGCGCGAAGACGGCATCCTGATCGGCATGGGCCGGATGAAGCGCATTCTGGAAACCGACTACGAGAATGGCTGCGTGGTGGTCGAGCCCGGCGTTACCAACCTCAATATCACCAAGGCGGTGGAAGCCAACGGCTTCTATTATGCGCCCGATCCCTCCAGCCAGATCGCCTGCACCATCGGCGGCAATGTGGCGGAAAATTCCGGTGGCCTGCATTGCCTGAAATACGGCCTGACCACCAACAATCTTTTGGGCGTCACCTTGGTGCTGCCGGGTGGGGAGGTCGTGACCCTGGGCGGCAAATGCGGCGCGCAGGGCGGGCTTGATCTCTTGGGCGTGGTCACCGGCTCGGAAGGCCTGCTCGGCATGGTGGTGGAAGTGGTGGTGAAGATCCTGCGCAAGGCGCCAGTGACCCGCACCTTGCTTGCCGCATTCGATTCGGTGCCGGCCGCAGGCGCCTGTGTCGCCGCTATCATCGCCGATGGCGTGGTGCCCGCGGCGATGGAATTCATGGACCGGCGCGCCGCAGAGGCGATCGAAGAATTACAACCAGCCCGGTTACCCCGCCGGCGCCGAAGCCATTCTGATCATCGACGCCGACGGCGTCCAAGCCGATGTCACCCATGCGGTGGCGCGGGTCATTGATATCGTCGCCCAATGTGGCGGCACCACGGTGGAGAACACACGCTGAACCAGTAG
>CAWHLV010000024.1:0-24603 GCA_963830095.1 uncultured Alphaproteobacteria bacterium
CCGAACGAAAGCGGCACGTCCTAAAACTCGGCCTCAAGCTCCTCGATGCCAGCACGTTCGTTGCGGGCCGCCTCGATCCATTCCAGCATGTCGGGCAGGGCCTGGATGTCTCGCAATAGTCGCGCACTGGCGGTCCAGCTTGACGTCATAGGTGGTGAACGGGTGGTCACCGGCGCATACATCGCGTCCGCCAGGGTCGGCGTCTCGCCAAACAGATAAGGCCCGCCATAGCTGCCAGGCATTCGCGCCAGATGGCGGTGACGCGCTCGATATCGGCCTGGGCCGCCGCCCATATCTTGAAGCCCTTGTAGTGCGCTTTCAGATTCATCGGCAGCGCCGAGCGCAGATTGGCGAACCCAGAATGCATCTCGCCCGATACCGAGCGGCAATGGGTGCGCGCCACCAGGTCCTTGGGCAGTAGCCCGGCCTGTGGAAAAGCTCGTGCAGATATTCCGCGATCGCCAGGGTGTCCCATACCTTGATGCCGTTATGGGTCAGCCGCGGCACCAGGAAAGACGGCGCCAGCATCAAAAGCTCGGCGCGCGCCGTCGGATCGTCGGCGGACAGCAGCTCTTCCTTGAAATCCAGACCGGCCATCCTGCAGAGCAGCCAGCCCCGCAGCGACCAGGATGAGTAGTTCTTGCTCGAAATGGTCAAAACGGCATCGCTCATATTCACCACTTTTCGCTGCTTTGGGTGCGTTGACAAGGATTATTTTGCATTGCAGCATCACTCATCGGGGGTACGGTCGCTCCGGACCGGAATCTCGTGTGATTCCAATGCGAGGCGCGGGTAGCGGAACGGATGCTGTACGACGCCTATCAGGCCCAGCAGGACTTGTTCGCCCCCATGCGCGCGGGCGCCGACCTGATCCGGGCGGCCTTCAGCGACACCACCCTGGGGCCGGCCGCCAACTACATGTTCCGCACGTCGCGGCCGGGGCCGAGATCATCTCCCGTTCCCGCCTGATCCATGACCGCCCCGATTATGCCATCGACCATGTAAATGTGGGCGGCCAGCCGGTGGAGGTGACCGAGGAAGTGGCGCTGGAGATGCCCTTCGGCAACCTGGTGCATTTCCGCAAGGACAAAGCCCCCGGCCAATCCAAGGTGCTTCTGGCCGCACCGATGGCGGGGCATTTCCCGACCCTTTTGCGCCATACCGCCCAGACGCTGCTGGCCGATCACGACGTCTATATCACCGACTGGAAAAGCGGCCGCGACGTGCCGCTGGCCGAGGGCCGCTTCGGCACCGACGAATATATCGATCACCTGATGGCGTTCTTCGGCCATATCGGCCCCGGTGTGCATGGCGTGGCGGTGTGCCAGCCCTGCCCGTCCATGCTGGCAACCACCGCCTTGATGTCGGAAGACGATCACCCTGCCACGCCGCGAAGCCTGGTGCTGATGGCGGGACCGGTGGACACCTCGATCAATCCTACCAAGGTCAATCGCCTCGCCAACGAGCACCCCGTGGAATGGTTCGAGAACAACCTGATCACCACCGTGCCGCGCCGCTATGCCGGGGCGCATCGCCGGGTCTATCCGGGTTTCCTGCAATTGTCGGCCTTCATGACCATGAACCTGTCGCGTCATGTTCGCGCCCACATGGACCTGTTCGGCCACATCCTCAAAGGTGAGATCGAAAAGGCCGACGCCAACCGCAAATTCTATGACGAGTATTTCTCGGTTGCCGACCTGCCGGCGGAATTCTATCTGGATACGGTGCGCAAGGTGTTCCAGGAACATCACATGGGGCGCGGAATCTATACCTGGCGCAACCGCAAGGTCGACCCGCGCGCCATCCGCAAGACTTCACTGCTGACGGTGGAAGGCGAGCGCGACGATATCTGCGGCCTGGGCCAGACCATGGCGGCGCAGGACCTGCTCTCCAGCGTCAAGCCGTTCCGGAAGAAGCATTATGTCCAGGCCGGCGTGGGCCATTATGGCGTCTTTTCCGGCACCAAGTGGCATAACCAGATCTATCCGATGGTTCGCAACACCATCCTGGCCAGCGAGTAACTATTTCAGTGTGGTGTTGAGCAACCACGCCAGCCGCACGCCCGCTCTGGCCAGTTGCAGCCGCGTGAGTTGCGCCTCGCGCCAAGCATAGTTCGCGCGGCAGCCGCACCTCGCGCGCGCCCTGTAGCGGCGGATAGATCTGGTCGCGGGCGATCGCATGGGCCTCATTGGCCCAGTCAGCCGGCGTGCCGTGCGCCCAGGCCTGACGCTGTTCGCGACTGATGGTGCGTTCGATACCTGCGGCGGCAGCGCCGGGATCAAGCCCCATCGCTTCGACCACATCCACGTCCCACACCTTGTGCAGGTTGGCACGCTCGCGGCCGATTCGACGCGCACTTCATTGCCGCCCTTGTCGTCGTTGTCCTCGGCATGCAGCGGCTGATGCACATCGGCGACAAAATGGATCAGGAACAGCAGCGCCTGGGCGCGGGCGGCATCGCCAAGCTTTTTGTTTCGCAACACCTGCAGGTCTGCCTGGATCTGCGCCACGACGCAATTGCCATCGGCGCAATCGCGCTGCATCACCAGTCCGCGCGCCGGAAGCGGAATATCGACAAAGTGCCAGGGCGCGGTGTCGCGGCGCTGGCTCTTGATCTCGTCGGCCCAGTTGGATTGGGCAACCAGCATCGCCTCGCCGCCCAGCAGATGCGCCACCTGCACCCGCGCCGCAGGCGTGAGTTCGCGCAGCGCCACACCGGCAACAATTTCATGACCTTCCGCGCCCCAGGCGAAAGCAGATGCGGGCACGACCAAGAGGCTGGCTGCAACCAGGGCGGAACTTGGAAACTGTCTAAAGTTCAATGGGAACAATCCCTTGGTGAAGATACGGGGTTGACCGGGCCACTATGGTAAAGGTTATATGGCAGCGGTCGCGCGCCGGGGATGGGCGAAAGCGCCAGATTGGGGCTGGAACAGAGCGGGCAAAGGTCGGGGAACTGGAGCCTGATTCGCGTTTGCAACACAAAACGGAGCCGACGTGGACCGCAAGACCCGCGATATGATCGCGCGTATTTCCGATGATGAAGGTCCGCGGGGCCCCTTTCGTGGCCGCCTGAGCGGGGCGAGCGCCGTTCTGGCGACCACCGACGGCCGCTGGGCGCTGGTGTCCACCAGCATGACCGCGCTGGTGGCCGGCGCCATTGCCTGGATGGCGATGGGCATGATGCCGGTAAATCGTCCGATGGTGGCGCCGGGCCGCGCCTCGCTGCCCTATGCCCTGTTCGAAAAATTAATTCATGCCGGCCAACCGCAGAATGTCCAGAACGACAATTCGGATAATGCCAATCCCAATCCGGGTGTCGAGCAGCGCACGGTGACGCTGGATTCCGGTGACACGCTGGCAGGCATGCTGGAGGACGTCGGCGTCTCGGCGCAGGACGCCAATGCCGTGGTCGCGGCCATGGGCAAGAATTTCTCGCCGCGCCTGCTCAAGGCCGGGCAGAGCTTCGATCTCACCTATTCGGTCTCCACCATCGATGCCACGGGCTCCGCCGCGCAGGCCGCCCCCAAGACCACGATTGTCATGGTTAATCACAAGCCGGTGGTGGTGCCGATTGAAGCGAGCGAAGACGATGACAGCGGCGCGCGGGCGGAAGATTCCCAGTCCATCTCGCGGCTCTTGTCGCTGCATTTCTCGCCCGCCATCGATGAGGACATCACCGTCACCCGCACCACCGAAGGCGGCTACACCGCCGATGTGGAGAAGAAGGAACTGCAAATTCACCGCCATCGCACCGGCGGTACGATCAATTCCAGCCTCTATCTGGCGGCGATGCAGGCCGGTGTCCCCGCCGATGTGGTGGCGGACCTCATCCACATGTTCCAGTACAAGGTGGACTTCCAGCGCGACCTGCATCCAGGCGACAAGTATGAGGTCTATTACGACTACGCCTACACGCCCGAAGGCCAGCCGGCCAAATACGGCTCGATCAGTTATGCGATGCTGACCTTGGGCGGCAAGCAGATCCCCATGTACCGCTTCCAGGCCGATCCGTCCGAGCCGCCGGAATATTTCGACACCAAGGGCGAAAGCGCCAAGGGCATGCTGATGAAGACGCCGGTGGATGGCGCGCGCATTTCGTCGGGCTTCGGATCGCGCTTCCATCCGATTCTGGGCTACACCCGCATGCACAAGGGCGTGGATTTTGCGGTGCCCACGGGCACGCCGGTGATGGCGGCGGGCGCTGGCATGATCAAATTCATGGGCTGGGCCAATGGCTATGGCAATTTCGTCCTGATCAATCATGGCGACAATTACGCCACCGCCTACGGCCATCTTTCGCGCTTTGCCCCGGGCATGCGCGTGGGCGCCAAGGTGCGCCAGGGCCAGGTCTTCGCCTATAGCGGCATGACCGGCATGGCGACCGGCCCGCACCTGCATTACGAGATCCGGGTGGGCGGCAACCAGGTCAATCCGCTGACCGTGAAGATGGCGCAGGGCCGCATGCTGGTAGGCAAGCTGCTGCGTCTGTTCCAGGAAAAGCGGCTGGAGATCGACAATATGGTCGCCAATGCCAGCCTGGAAGCCAAGGTGGCCGACGTCTCCACCGATCTGCGGCAGGCAAAAGCGAAGTAGTTCCGGTCTCGGGAACTTTCGGCGTTATCCGGCATTGTGTTCCCGGAAGGGCGCGGCGTTATTTTCGGCGTATCAATCCCAGCGTGTTGATTCAGGGCGGCTACGATATTGCATTTCGTTGCAAGGGCGCGACGCCGATGCTTTTGCAGCTGCGCCTGCGCCCCGAATTGCGCACGCGACTGAAAGAGCCGGAAAAATTCCGGCTCGATCCCCCTGTCCCGTTTCACACCTACACCGATAATTTCGGCAATATCTGCACCCGGCTGGTGGCCCCGGCAGGTTTGTTGAAATTATCCAACCGTTTTGTCATACGCGACGACGGCAAGCCCGACGCTGTGCTGGTGAAAGCGCGGCAGGCGCAGGTGAACGCGTTGCCGGATGAGGTTCTTGTCTATTTATTGGGCAGCCGTTACTGCGACACCGATAAGCTGGCGACCCTGGCGTGGAAGAAGTTCGGCAAAACCAAGCCCGGCTATCCCCGGGTCAAGGCCATCCTTGATTACACACATGATCGCATCACATTCGGCTACCAGCATGCCCGCGCCGACCGCACCGCCTCGGAAGGCCATGCCGAGCGCCGCGGGGTGTGCCGCGACTTTGCGCATCTGGCGATTACCCTGTGCCGCTGCATGAATGTTCCGGCACGCTACTGCACCGGCTATCTGGGCGATATCGGTGTGCCGCCAGACACCGCGCCGATGGATTTCAGCGCCTGGTTTGAGGTCTGGCTCGGTGGCGCCTGGCACACCATGGATGCGCGTCACAACAGGCCGCGTATCGGGCGGCTGCTGATGGCGCGGGGCCGCGACGCCACCGATGCCGCGATTTCCACCGCCTTCGGCAATGCCGAACTGAAGCGGTTCGATATCATCACCAGAGAGTTTTAATTCAACGCCACCCCGGCCGGGGCCGCATCCACCAACTCGTCGGCGGTAGCTGCGAATTCCTGGTCATTGACGGTCAGCCCGGTCTTGGACGCGCTGACAGTCACAGTTGCGCCATCGGTGATCCTGCCTTCCAAGATCAGCTGCGCCAGCGGATCCTGCAGCCGGCGCTGGATCACCCGCTTGAGCGGCCGCGCGCCATAGACCGGATCGTAACCCGCATTGCCCAGCCAGTGACGCGCCTTGTCGTCCAGGGTGATGGCGATCTTGCGATCTGCCAGGAGCTTGTCGAGACGGCCGATCTGGATGTCGACAATTCTGTCCATATTGGCCCGCGACAAGCGGTGGAACAGGATGATCTCGTCCAGCCGGTTGAGGAATTCGGGGCGAAAATGCGCCCGAACCGCCTGCATCACCAGCGCCCGGTTCTTGGCGGCATCGCCGCCTTCCACCGACAGCAATTCGGTGCCCAGGTTGGAGGTCAGGATGATCACCGTGTTGCGGAAATCCACGGTGCGGCCCTGGCCGTCGGTCAGCCGGCCGTCGTCCAGCACCTGCAGCAGCACATTGAACACATCGGCATGGGCCTTTTCGACCTCGTCGAACAGGATCACCTGATAGGGACGCCGTCGCACCGCTTCGGTGAGCACGCCGCCCTCCTCATAGCCGACATAGCCCGGCGGGGCGCCGATCAGCCGCGCCACCGCATGCTTTTCCATGAACTCGCTCATGTCGATGCGCACCATGGCGGTATCGTCATCGAACAGGAACGCAGCCAGCGCCTTGGTCAGCTCGGTCTTGCCAACGCCCGTGGGCCCCAGGAACAGGAAAGAGCCGATCGGCCGGTTGGGATCCTGCAGGCCGGCCCGCGCGCGGCGCACCGCATTGGAGATGGCGCGCACCGCCTGGTCCTGGCCGACGACCCGCTTCTCCAGGTCGGTTTCCATGTGCAGCAGTTTTTCGCGCTGGCCTTCCAGCATCTTGTCCACCGGAATGCCGGTCCAGCGCGATACCACGCCGGCGATATGCTCGGCGGTCACCGCCTCGCCCGACAAGGCGGCGTCCTTGTTGTCCTCGATGGCCTTGAGCTTGCGCTCCAGATCGGGGATCACGCCATAGGTCAGTTCGCCGGCCTTGGCGAAATCGCCCTTGCGCTGCGCCACTTCGACGTCCTGGCGGGCCGCGTCCAGCCTCTCCTTCAGGCTTTGCACATCGGCGACGGATTTCTTCTCTTCCTGCCACTTGGCGGTCAGGGCATCGGATTCGTCCTGAAGATCGGCCAACTCGCTTTCCAGCGCCGTCAGCCGGTCCTTGGAGGCCTTGTCGGTCTCCTTCTTCAGGGCCTCGCGCTCGATCTTGAGCTGCATAATGCGGCGGTCTAGCTCATCCAGCTTTTCCGGTTTGGAATCGATCTGCATGCGCAGCCGCGACCCGCCTCGTCCATCAGGTCGATGGCCTTGTCGGGCAGGAAACGGTCGGTGATGTAGCGGTTGGACAAGGTCGCCGCCGCCACGATGGCCGAATCGGTGATCCGCACGCCGTGGTGCAGCTCATATTTTTCCTTCAGGCCGCGCAGGATGGAGATGGTGTCTTCCACCGTGGGCTCGCCCACGAACACCGCCTGGAAGCGCCGCGCCAGGGCCGCGTCTTTCTCCACATATTTGCGGTATTCATCCAGGGTGGTGGCGCCCACGCAGTGCAGCTCGCCGCGCGCCAGCGCCGGCTTGATCAGGTTGGAGGCATCCATCGCCCCGTCCGCCTTGCCGGCACCGACCAATGTGTGCATCTCGTCGATGAACAGGATGATCTCGCCATGGGCGCCGGTGACTTCGTTCAGCACGGCTTTCAGCCGCTCCTCGAAATCGCCGCGGAATTTGGCGCCCGCAATCAGCGAGCCCATGTCCAGCGCCATCAGCTTGCGGTCGCGCAAGCTCTCGGGCACGTCGCCATTGACGATGCGCAAGGCCAGGCCTTCGGCGATGGCCGTCTTGCCCACGCCCGGCTCGCCGATCAGCACCGGATTGTTCTTGGTGCGGCGGGAGAGCACCTGGATGGTGCGGCGAATTTCCTCATCGCGCCCGATGACGGGATCAAGCTTGCCGGTTTTGGCCAGTTCGGTCAGGTCGCGGGCATATTTCTTGAGCGCGTCATAGGCGTTCTCCGCCGTGGCGCTGTCCGCGGTGCGGCCCTTGCGCAATTCGGCGATGGCCGCGTTCAGCCCCTGGGCGGTGACGCCGGCATCTTTCAGGATGCGCGCGCTTTCGCTGCCGGTGGCCAAAGCCAGCGCCAGCAGCAGATATTCGGCGGTGACAAAGCTGTCGCCCGCCTTCTTGGCGATCTGTTCGGCATTGTCCAGAAGCTTCGCGGCTTCCTGGGACAGATACACCTGGCCGGAGCCGCCCTGAACCTTGGGCAGCTTCTTCAGCGCCGCTTCAACGCCGCTTCTGACCTGATTGTCGCGCCCGCCGGCGGCCGTGATCAGCCGCGCCGCCAGGCCTTCCTCATCGTCGATCAGGACCTTGAGCAGATGCTCAGGCGTGAATTGCTGATTGCCCTCGCGCAGGGCCAGGCCTTGCGCCGACTGAATGAAGCCGCGCGCCCGCTCGGTGAATTTCTCGATATCCATCGTCTCTCCCGGTCGGCCCCATTTTGGTACCGCATCGTGAACGACGCGGCCCCTCGGCAGCGGACCATACTACGGCCCCTTTCTGGATGGCCGCGCAGGCGACGGCTTGGTAAGCCTTCACCCGCCCGACGCTCCTGGGCACCGATCCCGCACATATGGGAAGACGGAACCAAGGCTGCAAGACCCCAGTATGGTCAGGCTGTTAACGCCTGTCTTTGCGCTGGCGCAAGACTTTGAAAGCCAAGGATCTCAAGCGGAAGCTAGGACGCTTCAGGCAGAGGCTAGGACGCTTCCGCTTCTTCGCCCTCTTCCTCCGACGAACCTTCGTTCAGGGAAAAGGAGGGACCGCTGGTCTGGGGCTGCTGCGGCTGGCCGTTCGGCTGCGGTTGCTGGCCATGCTGCGGGATCTGGCCATTCTGGCCGCCGTTCTGGGCCGCCTGCTGGGCCTGCGTACTGGGCCTGCTGGGCGGCCGCGGCCGCCATGATGCGGTAGTAATGCTCCGCATGCTGAAGATAGTTCTCGGCCATGATGCGGTCGCCGACCGGAATTGGCATCGCGGGCCAGCTGCAGATACTTCTCGTATACATGGCTGGCCGAGCCGCGGATCTTCACTTCCGGGCCGGACGAATCATAGGTGCGATTGGGGTTGAAGCCGCCGCCATTGCTGCTGCTGCTGCCGCCACCGCCGCCATTGCCACCGTTATGCGGCCTGCGGCCGCCTCTGCGAGAGCGCTTCACTATGATCCTTCCTTCGCCGCCAGACCCTGATGCTGCCAAGAAGCGCGATCAGCCAGCGTGCCAATCCGGTTCGCTTTGGTCCCCTGCCCCGGCGGCGGTTTTTTATCGCGTCGCCTAGTCCCTGCGGTCGCCTTTCGCGGCCCGCGGGAGGGACCATCCCCGATCCCTGCAAGAGCGAACCTAGCGGTAAATGCCTGCCTTTTTCCAAGGAAATCGCTCAGCCTTTACGCAAGATGACGCAGCGGGGAACTCCCGACAGGTCGGGTGTGATCCGGTAATTTCAAGGTTCTGGAACAAGCGTTTCCATAGCCGGCGCCTGTCCAAAGCCGATTTCCAGCAGGGCGTGGCCCCCTAGGCTTGAGCAGGCTGGGCAGGAGTTCCGCCAGCGCCCGGTAGGCCGCCAAGCCCGTCAGGGCCACCGTCCAGGGCTGCATGGGGCTCAAAACCGGCGACATCGGGGTCCAGCAATTCGATCTCCATAGACGCGAATGTAAGGCGGGTTGGAGAAGACCAGATCGAAGGGACCTTGTGCGGTGTTCCAGTCTGCCGGCCTGATCTCGGCACGCTGCGGCATCAGCCGGCGGGCATTGACCGTGGCCCATTCGAAAGCGTCCGGCGAGGACTCAAAACCCATGCCCGTGGCATTGGGAAATTCCTTCAGAGCGCGCGATCAGAATGGCGCCCGATCCTGTGCCCAGGTCGGCGATCTTGAGTGGCGCGCTGCGATCCGGCACCAGCCGGAGCGCTTCCTCGATCAGGGTCTCGGTGTCGGGCCGCGGCACCAGCACGCCGGGACCGACCTCGAAATTCAGGCTCCAGAATTCCCTATGGCCGGTGATATAGGCCAAGGGCTCCCGGTCGACGCGCCGCTCCACCAACGCGGCGAAACCCGACTTCCTGTTCTGGCGAGGTTTCGCGCAGCGTCAGTGTGTCTTCGCGGCTGATGCCCAGCGCATGCCGCCAGAAGCAGCCGCGCCTCGCCGCGGGGGCTTTCGATTCCCGCCGCGGCCAGCACCCGCGTGGCCTCATCCAGCCGTTCACTTGTTCCGCCGCTTCGAATTCCGCCAGCCGGTCGGCCTGGTCCTGCGGCCACCAGGGCGTCGACGATTTCGCCCAGTTCGTCGCCGGAGATGATGCGCGCCAGATTATAGAGCGTCAGGTTGATGCGGTGGTCGGTGACGCGGCCTTGCGGAAAATTATAGGTGCGGATGCGTTCGCTGCGGTCGCCCGATCCCACCAGGCTCTTGCGCTCGCTGGCGCGCGCGGCGTCGACCCGCTTGCGCTCGGCGTCATAGAGCTTGGCCTTCAGCATGGTCATCGCCTTGGCCTTGTTCTTGTGCTGGGATTTTTCTTCCTGCATCGCCACCACGGTGTTGGTGGGAATATGGGTGATGCGCACGGCGCTGTCGGTCTTGTTGACATGCTGGCCGCCCGCGCCCTGCGCGCGATAGGTGTCGATGCGCAGATCTTTGTCGTTGATCTCGATGTCCACATTCTCGGCTTCGGGCAGCACCGCGACCGTGGCGGCGCCAGGTGTGGATGCGGCCCTGGTTTTCGGTCACCGGCACGCGCTGGACCCGGTGCACGCCGCTTTCGAATTTCAGCTTGGCATAGACGCCGCGGCCCTCGACCTCCAGGACCGCATCCTTGTAGCCGCCCAGATCGCTTTCCGACAGCGACAGGATCTCGGTCTTCCAGCCCTGAAGCTGGCAATAGCGCTGATACATGCCCAGCAGATCGGCGGCGAACAACGCCGCTTCGTCGCCGCCGGTGCCGGCGCGGATTTCCACGATGGCCGAGGAATCGTCGGCGGCATCGCGCGGCAAAAGCGCGATCGCAGGTCGTGGCCGAGCGTTTCCAGCTCGTCCTTCAGTTCGGCGCGTTCTTGCTCCGCCATGCCGCGGATTTCGCTATCGGTCGCCGGATCGGCGATCAGCGTCTCGGCTTCGCCGATCTGGGTCTGCGCCTGGCGATAGGCGCGCGCGGTCTCGATCACCGGCGAAAGCTCGGCATGCTCGCGGGAAAGCTTGACGAAAGCTGCGCCCGACGCGCCGGACGCCATTCGCTTTCAATGGCGGAGAAACGGTCGAGCAGGCGTTCCAGCTTGGCGGCGGGATCATTCGTCTTTCCAAACAAAAAGGCAGCCGCGATGGCTCGCGGCTGCCCAATTCAATTTACGTCGCTACTGCGCGGCTTCCAGAGGCGCTTGGCGTCATTGCCGCGTGCGGCCTCGATCTCGGCGGCCTTCTTCTCGCAAAGCTCGACGACATGGTCGACCAGGTCTTCATTGCCCAGCTTGTAGGCCGGCTTGCCGTTGAGATAGATCATGCCATGGCCCTTGCCGGCGCCGCCGCCGGTAAAGGCGAGATCGGTTTCGCGCGCTTCGCCCGGGCCGTTGACGACGCAGCCGATGATGGACAGCGACATGGGCGTGGCGATGTGCTTCAGCCGGTCTTCCAGCGTCCTGACCGTGTCGATGACATTGAAGCCCTGGCGCGCGCAGGACGGGCAGGACACGATATTGACGCCGCGATGGCGCAGATTGAGCGACTTGAGAATGTCGAAGCCCACCCGCACCTCTTCCACCGGATCGGCCGACAGCGACACGCGGATGGTGTCGCCGATGCCGCTCCACAACAGCATGCCCATGCCGATGGAGGATTTGACGGTGCCGGAGATCATGCCGCCCGCTTCGGTGATGCCGACATGCAGCGGGCAGTCGATCGCCTCGGTCAGCGCCTGATAGGCGGCAACCGCCAGGAAGGGGTCGGACGCCTTCACCGAAATCTTGTATTCGCGGAAATCCAGGTCATCGAGAATCTTGGCGTGGTTGAGCGCGCTTTCCACCATCGCTTCGGGACAGGGCTCGCCATATTTCTCCAGCAGGTCGGATTCCAGCGAGCCGGCATTGACGCCGATGCGCATGGAGCAGCCATGATCCTTGGCCGCCTGCACCACTTCGCGCACGCGCTGGGCCGAGCCGATATTGCCGGGATTGATGCGCAGGCAGGCCGCGCCATTCACCGCCGCCTCGATGGCGCGCTTGTAGTGGAAATGGATGTCGGCCACGACCGGAATGGCGGCGGCCTTGGTGATGGCCTTCATCGCCCTGGTGGCGTCTTCGTCCGGGCAGGAAACCCGCACGATATCGGCGCCGGCTTCCTCGATGCCGCGGATCTGGTCGATGGTGGCGCGGGCATCGCCGGTGATGGTGTTGGTCATGGTCTGCACCGTGATCGGCGCGTCGCCGCCGACCGGAACCTTGCCGACCATGATCTGGCGCGACTGGCGCCGGTGGATGTCGCGATAGGCGCGAATGCTCATGTAGGTCTTCTTCAGTCGGATTGTTGAAACGGTCCGCCAGCGACTGGGGATCAAGCGAGACCTGTCCGAGAACCTGTCTGCGGCTGCCCTGACCCGGCCCATCGCGATGCCGTCCAGGTCCATCTCGACGGCGCCGGCATTGTGGTGGCCAGGTGACAGGCCGGGTGATGTTGGGCACCTGATAGCTGTCGCCGGACTTGAGCTCGCGGTTGAGGATAGATCTGGCCGTCGGCGCCCTTGACGGTGATGCGGACGTCGCCGCGGGCGCGCAGGATCACGCGCGGGTTCTGGTTCAGCGCGCCATAGACCTGCCCGCGCCATTGGCGTGGGCACGGCCGGCACGCGGCCCGGAAGCGGTGCCGGCGATGCGGCCCTGGCGGCGGCAGGCTGGCGGCCGGCGGTCTTGGCGCCGGCGGCCGGCGGCGGCGTGGCGGCTGCTCCTGGCTGGTGGCGGTGTCTGCGGCGCGGTGGCGCGGGCGCAGGCGTTGCAGCCTGTAGCGGCGTCACGCGGCTTGAGCGGGGCGCGGGCTTGGGCGGGTTCAGCACGGGCGCGGGCGGCACCGGCTGGTTGGCACGGCTGCTGCCGGACGACAGAAGATGCCAGGCGCCCCAGCAATCAGGATCACCACCACGCCGGCGATGATGCGCCAGCCCTGCGGCAGGCGGCGGCCTTCGTCCTGATGGATCGGCGCGGGCTCATGCAGCCTTGTCTTCGGCGCGTCCCGAAATATCGCGCTTGAAGCGTTCGACATATTCGGTCGCGTCCAGACCCAGATGCCGCGCATAGGAGCGCACGAAACCGATCGCATAGGTCTTGCCCGGCAGGTCTTCCAGCCGGTCTTCCTCCACCGCTTCCAGATGGTCCTTGCGGATCTTCAGCGCCCGCGACACCTTGGCGAGATCGTCGCCACGGCGAAGACGGGCGGCGCGCAGGTCCTGGCCCACGGTCTCCAGGGGAGATTCGCTGTCGCCGGAAATTTCGCGCAGGTGGATGCGGCGGCGGTTGAGCCGCCTTCGTCGCCATACCATCATTTTCCAGGGTCATTTGCGTAAGCTTGGTCATGCATGGCCGAAATCGGCCCGCCCGCCCGGAAAGTGGGGGCAAGCCGCGGCTAAATATCTGTGCGGCCTATCTTATCCGATAAGGCGCGGCCGGGACAACCGCTGCACTGCAAAAAGTCCGGTTTCGGCCAAAATTCCTAAATCGCCCTATTTGAGCACAATTCCACGCTCCGCGGCGAAGGCCGAAAGCCGGGTTCGCAAGGAATGGTCGGTCCGGCCGCACAACCGGTCGACAAAAGCGGCCACCTCCCCCAGATGCAGGCGAGCGGATCATCATCTTGATGGGCCGATCTGGCCGGGCTGCATGGAGAGGGTGCGCAGGCCCAGACCGAGCAGCGCCATGGCGTCCAGCGGCCGGCCCGCCATCTCCCCGCACAAGGACAGGTCACCGGAATTTTCCGCCGCGCTTTGAACGATAAGCCGGATCAGGGTGAGCGAGGCCGGATTGAGATTGTCATAGCGCTTGGCGACGCGCGGATTGGTGCGGTCCACGGCAAAGGCCAGCGACAGAAGATCGTTGGAGCCGATGGAGACAAAATCGGCCGAGCGCATCAGCTGCGGCAGCATGAAGGCCAGCGCCGGCACTTCCAGCATGGCGCCCACCAGCACCTGGGTCGGGCGGTCCAGATTGAGCAGCCGGGCCCGTTCCAGCTCGCGGTCGATCAGGGCGCGGCCGCGGTTGAACTCGTCCACGTCCGAGACCATCGGCAGCAGGATGCGCAAGGTGCGCCCCGCGCTGGCCATTGAGCAGCGCGCGCACCTGGTAGCGCAGCAGGGCGGGCCGATCGAGCGCGATGCGGATGGCGCGCCAGCCCAGCGCAGGATTTTCTTCCCGCTCCCAGCGCGCATAAGGCAGCACCTTGTCGCCGCCCAGATCGAGGGTGCGGAACACCACCGGCTTGTCGCCCGCCGCGTCGAGAATTTTTTTGTAGAAGGCCGATCTGGTCGGCGAGCCGCGGCATGGTCTCGCCGATCATGAATTGCAGTTCGGTGCGGAACAGTCCGATGCCGTCGGCGCCCGACTGCGCCAGCTGCGGCATGTCGAATTCCAGGCCGGCATTCATCATCAGCTTGATGGCAACGCCGTCGCGGGTGACGGCGGGCAGATCGCGCACGGCGGCAAAGCGGGCCTGGGCCTGGACGCGCAGTTCGCGCTTTTCCTCGAAGGCTTTGACGATCTCGACGGCGGGACGCAGATGCACCTCGCCCATTTCGCCGTCCACCGCGATCTGGTCGCCGGCCGCGCGGCATTGTCGGCGATGCCTTCCAGCGACGCGACCATGGGCAGGCCCATGGAGCGGGCCACGATGGCGACATGGCTGGTGGAGGCGGCCTCTTCCAGCACCAGCGCCACCAGCTTGTCGCGGCCATAATCCAACAGTTCCGCCGGGCCCATGGCGCGCGCCACCAGCACGGCATTGTGCGGCAGACTGCGCTGGGCGGCTTCCTCGCCGGTGAGATGGCGCAGCAGCCGCCGCGCCAGATCGTCAAAATCATGCGCCCGCTCGCGCAGGATGGGATCGCCCAGGCGCTGGACGCGCAGCCGGGTTTCGTCCTGCACGCGCTCGACCGCGGCTTCGGCGGTCAGGCCGGTGCGCACCGCGTCGCGCATGCGCTGGCGCCAGCCCTGGTCATAGGCGAACAGGCGATAGGCTTCGATCACCTCGCGCCCCTCGCCGGTCAGGTCCAGTTCGCTGGAGGCCAGCATCTGGTCCACGGATTCGCGCAAGCCGCTGATGGCGTCTTCCAGCCGCTTGAGTTCCGTCACCGGATTGTCGGCGATCATGCGCTCGACCTTGACGCGCGGCTCATGCAGCACGACGCGGCCGACCGCGACGCCTTCCGACAGGCCATCGCCCACGAATTTGCGCGGCCGGTCGATGCGCAGTTCCGGCTCGTCCAGTTCGGCGACATTGAAGAAGCCGCCCTGCGCCACCACTTCGGCCAGCACCATGGCGACGGTCTGCAGCGCCTCGACTTCTTCCTCGGCATAAATGCGCTCGGCCTTGTTCTGCACCGTAAGCACGCCAAACACCTGGCCGCCGCGCACGATGGGCACGCCCAGGAAGGACTTGAACGGGTCTTCGCCGGTTTCCGGGCGATAGGAGAAATGCGGGTCGGACGGGCGCGTCGCGACAGGTTCACCGCCTCGGCGGTCTCCCCCACCATGCCGACCAGGCCCTCGCCTTCCTTCAGGCGGGTGTTGTGGACGCGCCGCGGCCGCAGGCCCTCGGTGGCGAACAGCTCCAGCACCTTGCCGGCGCGGCGCAGATAGATGGAGCAGACCTCCGCCACCATGTTGGAGGCGATGACGGTGACCAGCTTGTCCAGCCGCATCTGGGCGGAGTCTGTTCCGCCATGATTTCGCGCAGGCGGCGTAAAAGAAGGCGGGGACCGCCACCGGCAGACATCAGATCAATCCCGTTGAATCGGGATATG
This sequence comes from uncultured Alphaproteobacteria bacterium, assembly GCA_963830095.1. Classification (GTDB taxonomy): domain Bacteria; phylum Pseudomonadota; class Alphaproteobacteria; order Micropepsales; family Micropepsaceae; genus Rhizomicrobium. The sequence goes on from CAWHLV010000024.1 coordinate 15,671, forward strand.
ATCATGCAGCATCCAGCTCGTAAGCGGAATGCAGAGCGCGCACCGCCAGCTCCACATATTCCTCGGCGATCAGGACGCTGACCTTGATCTCGGAAGTGGAGATCACCTGAATGTTGATGCCCTTGTCCGACAGGGTGCGAAACATGGTCGAGGCCACGCCCGGATGGGCGCGCATGCCGATGCCGATGATGGAGACCTTGGCCACGGCGGCGTCATGGGTGACGTCGCGGTATTTGATCTCGGCCGCGCGGGCCTCGATCGCGGCCAGCGCGCGCGCCAGCTCCCCGCGCACGCAGGTGAAGGTCAGATCGGTGGTCTTGCCGTCTTCCGACACGTTCTGGACGATCATGTCCACATTCACGCCGGCATCTGCCAGCGGTCCGAAGATGGCCGAGGCGATGCCGGGCTTGTCGGGCACCTTGTGCAGGGTGATCTTGGCTTCGTCGCGGCTGTAGGCGATGCCGGTGACCGGTTTCTTTTCCACGATGTCTTCCTCGTCGCAAAGCAGGGTGCCGCCCACATCGGGCGTGAAGGTCGAAAGCACGCGGGTCGGCACCCGGTGCAGCATGGCGATTTCCACCGAACGGGTCTGCAGGACCTTGGCGCCCAGGGACGCCATTTCCAGCATTTCCTCAAACGCGATCTTCTCCAGCCGCCGCGCCTTGGGGACGATGCGCGGGTCGGTGGCGTCGAATTCCGCCGATTTTTTCGAGAAAATTCTTGCGCCAAATGGGCCCTGTAATTTCCCACACGCATTCGTGCGCGAGGAACCGAAGCAAGTCGTCGCCATGCGGGTGCTCGTGAAGAGGCGGTCCATATCGCCAAGTTTCTTTGAATACACACCCGCCCGGAACACGGAAAAATCCAGATCCGCATTTCGCCGCATAAGCTTCACGCGACGCTCAAGGCATTCCGATCTCAGGAAATCGTCCGAATCGAGCAGGACGATCAAATCGGCACGGCTCTCGCGGATACCGATATTACGGCACACATTCGCACCGGTCTTCGTGCCCGTGCGGCGAATAAGACGGATGCGCGGATCGGCGGCGGCCCGCTTTCTTACTTCTTCCTCCGTGCCGTCGTTCGACCCATCGTCGACAATGACGTGTTCCCAATCCGTGAGACTTTGCCGCTGGACAGAGTCCATCGTTTGGCACAACAGCGCAAGGCGGTTCTTGGTCGGCGTAATAACGGAAACAGCTACCGTCATTTGATCGCGAAGTGGCGAGCAAGCTTCTTAAGGGCGGTTACAAGATCTCTGGCTTCATTCGGACCAAGTTGCTCGTGAACGTCGACGCGAACCATCATCCGGTTGGCTTCATGGGCGTTCGGCAATTCGAAATGTTTTGGCTTCTGCTGCACGATGGACCAGGGAAGACCGCTTGTGCCGTAGACGATGGCATCGCGATACCAAGGGTGATCCGTAGGATAAAACGGATAACCGCCTTGGACACCGCCGATACCTTCGAACTCCAGCGCATGGCAGAATTCCTGCGCCGTGCAGCGCAGTTTGGAAAAATCGAGCTTAACGAGCAGAAACCAATAAGATCCGGCGGAGTCTTTCGGCGCTCCCACCAGCGACAGCCCTTCGACGACCTGGACGCCCTTTTCGACGGCGGTGACAAAGGCCCTTCGCGCTTCAATCGCACCGGGCAGCTTCTCAAGCTGGACGCGGCCGATGGCCATGCTGATCTCGTCTTGATTGAAGTTCAGCGAGGCGACCGTATTGCCGGCCGGGCAGACAACGCCGGCGGGCTTTCCGCGGTCCGCAATCTGGCGCGCCCTAGCGAAGAGCATCGTATCGCGCGTGAAGACCACCCCGCCTTGGGCGCCAGTCGAGTGTTGTTTTCCGAACATCGTCGAAAATGCGGATATGGCGCCAAGCGTCCCAACCATGCGCCCCTTGTAGAGCGCTCCATGAGACTGGGCGCAGTCCTCCACCACCGGAATACCGCGCTCAGCCGCCAATTCGAGGATTGGGTCCATATCCAGCGGATGACCCGTGATATGCGCGACGAGAATCGCAGACGTGCGGTCCGTGATGACTTTTCTGATCTGCTCCGCGGAAGTGTTGACAGAACCGGGATCGGAGTCGGGCGGGATGGGAATACAATTCATCATCGCCACTGGCATGCAGCCGCCCTGGTCGGTAATCGGCGGTACGACGACTTCACTGCCGGGTTCGAGATCTAGCGCACGCAGTGCGACATAGACGGCATTGGTGCCGGAATTGACGGCTTTGGCGAAGCCGCCGCCGAGATATTTGGCGAATGCCTCGCTGTATAGCTTTTCTTCCGGTCCGCCATAAACGATGGCGCCGCCCTGGCGTATCTCGCGATTCATCAGGGCCATCACGGCGTCGCGCTCGCGCTCGTCGAAGTGCCGCCGCCTCGGCCACGGAAAACGCCGCGCGCGCGGACCGCCATGGATCATCGGCGGTTTCTTGATGACGGCCTTGACATAGGCCGGCTCGATATTGGCCGCGACAAGGGCTTTCTTGGCCAGCGGACCGACAATCAATCTGATGGATCGAAGCATGTTCGTCTCCGCGCTTAGAGCGCTATCTTTTGTTTGCTGGTGTAGCTGCGTTCTGCGGCGTCGAGCAGTGCAATCACGTCGAGTGTTTCAGCCAAATCCGGGTCCAGCGACTTTCCGGGACGTCCGGACACCGAACCGGCATCCGATGCGCGCCAAAGCCTGGGATAACCGCCGGGCGTCAACACATCGAGGGCCGCGGCCAACGCGCGGGCTGAAATCGCGCCGCCGGCGGGGATATCGATGGTGCGCTTGTCGGTGTCGATGCTCACCTCGAACGTGCCGTCATAAAGATCGCCGATCATCGTCGAGCGCCGGCCGTCCTTGTGTTCGATCTCGATGAAGTCCTTTGTGCCTTCCGTCCTGGCTTCCACAGTGTTTGCAGCACTGCCCATCACCGCCATCAACATGTCGGCGCCGTGTATGCCGTACCAGAAAAAACGGCCCTGGGTCGGCTGAATCTGGCCCCAATAACGCACGCGGCAGCCCTTGATTTTCTCTCCCGAGGCGCGGATCGCGTTCAGCGCCGCAACCAGCCCGTCCGCCCAGCGAAAGGCGGAACTCGCGAAAACCTTGGTATTCGTCTTCGCAGCAAGCTCATAGATTTGCTTTGCGTCCGGCAATGATACGGCCAGCGGTTTGTCGATGAAGACGGGGCGTCCGCGGCCGGCGACCGAGCGGAATAGCCCGGGATGAGTTCGCCCGTCGCAAGAAAGGATAAAGACGACATCCGAAGCGTCCGCGACCGCTTCCGGCGTATCCAGGATCGGCACACCGTATTTGTCGCGAAGTTCTGCAGTGAAGCCGCCAACGCGATCCGCGCTCGCGGCCATGTCCGGCGATCCGCCCGGAAACCCGGCGACAATCCGCGCCCCGGGAATGTGGTCGCCGTTATAGGGATTGTGGAGAATGTCGGCGAAGGTCGTCACATGGGTGGTGTCCAACCCAATCAAGCCGACGCGCACAACTTTGGTTCTGGGCAGTACTGCGACGGCCGGAATCTCGGCTGCTCTTGCCGGAGCCCGCGACGCATAGGCTTCCTTCGACATGCCGGCATAGGTCTTGGCCTTGGCGTCGAGTGGAAGCGCAACATCCTTCCCGCCAACAGCGGATTCATATGCGCCGCCACAAAGCTGGAGCGTCTTCATCGCTTCGCTGGTTGGAATCGGCATCGCGGCGCCCTTTGCGATAGAGGCCGCAATATTGCGATAGAGCAGCGCGTGCGCCGACAATTCGGGCTTGTCCGTTTTGCCGAGCTTACGCCCGATCTTGCGCACGGCTCGGCTGAACAGCGACAGCGAAGCAGGCTTGGTATCGGGCAACGCCGCATTGACTGCGGCGAGTGCCTTTGCCTCATTGCCCGGGTCGGCCAAGTTCAGCTTGCCCGGAGAGATCGATCCCAGGCTTCCCTTGACGACGAAACCTCCGCGCATGCGGCCCGAATTAACGGACGCCGCAAAGTGTGCGATGCGCGCGTTGTCGAATTGAATCTTTCCCTCTATCCAGTCTTCGGATTCAGCGCGTCCTGATTCTGCTGCATGGACGGCAGGGCTTCCAGCACGACATGGTATTGGTTCGATTGCGTGTAGATGATCGAGACCTGGCGTTGGCCAAAGGCATCGTACAGGGCATCGTCGACGTCTGCGGTGTGATGCCGAGCCGGAAGCCGTATGCGGTCGATCCCCAGCTGTCAGCCCCACGCCATTGTTCTGCTGATCGCTCGCCACATCACGCAATTCCGGAATTGTTTCATCTTGTCCACGAGTTTCGGGGTCCATTGATCGAGGATCGCCTTATCGCGTCTTCGATCGAGTATTGATACTGCGTACGGCTGACGCGGTCTTCCACGGTGAGATCCTGTACCGGCTGCATGAAAAGCGTGATTCCCGGCGACTTATTCGAGTTCCGGCTGCAGGCGCCGAATGACTCGGTCGCGGACGCGTTGCGCTCTCGAGCGGCTTCAGCTTGATCTGAATGCGGCCGCTGTTCAGGGTGATGTTCGTGCCGTCGACGCCGATGAAGGACGACAGGCTTTCGACGGCCGGATCCTGCAGGATCACGGCGCGAGCTCCTGCTGACTTTCGGCCATGGCGGCGAAAGAGATGGCTGCGGCCTCGGAGATACCGAGAATCACGCCGGTGTCCTGCACGGGAAAAAGCCCTTTGGAACGTAGGAGAGCCAGCGGTGAGCGCCAGGGTACCGACGGCGACCATCAGCGTGGTCGGGCTGGTGGCGCAGCACGATTCGCACGCGTCTGGCCGTACGCGTCGATGCGTCCTGACGAAAGACTCCGACCAGCGGTAGAACCGGCCTTGCTCGTGCTCGGGCGTGTGCTTAAGAATGCTGCGCGGCACATCATCGGCGTGAGCGTCAGCGACACGAAGGCCGAGAAGATGATCGTGACCGCGAGGGTAACCGCGAACTCGCGGAAAAGGCGGCCGACGATATCCCCCATGAACAGCAGCGGGATGAGCACGGCGATCAGCGAAACGGTGAGTGAAACGATGGTGAACCCGATTCGGCGGAGCCCTTGAGCGCGGCCTCCATCGGCGAATCGCCCATCTTCGAGATAGCGCGCAATGTTCTCGATCATGACGATGGCGTCGTCGACGACGAAGCCGGTCGAGATGGTGAGTGCCATCAGCGAGAGGTTGTCGAGACTGTAGCCGAGCAGGTACATCACGCCGAAGGTACCGACGAGGGAGAGCGGCACCGCAATGCTGGGGATAATCGTCGCCGAAAGCTGCGCAGGAAGAGGAAGATGACCATGACGACGAGCGCGATGGTCAGCATGAGCTCGAACTCGACATCCTCGACAGAGGCGCGGATGGTGGTGGTGCGGTCGGTGAGACGTGCACCATGACGCCCTGCGGCAAAGAGCCTCGATCTGCGGCAGCAGGGCTTTAAGGTGTCGACAACGCCGATGATGTTCGTGCCCGGCTGGCGCTGAATGTTGATGACAACGGCCGGGGTGTCGTTGATCCACGCGGCTTGCTTGATGTCCTCGGCGCCGTCGATAATGGTGGCGACATCGGACATGCGGACGGCGCGCCATTGCGGTAAGCAATGATGATCGGGCTTGTACTCTCGCCGGACTGAAGCTGATCGTTGGCGTTGATGGTCCAGGCCTGGCTCGGCGCCGTCGAAGTTGCCTTTGGCCTGATTGACGTTGGCACTGCCGAGGGCGGTGCGAAGGTTTCGAGACTGAGTCCGTAGGAGGCGAGCGCGGTCGGGATTGGCCTGGACGCGGACGGCGGGGCGTTGGCCGCCGCTGATGCTGACCAGGCCGACGCCTTTAAGCTGCGAGATGCGCTGCGCCATGCGGGTTTCGGCGAGATCCTCGACCTTCGGCAGGGGCAGCGTCTGAGGTGATGCGCGAGCGTGAGGATGGGCGCGTCGGCGGGATTGGTTTTGCTGTAGACGGGCGGAATGGGAAGGTTGGTCGGGAGGAACGTGCCGGCGGCGTTGATGGCCGCCTGGACTTCCTGCTCGGCGATGTCGATGTTGAGTTCGAGCGAGAACTGCAGGGTGATCAGCGAACTGCCGAAGGAACTGGTCGAGGTCATCTGGGTCAGGCCGGGAACCTGACCGAACTGCTTCTCCAGCGGCGCCGTGACGGCCGAGGTGATGACTTCGGGGCCGGCGCCGGGATAAAAAGTCTGAACCTGGATGGTGGGGTAATCGACCTGCGGGAGGGCCGAAACCGGCAACTGGCGGAAGGCGACAATGCCGATCAGAACCACTCCGGCCATCATGAGCGACGTCGCTACGGGCCGGAGGATGAAAATCCGGGAAGGACTCACTGAGAGGCGCCCCCGCCCTTCTTGAAGCCGCCGCGTCCTTTTTTAAAGCCGCCGGGATTTTCGCCATTTACGCCGGGCTGCAGGCCCTGCGGGGCAACCGAACCGGGCTGAGCGCCCTGTTGAGCGCCGAAGCCTCCCTGTGGTCCGCCGTTGGGAGGTCCGCCGTTGGGGCCGCCGGGACCGCGTCCGCGTCCGCCTCGTCCCTTGCGGCCGCTGCCCGCCTGAATGGCTTCGAGCTCGCCGGGCTTGCGGACGCGTACCTGAGTGCCTTCATCGAGACGGTCCGTGCCGTCGATCACGACTTCCTCACCCTCGTTGACGCCGCTGGTGATTTCGGCGTTGTCCTGATCCTGAATGCCGAGTTTGACGACCTTGATGTGAACTTTAGAGGTCTCCGGGTCGACCACGTAAACGAACGTGCCCTGCTGGCCGTTTTGCACGGCGACGCCCGGAACGACGAGGCGCTGGGTGAGCGTGTCGACTTTCAGGCGGATATTGACGAACTGCTGCGGGAACAGGGCATAGTCTTCGTTCTGAAAGACTGCCTTCAGTTTGGCAGTGCCGGTTGTGTTGTCGATCTGATTGTCGACGGTCGTGAAGACGCCGGACGCAAGTTTCGTGGCATTGTCGCGGCTCCAGGCATCAACGGTCAGCTGCACGCCGGCGCGCATCTTTTTGAGGACCGCCTGGAGGTTGTCCTCGGGGATGGTGAACTGCACCTGAATGGGCTGGAGCTGGGTGATGACGACCATGCCGTTCGCATCAGAAGCGTGAACGATGTTGCCGGGGTCGACGAGACGAAGGCCGACTCTGCCGCTGATGGGGGCGGTGACCTGCGAGTAGGTGAGATTCAGCTTGGCGGCGTTGATGTTTGCCTGATCCTGCTGGATGCTTCCCGTGTACTGTGCGACCAGAGCCTTCTGGGTGTCCAGCTGCTGCTTGGGGATGGCGTCCTGTTCCAGGAGGGTCTGGTAGCGCGCCAGATCCAGCTTGGCGTCGTCGAGCAGCGCCTGATCGTGCGCGAGCGTGCCTTCGGCTTGCTGCAGTGCGACCTGATAGGGACGGGGATCGATTTCAATGAGGACCTGATCCTTTTGCACCAGGTCGCCTTCGTTGAAATTCACCTTCATGAGCTGGCCGTCGACGCGCGATTTGACGGTGACAGTGTAGAACGCGGCGACGTTGCCGAGGCCGTTGAGGTAAACCGGCACGTCGGCGCGTTTGGCCTTCGCGGTCACGACAGGAACAGCGCCGAGTCCGCCGCCACCGCCGCGTCCGCCTTTCTTGCCACGACCGTTGCCCTGGCCCTGCCCGGGCTGCTGAAAAACGCCGGGCTGGCCGGCACGCCAGACTGCGTAGCCGGCAACCCCCGCGATGGCCACCAGGAACAGGCCCCAGATGATGCCGCGCTTGCGGGGTTTTCCGTGAGGCCTGTTGTCTCCATGGGGTGGCGGAGAAGGGGGGTGATCGGGTGTACCGATGCGATGGATCTCCGGGAGATCTTTCAGATCAGTGGGTGGTGGAGTGTTCGTCGTCATTCAGACTACAATTCTGGCTGTAAAAGACTGACTACTTTCTTAGCCTTCAGGTAACGCGCGCGAGGTTGAGTTTATCAAACTTTACAGAGCAGCGGCGCGTTCGGGCACGTTAAATTGGCCCGGCAACGCATTGATTCCACGGGACCAGGCTCCAGTCGTGAACGGATGAGCCGCACGGAAGGGGCGATACGCCGGGCCGAAGCGTCTGGCGACAGAGCGGGCCCGGGCGTGGCTGGCCGCTCAAAAAACGACTTAAAGGTACGAAACCTGTCCCCCGGCGGATAACAGGCGACGAGGGAAGACTACGGACTTTCAGCGGTTTGCGGGTACTGACAGGGCGGCGGGGGGACACTCACCGCGGGCCATGTGAGAATGGGGATTGAAACATCTGACTGCCCTTGTGCCGCTCGTATTTCTGGCGGCGTGCGGGAATGCCCCACAACCGGTAAATCAGACGGCGGCCGCTTTGCCGGCGGCTCACGTCGACCCGCGACGGCGGGTACGATCTCGGGACGGGTGCTTTTCGCAGGCGACACGCCCGCCATGCCTGAGATCGATATGTCGTCCAACCCGCAGTGCGAACGGCAGCATAAAAAACCGCAGAAAGCGGAGACTGTGATCGTCAATTCAAACAAAACGCTGCGGAACGTGTTCGTCTGGATTAAGGATGGCCTGCCGAAGGCGAGCTGGACGCCGCCGGCGGAAGCGGCAAAGCTCGATCAGAACGGATGTGTGTATGAGCCGCACGTGCTGGGCATCATGGAAGGGCAGCAGCTGGAAATACTGAACAACGATCCGGTGAATCACAACGTGCATGCCGAGAGCAAGGTCAACACGGCGTGGAATGAGTCGCAACCGCCGCGCGCGGAGCATAAGTACAAGCGCTTCGACGCAGAGGAAGTGCTGTTCCCGGTGACCTGCAGTGTGCATCCCTGGATGCGCAGTTATATAGGGGTTTCGCCGCATCCTTTCTTCGCAGTGACCGGCGACGACGGTACGTTTACGCTGAAAGGCGTGCCGCCCGGCACATACAGGATCGAAGCGGTGCATGAGAAGT
>CAWHLV010000025.1:0-47393 GCA_963830095.1 uncultured Alphaproteobacteria bacterium
ATCATATTGCTCATTCAGCCCGCTGAACACTGTTCAAGTCATTGATATTAAACGTGTAATTTCGAGGGCCGTCCGGCACGAAACTGGCAAAGACTTAGGCCGAACCAAAGGCAGAAGCCCGTTCATGCGCCGCGCACACGTTATTATCCGTCTTGCCGCCTTGCTGTCTGGGCGCCGTTCTCGCGGCCTCGCCCCTTGCGCCTGCCCTCGCCTTCTCCGGGTCAAGGACCTGGTCGATGTGCAGGGCATCCGCGACAACATGCTGATCGGCTACGGCCTGGTGGTCGGCCTGAACGGCACCGGCGACAGCCTGAAGAACGCGCCCTTCACCCAGCATCCATCCAGTCCATGCTGGAACGCCTGGGCACCAACACCCGCGGCCAGGTCATGCAGACCAAGAACGTCGCCGCCGTGATGGTGACCGCCAACCTGCCCGCTTTCGCCGCGCCCGGCAGCCGCATCGACGTGTCGGTGTCGGCGCCATGGGCGACGCCAAGAACCTGCAGGGCGGCACCCTGCTGGTCACCCCGCTGATGGGCGCCGACGGCCAGGTCTATGCCTTGGGCCAGGGCCCCGTCGCAGTCGGCGGATTCTCGGCCCAGGGCGAGGCCGACAGCGTGACGCGCGGCGTGCCCACCTCGGGCCGCATCGCCAATGGCGCCATCGTGGAAAAAGACACCGGCTTCAAGCTGGCCAGCCTCAGCAACTGAAGCTGTCGCTGCACAATCCCGACCTGACCACTGCGACCCGCATCGCCAAGGCGGTCAACGCCTATCTGGGCGGCACCACCGCCCAGGCCACCGATCCCTCCAATGTCGAGCTCGCCGTGCCCGCCAATTATCCCGGCGGCGTGATGGCGCTGTTGACCGACATCGAGCAGGTCAAGGTCGATCCCGATCAGTCCGCCAAGGTGGTGATCGACGAAAACAGCGGCGTCATCGTGATGGGCTCGATGTGCGCATCTCCACCGTCGCCATCGCCCAGGGCAACCTGACCATCAGGGTGACCGAGACCCCGCAAGTCAGCCAGCCTTCGCCCTTCTCCAACACCGGCACCACCCAGGTCGTGCCCCGCACCAACATCCAGATCGACGACAGCAAGGGCAACAAGATCGCCATCATGCCCGACGGCGTGTCGCTGCAGCATCTGGTGGACGGGCTGAATGCGCTGGGCGTCGGCCCCCGCGACATCATCTCCATCCTGCAGGCGATCAAGGCGGCCGGCGCGCTGCAGGCCGACATCGAGATCATCGGCTGACCATGGACGCTGGCATCCAAAGCATGATGAGCCTGGCCCAGCAGAGCCCGCTGGCCAAGGCGCCCCTGCCCACCGGCAGCATTGCGGCGGCCGACAAGCCGTCCAAGGAATATCGAGCAGCGTCTTCATCTCCCAATTCCTGGGCAGCATGTTTTCGGGCATCACGGCCGACGGCGCATCCGGCGGCGGCGAGGGCGAGGAAATGTTCCGCTCCATGATGGTCGACCAGTATGCGCAAGGGCATCGAAGGCCAGGGCGGCTTCGGCATGGCCGCCCAGATGAAGGCCGAGCTGCTCAAGCATCAGCAGGTGGCCGCTGCCGCACGGCGGCCGCGCAATGAAGGACGATCCCCGCATCGAACGCCTGATCGTCTGGCCGAGCGCCTCATCGCGGCGCTGGAAAGCGACATCGCCGCCCTGAAAGCGGCAAGCCGCCGCCAATGCGCTGCAAACCAACGATCCCGGAAATCCAGAAACTGACGGCCATCTATGGCCGCGAAGCCAAGGGTTTTGATATCCGCATCGCCGAAATCGGCGGCGCCCACCTTGCGCCAGCGCTTCTTCGCCATCACCGCCAAGTTCCGCGAAGTGCTGCAGCTGCATGCCCGCATGCTCACGCGGGTGAAGAACGCCAGCGAAGGCATGATCCGCGCCATCGCCCAGGAAGTGGACCGCGCCAACGCGCCCATGCGCACCTACAGCCCGCGCCCCGGCTGCAAGCCGCCGTCGGCGGGCGCCATGGTCTTCAACAGGGTCGTCTGACGCTCCCGTGCGCTTCGCGCGTTCGTTCGCCGGCGCCGAACCTCCACTGGCAGGTTCGCCAGCCCGGCTCACGGACAAAAGCCCCACTGGGGCTTTTGTCATATCTGGGCGCCTGGTTTGCGTAGTGAACAGGCCGAGAGCGCCGCCGCGCTGTCGTCGGAGCCTTGAGCTGCTGGCCGAGCCGCCGGCCACGATGCTGGCGATATTGTTCACCGCAGTGCTGGAGCTGGTGCCCAGCAGCGACAGCGCGATGTTGTAGCTGGCGAGCTGTGCGGTGGTGGTGGTGCGGCGGTGCCCGGGTGTTGCCTGTCGTGGTGCCGGTCGTGGAAGACGCCGGCGTGTTGCTCTTCTGATAGGTGCTCTGGAGGTTGGACAGCACCAGCAGAAGCTGCGAGCTTCGCCAGGTCCGCGCCCGTCCTGGTGGAAATGTCCAGCGGACCCAGCGCCGTGGCGGTCAGGGCCAGGCCGTAGGTCGGCTTGACGGTGCTGGTGGACGTGCTGCTGGTGACGCTGCTGTTGTGGTCGTGCTGCTGGCGCTGTTCGCGGCCGGGGCGCTGATGACGCCCGCGGGGATTCCCATCCGCCCCAGCGCGTCGAAATCGGCCGGCCCGGCGATCAGGTCGATGGTGTTGCCGGGATTGGCGGTGATGGTCAGTTTTCGGCATTGCCGGTGTAATTCGTCGCGGCGGTGCCGGTGCTGGCCCAGCTGGGCGTTGATCTTGGTGACCAGCGAATCCAGGTCTCGCCCGGATCGATGGTGATGGTGGCGGTGCGCGGCGCCACGCCCTGGATCTGGATCTGGAAAGTGTCGCCGGCGCGCAGCGTAGTCTGGTGGGTCAGGTCCACCGACTGGGTTAGGATTGATGGTGCCGCGCGGCAGGCCCAGCGCGTCCAGCACACTGGAGCCATAGGGATCGATGGCAATGCCCGCGCCGGTGGAGTGGCCGTCGGCGCCGCCGAATTGTCTGGTCCATTGCACCGTGCCATCGGCGATTGATGCGCGGCGGCAAAGGCGTTGGTGACATTCGGCGATGTTGCGCTGACTGGCCCGCGAAAGTGCCGGTGGTGGTGCCGGCCAGATAGACGGTGCCGTCGGGGCCCACCGTGACATCGCCGCCGTGGTCGCTGCCCGAAGTGCCGACATAGGTGACATGGTTGGCGGTGGCGCTGGTGCCATTGTCGGTGAGGTTGAAGACAAAAGCATCGGTGCCGCCGCTGGACGGCGCGGCGACGGTGGCCGTGCCGCCGGCGGTGAGATTGGCGTTGCTGGTGGTGCCGGAGACATAGACCTGATTGCCCGACACCGCCAGGCCGCCGATGCTGCCGCCGGCCTGCAGCGCGCCCAGATCCTGGCTCCAGGTGGGCGCCGCGGTGATATTGCCGCTGGCATATTTGGACAGATCGCTTCGCCGTTCTGCACGCTGGCGACATAAAGGCTGCCGTCGCTGGCCGGTGGCGGTGGCGGCGACGCTGATCGGCGCCGGAGGTGCCGAACTGGTTTTCGGCGAGCAGGTTGCCGGTGGAGTCGAATTTGGCGAGATAGGCGTCGCCGTTGCCCTGGCTGCTCTGGCCTGCGCCGACCACGCCGCCCGAGACACTGCCGCCGATATAGATATTGCCGCTGGCGTCCACGCTGACCGCATTGGCCTGGTTGGTGGCCAGGGTCTGGATCTGCTGGACCCAGGTCTGGCTGCCGTCCGACGTCATAACTGGCGACAAAGGAATCATTGTTGCCGTCGGCGACCGAAGTGGTGTTGAGGTCGGCGGTTGACGCGCCGGTAACGACCACGCCGCCGGTCGCGGGATCCAGCGCCAGGCCATAGCCGCTGGCGCTGCCGGCGCTGCCCACCAGATTCTGCCACACCACATTGCCGGCGGAATCATATTTGGTGAGATAGACGTCCTGGCTGCCCTGGTTGATCTGGTTGCTGAAATTGCCGGTGGCGTTGCCGATCACATAGACATTGCCGCTGGAATCCACCACCGTCGCCGGCCGCCGTGGTGGTGCCGGTGGCGGCCTGCTGGTTGAGCTGAAGACGGCGGTCGGCGCGTGCTGCCATTGAGCGACAGCTTGGTCAGGCGGCCGACTGGTCGGCCGCCGTGGTCTGCACCTGGCGTGGTGGCGGAATGATGGTGGTGTTGGTTTCGGTGGCCAGGCCCGAATTGCCCGCCAGATAAAGCGATGGCGTGGACGCGGCCGACAGCGAAACCGTCTCGTCGCCGCCCGGCATGATCTGCAAGCCCGTAGGTGGCGTTGGTGTCGAGGTCGCGGTGCCGCCGGTTTCGGTCTTCTGGAAGCGGGTGGAAAACCGTCCGCCGAAAGCTGGCGTTGATGTAGCTGACGATGTTGCCAAGGTTAGCGCGCCCTGCACCTGCGACAGGTCGATGGGCACATTGGTGGTGGTGCCATCCTTCTTCACCGCGATGGTGAAGCTGTCGGACGACGAAACGCCGGGCAGCGGATTGTCGAACTGGGCGTTGGTGACCAGCTGCTGGGTCGAATAGGTCAGATTGCTGAAAGGGATGTCCGCGGTCGAGGAGACCTTGTTGGACGGCGTCGCGGCTTCCAGGTTGAAATTGTTGAAGGTGGTCGAACTCAGATACTGCTGGATCTGCTGCAGCCCGGTCTGGAAGCGGGCGTTCAGGCCGGCAAGCTGGCCGCTGGTGGCGGTGGGGCTCTGCGCCATCACCGCAAGTTGCGACAGGGTGTTGGCCGCATTGTAGAGCGAAAAAAGCTTCTGGTTGTCCTGCTCCATCTTGGTGTCGCTGGTCGCGCCCGGCGACAGCGGCACATTGGTGGTGTCAATGTAGTTGGTGGTCGACAGGACCTTGGCGTCTTCCTGCGGACTGCTCTGGGTCAGCGTGTTCCAGGGCGGATTGTCGTTGGCGGTGGCGCTGTTGGCCTGCGCTGCGGTCTGGCTGTTCTGCGCGGTGGCGGTGTCGATGGAAGACGGCAAAGCGCAGCAGCTGGGATTGGTAATATCCCAGCAGCACCGAGGAGTCAAATCCGCCGATGCCACTGTGACATGGGCCAAAAGTCGCATTTTGGCTGTTAAGACCTGGCTAATGACAGGCCTGTTAACCGGCAGAAAAGCTGCCTTAAGGCGGCCTTAACGGCCTTGGTCCATGCTGTTGGCCACCATGCAATATTGCCTATCAGTCCGGCCTGAAGCTGTCGTCCCAGGGACGGCATACCGACGCCATCGCCCAGTTCGAACAGGCGCTGGCGCTGCAGCCGGACGACCCCAAGGTGCTGTTTGCCCTGGGCAATACCGCCTGCCAGCTGGGGTTGGCCGGCGCGGCCGAACAATTCTATCGCCGGGTGCTGACCCAGGACCCCTGCCGCACCGAGGCGATCGTCAATCTGTCCAACCTGTTGCGCGCCAACGGCCAGTTCGATGCCGCCATCGCGCTTCTGATCCCCGCCGTCGCCCGGGAGCCCAAAAGCCACGAACTGCAGCTGACCCTGGGCTCGGCCTGGCGGGAGCGCGGCGACCTGGAACGGGCCAAGCTGCACTACCAGGCGGCCCTGGTCGGTCACCCCGACTATGCCCTGGCCCTGGCCAATCTGGCCGACCTGTTGTGCGACGAAGGCCAGCGGGATGTGGCGCGAACACTGTACGACAAGGCCATCAAGGTCGAACCCAAGAATGCCCAGGCGCGGATGAACCGCGCCATCCTGCATTTTCTGAACGGTGATCTAAAGAGGGCTGGCGCGACTATGCCGCCCGCCTCGATGTGCCCGGCAAGGTGCCGGTGGTGCCCGGTGAACAGCGTTTGGCGGCCTGGACGGGCGAAAATCTCAAGAAAAAGCGATTGTTGGTGCGCGCGGAGCAAGGTGTGGGCGACCATATCCTGTTCGCGTCCCTGATCCCGGACTTGGCAAAGCGGGCCGAGGCCGATGGCGGCAGCGTGGTGCTGGAGTGCGACCCCAGGCTTGAAACACTGTTCACCCGTTCCTTCGGCGGCGTCACGGTCAAGCCGGCGGTGCTCAAGACCGTGAACGGTGTTGCAGTGGCCGATTATGGCTGGCTGAAAGCGGTGGGCGGCGTCAATGCCACCACCCTGATGGGCACCCTGCCGCGTTATCTGCGTGCCCGGGTGGAGGATTTCCCCAAGCCGCATGCCTTCCTGGTCCCCGACCCGGACGAAGCGGCGCGGTGGAAAGAAAGTTTGGGTTCAGGCGCTGTCGGCATCTGCTGGCGCAGCGGCAAGCTGGGCGGCCATCGCAGCATCGGCTTTGCCCCGCTGGAACAGTGGGGCGCTTTCCTGCGCGACACCGACGCAACCTTTGTCTGCGTGCAGTATGACGCCCGGCCTGAAGAGATCGCGGAACTGGAACGGCTGAGCGGCAAGACCATCATCGTGCCCGCCGGCATCGATCAGAAGAACGAACTGGATCGCGCCGCCGCCCTGATGTCGGCGCTCAGTCTGGTGATCAGCGCCCCGACCGCGGTCGCCTGTCTGTCTGCGGCGGTGGGGACGCGCACACTTAAATTGCTATACGGCCAGAGCTGGACCGCGATGGGCCGCGACTATGAACCCTTCCTGCCATCCTGCCAGTGCGTGAATTCGCGCCAGCAGGGCGACTGGGCCGACGTCTTCAATCAGGCGAAGCGGTTTATAAGGCGGCCTTGAGCGGCGTACGCGCTCCGGCCAGCGCCCGCGCCAGATCGGCGGCGATGCGCGCAGCACCCTGACCATCCATCAGCGAAAGCCCGGCGTTGCGCATCTCGCGCCGCACATTGGGCTTGTTCAGCAGCCATTGCACATTGCGCGCGATCTCCGCGTCGCTGACCTTGGCGGCCAGGCCCAGCGAGATGCCCATGCCGGCATCGGCAAAGGCCGAAGCCGAAGCGACGTGATCGTCACCCAGGCCCAGATAGATCGCGGGAATTCCCGAAGCCGCCAGTTCGTAAGCCGTGACGCCAAAAGCGCACAGCGCGACATCGGCATTGGCATATTCGATTGCGAGATCGTCGGCGCCTTCCACCGTCTCGTAATTCTTCTTCAGCGCCACCAGGCCGCGCGCGACTTTCTGTGCGTCCTTCATGCCGGTGCCGATGACAAACCGGATGCGGAAAACCTGATCCAGCACCGCAAGCGCCTTGGCCATGCGCAAGGTCAGACCGCAAGGATCGCTGCCGCCCATCGCTACCAGCACGGTGGGACGCGGCGAACGGCTGGCATCGCGGGCCTTGACCGTGGCGCCCGGATTAAGCCCCAAAATGGCCCATTCCCAGCCCAGCCGCGGCAGAGTGTGCGAGCCGGTCCAGTCCAGCGCCACGGCGCCCGGCACCGGCGGATAATAGGCATAGTCGGCCGTCAGCCGGCGCTCATGGCCGTCATCGATCACCGCGGTAACGGCGACACCGCGCTTGAGCTTCTCCAGCTCCGCGCGCGAGGGCCCTTCGCGGCCATCCAGCAACAACATATCGGGCTTGTGGGTCTCCACCAGCCTTGCCAGATCGGCTTCGCCTTCCAGCATCGCGACCTTGAAACCGGCGCGGCGGATGGGATGGGCGGCATCTTCCGTCCCGTTCAGCGCGAAGATCGCGCCGATGCCTTCGCGGTCGCGCAAGCCCCGCGCCAAGGCCACCATGCGCTTGACATGGCCATAGCCGAATTTGCCGCCGCCATCGCAGCGGATCAGCGCCAGGCCGCCCGATGAGGCCTGCCCGATCGCCTTCTGCGTGACGTGGGCATTGATCCGGTTCAGTTCCGGCTCGCGTTCCAGCAGCAGCAGCAGATCGGCCAGCGAGGCTTCACCGGCGCGCGCGCGGCTTCGTTCATGCAGGGCTTCGATGAACGCCAAATCGTCGGGCGTATCGATGGTCAGCCGGCCGCCTTTGCGGGCCAGCGGCGGATAGGGCGCGGCGCGGACGACCTTCACAAAATCGGGATTGAGCTTGAAATAGCCGGTGACATGCTCTTTCGCGGCCGGATCATGAGCGGCATCCATCATCAGCCGGTCGAGCGCGCGGCGGCTGAAAGGATCCACCCCGACATGGGCGCATTCCGCACCATCTTCCATCAGGACATAGTCGCCGTCCTGCTCGATCAGGGTGGCGACCAGGTGATCGACAAAGCCCGCGTCAATGAAAGGCGCATCCGAGGACACCCGCACGATGATGTCGGCGTCCAGCTTTTCGGCGGCCTGGGCGTAGCGGGCCAGCACATCGTCTTCAGGCCCGCGCACCACGAAGACGCCTTCCTGGTTGCACCATTCGACAATCGCCTCGTCGGCGGGGTTGACGCTGGTGGCGACCGCGATGTCTTCGAGCAGATGGCAGGCCTTCAGGCGATGGACGATGTGCCACAACAACGGCTTGCCGGCGATGGGCTTCAGCACCTTGCCCGGCAGGCGGGTCGAGCCCATGCGCGCCTGTATGACGGCGACGACGCGGATATTCTCGCGGGCATAGGTCTGGTCCATTAACCAAATCTAAAGTCACCATGGCTAAGAAGCGGTTAACGGGGTGGAACCTATGCACAGACCTTTCCTGCGGCGGTTCCCGTGATGGGCAAGACGCTGCTGCTTCTGTCCGGCGCCGAACCCGCCATCGCCGGCGCTTTGCGGGAAAAGGGCCATACCGTGGCGGTGATGGACGCCGATCCGCAGGCACCCGCTTTTGCCTTTGCCGACTCCTGCCTGATCGCCGATGTCTGGCAGGCCAATGATTGCGCCGCAGCCGCCGAGCGCTACAACCGCAAGATCCGCCGGCTGGATGGCGTGCTGGCGGCAGCCGATGTGCCGGTGACGGCGGCAAGCGTCAGCGCGCGCCTGCGGCTTGGCGGATTGCCGCTGCATGTGGCGGAGCTGATGGGCGACCGGCTGATGACCAGGCGCGCCTTCTTGTCGGCGGGCATAGCCCAGCCCTGGCATGCCGAGATCTTCACGCCCCAGGAACTGCAGCGCGCTGTGATCGCGCGGGGCCGCGATCTGATGTTGAAGCCGGTGGAGAAGCTCGGGCCGGGGGCGGAAGTGCGCCTGATAAAGGTGGATGATCCCGCGGCCGCGTTTGCGCGGGTTCGTGCCGCATCGCCCAGCGAGCGCGTGCTGGTGGAGCTGGTGAAAGACCCAGTCCTGGTGCCGGCCTTTCTGCTGGCGGGGCGCTGCACCTTGCGGGGGAATGAAAATCTGCGCGCCCTGGTCGAGCGGGCAGCGTCGGCCCTTGGCATCAGCGATGGACCGGTCTTAGCGCAAATCGCAATGGGTGATGGCGCACCGCAGCTGGTGGAATTGTCACCACAGCTGGGCGCGGATGGCGCGTTCCTGGATGCGGCGGTCGCGCTGGCCTGTGGCGACAGCGTGCCGTCCAGCGATCTGATGCCCTGAAAATATACACAGGAGCGACCGCGAACTTGAGCGGTCGCTAGCGACGGCATGGCGACGGGCCTCGTGGGCCGCGACCATGAAAATACGAAGGGCAGAGTGCCAGAGGCACTCCACCCTTCGCGTCCCACCAGAAAGTAAGTTCCCTTCGCCCCGGGGCAGGTACCGTATTCTTACGGTCACCCGGCTTCGGTTGGCGCTGGACGGCCCGCCTCTTCGGTTGGAAGAGACGTGCCGTCCATGCCTTGGCTTAGTGGAACAGGGAGAGAATGGACTGCGGCGACTGGTTGGCAATCGACAGCGCCTGGATACCCAGCTGCTGACGAACCTGCAGTGACTGCAACTGGGCGCTCTCCTGCGCCATGTTGGCGTCGACCAGGTTGCCGATGCCCTGAGTCAGGGTGTCGGACAGCTTCTGGGCGAAGGTCGCCTGGATCGAGAACTTCGCAGCGCCCGACGACAGCTTGGCGAGAGCCGAGTTGACGTTGGTCAGCGAGGTCTGGATCGTCGCCACCAGGGCCGAAGCCTTGGACTGGGTGGAGATCGTGGCCGTGGACTTCAGGGTCACGATGGTGCCCGACAGGCTCAGGTTCTGGGCAGCGGTGGTGATGCGGCGCGTGCCGTCAGCCGAAGCCAAAGCCGTGATCTGGTTGGTCGTACCGTCCACCAGGTTGAAGCCGTTGAACACCGCGTTCTTCACGATCGTGGTGATCTGATCGCGCAGGGCGGTGAAGTTGGCGTTCAGCGCCTGACGGCTCGCGGTATCAAGCGAGGAGTCAGAAGCCGACAGGGCCGCGGTCTTCAGCTGGATCAGCAGGTCCGAAATCGACTGGCCCGCGCTCAGCGCGACGTCGATCGAAGACGTGCCGTTGTTGATGGAGTTGATGACAGAGGTATAGCCAGCCACAGCAGCGCGCTGGTTCTGGGCGATCGCGAACACCGCGCCGTTATCGCGGGCGTCGGCGACTTTCAGGCCGCTGTTGATGGCGTTCTGGGTCGCCGCCAGCTGACCCTGAGTGGCGGTCAGGTATTGCGAGAGCGGTGTTGGCTCCGTTGTTTGTGATGACGCTAAAGGACATTTTGGTCTCTCCGTTCTGGTCTCGAGCATTGCTCTTTGGGCGTTTTGCCCGAACACCACTTGCAAGGGTCGTGCCGCCCGGAAGTAATTTCCGGTTAAACATCGATTTTGTGCGGCGAAGGAAAATAGTGACCGGCGCAAATTTTCCTAGCCTAGCGCCAACCCGGCAAAAATTTCCCGGACCCGGCAATCTTTGCCGGTGGAGTGGGCAAATAACTCCACTTTTCGACAAAAGCGCCGAGGAAAAATCCAGAAAATGCGCGGAAACCCTCTGCATCAGCGCGATACAGAAGATGGCTAACAAAGATGAACGGATGAAGCGGTCACAGCATGGCGCGACCGCGCGCTTAAGAAGGAGGCGCGCAAAAAAGAAATCAGGGCGGCGCTTGCGCGCCGCAAGCGCGCAGGCGAGAGCCGGAGCGCTCTTAAAAGAAAAGGGGGCGATGCTTGCGCATCGCCCCCTGCAAGCCCCCTTGCTAACTCAGTCTTAGTGGAACAGCGACAGGATGGTCTGCGGCGCCTGATTGGCGATCGACAGAGCCTGGATGCCCAGCTGCTGCTTGACCTGCAGCGACTGCAACTGAGCGCTTTCCTGCGCCATGTTGGCATCGACGAGATTGCCGATACCAGCAGTAAGGGTGTCGGATAGCTTCTGGGTGAAGGTCGCCTGGATCGAGAACTTCGCCGCACCGGCCGACAACTTGGCGAGCGCCCCGTTGACGTTGGTAAGCGAGGTCTGGATCGTGTTGATCAAGGCCGAGGCCTTGGTCTGGGTCGAGATCGTGGCGGTGGATGCCAGTGTCACGATCGAACCCGACAGGCTCAGGTTCTGGGCCTGGGTCGTGATACGGCGGGTGCCGTCCGACGAAGCCAGAGCCTGAATCTGATTGGTGGAACCATTCACCAAGTTGAAGTTGTTGAAGACGGCGTTCTTCACGATCGTTGAGATCTGATCGCGCAGGGCCGTGAAATTCGCGTTCAGCGCCTGACGGCTCGCGGTATCGAGCGAAGGGTCAGCCGCGGAAAGCGCCTGCTGCTTCAACTGAATCAACAGATCCGAAATCGACTGACCCGCGGACAGGGCGACGTCGATCGAAGACGAACCGTTGTTCAGGCTGTTGAGCACCGACTGATAGCCGGCCACAGAGCCGCGCTGATTCTGGGCAATAGCGTAGATGGCGCCATTATCCTTAGCATCCGCGACTTTGAGGCCACTGTTGATGGCTTCCTGGGTCTGGGCAAGCTGACCCTGGGTCTGATTAAGATACTGCAGCGCCGTCATGGCGCCCACATTGGTGTTGACGCTAAAGGACATGGTGTTCTCCGTACATTACTGGTGGTGGACCGCGCATTCTGCGGGCCCATTCGGGCAGATGACCCGCATCGGGATTTGCAATGGCCGTGCCAGCGCCGTTAACTGGACCAAGGCATTGATAAATGCTTGATTGTTTTTGTGAAGAATCGCAGTTAGCCATTAGGCATGAATTGCCGGGCTGGAACGGTTTTGGCGTCGGACAAAGCAAAAAGCCGGCGCCGTTGCCGGCGCCGGTTTTCGAGGAAGATCAGAATAGGACCGGTTAGTTCAGGAGGTCTGAAGCCCCTGCATGATGTTGCGATTGATCTCGATCAGCGGATCCAGCGGCGCCTTCTCGCGCGTCACGCTGCGGGAATATTTCGGCGACCCACAGCGACAGCGAGATGATCTTGGCGCGCACATCGGCGGTGAGCTTGTTGCGGTCGTCCATGCAGTCGGCGGCGAGCGTGCGCCATAGACGGCGGTTCCAGTCCACCGCCTCGACCAGCGGTGTGCCGGAGGCGTTGGATTGCTTGGCATTGAGAAGCGCGCCGGTGACCTGGCCGAACAGGCGGTATTCCGTCGCGCGCGGGGTCTTCGGTGGCGAGTCTGCGCGCCTTGTAGGCTTTAAGGCTCATAGCTCAAGCGCTCCTGTTCAAAGTCAAACAAGCTTCCGGCAGGCGATCAGCGCCTTGTAGTAAGCGCCCTGCGCCACATCGCGGCTGATATCCACGCAAGCGGCGAGAACAGCGGGGGTGCGGATCGGCGCCCATGAACTCGGTCATGCGCAGGGCAAATTCGTTGTAGGGCTCTTCGCTGGCTTCGCCTTCCAGATACATCAGCATGATGGCCAGATAGATGCGCCGCGCCGGGGTGTTGGCGTTTTCGCGGCTGCATGATGTCCTTTTCACGCAGCACACAGGCCTTGTTCTGGATGACCAGGCTGGTGCGCTTGTCGCCATTGGCCAGCACCGCGCCATTGAGCACGAATTTCTCGCCCGGCTTTAACGACAATTTCAGCGGCATGACGCCCTTCCTCTTCGATCGGAAGCGACAATAGGCCGGCGGGAGTTAACAAAAGCCTGACGGTTTGCGGATAGTTGTTTACGGAAGGTTAAGCATGAAAAGCCCGGAAATCCTGCCACGCGCGTCCGAAGACGCGGAAATCAGGCCGGCAGATCGCCTTCTTCCAGAATCAACTCGAAGGCGCGGCCACGCCCATTCGAACTCCAGCCCGCCAGGGTGGCCAGGCGCACGCCGGCGGTCACCATTTCCGGGGTGACTTTAGGCTTTTCCGGAAACCGCGAAGCATGGCGCTGCTTCCGCTCGAAGGGAAATTGCACGATCAGCTCGCGCCAGGCCTTGCGCTCGCCATGGCGCGTCAGGGTCTCGTCATATTTCATGATGCTGAGACGCAAGCCAATATCGCCATCGCTGGTGCCCCAGGCCGGCTCGCTCTTGACGTGCCACTCCAGGGTCACCCCATCCACCGTCAACAGGCCGTTTAATGATCGCTTCTTTGGCTTGGTCATCGGGCTTCATATACACAGGCGCGAGGAATTTTGTGGACTGGGCAGGAGCGAGGAGCGATGTGGGCTGAAAACGCCCATGAGCGACGAGCGACGAACCCAGGACACAAAAGGACCGCGCCTATTGCTGCTGTTGCTGCTGTTGGTGATATAGCCGCTCGGGCATCGAGGCCGTGGGCGTGGATGCCGACATCGGCCGGGCGACCTTCAGGAAGTCCTCATGGCGCACCGGAGCCTGGGTCGGTTCCAGCGACACCGCGATGGAAAGCTCTGAATCCGCCCCGCCCTTGAAGGTGCCGCGGGTGGGCGGCACATCGGCATAGTCGCGGCCGACCGCGGCGCGGATATGGCGTTCGCCGGCCAGGATATTGTTGGTGGGATCAAAGCCGACCCAGCCCAGCGACGGCAGATAGGCTTCCACCCAGGCATGGGTGGCATCGGCGGCGGAACGGTCTCTGGAGCCCTTGTGATAGAGATAGCCCGAGACATAACGGGTGGGGATGCCCCAAGCCCGCGCGATCGCTATCATGATATGGGCGAAATCCTGGCAGACGCCGCGCCGCTCATCCAGCGCCACTTCGATGGGAGAATTCACCTCGGTGATGCCGGATTCATATTCGAAGGAATCGTAGATGCCGCGCTGAAGCGTGAGCAGCGCGCTGAGCGGATCGCCCACCGGCTTTTCCAGATCGGCGATTTTCATGAAGCTTTCCAGCTCAGGCGATTGACGCGCGAACCGTGACGGCTCCAGCATGTCAAAATGGTCGTCCGACAGATTGAAGTCGTTGTAGCGGCTCCACTCCAGAGCATCGAGTTTCTCGGGCCAGACCGGTACATGGGCGATTTCCACCGTGGCCTGGGCCTCGATGCGCAGCTCTTCATGCTCGCGCAGCAGATTGAAGTGATAGACCGCGTTGCCCATGTGATCGGTATAGGCATAGAGCTGGGCTCTGGGGTTGGTCGAAATCTGGAAGGAGCGCAAGGTCTGCGGCCCCTCCGAACGCGGCTGCATGCGAATCTCCATCACCGACTCGCGCACCGGACCTGGAGTAGCGAAAACGGGTGACATGGCGGATGGAGTAGAACATCAGAGCACCGTTTCCGCGCCGTAGGTTATGTACGCACTGTAAAGCGCTTTATGGATCTGCTCACACTGTTTGGTGATGTCGGCGATGAAGGCCGCAACACCGCCCGACATCAGCTCGTCCACCTGGCCGAAATCCACCGCCGCCTTCAGCCGGCCGGCGAGCCGTTCCACCGCCGCGCGCCGGGCCGGCGGCGCACCGGGCGCAACCCGCGCCAGCGCGTCGGTCATGCGATCGACCGAGAAGCAGATGGAATGCGGGAATTCGGAATCGAACAGCAGAAATTCGGCAATCTTCTGCGGCCGGATCGAAGCGGTGTAACGCTTGGTGTAAGGCTCGAACGCGGTGCAGAACTTCAGCAGCACCAGCCAGTCGAAATATTTGGGGCCGTTCTCGCTCTGGGCGGCGGTGAAATGGATATCCAGCAGCCGGCCCAGCTGCTGCACCCTTTCGATATGGCGGCCCAGCTCCAGGAAGTACCAGCCTTCGCCATGGCTCAGGGTGGAATAGGTCACCCCTTCCAGCGCGTGCATTTCCTCCAGCGCCTCGCGAAACAGGCGCGCCGGGGTATGCACCCAGATCGAATCCATCGTCACCGGCGCCATGCGCAGATAAAGCCGGTTGAGATTTTCCCACACTTCGTTCGACAGCGCCTCGCGCACCTGGCGGGCATTGTCGCGGGCAAAGCCCAGCGAGGCGATCAGCGAATTGTCATTGTCGCGGTCGAACGCCAGCGAACGGGTGATGGCGAAGGCATCCATGTGATGCAGGGGCGCAACCTTTTCACCGGTCAAGGCCGCGATCACCCGCGCCCAGCTGGCGGAGGCGTCTTCGGGCGTCTGCTCCACCATCGAATCCAGCTTGACGGCGATCAGGCGGGCAGTGTGCTCGGCGCGCTCGATATAGCGGCTCATCCAGTAGAGGGAGTCTGCAACCCGCGACAGCATCTATTGACTCAACACCCATGTGTCCTTGGATCCGCCGCCCTGGCTGGAATTGACCACCAGGCTGCCGCGCTTGAGCGCGACGCGGGTCAAGGCGCCTGGCACCAGCTTGGTTTCGGCGCCATGCAGGATAAAGGGGCGCAAATCCACATGCCGGGCCTCGATACCATTGCCGACAAAGGTCGGCGCAGTGGAAAGCTGGATGGTGGGCTGGGCGATATAGTTTTCCGGATCGCTCATGATTTTTTCGCCGAACTCTTCGCGCTCCTTCTGCGAAGCGTGCGGGCCCACCAGCATGCCATAGCCGCCGGATTCACCCACCGCCTTCACCACCAGCTTGTCGAGATTGGCCATTACATGGTGGAGCGACTTCTCCTCGCGGCACAGAAACGTCTCGACATTTTCCAGGATGGGCTCTTCCGCCAGATAGTAGCGGATCAGGCGCGGCACATAGGCATAGACCGCCTTGTCGTCGGCCACGCCGGTGCCCAGGGCATTGGCGATGATGACATTGCCGGCGCGATAGGCATTGAACAGGCCCGGCACGCCCAGTGCGGAATCCTCGCGGAAGATCAGCGGGTCTATGAAATCGTCGTCGATGCGGCGATAGATGACGTCGATGCGTTTCAGGCCGGAGGTGGTGCGGGTATAGACGACATTGTCGTTGATCAGCAGGTCCTGGCCTTCCACCAGTTCCACGCCCATCTGGCGGGCGAGGAAGGCATGTTCGAAATAGGCTGAGTTGAACACGCCCGGCGTCAGGATCGCGATGGAGACGTCTTCGTGGAAGGGCGTGAGCGAGCGCAAGGTCGCCAGCAGCTCCAACGGATAATGCTCGATGGGTCGCACGCCCATGGAGCGGAACACCGCCGGGAAAGCGCGGCGCGCCACATCGCGGTTCGCCAGCATGTAGCTGACGCCGGATGGCACGCGCAGATTGTCTTCCAGCACCACGAAATCGCCGGCTTCATTGCGGATCAGATCGCTGCCGCAGATATTGACGTAAGCGCCGTGCGGCACCGAAAGCCCGCGCATCTCGCGCCGGTAATGCTTGGAGCCGAAGATCATGGAACGAGGCACCACCCCGTCCTTCAGCACCCGGCCGTCATTGTAGATGTCGCGCAGGAAGAGATTGAGGGCATGGATGCGCTGGGTCAGGCCGCGCTCGATGCGGTCCCATTCCTTGGCGGTGACAATGCGCGGCAACAGATCGGTCGGAATGATCCGCTCGGTCGCCTTGTTGTCGTTATAGACCGTGAAAGTGATGCCCTGATGCAGGAAGCTCTGCTCGCAGGCCTGCTGGCGGCGGTTGAGTTCTTCCAGCTGCAGGGTGGAAAGACGCGAATCCAGCGCCGCATAAGACGGGCGCGCCTTGCCGTCGCGGGTGAACATCTCGTCGTACGGCTTGCCCAGATTGTAATTGGCGTAGGGCGCATCCATGCCCGGGCGGCAGGTGCGGCTGGGGCCCGCCACGATGTCCGGGCCGCCGAAGTCCTCCGTATTGGCGAAAACTTCATGCTGCATAAGCGAAGTGTGCACAGAGGCCGGGGCTTCCCGCAAGCGCTTGTTTTGATGCCGGATTGGTAAAGCGGTGCGGCGGATTGCAGCCGGCGCCAGCTGGACCGACTTCAGTCCAAAAGGGCCAGAATCGCCGTCTGGTTGGGCTTGGCCGCCACGGCGACGCGGGCAAAAGGCGTCGGCGACAACGCCTGGGCGGTCGCCGGGCTGATGCACAAGGCGGTCAGATCCTCCGTCGGCAGACCATCGGCCAGACGGCCGAAAATGCGCGCGCTTTTGCGGCGAAAAAAACATGGCCGCATCCAGCGCCCGGTCCTGGAGTGCCGTGCGCGCCTCATTGGGCAGGCTGGTGGCCGGCTCGATGGCGTAAAGCGGGCAGCGGCGCACCTTGAAGCCGCGCAGGACAAGGTTTTCCGCCAAGGTGCCCGGCGCATCGTCGCCGCAAACATGCAGCAACACGCCTTTCTTGGCGGCCCATAGGGTTGCGGCCAGGGCCAGCGCCTTGGCATCGCCATCGGCGTTGCGCACTTCGGTAAAGCCGGATTTGCGGGCCTCTTCCGCTGTCTGGGGACCAACCGCAAACACGGAAAAATCGCGCCGCGCTGGAGCGGCGGACAAAAGCGCGGATGCCATTGGCGCTGGTGGCCAGGATCGCCTGCACCCCTTTGAGGTCGGGCTCGGGCCCATCATGGAAGCGCGGGGTCAGCAAAGGCGCCAGCACCGCCTGATGGCCGCGTTCGGCCAGGCGCGCTGCGATTTCCTTGCCGTCTTCCTGGGGGCGGGTGATCAGGATTTTCATTTATTGCCGCTCTTGTGGGTTTCGGCGTAAACGAGCCGCCCATGCCAGACAAGTCCCCCGTAGAAGACAAGCCCCTGACCATCCTTGGTATCGAGACCAGCTGCGACGAGACCGCGGCCGCGGTGGTGCGTGGCACGGCACCCGGTCCGGGCGAGATTTTGTCCAATATCGTCTTCAGCCAGACCGAGGCGCACGCGCCCTATGGCGGCGTGGTGCCGGAGATCGCCAGCCGCGCGCATCTGGAAATACTGGATGGCGTGATCGAGCGCGCGCTTTGCGACGCCCAGGTAAGTCTGCAAGACATTGATGGCATCGCCGCAACGGCCGGCCCCGGCCTGATCGGCGGCGTGATGGTGGGGCTGACCACCGCCAAGGCGCTGGCGCTGGCGACGGCCAAGCCGCTTATCGCGGTCAATCATCTGATGGGTCACGCCATGACCGCGCGGCTAACGCATGGCGTGGAATTTCCCTTCCTGTTGCTCCTGGTGTCGGGCGGCCATTGCCAGTTACTGGGCGTAGGCGGCGTGGACGATTTTCGCCTGTATGGCAGCACGATCGACGATGCGGTGGGCGAGGCCTTTGACAAAACCGCGAAGATATTGGGTCTGCCGTATCCCGGCGGACCGGCGGTGGAAGCGGCGGCGAAGACCGGAAACGCCAAGGCGCTATGATCTGCCGCGTCCCCTGCTGCACAAGAAAGGCAGCGGGCGGGCGGATTTTTCCTTTTCGGGCCTGAAGACGGCGGTGCGCCAGCTGGCGCAGAATGACGTGCGTGTCGAAGACGTCAGCGCCTCGTTCCAGCGCGCGGTGATCGATATTCTGGTGGATCGCACCGCGGGCGCGATGGCGATGTTCCGCGAGAATTTCCCCGCCGCGAACACGCTGGTGGTGGCCGGGGGTGTCGCGGCCAATCAGGCGATTGGCGCCGGTCTGGCGCGGCTGTGTGCGCAAGAGGATTTCAATATCCGCATTCCACCCCCCAGGCTCTGCACCGACAATGCGGCGATGATTGCCTGGGCGGGGGTGGAGCGGTTGTCGGCCGGTGTGGTGTCCGACGCGCTGTCGGTTTCACCCAGGGCCAGGTGGCCTTTGGCCACCGGCCCTGTTTGACTGTGGGCGGCTTCGCCGCCGGGGCGCGGTGGCCGTTGGCCGGCCGTTAGATCGTGGCGGCGACGGTCAGGATGCCCAGCACGCCGATGAGGACGATAGTGGCGGCCTGGAAGGCTTCCGCGACAAAGCTGTTGACCCGTTCACCGGTGGTGGGGGTCTGGGTGGAGAGGGTAGTCATTGATGCCGTTCCTTCGACGAAGCCCGGAAACTGCTCCCGGGAACTTCCTGTTGCAGTGCGATATAGTCAGTCGAGGATTGCAATTCAATAAACACTAGCCATGCGTTTTTACGTAGTCAGATGTCAGAACTTTGACACAAGACATTGAAGTTATTGATTTAGCAATAAAATTTCTCATATGACAAGATGCTGTGCAGTTGCAACATGGAAGGGATGCATACGTTGAAAATCGCCACCTGGAACGTCAATTCGGTGCGCCACCGGCTGGCCCTGGTCACCCGCTTCCTGCGCGACGAGCAGCCCGACGTTCTATGCCTGCAGGAGACCAAGGTGGAGGATGGCCTGTTCCCGGCCGAGGCCTTCCGCAAGCTGGGGTACGTCCATCAGGCGATCCACGGCCAGAAGGCCTATCACGGGGTGGCGGTGCTGGCGAAAGCAGCATTCCGCGAAACCGGCGTCCAGGAATTCTGCCGCCACGGCCATGCCCGGCACATGGGCGTGACCCTGGCGAACGGGGTCGAGCTGCACAATTTCTATGTGCCGGCGGGCGGCGACATTCCCGATCCCAAAGCTAATGAGAAATTCGCTCACAAGCTCCACTTCCTGGCGGGGATGGAAAAGTTCTTCGCCAAACGGAAAGCGAAGAACGATCCGGTGATCCTGGTGGGCGACCTGAATGTGGCGCCGCTGGAAAACGATGTGTGGAACCACAAGCAGCTCTTGGGCATCGTCAGCCACACACCGGTGGAAACCAAACTGTTGGGCGAGGCGCAGGCTGCCTTCGACTGGATCGACACCACCCGCCAATTCATTCCGCCGGAGGAAAAAATCTACAGCTGGTGGAGCTATCGCGCCGCCGACTGGGAAGCGTCCGACCGCGGCCGGCGGCTGGATCATGTCTGGGCCAGTCCGGGCCTGAACGGCGCGCTCAAGTCTCACAAGATCGTCAAGAAGATGCGTGGCTGGCAGAGGGCCAGCGATCACGTTCCCGTCGTCGTGGAGTTTCAAGTTTGAAGATCGCGCTGCTGCGCCACGGCCCCACCGAATGGAACGCGGCCGGGCGCATCCAGGGCCATACCGACATTGCCCTGAGCGAAAGCGGATATGCGCTGATGTCGGCGCGACGCCTGCCCTTTTCGTTTCCGCGCGTCTATGCCAGCCCGATGCTGCGCGCCCGCCAGACGGCACAGGCTTTGGCTTTGGCCGATCCGATGCTGGATGCGCGCCTGATGGAGCAGAATTGGGGCACATGGGAAGGCCTGACGCGGGCAGAGATTCTAGCCCACGATGGCGAAGACGCTTTTGTCAAAGCCGGGTCTGAACGCGGCGAAGCTTTCAGGCCAGGCGGCGGCGAATCCACCGGCGAACTGCATGCGCGGGTGGCGGCGTTCCTGAGAGACGTCGCGCGCGAGGACGGTGACGCCATTGCCGTGGCGCATCTGGGCGTGCTGCGCGCGGTCTATACACTTGCCACCGGCTGGGACATGGCCACGCCCATGCCCACCGATCTGGATGTATCGAAGATATTGCTGCTGTCGTTGGATGCCGGCGGCAAACCCCGCGTCGAAGGCTTGAATCTGGAATTTATTTCCAGAAAGGCTCAACCTTCTTGAACGTCTTGTAGCGCTTCAGCGCCTGCTTGGCGGCATGCGGCACCTGGGCGCCGTACCAGCCCACCATGGCGCCCGCGGCATAGCGCATGGCGCTGTCGTCATCCTTCTTGTTCCTGTCACGCAGCAAGCCGCCCACGACGCTACGCACATTGGCGACATCATTGAGATCGCCCAGATGGTTCTGCAGACCCCGCAATTCCTTGAGATAGCGGCCCGCGGCGCGCCGGGGGTAGAGGGGGGCAAAGAATTCCGCCGTGTAGCGCAGCTTCTTCAGCGCAATGCGCAGATGATGAAGATCGGCCTCTTTGCGGCTTTTGGCCACCTTGGCGCGCTTTTTCACCCGCCGCACCTGACGATCGAGAATGCGGCGGGCGGTGCGCGGCAGCTTGTGATCGCGGGTGAGCGGCAGTTGCGACCCCGCCAAGGCGGCGACGTCATCGGTGAAGATCTCGAAATCGGCGCCGGCGATGCAGGCCTGGGCGGCGCCCCAGGCGGTGTCGCGCGCGGTCTCGGCACGGGCGCGCAGCTGGGGCAGACGGTCGCTGACGCCCGACTTGGGCGGAGACACCAGGAGCTTGCCGGTGAAGACATCCAGATCGCGCGCCGGCGACAGGCGGCCCAGCAGAATCTTGGCGCGGCCGCGCAATTCCTCGATCCAGTCCTGGCCGAATTCCTTGCCGAAAGCGCCCAGCGCCACTTCCAGCCGGCGGAACGCCACCCGCAACTGGTGCAGGCCCTCCACCGAGCGGGCATCTTTCAAATCCTGGGGCCGCAAGGTCGCGGCATTGGCGGTGATCTGGGCGAGGCAGTCCGCCAGGGTGGCGCGGAAAGCTTCTTCGGGCCGCATGGATCTGGCGATATGGCCGGGCACGGCTTTCACCGGCTGGCCAAAGACAGTTTTGTCCTTGGCCCGGCGGGTCAGGGAATGTACGGCAGCGCGGGGATCATCCATCCCCCATTCTAATAAGGAAATCTGGCCGGCATGCAATTGATCCGGATCACACCGGGCGGATCGGCAGCCCGGCGGCCTTAAGTGCAGCCTTGGCTTCAGAAATACTGACTTCGCCGAAGTGAAAGATCGACGCGGCCAGCACCGCGCTGGCATGGCCCTTCTTCACGCCGTCCACAAGATCTTGGGCATTGCCGACACCGCCCGAAGCGATCACCGGAACTTCCACCGCATCCGACACGGCGCGGGTGAGTTCCAGGTCATAGCCCGACTTGACGCCGTCGCGGTCCATGGAGGTGAGCAGCACCTCGCCGGCGCCGAAACCCACCAGCTTCCTGGCGTGTTCGACGGCATCGATGCCGGTGGGTTTGCGCCCGCCATGGGTGAAGATCTCATAACGGCCATTGCCGACACCCTTGGCGTCGATGGCGGCGACGATGCACTGGCTGCCGAATTTCTCCGCCGCTTCCTTGACGAATTCCGGGCGGCTGACGGCAGCGGTATTGATCGAAACCTTGTCGGCGCCCGCCAGCAGCAGGGCGCGGATGTCTTCCAGAGTGCGCACGCCCCCACCCACGGTCAGTGGCATGAAACAGACTTCGGCGGTGCGGTGCACCACATCCAGCAGGGTGCCGCGATTTTCATGGGACGCGGTGATGTCGAGGAAGCAGAGCTCGTCGGCACCCGCCTTGTCATAGACGATGGCCTGCTCGACCGGATCGCCGGCATCGCGCAAGCCTTCGAAATTGATGCCCTTGACGACGCGGCCGTCTTTCACGTCCAGGCAGGGGATGACGCGGACTTTCAGCATTGGATCCTTAGGAGCATTACATTCTTCCCTTCGCCATGGCGGCGATGTTCATCAGGGTGCGCCCCGTAACCGCCTCGGCGGGCACGCCGGTGGTGCGGGTCATGGCTTCGGCATCCAACAGCATGTCCAGCGCCTCGCCCAGCCGGTCGGACGACCAGCGCTGGGCCTGGGCCTTGAAAGCCGTGGCACGGGAGAAATGCACCGGCGGGCGCAGCCGCTTCATCACCGTATCGATGGCTTCGCCGCGCGCCGCGGATTCACGCGCCTGCAACAGTTTCTGGAAATGGCCCATGGCGCTGCGCAGGACCTGGGCGGGATTGGTGTCGGACACCCACAGCCGTTCCAGCTCGCGGTCCAGCTTGACCAGATCGCCGCTGCCCGCCGCGTCACAGGCGCTTTCACTGCGCGCTTCTGTTTCGTCGCCCATCACGGCGCGCACATCTTCCAGCGCGACCTGCTGTTGGCCGTGCATATAGAGCAGAAGCTTTTCGATCTCGCGCCGGGTTACGCCACGGTCGTTGCCCAGCCGCGACACCGCGTCTTCCAGCGCGTCCGGCGTGATCGAGAGACCTTCGGCGCGCAACGCGTCGCGTACCACATCACCCAGATCGCGCACCGAATCGGGATAGCACTGCACGGCAATGGCGGTCTTGTGATCGTCGAACAGCTTGCGCAGGGCGCCACTTTTGGCCAAGTCGCCCGCTTCCACCACCACCAGGGCAGCGCCCCCATTATTAAGGACCGGATCGTCCAGAAAGGATTTCGAACAGTTCGGCCAGATCGTTGCCCGCGCCGCGCACCCTGACCACACGCCGGCCGCCCATCATCGAAATCGCGGCCGCTTCATCGGCCAGCCGCGCCGGATCGGCCAGCAGCACCGTTTCGTTCAGATCGGCGACATTGAACGGATCGGTGAGGTCCGCCACCACGCTTTTCAGCAATTTCTCGGTGCGCTCCTGCACCAGGCCGGCATCGGGGCCATAGACCAAAGCCGCCATCAATCCCTTGGGCGGGTTGGCGGCGTAACGGTCAGCCTCATGACTTTTGACGATCATTTCTTGTGTTGCCGGAACCAGACGCCCAGATCCAGATGGATGCGTTCGGCAATGTCCTGGGCGGCGCGCTTGCTGGAATCCTGTGAGGCAACCAAGGTGGCGTAAGGCGACTGCACCACGTTATAGGCCGACATCTGGGTCTGGGTGCCGCTGGTCAGCACATTGTCCTGCGCATCATAGAGCATGTAGCGCGCGGTCAGGACGTTGTTGTAGCGGGTGATGGTGGCGTCGTTCTGCAGCGCGATGCCCTGTGCGGATTCGTTCAGCACGACTTTCAGGTGATAGGCCTTGCCGTGCTCCTCGCCGTCGGTCTGCAGTGCATCTATCAGGGAGTTGCGCAGTTCAAAGCCGTCGCGTTCGGCAACCGGTTCGACATAGATCGACGCCAGCGCCGGGCCGGTGGCGCGGCCATACATGGGATGAAAGCCGCAGGCCGCGAGCTCCAGGCAAAGGGGCAGGGCAGGGAACTTCTTCATGCGACGATATTCACAATGCGGTTGGGGACGACAATCACCTTCTTCGGCGCTTTGCCATCCAGCGCACGGACCACGCCTTCTTCCGCCAGAGCGGCGGCTTCGACGGCTTTGCTGTCGGCATCCTTGGCCATGCTGATCTCGCCACGGCGCTTGCCATTCACCTGAATGGCGATGGTGACACTGTCTGACGCCGTCAACGCCGGATCATATTTGGGCCAGGGCGTTTGCGCCACCAGCGTGTCATGGCCCAGTTCCTTCCAGCATTGCTCGGCCAGATGCGGCATCATGGGCGCGCACAGCAGCACCAGCGCCTCGATCGCTTCGCGCCGGGCCGCGCCATCGACCTTCTCGGCACCACCGATCACATTGGCAAGCGTGTAAAGCTGGGCCACGGCGCGGTTGAAACGCAGGTTTTCCAGATCGTCGGTCACCGCGGCAATGGCCTTGTGGGCGGCCTGGCGCAGCGGCTTTGACGCTTCATCTGTTGACGGCGGGTGCCTGCCGGAGCCAGGCCGGTGCTTTCGGTGGCCAGACGCCACACCCGCTGGACAAAGCGCCAGCAGCCTTCCGCGCCCGCTTCGGTCCATTCGATGTCGCGTTCCGGCGGGGTGTCCGACAGCATGAACCAGCGGATGGTATCGGCGCCATATTCGGCGATGATGGTCTTCGGGCGCGATCGCGTTCTTCTTGGACTTGGACATCTTCTCGGACGGGCCGACGGTGATTTCCTTGCCCGTGTCGCGTTCAAACGCCTTGCCGTCGCGCTTTTCGATCTCCTCCGGCGAGACCCAGTTGCCGTCGCGCATCCTTGTAGGTCTCGTGGCAGACCATGCCCTGGGTGAACAGGCCGGCGAAAGGCTCTGCCACCTTGACCAGGCCCAGCTTGGACATGGCGCGGGTGAAATAGCGCGATAGAGCAGATGCAGAATCGCATGCTCGATGCCGCCGATATACTGGTCCACCGGCAGCCAGTAATCGGCGGCCTCTTTGTTGACCGGCGTGTCGACGGCGGATCGGTGAAGCGGGCGAAGTACCAGGAGGAATCCGCAAAGGTATCCAGCGTGTCGGTGTCGCGCATCGCGGCGCCCTGGCATGCCGGACAAGTCGTCGTCTTCCACGCCGTGTCGGCGATCCAGCGGATTGCCCTTGACGTTGAAGTTGATCATCTCCGGCAGGTTCACCGGCAGTTGATCTTTCGGCACCGGCACCACGCCGCATTTGGCGCAATGGATCATGGGGATGGGGCAACCCCAGGGGCGCTGGCGCGACACCAGCCAGTCGCGCAGGCGATAGTTGACGGTGCGGTTGCCGATGCCGGATTTTTCCAGCCGATCGCGACCTCGGCCTTAGCTTCATCGTGGTCATGCCGTCCAGGAAGCGCGAATTGGCCAGCTTCGCCGGGGCCGGTATAAGCCTCATCTTCCCGACATCGAAATCTCTTCCGATCGATCTTCGGGCACACCACCAACATAACGGGCAGGGAATATTTGCGGGCGAAATCCAGGTCGCGCTGGTCATGCGCCGGGCAGCCGAAGATGGCGCCGGTGCCGTAGCCCATCAGCACGAAGTTCGCCACCATCACCGGCAGCTTCCAGTCCGGGTCAAACGGATGGGCCGCGGTCAGGCCCGTGTCATAACCCTTCTTCTCGGCCTTCTCGATATCGGCCTCGGCGGTGCCGACATGGCGGCACTCCTCGATGAAGGCGGCGAGCTTGGCATCTTTCTTCGCCAGCGCCTGCGCCAGCGGATGTTCCGGCGACAGCGCCACAAAGGACGCGCCGAACAATGTGTCGGGTCTTGTTGTGAAAACGTCGAGCTTCTCACTATTCGACAAAGTGAACTGGAAGCGCAGGCCTTCGCTCTTGCCGATCCAGTTCTTCTGCATGACGCGGACTTTTTCCGGCCAGCGGTCCAGCGTATCCAGGCCCTGCAGCAATTCCTCGGCGAAGGCGGTGATCTTGAAGAACCATTGCGACAGCTTGCGCCGCTCCACCACCGCGCCGGAACGCCAGCCACGCCCGTCGATCACCTGCTCATTGGCAAGCACGGTCATGTCGACCGGGTCCCAGTTCACATCGGCTTCGCTGCGATAAACGAAACCAGCCTTGTAGAAATCCAGGAACAGCTTCTGCTGCGGGTGATAATAGGCCACATCACAGGTGGCGAATTCGCGCGACCAGTCCAGCGACAGGCCCATCATCTTGAGCTGGGTGCGCATGGCGGCGATGTTTTCGTAGGTCCAGTCGCGCGGGCTCACGCCCTTGTCGCGCGCCGCATTCTCGGCCGGCAGACCGAACGCATCCCAGCCCATGGGATGCAGCACATTATAGCCCTGGGCGCGGCGGAAGCGGGCGATCACGTCGCCCATGGTGTAATTGCGCACATGGCCCATGTGAATGCGCCCGCGGATAGGGGAACATCTCCAGCACATAGCATTTGGGTTTATCGGAATGGCCCGGGGTGACGAACAGGGCGCGCGCGTCCCATTCCGCCTGCCAGTGCCTTTCGGATTCCTTGGCGTTGTAACGCGCCATCGCGCGCTCCCTCAGCCCTGCTGGCCGAGCGTGGCCAGGCGCAGTTCGCGGGCGCGGGTAAGGATAGAGTCTTCCAGCTTGTGCGCGGTGTCGGGGCTGGGCGCGGCGTCCTGCCAGACAGTCGCCGCTACGCACCTGGCGGAACACCACCACCTTCAGCGCGTCGGCGCGCAGCGCGCGGTCCATGATGTAGATGGTCACCTTCAGCCGCTCATCGGGGCTGGTGGGGGCGACATACCATTCCGAGATGATCACGCCGCCAAACGGATCGGCCGAAACCAGCGGCAGAAAGGACAGTGTGTCGAGCGAGGCATGCCAGAGATAGGAGTTCACGCCCAGGGTCATGCGGGTCGAGCCGCTGGCGATGGAGCTGGTGCCGGTGTCCATCTCCTTCATGCCGTCATTGGACGAGCCACAGCCGGCCAGGACCAGCGCACACAACAGGGCAGGCAGAACTCGCATCTTCGGGTCTTTTCCTTAAAAGCGGCGGCCTCGCGGGCGCCACACAAGGGCTTATAACGGCGAGGCGGATCGTGCGCAACGGCAGGCGGCTTGCGTCCAAGCGCCAAGTTTGGCTTATCTGGGAAGGACTTAGGGGATAGCCGGATTGCCAGTTCGTAAGATAGGTTGGTTAGCGGGCGTGTGGGCCGCAGCGTTGAGCCTGACGCCTGCAGGCGCCCAGGTGTTTTCGCCCCTGTCGGTGCCGGTTGGCGACGCCCAGCTCAAGCTGTCCGCCGAAGCCGGCGGCGCCCTATTCAACCCCAACCAGCCCGGCTGGAGCAGTGCCGAGGCCAGTGGCGATGTGCGGCTGATGCCCGAGCTAAGGCGCGACTATGACAGCGGGCTGGGTCTGGATCTGGACGGCACCTTCGCGGCGCAAGACCCGCTGTCGCGCGGCCGCTATGACGGCGACGTGATCGAGCGGCTGGCGGGCGAGGCGCGCACCGGGCTGGGCAAGATCGAAATCGGCATCACCGATGGCGCCGGTTATGATCTGGCGGTGAGCGGGCCCAAGGTTGATCCGGGCGTGTCGCTGGATGATCCGCGCACCACATTCTATCGCGATCCGGGCACCCACCGCGCCGTGACCGACATCTTCGCGCTGCGCACCGAAGTGGGGGCGTCGTCCAATTACGCCAAGTTTGCCTATACCAGCCCCGAGATATTCGGCGTGCAGCTCGCGCTATCGTTTGCGCCCACCGAAGCCAAGGAGCTTCCCTTTCTGAATGCGGGGCCGCATGTGCCCGGCCGGCAGGCGGACATCTGGGAAGGCGCCATCCGCTATGAGACCGACCTGGGACCGGCGTCGCTGTCGGCTTATGGCGCCTTCGCCGAAGGACGTGCCGAACACAAGCTGGCGGGCCAGGAAGGCGTCAGCGATCTGGGCGCAGGCGCCAAGCTCGACTATCCGGTAAATGACGACATCACCCTGTCGCTGGGCGGTTCATATCGCCAGAGCAACGCGCATGCCTTCAATGTGAACCAGTCTTTCCAAGCGGGCGCGACGCGCGCCGCTTATGTCTCGACCGCTCTCAGCTACAAAAGCTGGATGGCGGGGCTGGAATACAGCAACGGGATCGCCGACCAGGTTGCTGGAGCGCCGCGTCTGAACCAGAACGGACTGGAAGCCTCCCTGGGCTACACCGTCAGCAGCAGCGCCAGTATCAGCAGCGGCTGGCAGCGTCTGGGTTATTCCAGAAACAGCGGCACGTTCTTCAATGGCTTGCCGCAACTGAAGCTCGACGCCTTCTATCTGCATGTCAACTTAAAGACGTCAGAGCAATGACTCGATGGCGGCGATGCCGCTGAAGGCCGGCGCCAGCAACGCGGCACTGCGCGGCGTGACGCCGCCGAGCGCATAGACCGGTACCGGCGCATGGGCCGCGATGAAGGCGGCGCGTACCGCTGTCAGCGTTTTTGCGCCCGGATGACTGGCGGTGGCAAAGACGGGCGACAGAAACACCGCGTCCAGCATGTGTGCACCCATCAATACCTTCAGCGAATGCGCCGAAGACGTGATGATCCAGTCCGGATGGCGCGCGCGCCAGTGCGCCGCTTCTTTCATCCGGGTTTCCGGCAGATGCAGACCCGCCGCGCCAACATCTTCTGCCAGCCCCAGATCATCGGCGATCAGCAGGCTGGCAAGGCCGCACAGTTCTTCCGCCAGCGCGCGGCGGCGCTTTGCGTCACGTGCGCGCACCACCACCACGCTGCCGGACGGCAGACGCTGCGCCGCGCCCGCCCAGTCGGCGGCGCGGTCATCGGTCATCAAGACCAGTGGCATGTCCGGATTGAGGCGCCCCGCGCTGCGAAGCAGCGCATTGAGACCAGAGTGATGTTTGATTAAGTTCGTGGCCATGACGATTGCAGAGAATCTCACAGACATTGTGGCGCGCATCGACGCCGCGCGAAAGGCCGCGATCAAGCCCGCCGCCCAGACGCGGCTGGTTGTGGTGTCCAAGACCGTGCCGGAAACCGGGATCCGCGAAGCGCTGGCGGCTGGCCAACGCACCTTCGGCGAGAACCGGGTACAGGAAGCGCAAAGCAAATTCCCGCAGCTGAAAGCCGAATTCCCCGGCCTGGAATTGCACCTGATCGGGCCCTTGCAGACCAACAAGGTCAAGGAGGCCGTCGCCCTGTTCGATTGTGTCCAGACCCTGGACCGCGCCAGGCTGGCCGATGCGTTGGCCACCGAGCGCGACAGGATCGGCCGATCCCCGCGCCTGTTTCTGCAGGTCAATACCGGCGAGGAACCGCAGAAGGCGGGCGTGTTGCCCCGTGAAGCGTCAGAGATGATCGCCTATGCGCGCAAGCTGGATCTGCCGCTGGAGGGCCTCATGTGCATCCCGCCGGTGGAAGACGACGCGGCGCCGCATTTCGCGCTGCTGGCCAAGATTGCGCGCGACCACGATCTTCCCAATCTCAGCATGGGCATGAGTGGAGATTTCGAGCTGGCGGTGAAGTTCGGCGCGACGCATGTGCGAGTTGGCACAGCG
This sequence comes from uncultured Alphaproteobacteria bacterium, assembly GCA_963830095.1. GTDB lineage: Bacteria > Pseudomonadota > Alphaproteobacteria > Micropepsales > Micropepsaceae > Rhizomicrobium. The sequence continues at coordinate 29,324 of CAWHLV010000025.1, forward strand.
ATTTTCGGCGCCCGCACCGCTCAGGAAATCACCACCTGATCGCCGGGCTTCAACTGGGCAATCGCCGCCAGCCAGTCGTCACGGGTTAGCGCCACACAGCCATGGGTGGCGGAAAAATCGGGCCGCGCCAAATGCAGGAAAATGGCGCTACCCTTGCCCGGCACAACCGGGTCATCGTTGTAGCCCAGCACCGCGACCAGATCGTAGAGATGATCTTCGCGCCACATCTGTTCGGCGCCCGCCGGATACGGAAGCTTCACCGGCCGATTGTAATTGGAATCGGCTGGCGCATCGCACCAGCCATCGTCTTTTTCGAGTGCGCGCAACGGCAGCGCCGTGGCCGGTTTTGAGATGCGGTCAGCGCGGTAGAAAATCTCGCGCACGGGAAAGCTTCCACGCGGGGTGATGCCGTCGCCCTCGCCGCCCTTGATGGCGATGCCGCCGGGCCCGATGGCGGCGCGCCGAAGCCCTGCGCCCCAATCCAGCCATGCGCCGTCCTTGGCGGATGTGACGGTAAGATTCATCAGGATGATATAGCCTCAGTTGAGGCTGGCGAAAACCGGCGTCTGGGTGGAAGTGCCAATGGCGCGGCGATAGGCATCGATGGCGCGCGACGCCGCATCGCCGGTGATGCCCTTGGCGGTCAGAGAGGCAGACAGCGCCACGACATCGGGGCTGTTGGACTGGGCCGATGCCATGACAGGAGAGTCAGACGGCAGGGCGGGCATGTCGGACGACGGCAGAGAAGACTGCGCGAACTGGGTGTTGGACTTGACGAGTTGGGTATCCGGGCCACCCTTGAACCAGGCCAGCACCGTGTCTTCGGCGCTCTTGCCGGTGATGCCTTCAAGCGCGACATCGGCGACGGAACTGACCGCGCCCCAGAGGCCGCCATACAGCGTGTCGCCGGCGATCTTTTCCACCGCGCCGATATGCTCGCCCGTGACGGCGCGATAAATAGTTCCGATCACCGGCAGATGCTGCAGCGGATTGACGATGTCCAGCAGGTGATGAAAGAAGCTTTCGTGCTGGTTCCCGCCGCTATTCGAGGACGCGTCCGAGGTCGCAGTCGAAGTGGGAGTCGCATTAGAGGCAGCCGTCTGCGAAACCGGAGACGGCGAGAAGACCATGGCGTGATATTCGGGGCTGTAGACGCTCATTACCCCGGAACGAAGCAAGCCCCGCGCCAGCATTTTTCCGCTCTATTGCTGGAATTTCATCCGCTGACGGACATCCCGGACCGGCAAGATTTGCCGCGCTGGCGTTTGTCACGCTAATCTCAGTCACCCCAAACAGCTGAGCCGATGCCGACGCAAATCCTTTTGGCCGAAAGTGATGACGTGCTGCGCGCAAGCCTTGGCGAGCAGCTCGAGCGCGAAGGCTATGAAGTGATCGCCGCCGCCAGCGGCGAGGACGCGCGCAATGCCGCGCGCGAACCGCTGGCCTTCGCCATTATCGGCCTGGGCGAAATGGTGGCGGCATCCTTACGCGAACAGGGACTGAACTGCCCGGTTTTGCTGTTGTGCGATGGCGAGACCCAGACCGTGCAGCCTTCGATCAACAGGCCGTTCCGCTTTTCCGCGCTGCTGGCGAAACTTCATGGCCTCAACACCCATCAGAGCGCGGGCGACGGCCAGGTGGTGAAGATCGGCCCTTACACCTTCCATCCCTCCGCCAAGCTCTTGCAGTCCGACGGCCGCAAGGTCCGGCTGACGGAAAAGGAAACCAATATCCTGAAGTTCCTGCACGCCAGCGCCGGAACCGTGCCCCGCGACATCCTTTTGCATGAGGTATGGGGATACGGCCCGGCAGTCGCTACCCACACGCTGGAAACCCATATCTACCGGCTGCGCAAGAAGATCGAACAAGATCCGGCCCGTGCCCAGATCCTTTTGACCGAGGACGGCGGCTATCGCCTGTCCGCATAAGGTCTTTTCGTCCCGATTTGGGAAGCTTGTTTAACGGGCGTTAACCGGCAGGGCCTAGAACGGCCCCATGGGAAAAAAGCCCGCAAAACCTGCGCCTCAAAAGCCCTCGCCGGGAACCTTCCGGCCTGGCGCCGGCAAGCCCGGTCAGGCACGGCCGGCGAGTGCACCCAAGCCGAAGCGCAAAGCGACTTGGCCCTATGTGCTGGTGATGCTGGGCGCTTGGGGCGTGATCTTCGGCGGCCTGTTCTTCTCCCACTTCCTGTCCAGCCTGCCCGACGTGCGCAATCTGATGATCAGCGGTCCGTCGCAGGACGTCACCATTGTCGATGATCGCGGCCGGCTGATCGCGCGCCGCGGCCTGACCCAGGGCGCGATGGTCAAGGCCGAAGACTTGCCCGACTATGTGCCCAACGCCTTCATCGCCATCGAAGACCGCCGCTTCCGCTCGCATATGGGCATCGACCCGATCGGGCTCGGGCGCGCCGCCGTCCAGAACATGATCAATGGCCATGTGGTGCAGGGCGGCTCGACCTTGACCCAGCAGCTGGCCAAGAATCTGTTCCTCAGCCCCAGCCGGACTTTCGATCGCAAGATCCAGGAAGCGATGCTGGCGCTGTATCTGGAGTCCCGCTACTCCAAGAACCAGATTCTGACGCTGTATCTGAACCGCGTCTATTTCGGCGCCGGCACCTTCGGCATCGAAGCCGCGTCGGAGAAATTCTTCGGCAAGCACGCAAGTGAGCTGAGCCTGACCGAAGCCGCGATGGTCGCGGGCAGCGTCAAGGCGCCGGCGCGCTACAATCCCCTCTCCGACATGGATGCGGGACTTCAACGCGCCAGGGTGGTGCTGGGCGCCATGCAGGAAGCCGGCTTCATCGATGCCAGCACCCAGGCGATGGCGGCGGCGACGCGGCCGCGCATCGTGCGCGCCAACGGCACACCGGGTTCCGGTTTCTTCGCCGACTGGGTCATGGCGCATCTGAGCGACTATGTCGGCGCGACGACGGAACCAATTATTGTGGAAACCAGCTTCGACCTCGACGCCCAGACCATGGCCGAACAGGCCGTGACCGATGGCCTGGCGGCGGAAGGCGGCAAGTTCAACGCCAGCCAGGCGGCGATGGTGGCGATGACGCCCGACGGCGCGGTGCGCGCCATGGTGGGCGGCAAGGATTACGGCACCTCCGGCGGCTTCAATCGCGCCACCGACGCGGTGCGCCAGCCCGGCAGCGCCTTCAAGCCCTTTGTCTATCTGACCGCGCTGGAGCACGGCCATACCATCGACGAAACCGTCAATGACGGGCCCGTCGACATTCATGGCTGGAAGCCCACCGACTTCGAGGGCCATTTCAAGGGCCGCATCCCGCTGGTCGAAGCCTTCGCGGACTCGTCGAATTCCGTCGCCGCCCAGCTTACCGCCGAAGTGGGGCCGCATGAAGTGGTGCGCACCGCCCGCCGGCTGGGCATCGTCTCGCCCTTGTCCGCGGTTTCGTCGCTGGCGCTGGGCACCTCGGGCGTGACGCCGGTGGAGCTGACCGGCGCCTATGCCGCCTTCGCCAATGGCGGCAATGGCGTGCAGCCTTTCGGGGTGGTGCGGATCAAGACCCGTTCGGGCCGCATACTCTATGAACATCGCGCGCCCAGCGCCGAAGTGATGAGCGCCAATGACGACATGCAGATGACCCGGCTGATGCTGGCCGTCACCGACCATGGCACCGGCAAGGCAGCACGTCTGGAAGACCGCCCCACCGCGGGCAAGACCGGCACGACCCAGGATTTCCATGACGCCTGGTTTGTCGGCTTCACTGCCGATCTGGTGTGCGGCGTGTGGGTCGGCAACGACAATAACGCACCCATGGTGAAGGCGACCGGCGGCACGCTGCCCGCCCATGTGTTTCATGCCTTCATGACCGCGGCCGAACAGGGCCTGCCGGTCAGGCCGCTCACCGGCACCGCGCTGATGGCGTCGGCCGACCAGCCCGCCGCCGATCAGGGCCAGGCCACGCCGGTCTCCGCGCAGGAAGACAAGTCCAGGCCTGACACGTTCAAGCGTAGCCCTCCGGGAGCGGCCGCCTTGCAGGTGACGGTGGTGCGGTGAAGAAATAGGCGTATGCCTAGTCATACGCCTATGCCGAAAGTCTCGACGCTTGAGGTGATCGAGACAGGAGCGCGGCGCGGCTGGACGCTGGAAGAGAAGCAACGGATCGTGGCGGAGAGTTTCATTGCGCCGCGGGTGGTATCGGCGACGGCCCGGCGCCATGGGCTTTCGACCAGCCAGCTGTTCAACTGGCGCCGGCAGGCCCGCGAAGGCCAGTTCGTCGGGGAGGACGAAGAGCCTGGGTTTGTGCCGGCGATTGTCGCACTGGACAGCCCGCACACAGCGCCGGTTGCAGAGACACAATCACCACCACCCGATGATTCTCCCACGCGCCCGAGCGGCGGACGGATGGTGATCGTTCTGTCGGGCGGCTGCCGGGTGATCGTCGGCAACGATGTGGACGCAGCGGCGCTGAGGCGGGTGATCACGGCCCTGGATCGGCGATGATTCCCATACCCTCCGGCCGGGTTTGGATTGCCACCGGCCATACGGATATGCGCTGTGGCATGCAAAGCCTGGCTCTGAAGATTCAGGAGAGCTTCAAGCGCAATCCTTTTGCCGGCGATCTTTACATCTTCCGGGGCCGCCGCGGTGATCTGGTCAAGATCCTGTGGCATGACGGCCTCGGAATATCGCTCTATGCCAAGCGCCTTGATCGCGGGAAGTTTGTTTGGCCCTCAGCGTCGGGCGGGGTGCTGTCGATCTCCGCGGCGCAGATGGCTTATATGCTGGAAGGAATCGACTGGCGCAATCCGCAAGTGACATGGCGGCCGCAAAGCGCAGGGTGAGCGAAAAAAGTTTGCAGCTTCTGCATTTTTGACATCACAAGGAATGCGATTTGTGATTCACTGCGTCGCATGGATGCTGATCGCGCCGCCTTGCCTGACGATATAGCCGCCTTGAAAGAAGCCTTGGCGGGCGCGCGCGCGAAGGCTTTGGAGATCGCCGCCGAACTTGCGGTCGCGCGCGCCAAGGGCTCGGAGGACAGTGCGCTGATCGCACACCAGAAACTGCGCATCGCCAAGCTTGAGCGTCAGATTTACGGCCAAAGGTCAGAACGCTCATCGCGGCTGATCGATCAGTTGGCCTTGACCTTCGAAGAGGCTGAGGCCAGTGCCACGGAAGACGAACTGGCAGCTGAGCAGGCGGTTGCCAAAGTGACCACGGTACGCGGGTTTACGCGCAAGCGTGCCGAGCGCCAGACCTTCCCCGAGCACCTTCCGCGCGAGCGGGTGGTGATTGATCCGTCGATAGCTTGCGAATGCTGCGGTGGTCACCGCTTGCGCAAACTCGGCGAAGACGTGACCCGCACCCTGGAATGCGTGCCACGGCAGTGGAAAGTGGTCGAAACGGTGCGGGAGAAGTTCAGTTGCCGCGACTGCGAGAAGATCAGCCAGGCACCGGCCCCGTTCCATGCCGTTTCCAGGGGATGGGCCGGGGCAAGTCTGTTGGCAATGATCATGTTCGAGAAGTTCGGCCAGCATCAGCCGCTCAATCGCCAAGCCGAGCGCTATACGCTCGAAGGTGTGCCGATCGCGCTGTCGACCATGGCCGATGCGGTGGGATCGGTCTCGACGGCGCTTGATCCTCTCCTGCGCCGCATTGAGGCCCATGTCATGGCGGCCGAACGCTTGCATGGTGACGACACGACGGTTCCTGTCCTGGCCAAGGGAAAGACGGTCACGGGACGATGTTGGGTTTATGTCCGGGACGACCGGCCGTTTGGTGGGGCGGGTCCGCCGGCGGCGATGTTCTACTACTCGCGCGACCGCAAGGGCGAACATCCTCAGGCTCATCTGGCCGGCTATGCCGGCATCCTGCAGGCCGACGCCTTCGATGGATATAACCAGCTGTACCTGCCCGGACGAACCTCTGGGCTAATCCGGGAGGCTTCATGCTGGGCGCATGCGCGCAGGCCATTCATCGCCATGGCTGACATGGAAGAGAACGCGCGCCGCAAGGCCACGGGGAAAAAGGAGATCGCGCTGTCGCCGATCGCGATCGAGGTTGTGCACCGGATCGATGCCCTGTTCGAGATCGAGCGCTGCATCAATGGCAAGAGTGCGCCGGAACGTCTGGACGTCAGGCAGACCCTGAGCCGGCCAGTGGCCGAGGCGCTGCACGGCTATATGCAGGAGCAGCTTGCAAAGCTGGCTCGCGGTCACGACCTGGCCAAGGCGTTCAACTACATCTTGAAGCGCTGGGCGAGCTTCACCTTGTTCATCGAGGACGGGCGCGTGTGCCTGTCCAACAATGCTGCCGAACGAGGGCTTCGAGGCATCGCGCTCGGAAGAAAGTCGTGGCTGTTCTGCGGCTCTGACCGCGGCGGACGACGGGCGGCTTCCATGTATAGCCTGATCATCACGGCCAAAATGAACGGCGTGGATCCGCAGGCTTGGCTTGCCGATGTCCTTGCCCGAATTGCCACCCATCCGGCTCACCGAATAGACGAGCTGCTGCCATGGAATTGGGTGTCACCAGCGTTGGCGCTCTCCGCTCGGGCTGCCTGACCATGCACGTCAATAAGGTCCATCACGTCACCACGATCAATCGCGTCGCCGCCGAACTCGGCGAGGACGAAGAGTGGCTGTCGGACGTTGCCAGCGAAATGGAGATCGAGGACGGCGTCATCTGGATCTACAGCATCGGCGAAGATGGCGTCCTGGCGTTCACTGACTTTGGCATCGAGAACCTTAGGGACCTCGTCCGGATGCACAAAGACAACCCCAACCCCGCCTAACCGCCCGGAGTAGAAAACCTCCTCCGCTGCCGCCTGCGGCCCAGGACGGATGCTTACGTTCAAGCGCTTGCTGGATGGGTTGTTCGGCGGAACGTAGTTTAGCTTACCCCCTTCCGTCGCAACTCGAATCGGCTCCGCCGATATCTCGTTGCGACACCTTCCCCCGCTCGTCGCTTCGCTCGCGGGGGAAGAAATCTTTCGGATGCTGAAGGTCGCGCCGCGATGTGCGGCGCTCGAGCCAAAATCTTCTAAGACTTCACGCCATAACGCTGCAGATCGCGGCCATTGACCTTAAGCCAAGCCTGGGCGGCTTCCATATTCGGCGCAAGGCTTCGCACATGGGCCCAGAAGCGCGGGCTGTGGTTCATCTCGCACAGATGCGCCACTTCATGCGCGACCACATAATCCAGCACGAATTCCGGCGCCATGATCAGCCGCCAGGAAAAAGACAGGGCCCGCGCCGAGGAGCAGGAGCCCCAGCGGCTCAAGGTGTCGCGCACGGTGATGCGTGACGGCTTTACGCCCAGCCGCGCGGCATGATCCAGCACCTGTGCCTCAAGCCGCTTGCGCGCCTCGCGTTTGAGAAAATCCAGTATCCGGCGCGGGGCGTGCGCCTCACGCCCACGCACCCAGATCGCGCCATCGTCCACCCAGACCGGCGCGGGACCGCGCGCGGCGGCGCGGATTTCATGCAATGCGCCCTGAAACGGAACCGCCGCACCGGCGCAAAGCATGACCGGGCCGGGCACCTTGGCGAGCTGGCCCGCGATCCAGTCCCGCTCGCCGCGCGCGAAATCCAGTGCCGCCGAAAGGCCGCGTCGTGAAGGCGCGGTGACGCTGATCTCTCCGGTGGCGGGATTGACCTTGACGATCATGCGCCGGGCCCGCGGATTGAGACGAACGCGCACTTCCAGAAGACGGCCGTCTATCTTCAGCAACTCTGGGCGAACAGGCGGCGATTTTTTGAACAACACGTGAGATTTGCCTGTGCTCTGCAGATGAGCGATATTTGTACCGCAGTTCGCGCGACAGCCGAAAGGTATTTCTCCCGTCATAATTCGTGATGAACAGATTGCAAGGATAATGGGCGCCGGAGCGCTGGCGCTTTTGCTGGGCGCGCTTGGTTTCCAGTATCTCCATCATCTTGCGCCCTGTGAAATGTGTCACTGGCAACGCTGGCCGCATATCGCCGCGGCCATTGTGGGAATCGCGCTGGTTCCCTTCCTGCGCAACAATACACGCGCGCTGGCCTGGCTGATTGTGGCGTTAATAACTGTGTCGGGCCTGATCGGCGCTTATCAGGCAGGCCTGCAATGGGGCTTTCTGCCGGGACCGCAAGGCTGCACCGTGGAACATGCCTATGTATTGGGCTCCGGTGCGCCTGCGCCACAGGTCAGCTGCAATGCCGTGACCTGGAGCCTGTTCGGCCTGTCGCTGGCGGGATACAATGCGCTTCTCTCGTTCCTGATCGCGGGAACGGGCGCTTTGCTGTTGAGCCGCAAACATGCCGCGTAAGCCCAAACCGTCAGCGCCCGGCGCTGCGCCCAACATCGAAGCCATGATCCGGGTGGATCATGCCGGCGAATATGGCGCGGTCAGAATTTATGAAGGCCAGCTTGCGGTGCTGAAGCGCCGCAAGGGTGCGGCCGCCAGTGTCGAGACCATCACCCACATGGCCGTGCAGGAACAACAGCATCTGAAGAGCTTTGACCGGCTGGTGAATGAACGCCGCGTGCGGCCCACAGCCCTTGAGCCGGTGTGGCGCATCGCCGGTTTCGCGCTGGGCGCGGTCACCGCGGCGATGGGCGAGAAAGCCGCCTTTGCCTGCACCGCGGCGGTGGAAGAAGCGATCGATGAACATTATGCGGCGCAGATCTGGGCGCTGGACGAAAAGGACCCCGCGCTCAAATCCATGGTGACGGAATTCCGCGCCGACGAAGCCGCCCATCGCAACACCGCGCTGGAACATGGCGCCGAACAGGCGCCGGGCTACAAGCTGCTGAGCGAAACGATCAAGGCGGGCTGCCGGATCGCGATCAAGTTGTCGGAACGAATTTAGAGCTGGCGGCCGCGCCAGCCGCTCGCTCGTGCTCGCGGTGTTCGCCGCTTTCGCAGGTCCACCGGACCTGCTCACGCGCTTCGCGCGCCGCGGCTCACGGTTCCAGCTCACTATCCCAGTATAGATAGTCCGCCCAGCAATCATGCAGATAGTTCGGTGGAAACTTGCGGCCATGCTCGCGCAGCTCGATCACCGTCGGCTGATGCGGGCGGATGCGTGGATGCATCTTGGCCTGGTTGGGCATGCGCCCGCCCTTGGTCAGGTTGCATGGGCTGCAGGCGGTGACGACATTTTCCCAGGTGGTGCGCCCGCCCTTGCTGCGTGGAACCACATGATCGAAGGTCAGATCCTTGGGATCGCCGCAATACTGGCATTCGAACTGGTCGCGCAGAAAGACATTGAACCGGGTGAAGGCGGGTTTGCGCGCCGGCTTGATATAGGTCTTGAGCGAGACCACCGAAGGCAGCTTCATCTCAAAGCGCGCCGAATGCACCACCCGGTCATACTCTTCCAGGATGGTGACGCGCTCCAGAAACACCGCCTTGATGGTGTCCTGCCAGGACCAGAGCGACAGCGGATAATAGCTCAGCGGGCGATGATCGGCGTTCAGCACCAGCGCCGGACAATGGGAGCGGGCAGCCGCCCGGGGAATAGTAGCGGCGGCTAGCATGACCCTGACCCTGTGAAGACCAATATCGTGAAGATACGCCCCCTTTCGCAAGCCGGACTTTAGGGCGCGAGCCCCTTCCTGCTCAAGAGCTTAGCCAATTCGTTATGACGGTTTGTAGACGGAGCTTATCTCCCCAGAGCTTTTCAACAGACCCTTGAAGGCAAGGCTCAAAAACTGTCCCGCGATCATCAGTCCGTCGGGATCGATGCCATGCCCCATGCCGGGCGCCAGATGCCATTGCACGGCGGCGCCCGCCAGACCCAGCTGGCTTGCTGCCGCAAACATGGCCTGGGGCGGGATCACCAGAATCGCTGTCGCCATGGGTGAGAAGGACGGGCGGGATTTCGCCGTCCACCGGTGGACCGGCCAACAGGCCCGAAAATCCCACAATCGCCGCAGGCCGGACCTTGCGCCGCATCCCCAGATGCAGGGACAGCATGGTGCCCTGACTGAAGCCGGCCAGCGCCAGACGCTCGGGCGGCAGGCCCAGCCGCGCCAGTTCGGCGTCGAGATATTCGTCCAGCACGGGCGCGGCCGCTTCCACGCCCTTGCGCATTTCATGCGGATCGATGCGGGAGATAGGAAACCACTGATAGCCGGCGCTGCCGGGAACGGGGGTGGGCGCATTGGGCGCGGCGAAGGCTGTGGTGGGCAACAGGCTTTGCCAATGCTGCGCCAGGCCGATCAGGTCCCGGCCGTCGGCGCCATAGCCATGCACCAGCACGACCAGATGGGTGGCCGGGCCCTTTGCAGGCGCCATGATGGGTCCGATGAGTGCCATGTGCATATCTTATGCGTTAGATTGCCCCGGAGCGCGGGGAAATCCCGCGCGACCAGAAATAGAAACCAATGATTGTCACAAGGTTCGCGCCCAGTCCAACCGGCCTGCTGCATCTGGGCCACGCCTATGCCGCGATCACGGCTTATGAAAGCGGCGACGACTTTCTGCTGCGCATCGAAGACATCGACAAGGGCCGCTCACGCGACAAGTTCATTCAGTCGATTTTCTATGACCTGAAATGGCTGGGGCTGTCCTGGGACGAGCCGTCTTTGCGCCAATCCACCCGCATGGGCTCCTATGCCGAGGCGCTGGTGAACCTGAAAGCGCGCGGCCTGGTCTATCCCTGCTTTTGCACCCGCGCGGAGATCGCCACCGAAATCGCGCGGGCCGGCGAAGCCCAACATGGCCCTGACGGACCCATTTATCCGGGCACCTGCAAGGCACTGTCGCGGGAAGACGGCATGCACCGCATCGCCGCGGGCGAAAACCACGCGCTGCGGCTGGACGTGACCAAAGCGGCGGCGCTGACCGGGCCGCTGACCTATGGCGAGCGGGGGCTGCGCCATGGCGTCGATCCCAACCGCTTTGGCGACATCGTGATTGCACGCAAGGACATGCCGACCTCGTACCATCTGGCGGTGGTCGTGGATGACGCGCATCAGAATGTCACCCTGGTGACGCGCGGCGAAGACCTGATGGCGGCCACCCACATCCAGCGGCTGTTGCAGGCCCTGCTGAAACTGCCGGAGCCGGAATATGCCCATCATCCGCTGGTGCTGGACGAGAACGGCAAGAAATTCTCCAAACGCGACGGCGCGGTGTCGCTGGAAAGCCTGCGCGAGTCGGGCGCTACGCCTGCCGATATTCGAGCCCGGATTGGCGTTTGATGGCGGGCCCATGCTAAGAGGCGGCCATGTCTGAAGGCCTCGACCGACTTTTCGCCACCATAGCCGCCCGCAAGGGCGCCGATCCCGCCCAGTCCTATACCGCCAAGCTGTTGGCGCAGGGCGTGGAGAAGTGCGCCAAGAAATTCGGTGAGGAAGCCACCGAAACGGTGATCGCGGCGATCCAGAACGACAAGACCGATCTCGCCAAGGAATCCGCCGACGTTCTTTATCATCTGGCGGTGCTGTGGGCAGCCAGCGGCATCACGCCCGAGGACGTGTATGCGGTGCTGAAATCGCGCGAAGGCACGTCGGGCCTGGAAGAGAAGGCGTCACGCCCAAAAGGCTGAACAGGCCACTCGTTCCGGCGCAAAAGACCTGCGCCTACTTCTGCTCTTCTTCTTCCGCCAGACTCTTCACAAGGTCCAGCACGCGCTTGCGCACCTTGGCATCCTTGATCTTCATGAACGCCAGGCTGAGCTGCAGCCCTTCGCCGCTGGAGATAAACTCCATCACCGGCGGCGCGCCATCGCCAAGGCCACCTTCGGTTATCGCGTTCAGGCCCTCATAGAAAAAATCGACCGGCACATTGAGAATGCGCGCGACCTCAAACAGCCGGCCGGCGCCAATGCGATTGACGCCTTTCTCGTATTTCTGCACCTGTTGAAATGTTAGCCCCAGCAGATCGCCGAGACGTTCCTGACTCATGCCGATCAGCATGCGCCGAATGCGCACGCGATTGCCGACCTGTATATCAATGGGATTGGCTTGCTTCTTTGGCATCTCACTCAAAACATTTGTTTAGCCGGGCGGAACTTGCCCCATCTATCGCGCAACTGAAACAATTAATTTCGCCGCAGGTACCGGGACTTACACGCGCGTCCGTAAAAAACTGGCGAATGCTGCGGTAACCAATAAGAGCAGGAAAACAAGGTCACCAAACCGGTCATAAAGCGTGCGGCTGCAACTGGGCAGGCAATGCAGAGTCAACCACACCCAACCTGTTCAGGCCAAGCATATTGCGCACACGGCCATTGCCATCGATTACCGCGCTGATGCCCGTATTGGCGTCACGCACAATCGGAAGACCTTCCTCGATGGCGCGCACACGCGCGGTGAGAAAATGCTGTGCGGGGCCCGCCCAGGGGCCGAACCAGGAATCATCGGTGACATTGACGAACCATCCGGGGCGGGGCGCATCCGGGTCGGTCACCGCATGCGGAAAAATCACCTCATAGCAGATCAGCGGCGTCATCGCGGGCGCACCATCAACCTGCATCACACGGGGATGATCGCCGGCATGAAAGCCCTCGCCCACGGTGAGCTGGGTTATCCCGATCCGGTTTAATACGCTCGCAAACGGCACATATTCGCCAAAAGGCACCAGGTGGAACTTGTCGGTGACTTCAGGCAATGCACCACGCGGCCCGAACAGATAAAGGCTGTTATAGGCGATGAAGCGCGTGGCCCCCCGCTCGACGCGGTCAGAACCGGTGATGACAGTCTGACCGCGCGCGGTGAAAAGGCCGATATCGTCCAGCCCGCCTGACCAACGCGCGATCGCGATAGCCGGTGGCGGCCTCCGGCCAGATGATGATGGAAGGCTTGCCAGGACTCGCGCTGAGCTCCATCAACCGCTGCCAGTTGCGCGGCATCAGGCGGGACACGTATTTTTCCGCCTGCGGAATGTCGGGTTGCACCAGGCGCAGGGATACACCCGGCATGTCGCGCATGGGTGTATTGGCAAGCCGGTACACCCCATAGGACCAGAGGGCTGCAAAGATCAGCACCACAAGGGCTGGGGTGCGCCAGCGCCGGGCAAATGGCTCGGCCAGCGCCGCGCCCAAAAGAATTGTCAGGAAAGACAAGCCATAAGCACCCATCAGGCTGGCCGATTGCAGCAGCGCCAGGGATGCGCCCCAGCCATAGGCTGAAAGGTTCCAGGGGAACCCGGTGAAGAGATGGCCACGCAGCCACTCCGCCCCCGCCCAGCAGATGGCAAAGACGAACAGCCGGGCCGAGCCCCCCTGCCAGAAGAAAGCCGCCACGCCGCAGGCCAGCGCGCCATAGAGCGCCACCCCTGCGGTCAGGCCGACCAGCGCGAACGGCATCTGCCAGAGATGATTGGTGGGGTCGACCAGGAAGGCATAGCCGATCCAGTGCCAGCCGGTCAGGAACTGGCCGAAGCAAAAGGCCCAGCCGGCGCTGGCTGCGCGGCGCACTGGCTTGGGGCCGGCGTCGGCGCCATCGATCAAAAGCACCAGCGCGGCATAGCCGATCAAAAGTGCGGGAAAGAAATCCAGCGGTGCGAAGGCGGTGGCCGAGAGCGCGCCCATGACAAAGGCGAACAGGAGCCGCCGCCAGCCGGTGAGGCCCGAGATCCATGCGCCGATACGCGTCATGCCGGCTTAAGCGGCTTGGGCAGGGTGACGCGCAGCTTGCGCACCCGGCGCGGGTCGGCGTCCAGTATCTGGAATTCGCTGCCATCGGGATGGGTGATGATCTCGCCCCGCTGCGGCACCCGGCCCAGAAGCGACGCGGCCAGACCGCCCAGGCTGTCGATGTCGGGTGCGGCTTCGCCGTCTTCCATCAGAAAATCGTGGCCGGTCTCGGCCTTGAAATCATCCAGGTCCATGCGCGCGTCGGCGATGAACCCGTCGCCATCGGGCTTCACGGTGGCGGCGACTTCGTCATGTTCGTCGGCGATGTCGCCCACGATCTGCTCGATGATGTCCTCGATGGAAACCAGCCCGTCGGTGCCGCCATATTCGTCGATCACCAGCGCCAGATGAGTGTGGGAGGCCTGCATCTTGAGCAACAGGTCCAGCGCGCGCATGGACGGCGGCGCGAACAGCACCGGCCGCAGCAGCGAGGTGATTTTGGCATGGGGCGACAGGCAATAGGCGCCGTCGGGCTCGGCTTCCAGCAGGCCCAGCACATCCTTCACATGGATCAGCCCGGTGGGGTCGTCGAGGGTTTCGCGGAACACGGGCAGGCGCGAATGCTGCGCTTCGCGGAACAGCTTGAGCAGTTCGGCCAGGCCGATGGTTTCATCCACCGCGATGATCTCGGCGCGCGGCACCATCACGTCGGCAACCTTCAGATCGCCGAAGCGCAGCAGGTTGCCCATCAGCACACGCTCTTGTGCCGACAGGTCCGGCGACTCGCGTTCGCTTTCCTCAATCACCTCTTCCAGGCTTTCGCGGATGGCAGCGGCTTCCGCGTCCTGGCCGGTGATTTTCTGGATCAGCCGCCTGATGGGATGGTCGTTCATGGCGCGGGCACCGCATAGGGATCGGCGACGCCCAGCCGCTTCAGGATTTTCACTTCCAGCGGCTCCATCACGGCTGCATCTTTCGCGCGCGCATGATCATAACTGGCCAGATGCAGCACGCCATGCACCACCAGATGGGTCGCATGGTCGATGACCGTCTTGCTCGCGGCTTTGGCTTCCGCGGCTGTAACGCCATAGGCGATGGCGATATCGCCGGCATAACCGCCGTGGCCTGGGAATGACAGCACATTGGTCGGCTTGTCTAGCCTACGAAAATCATGATTGAGGGCGGCGAGTTTTTTGTCGCCGGACAGCAGAATGGTGACGTCGCCCTTCAGCTTCGCGGCCTTGCGCGCAGCCTCGGCCGCCAGCTTCAGCCGCGACTGAAGCCCGCGATGCGCGCGCCACCCCTTGTCTTCGACCAACAGCGTGATTCCGCTCATTTGCCGGCGCGATTATAGGCGGCCACGATGCGCACGACTATGGCGTGGCGGACCACATCCTTCTCGACGAATCGGGCGACGCCAACACCTTCAATCCCTTCCAGAAATCCCAGCGCCTCGTTCAGGCCCGCCGCCTGCCCGCCCGGCAGGTCGCTTTGTGACGGATCGCCCGTGACCACCATGTGGCTGTCTTCGCCCAGCCGGGTCAGCGCCATTTTCATCTGCGCCGGGGTGGTGTTCTGCGCCTCGTCCAATATGACAAAAGCCCGCGTCAGGGTGCGCCCGCGCATGAAGGCCAGGGGCGCGACTTCGATCACGCCCTGCTCCATCAGCCTGCCGGCGGCGTCGCCCAGGACATCAAAAAGCGCGTCATACAGCGGGCGCAGGTAAGGATCGATCTTCTCTTTCAGATCGCCCGGCAGGAAACCCAGCCGTTCGCCGGCTTCCAGTGCCGGCCGCGACAGGATCAGCCGGTCCACCCGCCTTTCATGCAGCATATGGGCGGCGAAGGCCGCCGCGAGATAGGTCTTGCCGGTGCCGGCCGGGCCGATGCCAAACACCAGCGGGCATTGGCGCATCAGCTCCAGATAGGCGCCTTGCGCGGGCGAACGCGGGCGCACCGCGCGCGAGCCGGACGTCTTGATCGCACCCGGCGCATTGGCGCGGGCGCCATCGGTAAAGCGAATCTCCGCATCCACTTCGGCCTGGGTGATACTTTCACCCGCTTCCAGCCGGGTATGGAGCGCGCGCAGGATGTGGCCGGCACGTTCGCGTTCCTTGCCGTCGATCGCCACCAGATTGCCGCGCATGTCGATGCCGACAGCGAGCTTCTGTTCCAGCCGGGCAAAGTGCTTGGCGTGCGGACCGCTCAGGGCGGCGAGAAGCTTGTTGTCGGGAAATTCCAGCGTGGTCGTATCGCGTCGCCTGGCGTTCAAGCGAGCGCTCCATGCAGGCTGTTGGCGGTGCGCCGGGTGACGGCGACATCGCGGAGCTGGCCGATCAGGCCGGCGTCGGCCTTGACATGTACCGGCTGAAGATAGGGCGTGCGGCCCATGATCTGGCCGCCGTCGCGCGCCGTCTTTTCGAACAGCACCGGCAATGTCCGGCCGATCTGCGCGTCGTCGAAGCCATATTGCTGGTGCGAGCAACAGCGTCTGCAACTCGGCCAACCGCGCGGCCTTCACGTCTTCGGGTATCTGCTTCCTCATGGTGGAAGCCGGCGTGCCGGGACGCTTGGAGTATTTGAAAGAGAAGGCGGTGGCGTAACCGATATCACGCACCAGCTTCAAGGTCGCTTCAAAGTCGGCATCGCTTTCGCCGGGAAAGCCGACAATGAAATCCGAGGTCAGGGCGATATCGGGCTGGGCGGCGCGAATCCTGTCCACCAGCCGGCGATAGTCGTCGCTGGAGTGCTGGCGGTTCATCGCGTCCAGCACCGCATCGGAGCCCGACTGCACCGGCAGATGCAGATAGGGCATCAGCTTGGGATTGTCGCGATGGGCGGCGATCAGATCATCGGCCATGTCGCGGGGATGGCTGGTGGTATAGCGGATGCGCGCGATGCCTGGAGTCCCGGCAATCGCTTCGCAAAGTTTGGCCAAACTCCAACGCGTATCATCCGAAGATGGGCCGTCATAAGCATTGACGTTCTGGCCCAAAAGCACGATTTCGCGCGCGCCTTTTTCGGCAAGCTTCTCTGCCTCGCGCAAAATTGCCTGTGGCGGGCGGGATTGCTCGGCGCCGCGGGTGTAAGGCACCACACAGAAGGTACAGAACTTGTCACAACCTTCCTGCACGGTCAGGAAGCACTGATGCCGGTAGCAGAAGGCTCGGGCAGGGAATCGAATTTTTCCAGCGCCGGAAAATCGGTTTCTAGCACATGGCCTTGCTCCCGTGCCGCGCGCGCGATCATCTCCGGCAGCCGGTGATAGGATTGCGGCCCCACCACCAGATCGACCACAGGGGCGCGCGCCACGATCTCCGCGCCTTCGGCCTGGGCGACGCAGCCGGCCACGGCCAGCACCATGCGCCCGCCGTCACGCGCCTTCTTTGCCTTCAGCGTCTTCAGCCGCCCCAGCTCCGAATAGACCTTCTCGGCTGCCTTTTCGCGGATATGACAGGTGTTGAGGATCACCATGTCCGCGCCTTCGGGTGCATCCGTCGCGGCATAGCCGAGCGGCGCCAACAGATCCGCCATCTTGGCGGAATCATAGGCGTTCATCTGGCAGCCATAGGTTTTGACGAACAGCTTCTTCATCTGACGGGGGTTATCGGGTCCGTTGGCGCGGAATTCAAGATTAAGCGTGCCCGGCCACGGCCTGGGCCTGGCCGATCTGGACGACTTCCTGGGCTTTTTTTGCCAGGGTCTTGCGGTCCATCATGTCCAGGCTGAAGGGCTCGTGGAACTGGACCACCACATCCAGCGGGCCCGCCTTCAGCGCTTCCCAGATATGCGGCACCATTTCCATGTCGCCATACCAGGCAAACAGCGGGCGGTTCTCGCGTCCCATGGGCAGGCCGTGAAGCCCGGTAAACGCCACCGACACCGGCTGCACCTTCACATGCTGGCCGCTGGCGAGCACCGCTTCGGCCGCGCCCAACAGCGCGCTCTTGAAGGGCAGAACCTGGTTGCCGTCAGAGCTGGTGCCTTCAGGGAATAGAAGCAAGGTGTCACCGGCCAAGAGCCGCTCGCGGATTTCATCGCGGGTTTCCCCGGTGGTGCTGCGGCGGGTGCGTTCGACAAAGACCGTGCGCTGCAGCCGCGCCAGGGTGCCAAAAAGCGGATAGCCGCCTACTTCCGCCTTGGAGACAAAAGACAGCGGCGTCACGGCCGAGAAGATGACGATATCGGCCCAGCTGGTGTGATTGGCCACCATCAGCACGCCTTCACCCGTAACCGGCTCGCCGATCACCCGGATATGAATGCCGAACAAAGCGGCGACGACGCGGTGATAGCGCCAGGGAAAGGTGCGCGCCGCGCCAGCCCCCAACTTCAGGAACAGCCATTGCAGCGGCATGCCCAGGAAGGTGAGAAGAAGGAAGCCTGCACAAAGCGAGGCGGCGCGCAGCCAGGCCATCAGGCGACCATCAGGCGGTTATCTTCAAGACGTGGGGGCTTGCGCCCCTTGGGCACGCCATACAACTCAAGCCGGTGATCGATCAGTTCAAAGCCCAGCTCTTCGGCCACCCGGCG
>CAWHLV010000026.1:0-43799 GCA_963830095.1 uncultured Alphaproteobacteria bacterium
GGTGTGATGCCGTCTTATGCCCCGCCGGTGGCCGCGCCCGATGTCACCGGCCTGGGCCAGGCGCTGTTCGGCTGTGCACCCGAGAATCCCAACCTCTCGCCGGAGCAGCGCGCCCATTGCACCAATGGCTTCACCCCGGCCGACGACAATGCGCTGATCGAACCCAAGAGCCATGTCAAAGACCCGGCGCGGCGTGAAGCGGAGATGCGCACCAAGAACACGCCGGGCCGCGTGCCCTGCACCAGCCTGACCGAAGTGCAAACCAGTTCGGCCGGCAACACCGGTGCCCCTGGTCGATCCGGTCTGCGCCATCGGCGGGCTGGTCAACGGCTTTGGCCCGCTGAACGGGCTGGACAAGTAAGCAGCAGGAACTTTCCCCCCGCACTGCCCGTTGTGGAGGCATCTCGCGGAGATTGCCGATGAAACCGATTGTCGTTCTGGGTCTGGTGCTGATTGCGCTGGGCATCGCCGGCCTGTTGATCAGCCATGTGAGCTGGACCGAGTCCAAGCCGCTGGTCGATCTGGGCCCGCTGCACATCGCTTTCCAGGAGGACCATACGGTCTGGATTCCCACCGTCGCGGCGGTGATGGCGGTGCTGGCCGGCCTGGGCCTTGTCTTCGCCGGCAAGCGCTCCGTTTAAGCCTGATTTTGCTGCATTGCCGAAACGTCCGGAGCGTCCGCAACCCAAGCAATTGCGTTAGCCATTGCGAAAGGCCTGCCGGCCACCATTTAGAAGTCGCGCGTTGCGGCTGTCACAAGGTTACGCCTATCATCCTCTCCATTATTTCACGGGAGAGAGAAATGCGTTCCGTCACCAAGTTGCATTGGGTCTTGCGGTCGGCGTCGCTGTCGGCGCCACCGGTTTTGCCGCCGTCGCGCAGACGGACCCGAAGATCGGCACCACGGTCAACGATCCGATGGGCCGGCGCCCGATCCGGCCGCCGTCGGCATGACCCTGCCCAAGGACATCAAGTGTACCGGCAAGGAAGGCGGAACCGATGCGCTACCTGTAGGCGATCCGGCCAAGCCCGGACCGTCATGGTGAATACATCTGGTGGCCAGGCCATTTCTCCAAGCCGCACTATCACAACAACAAACGCTTCGCCTATGTCGTGTCGGGCACCTGGTGGACCTCGACCAGCAAGGTCTATGACGAGCGCACCACCTATCCGGTACATGCCGGTTCGGTCGCGGTGGACAAGCTGCACGGCATTCACTGGGACGGTTGCCGCACGCCCGAAGGCCGGCGGTGCTCAATTCTGGCAGGCACCGGGCCCAACATCACCCAGGGCGTGGATCAGAACGGCAAGGACATGGGTCCGCCGCGCTGAAGGAGACCATAATGCGTCATCTGCAATCATCGCCCTGTCGGCCCTGCTGGCGACGCCAGCCGTGGCCGAAACCCAGGAGCAGCTGCTAAATCAAGGTCCGCCCAAGACCAGCCAACCCATGCCCGATCCCGCCAACATCCCCATGGTGTTCGGCAAAGACATCCAATGGAAGGGCGAAACGGCGAGCATTCGGCCGCCCTGTTCGGCGATCCCAACAAGCCGGGCATCTATGGCGTGCTGATCAAGTGGGACCCCGGCCACAATTCCAAGCCGCATTTCCACACCACTGATCGCTACATCTATGTGGTGTCGGGGACATGGTGGGTGTTGTCCAGCCCCCTCTACGACCACCCCGGCAAGATGTATCCGATTCTGGCGGGGACCTTTGTCACCGACATCAAGAACACCATCCATTGGGACTGGGCCTAGGCCTGAAGAGGTGCCTGCACCCGGATGCTGGTGGGCGAAGGGCCGATGGCCACGACCCGCTATGCCGCCAAGGACGCGAGCAAGCCCGAGGAAGGCCAGGACTTCGTCCCCAAGCAGTGAGAGCAATTCAGCGCTGCGCCGTGGCCGGGCCCCTTGACGGCTCGCGCGGCGTAATGCTGTGAGGGGGCACGGACGCCAAGGGGACATGCTTTGACGAAATTCCATCCCGTATCTGTTTCTCCTGATCCCCTATGCCGCCTGGGTGTGGGTGCCGTTCTACAACAGAAGCGAACCCGCGCTGTTCGGCATTCCCTTTTTCTACTGGTGGCAGATCTTCGGCATCTTCCTCACCGTGGGCTCCATCCTGCCGGTCTATCTGCATCGGACGCCGCAAATGAGTGCCACCGTCATCGTCTTTCTGGCGCTGGTCATCCTCGTCATCTTTATCGGCCTGTTCGGTTCGCGCTGGCGCGCCGGCGATCTGTCGCAGCTGCATGAATGGGGTCTTGGCGGGCGCAACTTCGGCACCCTGATCACCTGGTTCCTTTTGGGTGGCGATCTCTACACCGCCTATACTCCATCGCTGTGCCGGCGCTGATGTTCGGCGCCGGCGCCGCCGGCTTCTTCGCCTTGCCGTATGCGGCGCTGATGTATCCGGTGCTGTTCATGGCGTTCCCGCGCCTGTGGTCGGTGTCGAACGAGCACGGCGACATCATTGCGGCCGATTTCGTGCGCGGGCGTTTCGGCCATCGCGGCCTGGCGCTGGCCATCGCTGTCACCGGCCTCGTTGCCGTGTTGCCCTATATGGCGCTGCAGCTGGTCGGCATGCAGGTGGTGATTGCCGCCCTTGGCCTGGACTGGAATGTGGCGCTGCCGGTGCTGGGCACCGTGTCGGTGCCGCTGATCCTGTCCTTCATTGCATTGGCGGCCTTCACCTATACCAGCGGCTTGCGCGGCACCGCCCTGATCGCGGTGGTGAAGGATTTGCTGGTCTATATCACCGTGCTGGCGGCGATCATCATCATCCCCACCGAATTGGGCGGCTATGGCAAGATCTTCGCCGCTGTGCCGGCCAAGCAGGTTCTGCTGGCGCCCACGCCCAAGGAAGTCTGGGCGCGGGCTTTGCCTATGTCACCCTGGCGGTGGGATCGCTCTGGCGCTGTTCCTCTATCCCCATTCGGTGACCGGGCTTCTGTCATCGTCCAGCCGCCATGTCATTCGCAGGAATGCGATGATCTTGCCCGCCTATCCGGTGGCGCTGGCCTTCATCGCCCTGCTTGGCTACATGGCGCTGGCCGCGGGCGTGAAGACAATGCCGGAATATGCCCAGGGCTTCAAAAACTTCGGCAACAATTTCGCAGTGCCCGCGCTGTTCCGCACGCCTTCCCGGGCTGGTTTGCGGGGCTGGCGTTTGCGGCCATCGCCATCGGCGCGCTGATGCCGGCCTCGATCATGGCGATCGCCTGCGGCAACCTTTTCACGCGCAACATCTTCAAGGAATTCATCGCGCCGGATTGTTCGCCCCACACCGAGGCCCGGATGGCCAAGCTGGTCGCCTTCGTCGCCAAGCTGGGGGCGCTGTTCTTTGTGCTGGAGCTGCAAACCACCTACGCCATCCAGCTGCAACTGTTGGGCGGCATCTGGATCTGTCAGACCGTGCCCGCGGTGCTGCTGGCGCTTTACGTGCGGCTTGATCCCAGGGCGCTGCTGGCCGGATGGGCGGTGGGGGTTGGGCTTGGCAGCTGGATGGTAATGGAGCTGGGCTTCAAGAGTTCGACCTATCCGCTGCACATATTGGGCGAGACCATCCCCTGCTATGCCGCGGTCAGCGCACTGGTGGCGAACCTGTTGGTGAGCTGGCTGTTGACCTTGGTGCTGCGCGCTGCAGGGCGCGTGCAGATCATCGATCAGACCGCGCGAAGATTATGCTAGCGCTGGTTTGAGTTAGAATATCTTGTGTGCCCACTGAGTTTCGCTGAGGCTATTGGGGCGCCATATGTCTGAATTTTCAGCTCTTGAGCGGAAGCTCTAAATCGCTTGCCAGATTTCGTTGCCGAAGCGCAACGGGACAACGATCCACGCTTGCCCGTGTATATCGATAAATCTTGTACGCAGCCTGGGTATGTCTGGTAAGAGGCCAAGCGCGCTCTTCACCAAGTCGCTCCGCAGTATACTGCGCTGTCTGCAATTTAGGCGCGAGGGATTTCGTGGCCTGAGCAGGTAGTGTCGAGCGACGTGTACAAGACGTGCACGAGCGATGACGCCACGAACCCACGACGCAAAAGGACCGCGCTCAACCAAAGCGGCCGGTGATGTACTGCTCAGTCCGCTTATTATCTGGCGCAGTGAAGATCTTCTCCGTCGCCCCATATTCGATCAGCTCGCCCAAATACATGAAGGCGGTATAGTCGCTGGCGCGCGACGCCGCCGCATATCGTGGGTGACGATCACGATGGTGTATCGGCTGCCAGTTCCTCGATCAGTTCCTCGACCTTGGCGGTGGAGATCGGATCGAGCGCCGAGCAGGGCTCATCCAGCAGGATCACTTCGGGCCGCGTCGCCACGCTGCGGGCGATGCACAAGCGCTGCTGCTGGCCGCCCGACAGCGACAGGCCCGACGCATTGAGCTTGTCCTTCACCTCGCCCCACAGTGCGGCGCGGGTCAGCGCAGACTCGACACGGCCATCCATTTCTGAACGCGGATGCGTTCATAGAGTTTGATGCCGAATGCGACATTGTCATAGATCGACATCGGGAACGGCGTGGGCTTCTGGAACACCATGCCGACGCGCGCGCGCAGCAGGTTGAGGTCCTTGAGCTTCAGGATGTTCTCGCCATCCATCATGATCTCGCCTTCGGCATGCTGGTTGGGATACAGCTCGAAGATGCGGTTGATGGCGCGCAGCAGCGTGGACTTGCCGCAGCCCGACGGGCCGATGAAGGCCGTCACCTTGCGCTCCATCAGGGGCAGGGTGATGTTCTTGAGCGACTTGGTCTTGCCGTAGAAGAAGCTCAGATCCTTGATGTCGATCTTGGTCTTCTCGGCGTTGGAAGTCTCGACGGGGGCGTCCATTGGGGTCAGGTCCGTTTCTGTTCAAGCAGGCGGGCGATGATGGAAAGCGTCAGCACGGTCGCGGTGATGAGCAGCGCGCCGGCCCAGGCCAGAGCATGTCGTCGTCATAGGCCGACATGGCGAATGTGAAGATCACCGCCGGCAGCGAAGCCATCGGCTGCGTGATGTCGGTGGACATGAACTGGTTGTTCAGCGCGGTGAAGAGAAGCGGCGCGGTCTCGCCGAGATGCGCGCCACCGCCAGCAGAACGCCGGTGATGATGCCGGCGCGCGCCGCCTTCCAGGTCACCGAGCGGATCACAAAGCTTTGCGGCGCGCCCAGCGCGGTCGCAGCTTCGCGCAAGCCATTGGGCACCAGCAGCAGCATGTTCTCGGTGGTGCGCACGACGACCGGGATCACGATCACCATCAGTGACAAGGCGCCGGCGATGCCTGAGAAATGGCCCATCGGCACCACCACGATCTCATAGATGAAAAGGCCGGTGACGATGGAAGGCGCCGACAGCAGGATGTCGTTGACGAAGCGCACCACGAAGGAAAGCTTGGTGTGGCGGGCGTATTCCGCCAGATGGGTGCCGGCAAACAGGCCGATGGGCGTGCCCAGCAGCACCGCGCCCAGGCTCATCACCACACTGCCGAAGATAGCGTTGGAAAGCCCGCCCGCCATGCCCGGCGGCGGCGTCGGCTGGGTGAACAGCGTCAGCGACAGGGCGAGACGCCTTCCTTCAGCAGCGCGCCCAGAATGAAGGCCAGCCACACCAGCCCGAACAGGGCCGCGCCCAGCGACAAGGCGATGAAGGCCATATTGGCCAGACGGCGGCGAAGATAAAGTCCCCGGTTGGCGATCATTTATTTGCCCTTGGCGCGTTCCAGCCGCATCAGCATCAGCTGCGCGCAGGCCAGAACGATGAAGGTGATGACAAACAGCAAAAGACCCAGCTCGATCAGCGAGGCGGTATAAAGCGGGGTGGTGGCTTCGGTGAATTCGTTGGCGATGGTGGCCGAGATCGAGGTGCCTGGCGCAAACAGCGGCGCCACCTTGTGGGCGTTGCCGATCATGAAAGTGACGGCCATGGTCTCGCCTAGGGCGCGCCCCAGCGCCAGCATGGCGCCGCCCACCACGCCGGTGGAGCAGAAGGGCAGGCAGACCTTCCACATCACTTCCCAGCTGGTGGAGCCCAGTCCGTAAGAGGCTTCTTTCAACACGCTGGGCACGGTTTCCAGCACATCGCGGGTGACCGCGGAAATGAAGGGCAGGATCATGATGGACAGGATCAGGCCGGCGGTGAAAATGCCGATGCCGAAGGCGGCATCGCCGAACAGGAAGTTCAGGGTCGCATTGTCGCCGAAGGCGGTGATGATCGGCTGCTGCAGATGGGTCTGGAACCAGGGCGCGAACACGAACAGGCCCCAGATGCCATAGATGATGGAGGGAATGCCGGCCAAAAGCTCGACGGCGATGCCGATGGGACGGCGCAAGGGGCGCGGGCACAGATCGGTCAGGAAGATGGCGATGCCGATGCCGACCGGCAGGGCGATCAGCATGGCGATCAGCGAGGTGACCACCGTGCCATAGATGGAGGCGAGCGCGCCGAAGTGATCGCGGGTTGGGCTCCAGGCCTCATCGGTGATGAAGCCGAAGCCAAACGCCTTGAAAGCCGGCATCGAACCAATGACCAGCGAGCCGATCACGCCGGCAAAGATCACCAGCACCGCCAGCGCCGCGCTGAGCGCCATCAGGCGGAAGCGAAAATCGCCGGCCCCGGCTCGGCGGGCAGTCTCTACACGGGCAGAAAGGGCGGACGATTCAAGCAAGGTGATATCTGTCAAAGACGGCCCCGGATGTCGCAAAACTGGGCCGAATTCACACCCGGCCCACGCCACGAACATCACAGTCTTGCAAAGCTTTTGTGACGGCCGGAGAAACAACATATAAGCCATTGATTTGCAACGATTTTTCCTGAAGGTGCCGTTCAGACTGCACCCGCGGGCCCAGTCAGCGGGCCCAGTTAACAAAGTGCGGGGAACTTTAAACGTTTCTGAAGGTACGCCGGGGCACACTGGGAAGTGGAAATTCATCAAGCGGCCCGGCGAGTTGGCGCGGATCATTCGCATCATTTTCGGCAGCGTCGCCGGCGTCATGCTGGTGGTGGCGCTGAGCGACGTCCTGCTGTTCGGCCATCTCACCATCATTTCGCCGTTCAGCTTCGGCGCGCTCCTGGCCGTGGCGCTGGCCTATCTGCTCAACAACCTGTTTGCCTCGCGCGAGCGTGGCGAGATGCTGTCGCGCCAGACCGCCCAGCTGAAAACCGTCGCCGGCCGGCTTGAGGCCTCGCTCAAGAACGCCGCCGCCATCAATGCCCGGCTGAACCAGAGCGAGGCGCGCTACAAGGGCCTGGTGGATGCGCAGGGCGACGCCATCTTCCGCCGCGATGCCTCCAGCCGCCTGACCTATGGCAACGACGCCTTCTTCAAGCTGTTCGGCATCACACCGGCGCGCGCCATCGGCTATCCCTTCGCGCCGGAGCCACATCCCGAAAGCCGCGCGCCCCTGTTCGGCAGCTTCCAGGAACAAGGCAGAAACCGCGCCCGCTATGACCAGCACGTAAAGACTGCCAATGGCTATCGCTGGATCGCCTGGGAGGATTTCGCGGTGCGCGATTCCCATGGCCGTCTGGTGGAAGTGCAGAGCGTGGGGCGCGACATCACCGACCGCAAGACGCTGGAAGACGCGCTGGTGGAGGCGCGCGACAGCGCCGAGGAAGCCAGCCGCGCCAAGTCGGGGTTCCTGGCCAACATGAGCCACGAAATCCGCACGCCCATGAACGGCGTGCTGGGCATGGCGCGGCTGTTGCTGGAAACCGAATTGCGCCCCGAACAGCGCACCTATGCCGAAGCGATCGCCCAGTCGGGCGAAGCGCTGCTCACCCTGATCGGCGACATTCTGGATTTCTCCAAGATCGAAGCCGGCAAGCTGCACCTCGACGAAGACGAGGTGGACCTGCGCACCATGCTGTGCGGCGTAGGCGAGCTTTTGTGCGCGCGCGGTCATGCCAAGGGCGTGGAAATCACCGCTATCGTGGCCCCGGATGTGCCGCAGGTCATCCGCGCCGACGAAGGGCGCCTGCGCCAGGTGATCACCAACCTGGTGGGCAATGCCGTCAAGTTCACCGAGAAGGGCGGCGTCTGTGTCGAGGTCAAGCAGGCGGTGCGAGAGGATCGCAGCGTACTGCGTTTCGACGTGCGGGACACCGGCGTGGGCGTGCCGCCCGCCAAGCGCCAGGAAATTTTCCAGGAATTCGTGCAGGCCAATTCCAGCCATGCGCGCAAGTTCGGCGGTACCGGACTTGGATTGGCTATTTCCAAGCGGCTGGTCGACACCATGGGCGGCGAGATCGGCGTCGATGCGGCGCCCGAAGGTGGCTCCTGCTTCTGGTTCACCCTGCCGGCGGCGGTGGTGACACAGGCCCAGATCACCCGCCCGCTGGCCGGCTTGCGCGTGGCGGTGATGAGCAAGAACAAGGCGCTGCGCGAAGGCATGTATCTGCAGATCGCCGCAGCCGGCGGTATCCCCGCCGATCCCAAGAGCCAGACCGACGTCATTCTGATCGACGCGGGCACCGGCAATGTGCCGGAGCTGGCGGTGCATCCTGATCCCGCCATTCCGGCGCTGGTGCTTCTCACCCCCAATGCGCGCGGCTCGCTGGAGGAAATGCGCAGCATCGGCTTTGCCGGCTATCTGGTGAAACCGGTACGCCAGTCTTCGCTGATCACGCGTTTAATCCTGTGCCGCCGCGACGCGGCCGTGGAACAGCCGCGCGGGACAGGAGCCCAGGCGCGCACGCCGGAATTGCCGCCGCTGATCGGCGCCGCGCCGCCGCCGCCCGTCGTGCGCGCGCCGCGCGAGACCGCGCCACAAAAGATCGAGGCGCCCGATTTCGATCCGCCGCCGATCCCCGCGCCCTTCATGGAAGACCATCCTGCCGCCGCCCGAAGCGCGCGCCCTGCGTCACAGCCTGTGCGCTCAAGCGTGGATGAGGGTCTGCGCATTCTTCTGGCCGAGGACAATCCCATCAACATGATGCTGATCCGCGAGCTGCTGCGCCGCCGCGGCCACGCCGTCACCGAAGTCACTACCGGCAATGCCGCGGTTCAGGCCATGCTGGAAGGCCGCTTTGATCTTCTGCTCACCGACATCCACATGCCCGGCATGGACGGCATCGAAGCCTGCCGCGCCATCCGCGCCGGCGAGGCGCGCTCGGGCCGCGCCCGCACCCCCATCGTGGCGCTGACCGCCGACGCGCTGGATGCCGGCAAGCGCACCTGCATGGACGCGGGCATGGACGGCTTTCTCACCAAGCCGGTGGACCCCGCCGAGCTTGAGGAAATGTTCCTGATGCTGTTTCCCAGCGAGGAGCGTTCGCATATCGTCGCGGCATGACGCAACGCCCGCGCCGGCGCTATCAGTTCCGCGACTATCTGAGCCCCAAGGTGCTGGTGATGCTGGCGCTGGGCTTTTCGTCCGGCCTGCCCTTCAACCTGATCGGCAACACGCTGGGCTACTGGCTGCGCGACGAACACACCGCGCTGGCGGCCATCGGCGTCGTCTCCTGGGTGGGCATCACTTATTCGCTTAAGTTTTTGTGGCGCCAATTCTGGACCGGATCAGCATGCCTGTGCTTGGGGGCCTGGGCCGCCGCCGCGGCTGGATGCTGGCTGCGCAGATTCTGGTAGGCGCGGGGCTTGGCACTATGGCGGTACTGGGCACTGGCCACGGTTTGGGCGTGCTGGGCGTTGTTGCGCTGGTGGTGGCGTTCGCCGCCGCCACCCAGGACACCGCGATTGACGCCTGGCGGATCGAAAGCGCCAGCGACAAGGGAGAGCTGGGACTGCTGACTTCTGCCTATACCTTTGGCTTCCGCACCGCGCTGTTGGGCACCGAAGCCATCATCCTGCCCATCGCCCAGCGCATTGGCTGGAACGCGTCATACGCCATTTATGGCGCGCTGATCCTGATCGGTGTCATCGCCTGCCTGTGCGCAAAGGAACCGGAAAATGCCGATCAGGTGATGGAGCACAAGAGCGCCGAGGCCCCGCTCACCAGCGCGCGCGGCATCTTTGACGCCATCGCCGGGCCTTTCATCGCCTTTTACCGCGCACACGGAAATCTGGCTGTGGCGATGCTGCTGGCGATCACGCTTTTTCAGCTGGGCTATTTTGTCAGCGGGCCGATGTACAATCCCATGTATGTGGATGTGGGTCTGACCAAGGACATGGTCGGCACAATCCGTGGCAGCGTGGGCTTGGTGGGAACATTCCTGGGCGTGGCCACCGGCGGCTATCTTTCGCTGCGGCTCGGCCTGACCCCGGCACTGTTGGTTGGCGGGGTGCTGCTCAATATCGGAACCGCGCTCTATGCCGTTGTTCCTTTCGCCCATGACCCGGCGACCTTCTCCGTCATCATGTTCGCGGACAATTTCGGGATCGCGGTGGGCGGCATCACCCTGGTGGCTTACATGTCCAGCCTGACCAGTCTGGGCTACACCGCAACCCAATATGCATTGCTGTCGTCGGCCTATGCCTGGGCCGGCAAGCTCCTGAAGGGCTTTTCGGGCAGCACGGTCGAGGCGCTAACGGCGCATTATGGGGCAATGAACGCCTATGCCACTTTTTTCATCGGTTGCGGCCTTTTGGGGGTGCCCGCCCTCGTGCTGTTTGCACTGCTGGAACGCACCCACCGGCGCCGGGCTGACCTGAGCGTTAAGCCTGTTTAACTTCACAAAAATTTGCCAAGGGCTTGGATTGTGACAGCGGCTTGGGCTAAAATTGTCAAACTGTCGCATAAGGGGTTTAAGCCCTGACAGCAGCCGAGCCCGGACTAAGTGTGGGGACCAGCCGGGACAAACAGGAAGCAATCGTGGTCAACATCTACGAAGCCGGACCCTTCGAGGGGCGCCTGGAGCAATGGCCGGTTCTGGCCTTCTCGGGCGCGCTGGAAGCGCGCCTGGCGGAGACCGAACACGAAGTCGAACAGGCCCAGCGCCTGCGCTACGCGGTTTTCTATGAAGAGATGTGCGCGATCCCCTCGCCCCAGATGCGCGAGCTGAAGCGCGACTTCGACAAGTATGACGCGGTCTGCGATCACCTGCTGGTGGTGGACCGTGATGCCCATGACGATGACGGCCAGCCGCTGGTCGTGGGCACCTACCGGCTGACGCGCGAGAAAGATGCGGCGCGCGCGGGCGGCTTCTATACCGCCGGCGAATATGATCTGGGGGCCATGCTGGCGGGCCTGCCCGAAGGCTTCAAATATCTGGAGCTGGGACGCTCCTGCATCCTGAAAAGCTATCGCGCGCGCCCCGGCACCATGCAGCTGTTGTGGAAGGGGCTGATGGCCTATGTGGCGCGCTTCGACATCGACCTGATGTTCGGTTGCGCCTCGCTGCCCGGCGTCGACGTCGCCGAGATGGCGCTGCCGCTGTCCTATCTGCATCATCATCATGCCATGCCCGAGAAGCTGCGCGTGAAGGCGCAGCCCGAACTGTTCGTGGACATGAACATGATGCCCAAGGACCAGATCGACGCCCGTGAAGGCCTGCGCAGCCTGCCGCCGATGCTCAAGGGCTATGTGCGTGCCGGCTGCTGCATCGGTGACGGCGCGGTGATCGACCGGCAGTTCTCGACCACCGATGTCTTCATCTATTTCCCGCTGTCGGGCATCGACGCCCGCCACAAGAGCCGCTTCGGGCTGGTGAAGTGACAGCGCGCTAAGGCGTGCGATCATCCGTCCGTAGCGACAGCGTGCGGACGAGGCGCGGCCAGCGCCGAGGGAAGGGGATCCAGCCCTTTAAACCAGATCGAACAGCAGGACTTCGCTGGGTTCTTTTGACCGCACCGCGATCTCGCTTTGATCGCTGATGGCGGCGGCATCGCCGGCCTTCAAGGTTTCCTCGCCCAGCTTCACTTCGCCCTTGGCCACCTGCAGCCAGGCCTTGCGGCCCTGCGCCAGGGGATGGATCGCTTCCACTTCCGCATCCAGTTTCGCGGCCCAGATTTCCGCATCCTGCACCAGCCGCACTTCATTCTCGCGCGGATCAGGCGCAGCGATGCGGGTAAAGCGGTTGTGCACGCTTCGGGATCATGACCTTCTGCTCATAGCCGGGCTGGATGCCGCGCTTGGACGGCATGATCCAGATCTGCAGCAGATGACAGGTCTCGGTCGGGCTGGCGTTGAATTCCGCATGGACGATGCCCGAGCCTGCGCTCATGCGCTGGATCTCGCCCGGACGGATGGTGCCGCCGCCACCGGTGGAGTCCTTGTGCGCGATGGCCCCGCCCAGGATGTAGGTGACGATTTCCATGTCGCGATGGGGATGGGGCGGAAAGCCGGCGCCGCCCCTGATCCAGTCTTCGTTGATGACGCGCAAGGGCCCAAAGCTCTCATTGGCGGGATCGTAATAGTCGCCGAACGAAAAGCTGTGGCGGGAATCCAGCCAGTCGATGTGGGTCTTGCCGCGGTCTTCGGATTTGCGAACTGTGATCATGCTAGTGTCCCGATTGAAATTCGCAAAATATCTGACATAGCGTCCTGGCGAATTTCGGAATTGCAGGACTTTAGCAATTTATTGATTTTAATGTCGCTTTGGTTTCGAAGTTCACTTCGGACTTGGTATCGAGCGTGTTGCGAACTTCGAAACCGCGACATTAGCGCTTTCTTTCAATCGCATCCCAGATCAGACCGGCGATATCGGCGCCGCCGAAACGCCTGACCTCCTGGATGCCGGTGGGAGAGGTAACGTTGATCTCGGTCATATAGTCGCCGATCACGTCGATGCCAGTGAAGATCAGCCCGCGTTTCTTCAATTCTGGCCCGATCGCCGCGCATATCGCCTTTTCGCGCGACTCAGTTCGGTGGCTTCGGGGCGGCCGCCCACATGCATGTTGGAGCGCGCCTCGCCGGCCGCCGGCACCCGGTTGATGGCGCCGGCGAATTCGCCATCGACCAGGATGATGCGCTTGTCGCCCTTGCGCACATCGGGAAGTAGCGTTGCACGATGACGGGTTCGCGATAGAAAAGGGTGAACATCTCCATCAGCGAGCCGAAATTCTCGTCCTCATGCTTACCCGGAACACGCCGGCGCCGCCATTGCCGTAAAGCGGTTTCAGAATGATGTCCTTGTATTCGTCGCGGAAGGCGCGGATCTCGCGCAGGTCCGAGGTGATCAGGGTCGGCGGAATGAATTCCGCGAATTCGGTGACAAAGAGTTTTTCGGGCGCGTTGCGCACTTCCTTCGGATCGTTCACCACCAGGGTCCTGGGATGAATGCGCTCCAGAATATGGGTCGCGGTGATATAGGCCATGTCGAACGGCGGGTCCTGGCGCATCAAGCACCACATCCGCCGATGACAGGTCATAGACAAACGCCTCGCCCAGCGCGAAGTGATCGCCCTTGACCGCGCGCACATTCAGCGGCCGCACATGGGCGCTGACCTTGCCGTCACGGAAGGAAAGATCGCGCGGCCCGTAATAGAGCAGGCCATGGCCGCGCCGCTGCGCTTCCAGCGCCAGCGCAAAGGTGGAATCGCCGCCGATATCGATCTTCTCGATCGGGTCCATCTGGATCGCGACGGTCAGCGCCATGTCATGCCCTCAAACATCTGCTTGCCACACATCCCGGTGATGCACCGGAAAGCCGTGCGCCCCAATGGCCACAATATCGAACCGGGCGCCGCGCCGGGCCAGCCCCGGGCGGCCGGCGAGATATAGGGAGGCGGCGCGGGCAATGCGAGTTTGCTGGGCCGGGGCCACCGATTCCGCGGCGGCGCGGGCCTTTTGGCGCGCCTTGACCTCGATGAAACAGACCGGGCCAAAGGGCGCGGCGGCCACCAGATCGATCTCACCGGCACGGGTTTTCAGC
This sequence comes from uncultured Alphaproteobacteria bacterium, assembly GCA_963830095.1. Classification (GTDB taxonomy): domain Bacteria; phylum Pseudomonadota; class Alphaproteobacteria; order Micropepsales; family Micropepsaceae; genus Rhizomicrobium. The sequence continues at coordinate 13,752 of CAWHLV010000026.1, forward strand.
CGCCGGGCGAGAATCCGGTAGCCCTTCAGCCTCAGCCACAGGGCGGCCAGGCTTTCGCCAGCATGGCCGCGCCGTTCGGCGGCCTGATGCCGTTCTTGGTGCCGTTGTTGGCGGTCAATCGCCATCTTTCAGTTCCAGCGCCCGGTCATAAATCTGTTTGCGATGCGCGCCGGTGAGGTTGGCGATCATTTCGGCGGCGGCTTTCACCGGCATGAAGGCAAGTGCCGCCTTCAGCGCCGCATCCACTTTCGCCATGTCGGTCACCGCCTCCGCCGGCGGGCCGACCAGCAAAGTGACTTCACCCTTCGGCGCGCCGGCCTTTTGATAATGCGCCGCCAGTTCACGCAAGGAACAGCGCCGCACTTCTTCATGCAGCTTGGTGAGTTCGCGCGTCACCGCACAGGGGCGATCACCCAGCACCTCGACCATCGCCGCCAAACTCTCACTCAGCCGCTGTGCTGATTAGAAGAAAATCAGTGTGGCGCGCACCACCTTCAATTCCTCCAGCACGCTCTGGCGCTCACCGGTGCGCGACGGCAGAAAGCCGGCGAACAGGAAGCGGTCGGACGGCAACCCGCTCAGCGCCAGACCCGTCAGCACCGCCGACGCGCCCGGGATCGCCACCACCGGCAGACCCGCCGCGATCACCTCGCGCACCAGCTTGTAACCAGGGTCGGAAACCAGCGGGGTCCCTGCGTCCGATACCAGCGCCACCGCCTCGCCCCGCTCCAGCCGGGCCAAAATCTTGGGCCGCATCTGCTGCCCGTTATGGTCGTTATAGGGGATCAAGGGCTTTTGCACCCCATGGATGGCCAAAAGCTTGGAGGTCACGCGGGTGTCCTCGGCGGCGATGACGTCGGCAGGCCTTCAGGACATCCAGCGCCCGCAGCGTTATATCGCGGGCATTGCCGATGGGGGTGGCCAGCACATAGAGCCCTGCCGCCAAATCGCCGCGATCTTGAGATTTACCCGTCGCAGCCAAAGGCTTAAGTTCGCGCGTCAAAGGAATATTCCATGTCCGGCCGTAGCCGCTTCTTGCCCCGCTTTTGTGCCATTGCCGCAGCCCTTGCGATAGCCGCCTGTACCCCGCCGGCCCCGCCGCCCCCGGCCCCGGTGGCGCCGCCTCCGCCGCCCGCGCCCATTGCCGGCAACCCGCTGGACCATGACTTGCCCAGCTATTTGCGCCTGCCGGGCATGGCGCCTGACCAGGTGCCGGTGCGGGTGGGGGTGATCCTGCCCTTTTCCAGCAGCGCGGCCGGCACCCGCAATCTGGCGGCTTCGATGCTGAAGGCGGCCGAGCTGGCCATGTTCGATTCCGGCAATCGCAACATCCTTCTGATGACCGCCGACGAGGGCAATGGCGGGCCGGCCGCGGTCAAGGCGGCCCAGCAGCTTCTGGCGCAAGGCGCCGAAGTGATTGTCGGCCCGCTGTTCGGGCCGTCGGTCGCGGCGGTGGCGCCGATTGCGCGCGATCGTGGCGTGCCGGTGCTGGCGTTCTCGACCGAGAGAAGCGTGGCGGGCAATGGCGCTTATCTGCTCTGCTTCCTGCCCCAGATCGAAGTGCGCCGGGTGGTGAGCTATGCCGCCGCCAACGGCCATCATCAGTTCGCGGCGCTGTTGCCGGAGGGCGCCTATGGCGACGTCGCGGGGTCGGCCTTCAATGACGCCGTCGCCGCCGGTCACGGCGCTGTGGTGGATGTGGAGCATTTCAGCGCCAATGCCGGCGATGTTGCAGCCCCCAGCGACGCCATAGGCGCCCTCCGGCAACAGCGCCGCGAACTGATGATGGCCGTTGGCGGCGGCGTAGCTTCACCACCCGGCGCACTTCGATCTGGGGCAGGAAGGAGAGCAGATAAGCGCCATTGCCCGCCACACTTCTCTCGGTCGAGAACACCAGCACCGGTACGCCAAGATCGCGCGCAATCGGCGCCACCGCCGCGACCGACGGCCCGAACAGCGGGCCGACAATCACTTCGGCGCCTTGCGCCAGAAGCTGCTGGGCCGCCTTGACCGCGGCCGGCCCGCCATTGCCCTCGTCGGCGGTCATCAGAAGGATGTTGCGATTGCCGGAATCGAACATGGCCAGCTCGGCCGCCTTCAGCATCGAAGCCGCCAGATTGCGGGTGCCGGCCGCGCTGCTGGAAAAGGGCAGGATCACCCCCACCCGCACCGGCACCTGGTCAGGCGCCATGCCCGGCAGGCGCAAATAGCTGGGCAAGTCATGGTCCAGCGGGTTGCCGGCAATGGGCGCGGGCGGCGGAGGCGGCGCCACCGGGGCCGGGGGCGGCGGGGCCGGCGGGGTACAGGCGGCTATCGCAAGGGCTGCGGCAATGGCACAAAAGCGGGGCAAGAAGCGGCTACGGCCGGACATGGAATATTCCTTTGACGCGCGAACTTAAGCCTTTGGCTGCGACGGGTAAATCTCAAGATCGCGGCGATTTGGCGGCAGGGCTCTATGTGCTGGCCACCCCCATCGGCAATGCCCGCGATATAACGCTGCGGGCGCTGGATATCCTGAAGACCTGCCACGTCATCGCCGCCGAGGACACCCGCGTGACCTCCAAGCTTTTGGCCATCCATGGGGTGCAAAAGCCCTTGATCCCCTACAACGACCATAACGGGCAGCAGATGCGGCCCAAGATTTTGGCCCGGCTGGAGCGGGGCGAGGCGGTGGCGCTGGTATCGGACGCAGGGACCCCGCTGGTTTCCGACCCTGGTTACAAGCTGGTGCGCGACGTGATCGCGGCGGGTCTGCCGGTGGTGGCGATCCCGGGCGCGTCGGCGGTGCTGACGGGTCTGGCGCTGAGCGGGTTGCCGTCCGACCGCTTCCTGTTCGCCGGCTTTCTGCCGTCGCGCACCGGTGAGCGCCAGAGCGTGCTGGAGGAATTGAAGGTGGTGCGCGCCACACTGATTTTCTTCAAATCAGCACAGCGGCTGAGTGAGAGTTTGGCGGCGATGGTCGAGGTGCTGGGTGATCGCCCCTGTGCGGTGACGCGCGAACTCACCAAGCTGCATGAAGAAGTGCGGCGCTGTTCCTTGCGTGAACTGGCGGCGCATTATCAAAAGGCCGGCGCGCCGAAGGGTGAAGTCACTTTGCTGGTCGGACCGCCGGCGGATGCGGTGACCGACATGGTGAAAGTGGATGCGGCGCTGAAGGCGGCACTTGCCTTCATGCCGGTGAAGGCCGCCGCCGAAATGATCGCCAACCTCACCGGCGCGCATCGCAAACAGATTTATGACCGGGCGCTGGAACTGAAAGATGGCGATTGACCGCCAACAACGGCACCAAGAACGGCATCAGGCCGCCGAACGGCGCGGCCATGCTGGCGAAAGCCTGGCCGCCCTGTGGCTGAGGCTGAAGGGCTACCGGATTCTCGCCCGGCGGCTGAAAACCCGCGCCGGTGAGATCGATCTGGTGGCCGCCGCGCCCTTTGGCCCGGTCTGTTTCATCGAGGTCAAGGCGCGCCAAAAGGCCCGCACCGCCGCGGAATCGGTGGCCCCGGCCCAGCAGACTCGCATTGCCCGCGCCGCCTCCCTATATCTCGCCGGCCGCCCGGGGCTGGCCCGGCGCGGCGCCCGGTTCGATATTGTGGCGATTGGGGCGCACGGCTTTCCGGTGCATCACCGGGATGTGTGGCAAGCAGATGTTTGAGGGCATGACATGGCGCTGACCGTCGCGATCCAGATGGACCCGATCGAGAAGATCGATATCGGCGGCGATTCCACCTTTGCGCTGGCGCTGGAAGCGCAGCGGCGCGGCCATGGCCTGCTCTATTACGGGCCGCGCGATCTTTCCTTCCGTGACGGCAAGGTCAGCGCCCATGTGCGGCCGCTGAATGTGCGCGCGGTCAAGGGCTATCACTTCGCGCTGGGCGGGGCGTTTGTCTATGACCTGTCATCGGCGGATGTGGTCTTGATGCGCCAGGACCCGCCGTTCGACATGGCATACATCACCGCGACCCATATTCTGGAGCGCATTCATCCCAGGACCCTGGTGGTGAACCGATCCAAGGAAGTGCGCAACGCGCCCGAAAAACTCTTTGTCACCGAATTGGCGGAATTCATTCCACCGACCCTGATCACTTCGGACCTGCGCGAGATTCGCGCCTTCCGCGACGAATACAAGGACATCATTCTGAAACCGCTGTACGGCAATGGCGGCGCCGGCGTGTTCCGGGTGAAGCATGAGGACGAGAATTTCGGCTCGCTGATGGAGATGTTCACCCATTTCTATCGCGAACCCGTCATCGTGCAACGCTACATTCCCGATGTGCGCAAGGGCGACAAGCGCATCATCCTGGTCGATGGCGAATTCGCCGGCGCCATCAACCGGGTGCCGGCGGCCGGCGAGGCGCGCTCCAACATGCATGTGGGCGGGCGCCCCGAAGCCACCGAACTGAGTAGCCACGAAAAGGCGATATGCGCGGCGATCGGGCCAGAGTTGAAGAAACGCGGGCTGATCTTCACTGGCATCGACGTGATCGGCGACTATATGACCGAGATCAACGTTACCTCTCCCACCGGCATCCAGGAGGTCAGGCGTTTCGGCGGCGCCGATATCGCCGGTCTGATCTGGGATGCGATTGAAAGAAAGCGCCGAATGTCGCGGTTTCGAAGTTCGCAACACGCTCGATACCAAGTCCGAAGTGAACTTCGAAACCAAAGCGACATTAGAATTAATAAATTGCTAGTGTCCTGCAATTCCGAAATTCGCCAGGACGCTATGTCAGATATTTTGCGAATTTCGGAATCGGGACACTAGCATGATCACAGTTCGCAAATCCGAAGACCGCGGCAAGACCCACATCGACTGGCTGGATTCCCGCCACAGCTTCTCGTTCGGCGACTATTACGATCCCGCAAATGAGAGCTTTGGGCCGTTGCGCGTCATCAACGAAGACTGGATCAGGGGCGGCGCCGGCTTTCCGCCCCATCCCCATCGCGACATGGAAATCGTCACCTACATCCTGGGCGGGGCCATCGCGCACAAGGACTCCACCGGTGGCGGCGGCACCATTCGTCCGGGCGAGATCCAGCGCATGAGCGCAGGCTCGGGCATTGTCCATGCGGAATTCAACGCCAGCCCGACCGAGACCTGTCATCTGCTGCAGATCTGGATCATGCCGTCCAAGCGCGGCATTCAGCCGGGCTATGAGCAGAAGGTCATCGATCCCGAGAGCGTGCACAACCGCTTTACCCGCATCGCTGCGCCTGATCCGCGCGAGAATGAAGTGCGCCTGGTGCAGGATGCGGAAATCTGGGCCGCGAAACTGGATGCGGAAGTGGAAGCGATCCATCCCCTGGCGCAGGGCCGCAAGGCCTGGCTGCAGGTGGCCAAGGGCGAAGTGAAGCTGGGCGAGGAAACCTTGAAGGCCGGCGATGCCGCCGCCATCAGCGATCAAAGCGAGATCGCGGTGCGGTCAAAAGAACCCAGCGAAGTCCGCTGTTCGATCTGGTTTAAAGGGCTGGATCCCCTTCCCTCGGCGCTGGCCGCGCCTCGTCCGCACGCTGTCGCTACGGACGGATGATCGCACGCCTTAGCGCGCTGTCACTTCACCAGCCCGAAGCGGCTCTTGTAGCGGGCGTCGATGCCCGACAGCGGGAAATAGATGAAGACATCGGTGGTCGAGAACTGCCGGTCGATCACCGCGCCGTCACCGATGCAGCAGCCGGCACGCACATAGCCCTTGAGCATCGGCGGCAGGCTGCGCAGGCCTTCACGGGCGTCGATCTGGTCCTTGGGCATCATGTTCATGTCCACGAACAGTTCGGGCTGCGCCTTCACGCGCAGCTTCTCGGGCATGGCATGATGATGATGCAGATAGGACAGCGGCAGCGCCATCTCGGCGACGTCGACGCCGGGCAGCGAGGCGCAACCGAACATCAGGTCGATGTCGAAGCGCGCCACATAGGCCATCAGCCCCTTCCACAACAGCTGCATGGTGCCGGGGCGCGCGCGATAGCTTTTCAGGATGCAGGAGCGTCCCAGCTCCAGATATTTGAAGCCTTCGGGCAGGCCCGCCAGCATGGCCCCCAGATCATATTCGCCGGCGGTATAGAAGCCGCCCGCGCGCGCCGCATCTTTCTCGCGCGTCAGCCGGTAGGTGCCCACGACCAGCGGCTGGCCGTCATCGTCATGGGCATCACGGTCCACCACCAGCAGGTGATCGCAGACCGCGTCATACTTGTCGAAGTCGCGCTTCAGCTCGCGCATCTGGGGCGAGGGGATCGCGCACATCTCTTCATAGAAAACCGCGTAGCGCAGGCGCTGGGCCTGTTCGACTTCGTGTTCGGTCTCCGCCAGGCGCACTTCCAGCGCGCCCGAGAAGGCCAGAACCGGCCATTGCTCCAGGCGCCCCTCGAAAGGTCCGGCTTCGTAGATGTTGACCACGATTGCTTCCTGTTTGTCCCGGCTGGTCCCCACGACTCAGTCCGGGCTCGGCTGCTGTCAGGGCTTAAACCCCTTATGCGACAGTTTGACAATTTTAGCCCAAGCCGCTGTCACAATCCAAGCCCTTGGCAAATTTTTGTGAAGTTAAACAGGCTTAACGCTCAGGTCAGCCCGGCGCCGGTGGGTGCGTTCCAGCAGTGCAAACAGCACGAGGGCGGGCACCCCCAAAAGGCCGCAACCGATGAAAAAAGTGGCATAGGCGTTCATTGCCCCATAATGCGCCGTTAGCGCCTCGACCGTGCTGCCCGAAAAGCCCTTCAGGAGCTTGCCGGCCCAGGCATAGGCCGACGACAGCAATGCATATTGGGTTGCGGTGTAGCCCAGACTGGTCAGGCTGGACATGTAAGCCACCAGGGTGATGCCGCCCACCGCGATCCCGAAATTGTCCGCGAACATGATGACGGAGAAGGTCGCCGGGTCATGGGCGAAAGGAACAACGGCATAGAGCGCGGTTCCGATATTGAGCAGCACCCCGCCAACCAACAGTGCCGGGGTCAGGCCGAGCCGCAGCGAAAGATAGCCGCCGGTGGCCACGCCCAGGAATGTTCCCACCAAGCCCACGCTGCCACGGATTGTGCCGACCATGTCCTTGGTCAGACCCACATCCACATACATGGGATTGTACATCGGCCCGCTGACAAAATAGCCCAGCTGAAAAAGCGTGATCGCCAGCAGCATCGCCACAGCCAGATTTCCGTGTGCGCGGTAAAAGGCGATGAAAGGCCCGGCGATGGCGTCAAAGATGCCGCGCGCGCTGGTGAGCGGGGCCTCGGCGCTCTTGTGCTCCATCACCTGATCGGCATTTTCCGGTTCCTTTGCGCACAGGCAGGCGATGACACCGATCAGGATCAGCGCGCCATAAATGGCGTATGACGCGTTCCAGCCAATGCGCTGGGCGATGGGCAGGATGATGGCTTCGGTGCCCAACAGCGCGGTGCGGAAGCCAAAGGTATAGGCAGAAGTCAGCAGTCCCAGCTCTCCCTTGTCGCTGGCGCTTTCGATCCGCCAGGCGTCAATCGCGGTGTCCTGGGTGGCGGCGGCGAACGCCACCACCAGCGCAACAACGCCCAGCACGCCCAAACCGTGGCCAGTGCCCAGTACCGCCATAGTGCCAAGCCCCGCGCCTACCAGAATCTGCGCAGCCAGCATCCAGCCGCGGCGGCGGCCCAGGCCCCCAAGCACAGGCATGCTGATCCGGTCCAGAATTGGCGCCCACAAAAACTTAAGCGAATAAGTGATGCCCACCCAGGAGACGACGCCGATGGCCGCCAGCGCGGTGTGTTCGTCGCGCAGCCAGTAGCCCAGCGTGTTGCCGATCAGGTTGAAGGGCAGGCCGGACGAAAAGCCCAGCGCCAGCATCACCAGCACCTTGGGGCTCAGATAGTCGCGGAACTGATAGCGCCGGCGCGGGCGTTGCGTCATGCCGCGACGATATGCGAACGCTCCTCGCTGGGAAACAGCATCAGGAACATTTCCTCAAGCTCGGCGGGGTCCACCGGCTTGGTGAGAAAGCCGTCCATGCCCGCGTCCATGCAGGTGCGCTTGCCGGCATCCAGCGCGTCGGCGGTCAGCGCCACGATGGGGGTGCGGGCGCGGCCCGAGCGCGCCTCGCCGGCGCGGATGGCGCGGGAGGCTTCGATGCCGTCCATGCCGGGCATGTGGATGTCGGTGAGCAGAAGATCAAAGCGGCCTTCCAGCATGGCCTGAACCGCGGCATTGCCGGTAGTGACTTCGGTGACGGCGTGGCCGCGGCGGCGCAGCAGCTCGCGGATCAGCATCATGTTGATGGGATTGTCCTCGGCCAGAAGAATGCGCAGACCCTCATCCACGCTTGAGCGCACAGGCTGTGACGCAGGGCGCGCGCTTCGGGCGGCGGCAGGATGGTCTTCCATGAAGGGCGCGGGGATCGGCGGCGGATCGAAATCGGGCGCCTCGATCTTTTGTGGCGCGGTCTCGCGCGGCGCGCGCACGACGGGCGGCGGCGGCGCGGCGCCGATCAGCGGCGGCAATTCCGGCGTGCGCGCCTGGGCTTCTGTCCCGCGCGGCTGTTCCACGGCCGCGTCGCGGCGGCACAGGATTAAACGCGTGATCAGCGAAGACTGGCGTACCGGTTTCACCAGATAGCCGGCAAAGCCGATGCTGCGCATTTCCTCCAGCGAGCCGCGCGCATTGGGGGTGAGAAGCACCAGCGCCGGAATGGCGGGATCAGGATGCACCGCCAGCTCCGGCACATTGCCGGTGCCCGCGTCGATCAGAATGACGTCGGTCTGGCTCTTGGGATCGGCGGGGATACCGCCGGCTGCGGCGATCTGCAGATACATGCCTTCGCGCAGCGCCTTGTTCTTGCTCATCACCGCCACGCGCAAGCCGGCCAGCGGGCGGGTGATCTGGGCCTGTGTCACCACCGCCGCCGGCAGGGTGAACCAGAAACAGGAGCCACCTTCGGGCGCCGCATCGACGCCGATCTCGCCGCCCATGGTGTCGACCAGCCGCTTGGAAATAGCCAATCCAAGTCCGGTGCCGCCGAACTTGCGCGCATGGCTGGAATCGGCCTGCACGAATTCCTGGAAGATTTCCTGGCGCTTGGCGGGCGGCACGCCCACGCCGGTGTCGCGCACTTCGAAACGCAGGACGGTGCGATCCTCGCGCACCGCCTGCTTGACCTCGACACAGACGCCGCCCTTCTCGGTGAATTTGACGGCATTGCCCACCAGGTTGGTGATCACCTGGCGCAGGCGCCCTTCGTCGGCGCGGATGACCTGCGGCACATCCGGGGCCACGATAGCGGTGATTTCCACGCCCTTGGCATGACCGCGCGCGCACAAAAGCTCGCCTACGCCGCACAGCATGGTGCGCAGGTTCACCTCGTCTTCGTCGAGGTGCAGCATGCCGGCTTCGATCTTGGAGAAATCCAGAATGTCGCCGATCAGGGTGAGCAGCGCGTCGCCCGACTGGGCGACCGCTTCGGCATAGGTGCGCTGTTCGGGGCGCAATTCGGTTTCCAGCAGAAGCCGCGCCATGCCCAGCACGCCGTTCATGGGCGTGCGGATTTCGTGGCTCATGGTGGCCAGGAACCCCGACTTGGCGCGGCTGGCTTCCTCGGCGCTGTCGCGCGCCTCCACCAGCGCGTCTTCCAGCGTCTTGCGGTCGGTGATGTCGCGCCCCACGCTCTGCACTTCCACCAGACGGCCATGGGAATCGCGCACCGCGAAATCCTCCCAGGCGATCCAGCGATAGCCATTGGCAGTCTTTACGTGCTGGTCATAGCGGGCGCGGTTTCTGCCTTGTTCCTGGAAGCTGCCGAACAGGGGCGCGCGGCTTTCGGGATGTGGCTCCGGCGCGAAGGGATAGCCGATGGCGCGCGCCGGTGTGATGCCGAACAGCTTGAAGAAGGCGTCGTTGCCATAGGTCAGGCGGCTGGAGGCATCGCGGCGGAAGATGGCGTCGCCCTGCGCATCCACCAGGCCCTTGTAGCGCGCCTCGCTCTGGTTCAGCCGGGCATTGATGGCGGCGGCGTTCTTGAGCGAGGCCTCAAGCCGGCCGGCGACGGTTTTCAGCTGGGCGGTCTGGCGCGACAGCATCTCGCCACGCTCGCGCGAGGCAAACAGGTTGTTGAGCAGATAGGCCAGCGCCACGGCCAGGAGCGCGCCGAAGCTGAACGGCGAAATGATGGTGAGATGGCCGAACAGCAGGACGTCGCTCAGCGCCACCACCAGCATGACGCCGGCGACGCTGCCGAAAATGATGCGAATGATCCGCGCCAACTCGCCGGGCCGCTTGATGAATTTCCACTTCCCAGTGTGCCCCGGCGTACCTTCAGAAACGTTTAAAGTTCCCCGCACTCTGTTAACTGGGCCCGCTGACTGGGCCCGCGGGTGCAGTCTGAACGGCACCTTCAGGAAAAATCGTTGCAAATCAATGGCTTATATGTTGTTTCTCCGGCCGTCACAAAAGCTTTGCAAGACTGTGATGTTCGTGGCGTGGGCCGGGTGTGAATTCGGCCCAGTTTTGCGACATCCGGGGCCGTCTTTGACAGATATCACCTTGCTTGAATCGTCCGCCCTTTCTGCCCGTGTCGAGACTGCCCGCCGAGCCGGGGCCGGCGATTTTCGCTTCCGCCTGATGGCGCTCAGCGCGGCGCTGGCGGTGCTGGTGATCTTTGCCGGCGTGATCGGCTCGCTGGTCATTGGTTCGATGCCGGCTTTCAAGGCGTTTGGCTTCGGCTTCATCACCGATGAGGCCTGGAGCCCAACCCGCGATCACTTCGGCGCGCTCGCCTCCATCTATGGCACGGTGGTCACCTCGCTGATCGCCATGCTGATCGCCCTGCCGGTAGGCATCGGCATCGCCATCTTCCTGACCGATCTGTGCCCGCGCCCCTTGCGCCGTCCCATCGGCATCGCCGTCGAGCTTTTGGCCGGCATTCCCTCCATCATCTATGGCATCTGGGGCCTGTTCGTGTTCGCGCCCTGGTTCCAGACCCATCTGCAGCAGCCGATCATCACCGCCTTCGGCGACAACGTGACCCTGAACTTCCTGTTCGGCGATGCCGCCTTCGGCATCGGCATTTTCACGGCCGGCCTGATCCTGTCCATCATGATCCTGCCCTTCATTTCCGCGGTCACCCGCGACGTGCTGGAAACCGTACCCAGCGTATTGAAAGAAGCCTCTTACGGACTGGGCTCCACCAGCTGGGAAGTGATGTGGAAGGTCTGCCTGCCCTTCTGCTCCACCGGCGTGGTGGGCGGCGCCATGCTGGCGCTGGGGCGCGCCCTAGGCGAGACCATGGCCGTCACTTTCATGATCGGCAACGCCCACAAGGTGGCGCCGCTGTTTGCGCCAGGCACCTCGATCTCGGCCACCATCGCCAACGAATTCACGGAAGCCACCACCCCGCTTTATACCGCCTCGCTGATCGAGCTGGGTCTTTTGCTGTTTGTCATCACCTTCATCGTTCTGGCCTGCGCGCAGCTGATGCTGATGCGGCTGGAACGGGCCAAGGGCAAATAAATGATCGCCAACCGGGGACTTTATCTTCGCCGCCGTCTGGCCAATATGGCCTTCATCGCCTTGTCGCTGGGCGCGGCCCTGTTCGGGCTGGTGTGGCTGGCCTTCATTCTGGGCGCACTTCTGAAGGAAGGCGTCTCGGCCCTGTCGCTGACGCTGTTCACCCAGCCGACGCCGCCGCCGGGCATGGCGGGCGGGCTTTCCAACGCTATCTTCGGCAGTGTGGTGATGAGCCTGGGCGCGGTGCTGCTGGGCACGCCCATCGGGCTGTTTGCCGGCACCCATCTGGCGGAATACGCCCGCCACACCAAGCTTTCCTTCGTGGTGCGCTTCGTCAACGACATCCTGCTGTCGGCGCCTTCCATCGTCACCGGCCTTTTCATCTATGAGATCGTGGTGGTGCCGATGGGCCATTTCTCAGGCATCGCCGGCGCCTTGTCACTGATGGTGATCGTGATCCCGGTCGTCGTGCGCACCACCGAGAACATGCTGCTGCTGGTGCCCAATGGCTTGCGCGAGGCTGCGACCGCGCTGGGCGCGCCGCAAAGCTTTGTGATCCGCTCCGTGACCTGGAAGGCGGCGCGCGCCGGCATCATCACCGGCGTTCTGCTGGCGGTGGCGCGCATTTCTGGCGAGACTGCGCCGCTCCTCTTCACCGCGCTGAACAACCAGTTCATGTCCACCGACATCACGCAGCCAATAGCTTCGCTGCCGGCGGTGATCTTCTCATTCGCCATGTCGGCCTATGACGACGAACATGCTTTGGCCTGGGCTGGCGCGCTGCTCATCACCGCGACCGTGCTGACGCTTTCCATCATCGCCCGCCTGCTTGAACAGAAACGGACCTGACCCCAATGGACGCCCCCGTCGAGACTTCCAACACCGAGAAGACCAAGATTGACATCAAGGATCTGAGCTTCTTCTACGGCAAGACCAAGTCGCTCAAGAACATCACCCTGCCCCTGATGGAGCGCAAGGTGACGGCCTTCATCGGCCCGTCAGGCTGCGGCAAGTCCACGCTGCTGCGCGCCATCAACCGCATCTTCGAGCTGTATCCCAACCAGCATGCCGAAGGCGAGATCATGATGGATGGCGAGAACATCCTGAAGCTCAAGGACCTCAACCTGCTGCGCGCGCGCGTCGGCATGGTGTTCCAGAAGCCCACGCCGTTCCCGATGTCGATCTATGACAATGTCGCATTCGGCATCAAACTCTATGAACGCGTCCCGCGCTCGGAAATGGATGGCCGTGTCGAGTCTGCGCTGACCCGCGCCGCACTGTGGGGCGAGGTGAAGGACAAGCTCAATGCGTCGGGCCTGTCGCTGTCGGGCGGCCAGCAGCAGCGCTTGTGCATCGCGCGCAGCGTGGCGACGCGGCCCGAAGTGATCCTGCTGGATGAGCCCTGCTCGGCGCTCGATCCCATCTCCACCGCCAAGGTCGAGGAACTGATCGAGGAACTGGCGGCCGAATACACCATCGTGATCGTCACCCACAATATGCAGCAGGCGTCGCGCGCCAGCGACTACACCGCCTTCATGTATTTGGGCGAGTTGATCGAATATGGGGCGACGGAGAAGATCTTCACTGCGCCAGATAATAAGCGGACTGAGCAGTACATCACCGGCCGCTTCGGTTGAGCGCGGTCCTTTTGCGTCGTGGGTTCGTCGCGTCATCGCTCGTGCACGTCTTGTACACGTCGCTCGACGCTCCTGCTCAGGCCACGAAATCCCTCGCGCCTAAATTGCAGACAGCGCAGTATACTGCGGAGCGACTTGGTGAAGAGCGCGCTTGGCCTCTTCCCAACGTACCCAGGCTGCGTAAGATTTATCGATATACCCGGGCAAGCGTGGATCGTTGTCCCGTTGCGCTTCGCAGCGAATCTGGCGAGCGATTTCGAGCTTCCGCTCAAGAGCTTCAAGTTCAGACATATGGCGCCCCAATAGCCTAAGCAGACTCAGTGGCACGCCGATATTCTAACTCAAACCAGCGCTAGGCGTAATCTTCCGCTGCGGTCTGGTCGATGATCTGCACGCGCCCTGCAGCGCGCAGCACCAAGGTCAACAGCCAGCTCACCAACAGGTTCGCCACCAGTGCGCTGACCGCGGCATAGCAGGGGATGGTCTCGCCCAATATGTGCAGCGGATAGGTCGAACTCTTGAAGCCCAGCTCCATTACCATCCAGCTGCCAAGCCCAACCCCCACCGCCCATCCGGCCAGCAGCGCCCTGGGATCAAGCCGCACGTAAAGCGCCAGCAGCACCGCGGGCACGGTCTGACAGATCCAGATGCCGCCCAACAGTTGCAGCTGGATGGCGTAGGTGGTTTGCAGCTCCAGCACAAAGAACAGCGCCCCCAGCTTGGCGACGAAGGCGACCAGCTTGGCCATCCGGGCCTCGGTGTGGGGCGAACAATCCGGCGCGATGAATTCCTTGAAGATGTTGCGCGTGAAAAGGTTGCCGCAGGCGATCGCCATGATCGAGGCCGGCATCAGCGCGCCGATGGCGATGGCCGCAAACGCCAGCCCCGCAAACCAGCCCGGGAAGGCGTGCAGGAACAGCGCGGGCACTGCGAAATTGTTGCCGAAGTTTTTGAAGCCCTGGGCATATTCCGGCATTGTCTTCACGCCCGCGGCCAGCGCCATGTAGCCAAGCAGGGCGATGAAGGCCAGCGCCACCGAATAGGCGGGCAAGATCATCGCATTCCTGCGAATGACATGGCGGCTGGACGATGACAGAAGCCCGGTCACCGAATGGGGATAGAGGAACAGCGCCAAGAGCGATCCCACCGCCAGGGTGACATAGGCAAAGCCCGCGCCCAGACTTCCTTGGGGCGTGGGCGCCAGCAGAACCTGCTTGGCCGGCACAGCGGCGAAGATCTTGCCATAGCCGCCCAATTCGGTGGGGATGATGATGATCGCCGCCAGCACGGTGATATAGACCAGCAAATCCTTCACCACCGCGATCAGGGCGGTGCCGCGCAAGCCGCTGGTATAGGTGAAGGCCGCCAATGCAATGAAGGACAGGATCAGCGGCACCGACACGGTGCCCAGCACCGGCAGCGCCACATTCCAGTCCAGGCCAAGGGCGGCAATCACCACCTGCATGCCGACCAGCTGCAGCGCCATATAGGGCAACACGGCAACCAGGCCGGTGACAGCGATGGCCAGCGCCAGGCCGCGATGGCCGAAACGCCCGCGCACGAAATCGGCCGCAGTGATGTAGCCGTGCTTGTTCGACACCGACCACAGGCGCGGGAACGCCATGAACAGCACCGGATACATCAGCGCCGCATACGGCAAGGCGAAGAAGCCGGCGGCGCCGGCGCCGAACATCAGCGCCGGCACAGCGATGAAAGTATAGGCGGTGTAGAGATCGCCACCCAAAAGGAACCAGGTGATCAGGGTGCCGAAGTTGCGCCCGCCCAGACCCCATTCATGCAGCTGCGACAGATCGCCGGCGCGCCAGCGCGAACCGAACAGGCCGATAAAGATGACGAGGATGACCAGCGCCAGAAAGACGATGACGGTGGCACTCATTTGCGGCGTTCCTGATGCAGATAGACCGGCAGGATGGAGCCCACGGTGAGGAAGATGCCGAAGATCTGCCACCAGTAGAAAAAGGGAATGCCGAACAGCGCGGGTTCGCTTCTGTTGTAGAACGGCACCCACACCCAGGCGGCATAGGGGATCAGGAGAAACAGATAGACGGGATGGAATTTCTTCAAAGCATGTCCCCTTGGCGTCCGTGCCCCCTCACAGCATTACGCCGCGCGAGCCGTCAAGGGGCCCACGCGGCGCAGCGCTGAATTGCTCTCACTGCTTGGGGACGAAGTCCTGGCCTTCCTCGGGCTTGCTCGCGTCCTTGGCGGCATAGCGGGTCGTGGCCATCGGCCCTTCGCCCACCAGCATCAGGATGCAGGGGCCGGTTTCGGCCTTGGCCCCGTCCCAATGGATGGTGTTCTTGATGTCGGTGACAAAGGTCCCCGCCGGAATCGGATACATCTTGCCGGGATCGTAATGGGTGCTGGACGACACCCACCATGTCCCCGACACCACATAGATGTAGCGATCAGTGGTGTGGAAATGCGGCTTGGAATTGTGGCCGGGGTCCCACTTGATCAGCACGCCATAGATGCCCGGCTTGTTGGGATCGCCGAACAGGGCGGCCGAATGCTCGCCGGTTTCGCCCTTCCATTGGATGTCTTTGCCGAACACCATGGGGATGTTGGCGGGATCGGGCATGGGTTGGCTGGTCTTGGGCGGACCTTGATTCAGCAGCTGCTCCTGGGTTTCGGCCACGGCTGGCGTCGCCAGCAGGGCCGACAGGGCGATGATTGCAAGATGACGCATTATGGTCTCCTTCAGCGCGGCGGACCCATGTCCTTGCCGTTCTCATCCACGCCCTGGGTGATGTTGGGCCCGGTGCCTGCCAGAATCAGCACGGCCGGTTCTTTCGCGCCGGTGCGGCAGCCGTCCCAGTGAATGCCGTGCAGCTTGTCGACCGCGACCGAACCGGCATGTACCGGATAGGTGGTGCGCTCGTCATAGACCTTGCTGGTCGAGGTCCACCAGGTGCCCGACACGACATAGGCGAAGCGTTCGTTGTTGTGATAGTGCGGCTTGGAGAAATGGCCTGGCCACCAGATGTATTTCACCATGTACGGTCCGGGCTTGGCCGGATCGCCATACAGGTAGCACATCTGGTTCTCGCCTTCCTTGCCGGTACACTTGATGTCCTTGGGCAGGGTCATGCCGACGGCGGCCGGATCGGGCGCCGGCCCGATCGGATCGTTGACCGTGGTGCCGATCTTCGGGTCCTTCTGCGCGACGGCGGCAAAACCGGTGGCGCCGACAGCGACGCCGACCGCAAGACCCAATGCAAACTTGGTGACGGAACGCATTTCTCTCTCCCCGTGAAATAATGGAGAGGATGATAGGCGTAACCTTGTGACAGCCGCAACGCGCGACTTTCTAAATGGTCGCGCCGGCAGGCCCTTCGCAATCGCTAACGCAATTGCTCGGGTTGCCGGACGCTCCGGACGTTCGCAAATGCAGCAAAATCAGGCTTAAACGGAGCGCTTGCCGGCGAAGACAAGGCCCAGGCCGGCCAGCACCGCCATCACCGCCGCGACGGTGGGAATCCAGACCGTATGGTCCTCCTGGGAAGCGATGTGCAGCGGGCCCAGATCGACCAGCGGCTTGGTCTCGGTCCAGCTCACATGGCTGATCAACAGGCCGGCGATGCCCAGCGCAATCAGCACCAGACCCAGAACGACAATCGGTTTCATCGGCAATCTCCGCGAGAATGCCTCCACAACGGGCAGTGCGGGGGGAAAGTTCCTGCTGCTTACTTGTCCAGCCCGTTCAGCGGGCCAAAGCCGTTGACCAGCCCGCCGATGGCGCAGACCGGATCGACCAGGGGCACCATGGTGTTGCCGGCCAAACTGGTCTGCACTTCGGTCAGGCTGGTGCAGGGCACGCGGCCCGGCGTGTTCTTGGTGCGCATCTCCGCTTCACGCCGCGCCGGGTCTTTGACATGGCTCTTGGGTTCGATCAGCGCATTGTCGTCGGGCCGGGTGAAGCCATTGGTGCAATGGGCGCGCTGCTCCGGCGAGAGGTTGGGATTCTCGGGTGCACAGCCGAACAGCGCCTGGCCCAGGCCGGTGACATCGGGCGCGGCCACCGGCGGGGCATAAGACGGCATCACACCGGAATGTTCGCCGCCCCGGTGTGGCGCTGTTGCGGGTTTCGACGGCGGCGCGGTCATCGGCGCGAGTAAGGGTTTCCTGGCGGTGCTGATGATCATTTCCAGCAGCCGTTCGGGCACGGGGCGAACGCTTCTCGGTGCCGTCACCAGGAAATGCAAAAAGGCGAACAGCAGCAGCGCATGCAGCAGCACAACCAGCACAAGGCTGAGGGCCGCGGCAGGTTGGGGGCGCTGGCTTGCGAGCATCGGGGTGCGCGGATGTTGCGGGGGTGCGCTGGCGCGAGCAACCGCAAAGATGCGCGAGAGGTGCCTTGACAGCCGCAGACCGCCGTCCGGACCCGATCTTACCGCTGCTAGAAATTGGGCGATTACCGGAAACTGGCTAACACGCCGGTCATCATCGGTTTCGAGAGTTTGCGCGCGCGGCCGCCCGGTAGGCATTGCGGACATAGGTAGAAATACGCAGGTATTTGTGGCTTTCCCTTACTCATGATTGCGCGCGCCCGGTGCGATACTGCCGCCGGGTTCATGGGCGCGAGGGTGCGATGCAAACATGGGATATGGAGCCGGGCCTGGTCGCCGCCTCGGTGATCGAGCAGTTTCCCTATGAAGCCGAACAGATCGTGCTGGATTTTCTGGAAGGCGCGGCCAATGCCAACGACCGGGGCAAGGCGCTGTTCTGGACCATTGTGTTCAACCTGGTCGAGAAGATGCAGTTCGAACTGTCCGGCCAGCCCGGCACGGCGCCCGAGCTGCGCTTCGGCGCGGTGATGTGACCGTTTCGGGGTGCTGCGCAACTGTGCATAAGCATTTTTGAACACATACCGCGGGGTGCCAATTCCCGGCATATTGCGCCAGACGTTTTGAGAAAGTGCGTCTGTGGTGCCGGACGTTCCGATTCCCCTCGATTTGCAGGCCAATGACCGCGACCGCCGCGGTCTTCCAATTCCGTTCGTCGTCTATCGGGATGTGAAGGGCGCGCCCCATTTCTCGGTCAATGACACCAGCGTGGTCGACGAAGTGCTGGACAAGAAGCTCTGCGGCTTGTGCGGCAAGCCGCTGTTGCCGGGCCAGATCTGGCTGGTTGGCGGGCCGGGCTCTTCCTTCATGGAAGACGGCATGTACATCGACCCTTTCATGCATGAGGCCTGCGGCCGCTATGCCATGCAGGTCTGTCCTTTCATTGCCGCGCCCAGCTACAGCCGCGTCGAGGGCCGGACCCTGAAGGCGCAGAATGTCCATACCGGCGTCCAGCTTCATGACAACCAGATCGCGCCGCCGCGCCCGCTGTTCTTTGCCTTCACCCGCACCTCGGGCTTCACTCTGGTGGACCCGCAGGACGGCTCGGGCCAGAAATATATCCTGCCCGACCGGCCCTGGAGCCATGTGGAGTTCTGGCAGAACGGCAAACCGATCACGCGACAGGAAGCGCAGGGCATCGCTGAGGCCAATGGGATTGATCTGAGCGCGCTGAAGTGGTGGCTCGGTTGATGCCCTGAAAGGCAACGGTGTAGACATGCGCGACAGTCATCTGGCCCCCAACCCGGGCGGGAGCCTAAAGACGGTTTCGGGAATTGATAAGTGGCCCAGGCCGCTCGCCTGTGCTCGCGGCGTTCGCCGGCTCTCATAGGTCCACTGGACCTATTCGCGCCGCTGGCGCGCCGCGGTCGAACGGGTCTCGCAACCCACCCATCCGCGTGGCCGCAGGCGCAACCCCGAACGCGGCCCCCAGGCCGAAGGCCGGCATGTTGCGATAGATGTTCTCGCAATTGTCCGGCGTCAGGGCATAGGTCTCGTGCCAGATGCCGACGGCGGGATTGTCCTTCACCTTGCGGTTGAACGCGGCCCAGGCCGGGAAGTGTTCGCCTGCGCGGTCATGGGCATAGGCGAACAGCTTTTCCATGCTGTCCCAATATTGCAGGGTCATCACCACGCGGCCTGACAGGAAATTGCGCTGCCACAGCAGCCCGGCGCCGGGGTTGCGTTGAAGCTCGCGCTGCATGCGCGGCATGGCCGCAACCACCGGCCACCACTGCCGCACGGCCAGCAGGTCGTTGACCCGCATGCCGATCAGAAACAGCGCAAAGGGCCGGTCGGGATGGGCCTGCTGGCGGCCGCGAATGATAGCCATGGGCCGATCATGGCCCATCCACCCCCCGGATCGCCAGAGCGGGGTGGCGGGATTTCCGACCCCCAGGCTGCGGGTGTACGATAGCGGCTGTCACCAATTGCCATTCTTCAATTTTCAGTCTTCGCAATTTCGGAGCAACGAGGATGAAAAGAATCATCGCTCTTCTGGCGCTTGTGATGCCGCCTCTCGCGCTTTCGGCCTCGGCCCAGCAGGCCGCGCCGGTGCCGCAAAGCGCGCCGGTCGAAAACGTCATCATCACCGAGCTGCGCCTTCGCACCGAAAGGGCGCTTGATAATTTCATCATCGACCATGCCGCACAAACCCGCCTGGTGGGCAAGATCGCGCGCTGGAAGACCGGCATTTGCCCGGTCACCATCGGCCTGCCCGACAAGTTCAATCTCTACGTCACCCAGCGCATCATCAAGGTGGCGATGGCCGCCGGCGCGCCGCTGGACCAGCACGAACCCTGTCATCCCAATGTCCTGGTCGTGGCCACGTCCGAAGCGCAGAAGCTTCTGGATTTCGTGCGGGCCAAGCGTCCGGCGCTGCTGGGATTTCATTACCGCTCACAGGCCGAGCAGATCGCCACCGTGCGGCTTCCCGTCCAGGCCTGGTATTCGACCGCGACGGAAGACTTTGACGGCTTCATCACGGCAGACCTGCCCAGCGGCTCTCTCGGCTATGGGGTGATGAGCAACTTTGGCAATATTCCCAGCCTTCGCGTGAGCGGGTCGCGTACTGGAAACGGGCTGAAAAGCGAATTCACCGCCGCCATCATCGTCATCGATACGACCAAAATCGCCGGCCAGGAAATCGGCCCGCTGGCCGATTACATCGCCATGCTGGCGCTATCCCAGGGGCAGTATTACGACACCTGCCAGAATGTGCCGACCATCACCAATCTGATGGCGGCGGACTGCGGCGCCGAGAAGAAGCCGGCGGCGATGACCGATGTCGATCTCACCTATCTGCGCGGGCTGTATAAAATGGCGCCGGACGGCAACTATCTTGGTGAGCGCGCGTCCATCGCCTATGAGATGAAGAAGGACCTGGGCGGTTATTGACGTCTACTCAGGCGCGACCGTGACCTTGATGCCGTCGGTGGTTTCGCTGCAGATCACCTGGCACGACAGGCGCGAATTCGGCTCGACCGCCAGCGCCATGTCCAGCATGTCGATCTCGGCTTCCGACGGCGCGGGCAGCTTGTCGAACCAGCCGTCATTCACATAAACGTGGCAGGTGGCGCAGGCGCACGCCCCGCCGCATTCCGCCGCGATGTCCAACCCGCCGTCACGCAGGATCTCCATCACGCTCCAGCCGTCGCGGCCTTCCAGCGTGTGTTCTTTCCCCTGGCGGTCGACAGCGTGGATCTTCACGAGACACCCAATTTCTTTTGCAGGTTGGAGGAGGAGGTCGTGTACTGGAAGCGCAGCTTCTCATTGGGACGGCAGACATGGAAAGCGGCCTGCGACATCAGGGCCGCCTCATGGAAGCCGGACAATATCAGCTTCAGCTTGCCGGCATAGGTGTTGATGTCGCCGATGGCGAAGATGCCCGGGGTCGGGCTTTCAAAGCGGGCGGTGTCCACCGGGATCAGATTTTCGTGCAGGTTGATGCCGAATTCCGCGATGGGGCCCAGCTTGATGGTGAGGCCAAAGAAGGGCAGGAACACATCGGCTTCCTGGACCCATTCTTTCTTGTCCAGGCCCTGCAGGGTCACGCCGGAAAGCTTGCCGGGTTCGCCATGCAGCGCCTTCACGCTGGCGACGTGGAATTTGACTTTTCCTTCCTTCTCCAGCTCGCGCATCTGATTGACACTGTGGGCGGCGGCGCGAAAGCCGTCGCGGTGATGCACCAGGGTCATGCTCTTGGCCAGCGGCGCCAGGTTGATCACCCAGTCCAGCGCACTGTCTCCCCCACCAGCAACAAGTATGTTCTTGCCGCGGAAGGTCTCCATCTTGCGCACGGCGTAATGCACGCCGATGCCGTCGCCGGCATTTTCAAACTGCTCGATGCCCGGCACCGGCGGGCGCTTGGGCTGGAACGAACCGGCGCCGGCCGCGACCACCACCACGGCTGCGATGATCTCGGTGCCCGCGTCGGTCTTGAGTTTCCAGCGGCCGTCGGCCAGCTTCTCCAGCGACGTCGCCATTTCGCTGAAATGGAATTGCGGATTGAACGGCTTGATCTGCTCCAGCAGGCGGTTCACCAGCTCCTGGCCGGTGATGATGGGCAGGCCCGGAATATCGTAGATCGGCTTTTCCGGATAAAGTTCGGTGCACTGGCCGCCCGGCCGGTCCAGGATGTCGATCAGGTGGCACTTGAGGTCCAGCAGACCCAGCTCGAACACGGCGAACAGGCCGATGGGGCCCGCGCCGATGATGGCAACGTCTGTTTCGATGGGCTGGGCAGTCATTCCGCGATCCTTGACCTTTTCCTGGAGCTCCGGATTTCACACCTAAACTTATGTATAGGCTGAGAAAACGTCGTTCTTATATGTAAAAATGCCTGCACCAACAACCCCGGCCAGAACAGTGCTGCGATGCAAAATGACGCTCCCCTGAAGATGCCCGATGCCTGCGCCTCCCTTGGCGAATTGCGGGAAGCCATCGACACGCTGGACACAAGGCTGGTGGCGCTACTGACGGTCCGGCAGGCTTATATCGAACGGGCCGCCCGGCTCAAGACCGCGCGCGAACAGGTGCGCGACGCCGCCCGCGTAGAAGACGTGGTGGCCAAGGTGATTGCGGAAGGAAAGCGCACGGGGTTGTCAGCAGCAATTGCGGAACCGGTGTGGCGCACGCTGATCGAGGCTTCGATCGCGCATGAGTTCGAGATGTTTGAAAAGCGCCGCTAGGCGGCCAGATACTCGGCGATAAAAGCCTGCACCGCTTCGCCCTCGACCCGCAGCGCTTCGATCACTTCGATGGCGCGGTCGGGATTGTTGGCCGGGTCCACCGGTTCGGCATTGGCGGCGGCATCGCCCATGGCAAAGGCGCCCACACCGCGCGCCGCACCCTTGATGGTGTGGGTGACCTCGCGCCACTTGCGCGCATCGCGCTGTTCCAACACGCCCAGAAGCTGGGTCACCATCTCGCTGACCTGGCCGTCGAACAGCTTGAGTATCTCTGCGTTCAACGCCTTGTCGCCGCCGGTATAGCGGGCGAGGTGGGTGAGATCGACGGGGGTGTCAGTCATGGCTACTTCTTCAGGAAAATGTGGGCTTATCCTGTGCGAAGCGGGGCTAAAGCCGCGTTAATGCGGCATTTCCTGTGTGAAACCCGCCCGATTTATGTTTAACTGAAATAAGCCAGCGGATTCAGGGCCTAAAAGCAAAATGGTTAAGACGTTCGGGCAGACCGTGCCCCTGGAAAAGCCGCAAACGCCGGGCGTCACTTCGCCGCTGCCCGCGCCTCAGCCGATCCCCAAGCTCAAGCCCAGCCGCTTTGGCAGTGTGGCGCTGGTCAGCGGCGCGCTCTTGTCGCTGTTCTGGATCGGGGTGTCGGCCGCCTTCATCTGGGGTCTTCTGGGGCCGCAGGGGCTGAGTCATCTTACCCTGGCCGCCAAGGCGGCGTTCCTGGCCGAAATGCTGTTTCCGCCCTTCCTGTTCCTCAGCGTTGCGGCGGCGCTCGCCCGCAGTTCTGCGATGACGGACGCGACCCGCACACTTCTGGCGGCGAGCGAGCGTTTGTTTGCGGCCGATGAAACCGCCGCCAACAATGCCGCGCGGCTGGCGCGTGCGGTGCGCCGGGAGCTTGACGGTCTCAACACCGGTCTGGATGTCGCCCTTCAGCGCATGCGCACCATGGAAGCGGTGCTGGATAAGCAGATCTCGACCTTGGATGACGCGGGCGCGCGCGCGCAGGTGCGTGGCGACACCATCGCCGCGCGGCTCAATCAGGAAAGCGCGCGCATCGAAACGCTGGGCGATCAGCTCAGCGAAGCTGCCGGCCGCGCCGGCGAAACGGTGGCGGGCCGCGCCGCGCAACTCAAGGCCACCATGGAATCCGCCGAAGGCACCTTGAAGATGGCGGCTCAGTCACTGGATGTGCAGGCCGCCGGTTTCCGCGGCGCCATTACCCTGGCCGCGGATGCGCCGCTGGAAGCCGCCAAGTCGCTGGAAGCCCAGGCCCAGCGCATTCAGGACGTGGCCGATGCCGCCATGGCGCGTGCGGAATTCGTGCTGGCGCGGCATGAAAAGCATCGCGCCCAGATGGGCGAGCTGGTCGAGAAACTGAACAGCGAAAGCGAGATTTTCGAATCCGCTCTGTCGCAGCAGCGCGTCGGCATGGAAAACGCCATCGAGGCGCTGGGCGGGGAAGCGCGCAAGTTCGAGACCGTGACCGGCGACGCCGAACGGCATCTGGAACTGATCATGGCCAATGCGGCCAGCCGCGCCGCGCAACTGACCAATGCCTTTGCGCGCGAAGCCGAACGGCTGAAGGAAACCAGTGAGGCGGCCAGCCAGGTTCTGGCGACCTTGTCGGCATCGATCCGGGATGCGGGCGATGGCGCCAAGACCCTGATCGGCGAAAGCTCGGCCCAGGCCAAGCATGATGCGCGCCTCTTGGTGGGCGAAGCGATGGCGGAATGCGAACGCCTGCTGCGCGCCTCCGGCGAGATGAGCGCCGAAGCCAGCAAGATCCGCACCCTGCTGTCGGAAACCACAAAGGACGTGGAAAAGCATCTGATCCGCTTGCCCGGCCTGGCGCAGGAAGAAGCCCGCCGGGTGCGCCAGATGATGGCGAGCGAGACCGAACAGATTCTGGATCTGTCGGCACGCACCATGTCCACCTTGCATGCGCGTTCCACCGGCAAGGTGACGCCGCCCGATATCGGCGGCCCGATGAAGCCTGTGGCCGAACCGGAGCCCGAGGGCCTCAAAGGTCTGGCGCGCAAGCTCACCACCAGGAAACCCGCCGACAAACCGGCGCGCGTGAGCGACAACAAGGGCTGGGAGATGAAGACCCTGCTGGCCGCGGCCGAGCAGGAAAGCGAGATTCGCCTGCCCAGGCCGGTGTCGGGGCTGGACACCGCCGCGACCTTGGGGGCGCTGGAACTGGCGCTGGCCGACATGGCGATCGATCTTTCGGCGCTGGATACGAGCGAGCCCAACGATGAAGACTGGAAGCGCTATCTGGCCGGCGACCGCGCCATCTTTGCCCGACGGCTGTCGGGCACGATTGACGATTCCGCCGTTGACCGCGTCACCACGCTTTATCGCGATGACAAGCGCTTCCATGACGCCGCCGATGCCTATCTGGCGGAATTCGAGACCCTGTTGAACCAGGCGCGTCAGGGCGATGGCGGCGGCCTGCTGACATCGACCCTGCTGTCGGCCGATACCGGCAAGGTCTATTTGGCCATCGCGTATGCACTGGGGCGGCTCTAGGGAAGGGACAAGATGCGCGGCACAATCTGGGCCCTGATGGCCGGCTGTGCGCTGCTGCTTTCTGCCAGCGTCCCCTCCGCGGCGGCTCCCTCCTATGATCTGGTCATTCTTCATGGCCGGATCATGGACCCTGAAACCGGCACCGACCGCATCGCCAATCTCGGCATGCGTGCGGGGCGGATCGCGGCGATCTCCGATCACGTGCTGGACGGGGCCCGGACCATTGACGCCAAGGGCCTGGTCGTGGCGCCAGGCTTCATCGATATTCATTCCCACGCCCAATATGCCTTCGGCTATGACCAACAGGCGCAGGACGGGGTCACGACCTCGCTGGAGCTGGAGGAAGGCGTCTATCCCATCGCGCCCTTCTATGCGGTGCGCAAGGGCAAGGCCCGCATCAATTTCGGCGCCAGCGTCGGGCTGCAAAGCATCCGTGTGAAGATCAAGACCGGGATGGACGAGGAAGGCAGCCTGGATGCGCCTTTCAGCACCTGGGGCAAGATCCTGCCGCGCAAATCCGAATGGGCTGAACAACCGCTCTCGCCTAAGGAGCGCGAACGCGAACGCCTCATGTTCGACCAGGGCTTCGCCGCCGGCGGCCTGGGCCTGGGCGTGCTGTCCGAATATCTCCCGGGCGCGGGGCGCGACGAAATCTATCTTCTGATGAAGGAGGCGGGACGGCTGCATGCGCCGGTCTTTGTCCATGCCCGGGCGGCGGAGCGCGCCGACGCCGACAATCTGATGACGCCGATGCAGGAACTGATCGCCGATGCCGCGGCCACCGGCGCGCCCGTGCATATCTGCCATATCGGGTCCAAGGCCCTGGGCGCCGTGGACATGATCCTCGACATGATCGACGGGGCGCGCCGCCATGGCGTCGATGTCACCACCGAGGTCTATCCCTACGACGCCTCCTCCACCGCCATCGGCAGCGCCCTGTTCAATCCGGGCTGGCAGGAACGACTGGCCGCAAAATACGAAGACATCGAATGGCCGCCGACGGGCGAGCGGCTGAACGCCGAAAGCTTCGCCCGGTATCGCAAGGAACAGCCCGGCATGGCGATCATCAATCACCGCATCCCGGACGCTACCGTCACCACGGCCGTTGCCCATCCCGGCGTGATCATCGCCTCCGACGCCGTCGTCTATATCAACGGCAAGGGCCATCCGCGCGCCACCGGCACCTTCGCCCGTGTGCTGGGCGTCTATGTGCGCGAGAAGCATGCCCTCACCCTGATGGATGCCCTGGGCAAGATGACCTATCTGCCGGCCCATCGCCTTGAGGGGATTTCACCCGCCATGCACCGCAAGGGCCGGGTACAGGTGGGCGCCGATGCCGACCTGACCTTGTTCGATCCGGCGACGGTGACGGACCGCGCCACTTACCAGATGCCGACCCTGACCTCGGCGGGCATTCCCTATGTGATCGTGGGCGGCGTGCCGGTGGTGGATCGGGGGCGGATCGTGGCTTCGGTTCATCCCGGCAAGGGCGTGATGTCAGGCACCTGAACGCCGTGTGAGCCGTGTGGCGTAGAAGCCGTCCTTGTCGCCCGACACCGGCAAGGTATATCTTGCCATTGCTTATGCATTGGGGCGGCTATGAAACGGCTGGCTATCCTTGTTATGGCGTTTCTCGCCTGCGCGGTCTGTCTGGGCATCGCAGAGGTTGGCGTTGGCCAGATCGGACCCTGGCTGCAATCCCATATGGCCCAACACTGGTTCGTCTATGCCTGCAACATGTTTACGATAGGCGTTGCTGTGTTCACGGCGTCGCGGCGCAAGAAAAACGCGGCGGAAGACGACGAACGCCTGACGCCGGTGGTGCGCCGCGATCCCACGACTGGCTTGCGCCAGCTTTAGGCGTTTCGCTTCAGCCGCGCGGCATAGAACCCGTCCATGCCGCCTTTGTCTGCCAGATGACAGGGCAGGGTGCGCAGATCGCCTTCGGGCGTGATCCATTCGCCATGGCCGAAGACTTCATCGGGTGTGACCGGCATGCGCGCGAATTCAGGATGATTGGCAAGAAAGGCCGCGATCTGCTCTTCGCCTTCCTCGCGTTCCAGGGAGCAAACGGCAAAGACCAAGCTGCCGCCCGCTTCGACCAGCGCCGCGCCGCTTTCCAGAATCTCGTAAGCGGCGGCGGCCGAAACTGTGACGTCCGCCGCGCCCTTGATCCAGACCAGGTCGGGATGGCGGCGAATGGTGCCGGTGGCGGTGCAGGGCGCATCGATCAGGACCAATGGCGCGCGCAGGTCGATATCGCGCGTATCGGCCACCAGCACGTCGGCGGAAAGATTTGTGCGGGTTAGATTTTCGCGGATGCGTTCGGCCCGCGTCGCATCCATTTCCACCGCCGTCACCTGCGCGCCGCGCTGCCGCCAGCTGCATGGTCTTGCCGCCCGGCGCCGCGCACAGATCGATCACCTTTTTGCCGGCGACATCGCCCAGCAGCAGCACGGGCAGGGTGGCGGCGGCGTCCTGCACCCACCAGTACCCTTCCGCAAAGCCGGGCAGTTCGTCGATGCGGCCTGCATCGTTCAATCGCCGCACATGGCCGAACAGTTCTTCGCTGGGCGGAAATGCGGCACCCGGCGATTTCAGCACAATGTCCACCGGCGCGGCCTGCTGATGGGCGCGCGCGATGGCGCGTGCCGTGCCGGCGCCATATTGCGCCGTCCAGCGCGACCACAGCCAGTCGGGCGTGGACAGGCGCTCGCGGTCCAGACCCGAAAGCACCGCTTCGCCTTCCTTTGCGATCTTGCGCAGCACCGCATTGATCAGCGGCTTGAAATGCACCGCCTTGGAATCCTTGGCGGCCAGTTCATTGGCGGCGTCCACCGCGGCATGGGGCGCGACTTTCAGGACCAGAAGTTCGCAGGCCCCCAGCAGCAGGATCTCGCTGGCGGCGCCTGCCTTGTGCGGCGCCAGCGGCTTGGCCATGAACTTGCGCAGCACCGCGTCCAGCGCGCCCATGTTTCGCAAGGTCTCGCTGGCCAGCGCCCGGGCAAAGCCGGCGTCACGGGTGGCAAGCCCCGCAAGCTGGTCCAGTCCGGCATCCAGCGGGCGGCGCTTCTGCAGCACGCCGGAAATAATGGCCAGCGCGGCGCGGCGCGCAGGAAATCCTGTGTCGGTCATCGGCAATGTCTATTCCACTTGTCATGCCCGCGAAAGCGGGCATCCATGGTCACGCGATGCACGATGGATTCTCCGCTTGCGCGGGAATGACAGCGGAAGTTTAGCCCCAAGGACCACGCTTTACAGGAATAGCCGCGCCGCCCGCCATCGCGCGCAGGCGCGCGATGCGTTCCTCGGTCGAGGGGTGGGTGGCAAAGAGCCCGCCGATGCCGCCGTGCAGGGGGTTGATGATGAACATATGCGCCGTGGCGGGGTTGGCGTCGGCGGGATAATTGTCGATGCGCTGTGCCGACTGTTCGATCCGGCCCAGCGCGCTGGCCAGCCACAGCGGCCGGCCGGTGATTTCCGCTCCCGCCTTGTCGGCCTCGAATTCTCTGCAGCGCGAAATCGCCGCCTGCACCAGCATGGCGCCGAGGGGCGCCAGCACCATCACCAGAATGACGCCGACAAAGCCCAGCGGGTTGTTGCGGTCACGGCTGCCGCCCATGAAGAAGGCCATGTTGGCCAGCATGGAAATCGCGCCCGCCATCACCGCGGTGATGGTCATGGTCAGCGTGTCGCGATGCTTCACATGCCCCAGCTCATGCGCCAGGACGCCGGCCAGTTCTTCCTGATTGACCTGGGCAGAAGGCCCGAGGTGACACAGACCGCGGCATGTTCGGGACTGCGCCCGGTGGCAAAAGCATTGGGCTGGGGATTGTCGGTGATATAGACGCGCGGCATGGGAAGGCCCGCTTTCGCGGCCAGCTGCTCCACCAGGTGGAAAAGATCGGGGGCGCTTTGGGCATCCACGGGATGGGCGCCATACATCGACAACAGCACCTTGTCGGAGTTCCAGTAGGCGAAAAGATTGGTCGCGCATGCAAAGGCCAGCGCGATCGCCATGCCGGTGCCGCCACCCAAGACGCCGCCCACCGCCAGGAACAGCCCCGTCAGGGCCGCCATCAGGATACCGGTGCGCAGCGTATTCATCATTTCTCTCCGTCCTGACTGAATGTAAGATCGCTTGATGACCGATCAAGCGACAGAGACAATCCATCGCGGGGCAGATCGCCGCCCGCATCGCCCAGGCCGGCGAACGCGCCAAGGCCGAAGCCGATGCCGCCGGGACACGGAAGCCAAGGCCCAGTTGCCGCCGGAAAATGGCGGCCCCAAGGGCCCTGAAGCCACCCGCTTCGGCGACTGGGAGCGCAAAGGCATCGCGGTCGACTTCTAGACGGTGTTCCGTGTCAGCTGCTGATAGACGCCCAGCCGGTCGACGGCCTGCCAGTGGCCGCGTATCCGGTCTTGCCCGTCAAAGTCATAAATGGTCAGGCCCGACATGGTGAGCCGCGCGCCCGTCGGGGCAAAACCGCCAAAATTGCTTGTATGGGTGGCGTCCCATGTCCAGGCAATCGCGATGGCATCGCCGTCTTCCAGCATCGACACCAGGGTGAAACGCTGATCTGGCAGTGGCTCGCGTGAAAGGCGCACACGCTCTTTGAAGCCATCGCGGCTCAAGGTCTGGCCGTCCCAGGGATCGTGCGGATCGGGCGCACCGTATAGGTTTCGCCGATGAAATCGTCGCAGGCCTCGATGTGGCCTTGCGACCAGACCTCTTCGATGAAGGCGGCCAGCAGCTTTTCGCGGCTCATTCAAAAAGCCTCCGCCGTCATCTCTTCCAGCACGCGGCGCACATCCGGCGGCCAGCCCTCGATATGAGCGGCAAAGTCTTCGCCATGCCCGGCATAGAGCGCGCGCATCGCTTCCTCATAACCCGGTGCATCGCCGACCAGCGCGGTGGCGAAGCGATAGGCCGCATCGTGCTGCCGCTGCTGGGCGCGCGGGCTGCGGCTGGCGTCCTCCACCAGCTTGCGCAGCGCCACCGACGCCCCGCCCGGCTGGGTGGCGAGCCAGTCCCAGTGCCTGGGCAAAGGGTGATCTCCCGCGCCACCACCCCCAATTTGGGCCTCCCCGGTTGAGGCCCCTCCTCGCTGGCTGGAAAACGGTGGTCGACGTCCACCACCCGGCCGGTTTCCTGGTCCAAGATCAGGGCGCCGGTGTCATGGCGGCAGGTGGCATAACCTCCGGCAGGAGCCGGAAGCGAGCTATCAAAGCCGGAAAAGGCGGATGGGTCACAGCGATCATCTATCCGGGTGAAATTATAAAGTGAATAATATCCGGGTGAAAGTAAAGTACCTGTTCGGCTTGACGTTAGGGCTCAAGGTTCATGTAACACCTGAGCCTTT
>CAWHLV010000027.1:0-6645 GCA_963830095.1 uncultured Alphaproteobacteria bacterium
GCTGCGCTCGTCGGCGCTCGCCTCCAAGGCCACCGGCTTTCCCATCGCCAAGATCGCCGCCAAGCTGGCCATCGGCTACACGCTGGATGAATTGAAGAACGACATCACCAAGGTGACGCCCGCCAGCTTCGAGCCGACCATCGATTATGTGGTGACGAAATTCCCCGCTTCGCCTTCGAGAAATTTCCCGGCGCCGAGCCGCTCCTTGACCACCGCGATGAAATCGGTGGGCGAGGCGATGGCCATCGGGCGAACCTTCGGCGGAGTCGCTGCAGAAGGCGCTGCGTTCGCTGGAAACCGGCCTGACCGGGCTGGACGAGATCGAACTGGATGCGGACCCCGCCGCCATCCGCGCCGCCCTGGCCCGCCCCACGCCCGACCGGCTGCGGGTCGCGGCGCAGGCGCTGCGCTATAATTTTCCGCTGGACGAGATCCGGCGCCATCACCGGCTATGATCCCTGGTTCCTGGGCGAGATCGAAACCATCCTCGCCGCCGAGGCGCGGTGTCCGTGCACACGGACTGCCGCAGGGACGCCAAGGGGCTGCGCGCCAGGGGAAGGGATGGGCTTTTTCGACGCGCGGCTGGCCAAGCTGAGCGGCCGGAAGGAAGCGGCGGTGCGCGCGCTGCGCCAGGCGCTGGACATCCGCCCCTGCTACAAGCGCATCGACACCTGCGCCGCCGAATTCGCGGGCGCTGACGCCCTACATGTATTCGACCTACGAGAATCCGGTCGGCGGCGAGGGGGTGAATTGCGAAAGCAAGCCGACCGACCGCAAAGAAGATCATCATCCTGGGCGGCGGGCCCAACCGCATCGGCCAGGGGATCGAGTTCGACTATTGCTGCTGCCACGCCGCCTTCTCGCTGTCGGAGCAGGGCTATGAGACCATCATGGTCAACTGCAATCCGGAAACGGTCTCGACCGACTACGACACCTCCGACCGGCTGTATTTCGAGCCGCTGACCGCTCGAAGACGTGCTGGAGATCGTCTCCAAGGAGCAGGAAAATTTATACTGGTCGGGGTGATCGTGCAGTTCGGCGGCCAGACGCCGCTGAAGCTCGCCAAGACCTGCGCGATGCGCGGCGTACCGATCCTGGGCACGACCGCCGATGCGATCGACCTGGCGGAAGACCGCAAGCGCTTCCAGGCGCTGCTGGAACGAATGGACCTGAAACAGCCGCGCAACGCCACCGCAATGACCGCGGAAGAAACCATCCCCGCACCCGCATGAGGATCGGCTATCCGGTGATCCTGCGGCCCTCCTATGTGCTGGGCGGGCGCGGCATGGTGGTGGTGTCGGACGAGGCGGAGCGACGAAGCAGGTGGAATCCGGCGAGCTGTTCCGCATCTCCGGCGACAATCCGGTGCTGATCGACGGCTTCCTCAACCGCGCCACCGAGGTGGATGTGGATGCGATCTGCGACAAGGATGGCGATGTCTTCATCGCCGGCATCATGGAGCATATCGAGGAAGCCGGCGTGCATTCCGGCGACTGGCCTGTTCGCTGCCGCCACGTTCGCTGTCAAAGCCGAAACCATTGCCGAGATCGAGCGCCAGACCATCGCCATGGCCGCGCGCTGAAGGTCCAGGGCCTGATGAATGTGCAGTACGCCATCCAGGGCGGCGAGATCTATGTGCTGGAGGTCAATCCCCGCGCCAGCCGCACCGTGCCCTTCGTCGCCAAGGCCATCGGCCTGCCGGTGGCCGCCATCGCCAGTCGCGCGTGATGGCGGGTGAGACGCTGAAATCGCTGGACCTGAAGAAGCCCAAGCCCAGGCATATCTCGGTCAAGGAAGCGGTCTGCCCTTCGCCCGCTTCCCCGGCGTGGACACATCCTGGGACCGGAAATGCGCTCCACCGGCGAAGTGATGGGCCTGGACGAGAATTTCGGCCGCGCCTTCGCCAAGAGCCAGATCGGCGCCGGCACCAAACTGCCCACCGGCGGCACCGTGTTCATTTCGGTCAAGGACGGCGACAAGGACCTGATCGAGGCGCCGGCGCGCGAACTGGTGGCGATGGGCTTTTCGCTGATCGCCACCCGCGGCACCGCCAAGGTGCTGGAGGCAAAGGGCCTGCCGGTCGCCGCATCAACAAGGTGCTGGAGGGCCGCCCCCATGTGGTGGACGCGCTGAAGAATGGCGAGATCCACCTGGTGTTCAACACCACCGATGGCGCCCAGGCCCTGGCCGACAGCTCCTCGATCCGCCGGGCCGCGTTGACCCTGAAAGTTCCCTATTACACCACCATGGCGGGGGCAGCGGCGGCCGCCCAGGCCATCGCGGCGCTCCACGCCGCCTCCCTTGAAGTCGCCCCCCTCCAGTCCTACTCTTTGTGATGCACCGCTGACGCGTTAATAAAATTTGTCAGCGAAATCAGTGCCTTAACAATATGATGGCTCCGCATCCGGCATCGCCGCCGGGCGCGAGCCTTTTATTGCCGACGGAAGACGACGATGGAAAAAATTCCGATGACCGCCTCGGGCTTCAAGGCCCTGGAAGACGAGCTGAACCGGCTGAAGAACCAGGACCGCCACGAAATCATCAAGGCGATCGCGGAAGCGCGCGCCCACGGCGACCTGTCGGAGAATGCCGAATATCACGCCGCCAAGGAGCGTCAGAGCTTCATCGAAGGCCGGGTGATGGAACTGGAAGACCAGATCGGCCGCGCCGACGTGATCGACATCTCCAAGCTGTCGGGCACCAGCGTGAAGTTCGGCGCCACCGTCACCCTGGTGGACGAAGATTCCGACGAGGAACGCCAATATCAGATCGTGGGCGATGTGGAATCCGACGCGCAGGCGGGGCCGCATCTCGCTCTCCTCTCCGATTGCGCGCGCGCTGATCGGCAAGAGCAAGGGCGATACGGTGGAAGTGGCCGCGCCCGGCGGCGCGCGGTCCTATGAGGTCGTCAAGGTAGAATTTAAATAGTTCTCATGTCATGGCCCGCAAATGCGGGCCATCCAACCGACGCCAGCGCTTCACTTTCAGAAAGGTTGCGATTCCATCTGGATGGCCCACACTCCGGTGGGCCATGACAGTTCGCTAAATAATCCCCGGAATAAATCGTTTCGTCCGCGCGCGGTACGCACCATATTCGGGATAGGCCCCGGCCAGCACCTGCTCCTCATAGTGGCTGCGGATCCACAGCAAGGTCACCACCACCAGCGCGATCAGCCAGGCCCAGGGCGCCTGGAACTGCATCGCGGTGCCCAGAATGGTGATGATTTCTACCGTATAAAGCGGATGACGCACCCAAGCATAAGGCCCGTCCGTCACCAGCTTGCGCGCCTCGGGCAGGATCGAAAAGCTCTTGCCCAGCCGCGTCAGCACCAGCAGCGAGCCAAGACTTCCCAACCCGATCAGGATGGCGGCGAATATCTGCATCGGCAGGGTCAAAGGCGCCACCGGCAGCTGCAGGATGCTGACGCCCATGAAGGTGCCGATGACACCAAAGGCGCGCGGCAACACGCCTTGCGAGCGGGCGACGGGCCGGTCGCGCACCGCCAGCACATAGACCAGCAAAAGGTCGAAAGACGCCGCCGCCAGAAGCGCAAAAAACTGCACCCAGACAAACAGAGTGGCATTGCCGGCCGCAATCCGGGCCCAGTCACCGGCCAGCACGGCGCGCAACTGCAGCGCGCCATAGGCGAACCACAGGATCAGCGGCAGCGCCGCGATGGCGTCGTAATATTTGGTCTCCTGCATCTTGAGCAACTTGGGGTCGGCCTCGCCCGGCTGAAGCACCCAGACCATCAACGCGATCCAGCCCAGGCCCAGATTGGCCACAACCGCGGCAAAAATGGTGGAAACCGGATTTTGGGGATTGGCCACCAGGACCGACGGCCAGACAAAATACAGGATCAGACCTTGCACCGGCGACAGGAGGACATTCAGCACAAGAATGATGAAGAAACGCCGGTGCCCACGATTGAAGGCCAGCACCGACGGCAGGAAATAGACGAACAGGAACGCCGCCCATAGCAGCAGCGAAATGCTTTTCGCCTGCCCTGACAAAATCTGGGCCAAAATCGCCTGCAGCATGATCCCCCCGTTATGCGTCCGTTTGCGGACGTCGCGCCAGGAGCGCCACCAGCTCCGCGACTTCGGCGAATGTTCCATCCGGCGACAATTCCCGCAAGGCCGCACGCAAGGCATCCGCGAATTCCTCGGCGCGCGCGCCCAGCTTTGCCCTGGAACAGATCGACATGGAAAAGGCGCGGCCCACCAGATCATCCGCGGTGATGGTCTGGCGGATGGTGACCGACAGGCCATCCAGTTGGGTGAACTGCGAGGCCAGCAGGAAGGGCTCATAGCGGCTATGGCTGCTGCCACGCCGTTCCTTGATATGCGCCTCCTGGTCGCGGCCAAATTTGTCCTGCACCTCGCGCATGCGTTTGAACCAGGCGTTCTCGGCGACCGGGGGATGCGCATCATGGAACAGCGCGACCCCGCCATCCGGTGTCACGATCCTTTCCAGCATGCCGAGCGTGGCGGCGCGGTCCATCCAGTGGAAACTGCGTCCCATGGTGACCAGCTTGAACGGTCCCATGTTTGGCGAAAGATCGTGGGAACTGCCCTGGCGCAGGGTCACGGATACACCCGCCGCTTGCGCTGCTTGCGCACATACCGCCAGCATGTCGGCTTCCGGATCCATGGCGGTGACCGCCATGCCTGCCCGCGCAAATCCCACCGCCAGCATGCCGGTCCCGGCACCCAGGTCGAGAATCGGATCACCGGGCTTCAACCCTGAAAGATGCGCCACCCGGGCGAGCAGCCGGTCCGGGTAGCCCAACCGGTAGCGCTCATAATAGGCCACGGTGCTGGCAAAGCGGCGGGCCTGATCTGGAGCGTTCCTGTTTTGTTGGTCGCTCTCGCTCACACGAACGCTCCTTTTGAGGTCGCTCCGGCTCGCGCCTGCGCTCCCCGGAACCTTTTGGACTTTGCTTTGTTCATCATGGGCTTATACTGGTCCAGCCTTATTTTGAACGGACTCTATGGCGAATATCGCTCTGGTTGACGATGACAAGAATATCCTGGCCTCCGTCAGCATGCTGCTGGAGCAAGAGGGATATCACGTCCGCACCTTCTCGGATGGCGCAGCAGCCCTGACCGCGCTCACCACCACCCCGCCCGATCTGGCGGTACTGGACATCAAGATGCCGCGGATGGACGGGCTGGAGCTTCTGCGCCGCCTGCGCCAGGCCAATGCCGGAGCTACCGGTGATTTTCCTGACCAGCAAGGACGAGGAGATCGACGAGCTGATGGGGCTCAATGCCGGGGCCGACGATTATATCAGGAAGCCCTTCTCCCAGCGCCTGCTCCTGGAGCGCGTGCGCGCGGTGTTGCGGCGCGCCGAAGGCCGCGGACGGCCGCAGTCCCGCCGCCGGTGACGCCGCCAAGAAGGAAGCCCTGGTGCGCGGCAAGCTGGCGCTGGACCCGCAACGCCATGAATGCACCTGGGACGGCAAGCCGGTGCGCCTGACGGTGACCGAATTCCTGATCCTGCAGGCGCTGGCCCAGCGCCCGGGCTTCGTCAAAAGCCGCGACAGCCTGATGGACGCGGCCTATGACGACCAGGTCTATGTCGATGACCGCACCATCGACAGCCACATCAAGCGGCTGCGCAAGAAGTTCAAGGTGGTGGCCGACGACTTCGACGCCATCGAGACGCTTTACGGCGTCGGATACCGTTACAGAGAATAGTGCCCCGTTTTTCCGCCCTCACCTGGCGCATCCTGGCTTCAACGCGCTGGCGCTGATCGTGCTGACCGGCGGCGTGATCCTGGTGCAGGCGTCTGGCCGCGGCCTGGTCGAGGAACGGATGAACGCCATCCGCGAGCAGGCCGATATCATTGGCGGCACCTTGGCGGCCTATGCCACCGATCCCGAGACCCACACGCTGAAAGTAGCCGATGCCGAACCGCTGCTGGGCCAGCTGATCGCGCCACGCGGCTGCGCGGGCGGCTTTATCTGCCGGGCGGCCAGCTTGCCGTCGATACCCGCGATTTTCTGCCCCGCAATGTGGTGCAGATCAGCGAACTGCCATCGCTGGACACCAACAGCCAACTCAAGGAATGGTTCCGGCGTACTCTATGATGGCGTGATGGGCGTGCGTCCGTTTGCCCAGCTCGAGCCCTATTACGAGGCGGGTGATGATGGGCGGGTTGTATCGCGAAGTCGACACCGCGCTGAGCGGCGTCACCGCCACGGCCGAACCGCGTGGATGATCGCAACCGGCTGGTGCTATCGGTGGCAGCCCGTCGAAAGCCGCTACCGCACCATCTATGGCGTGCTGCTCTTGTCCACCGAAGGCGGCGACATCGACGACATTCTGCGCGCCGAACGCTTCACCCTGTTCGAGGTCTTCCTGGTGGCGTTCCTGGTCATGCTGTTCACCTCGTCTATCTGGCGGGCACCATCGCCGAGCCGGTGAAGCGGCTGGCGGCCGCCGCCGACCGGGTGCGCTCTGGCGCGGGCGGGCGCGGCATCATTCCCGATTTCCCGAGCGCACCGACGAGATCGGCGATCTGGCGACAGTCTGCGCTCCATGACCGCCAATCTCTACGACCGCATCGACGCCATCGAGAGCTTTGCCGCCGATGTGGCGCATGTACAATACGAGAACTGAACCAGGTAACAGGAGA